>CABZTB010000024.1:0-2009 GCA_902528545.1 uncultured Pelagibacteraceae bacterium | reverse complement strand
TTAACTTACGAGTAATAATTAAATAAAATCCATACATTATTCCTGTTCCAAGCGCAGCAATACTTGCTAAATTAATTTCTACAAAACCAGGTCTTATAACAACCAAGGATCCTATAAATCCTATAATTACAGCTGACCATCTTCTAAATCCAACCCTCTCACCTAAAAAAATTGGAGAAAAAGCTGTAACAATCAAGGGTGCAACAAATGCCAAAGTTAATGCCTTTGCTAAAGAGATTACTGAAATGGCATAAAAGAAACAAATATTTGCTGTTAAAAGTATTAAGCCTCTTATAAATTGTAGCTTCGGTTTATCTGTCCAAACAAGATTTTCTCGAAAAAAGAAAAACATAATTGGTAAGGTGAACGCCACAGTAAAAAAATATCTTGCCCAAGTGATTTGTAATACAGGTAATTCTGCACTTAAATATTTAGCAAAACCATCCATAATTGGAAGCATCACCCACGCCAAAAGATTAAATGTAATAGCCTTCATATAAGAAGGATATAGATTAATTAAAGTATTTTAAAGCAAAGAATACAACTATTGGAATAGTTATAAAAGACATGAGTGTTGACACAACAATAGTACTAGCAACACTATCAACAATTTTTTTTGGTGAATAAATTGATGCAACAAGATAATTAAGAACTGCGCTAGGCATTGAACATTGAATCAATAATACACCAGCTGCAAACCCTTCTAGACCAAAATATAATATCAATAAATAACCGATAATAGGTCCAACAATCACTCGGCCTAAAGAAGAAAATATTGCCTTGTTAAGTGAAAAAACTTTAAGTCTTGTTAGTGCTATTCCTAATGACATCAAAATTAAAAATATTGTGGCATACATTAATAAAAAAGTAGTATTTTCTATAAATCCTGGAAGTTGATAATCATAATAAAGTAAAAAAACTGCAATAATGATTGCATAAAAAGGTGGGCTTTTTAGTATGACTTGTAAACTAAATTTTCTATCTGCTAAAAAAACACCTAATGTAAAGTGACACAAAATGATTAAGGCAGAAATAGCGGCTGAAACACCAAGACCTTTTAAAATAGGGACTTTTTCTGATTGTTGTTACGAAAATTCCAAAAAAATAGTGCAGTCCAATAGCATTGATATAGTTGAATAGTAGAGTGATGCACTAATTGAATATAGCATTTAAACGCCCATAGAGGGGTCTATTTTTGATATAAGCTAATATATGGTACAACCGAAGGGTGAATTATGTTATTTAGAAAGTAATCTTATAAAAAGGTAAAAAAACGTTTATTTTACTCACTTTTTTAACTTTAAAAATGTTTAAAATAGCTCTAAATAGCTACTTTTTCGGATCTTAGTAACTTGAGTTTTTGCTTGATTCCACCTCTACCGGAATAACCTCCAAGAGCTCCATCAGATCTAATCACTCTATGACAAGGTATTTTTGGAGCATATGGGTTTTTAGCACAAGCATTAGCTACAGCTCTAGCTGATTTAGGGCTGTTTATTGCAGCAGCAACTTGTTTATACGTTTTTATTTTACCTTTTGGAATAGTTTTTAGGTATTTCCAGACTTTTAATTGAAATTTCGTGCCTTTTAGATGCATTTTTCTTGAGATACCCCTGTTTCCTTGCACTTTTAAGGGTGCAAAGAACAGTTGTTTTGGCACGTCGTTGATGCGCTACCGCCATGCCTCCCGTTCTGCATGTTCAGCGATGCTTTGCAGAACTTTCTGCCCCTTGGATTTGTACCTCTCGGCTTTTGCCCAATTGGCCAGTTAAGGGTTGCCCCTTAATTCATTTATACTATAACAGATATGATTTTAAAGCTGTATCACCTTTTAATTGATTCTGAAAATTTACAGAAACTCCTGTGAATATTGGGGATAAATTAAGCTTTGAAAACTAAGATAAAATAGCTGATTAAAAATAAGATTGCCAAGATGGATAAAAAAATAGTTTCAATGCTTTTGCCATGATTTTTATACTGAATTGAGCTTAAAATAATAAATCCCACAG
>CABZTB010000023.1:0-2054 GCA_902528545.1 uncultured Pelagibacteraceae bacterium | reverse complement strand
AACAGAGATGAGCATGTTTCAGAATTTGTTCTATTATTGATGTATTTAATTTCTATATTTTTATTTTTATTCTCAATAATTGATCGAACAATCATTCTTCCTATTCTCCCCATTCCATTTATTCCAACCTTGATTGTCATAATCTTTTTTTAATCTTTTTTACTATAATCTCTGGGCTTAATTCAAAGTGATTATATATATCTTTATAAGGTGCACTTTTTCCAAAATCATCAATGCCAAAATTAAGTCCCTTGCTGCCAGTATATTTTTTCCAATAATTAGTTTCAGAGGCCTCTATAGAAATTACAAGCTTAGTTTCATTTAAAATTTTATTTTTGTAGACTTCACTTTGTTGATCAAATAATTCCTGGCAAGGCATTGATATTACTTTTGAATAAATGCCATCTGTGGCTAATTTATGACTAACGTCCATTGCAAGACTAGTTTCGGATCCTGTTGCTATAATAGTTACACTTATTCTATCACTTGTTCTTAAAACTTCATAAGCGCCAGCTAAAGACAAATTTTTAGATGATTTTTTTGTTCTAATTGGATTTAAGCTTTGTCTTGTTAGGGCTATTACGCTTGGAGAACTTTTGCTATTTAATGCCGATTGCCAACACTCAAAAGTTTCTATTAAGTCAGAAGGTCTAAAAACATTTAAATTTGGTATTGATCGTAAACTTGTCAATTGTTCTATTGGTTGATGTGTTGGTCCATCCTCTCCAAGACCAATTGAGTCATGTGTAAAAACATAAATAACTTTTTGTTTCATCATAGCTGCTAGTCTTATTGATGGTTTACAGTAATCGCTAAATATTAAAAAAGTTCCACCATAGGGAACAAGCTCACTATGAAGTGAGATACCGTTCATAATACCACACATCGCATGTTCTCTTACTCCAAAATGGATATAATTTCCGGAAAAATCATTTGATTGAATAATTTTATGATTTTTGGTTTTAGTATTATTGGATCCTGCTAAATCTGCTGATCCGCCAATTAAGTTTGGAAGTTTGGTTGCAATTTCCAAAAATTTTTCTGAACATTTTCTTGTAGCTATTGGTTGTAATTTTTTTAAGTATTCTGATTTTGCTTTATCTATTTCTGCATTGATATTATTTTTATAAAATCTTAGTGAAAATTTTTTTTTATTCTTATTAGCTTTAATTGACGCTTTTTTACCTATTGATCTCCATTGATCCATTAAGTTTTTTGGAATTTCAAAATTATTGTGTGGCCAGTTTAATTTTTTTCTGACTAATCTTATTTCATCTTCACCTAATGGACTGCCATGGGATGATGCTTTACCACCTTTATTTGGGGATCCGTATCCAATCGTTGTTTTACAAGAGATTGCTATAGGTTTTTTTGATTTTTGTGCTTTTTGAAGAGCCTTTGTTATTTCTTTAAAATTATGTCCATTAATTTTTAAATAATTCCAGCCATAGCTTTTAAACCTCTTTTCATGATCATCAGATACAGTTAAGTTTGTTGGACCATCTATTGAGATTGAATTGTTATCAAAAAGTAATATCAGGTTTTTAAGTTTTAGGTGTCCAGCAAGACTTAAAGCCTCATGACTTATTCCTTCCATTAAACAACCATCACCCGCTAAAACGTAAGTTTTATGATTGATAATTTTTTTTCCCAATCTTTTTTTTAAAATTTCTTCTGAGATTGCAAAACCAACTGCATTTGAAATTCCCTGTCCTAAAGGACCTGTTGTAGTTTCAATGCCAGTGCTTGGATGATATTCGGGGTGACCTGCACATATTGAATTTAGTTGTCTAAATTTTTTAATTTCTCTTAAAGAAATACTTTTATAACCCGTCAGATAGAGTAGCGAGTAAAGTAGCATAGAACCATGTCCTGCAGATAGAACAAATCTATCTCTATTAATCCAATCTGGATTTTTAGGATTAAAGTTTAAGAAATCTTTAAAGAGAACAGTTGCAACATCAGCCATACCCATAGGCATACCTGGATGTCCAGAATTAGCTTTTTGGACAGCATCTATAGACAAAAATCTGATACAATTCGCCAATTCTTTA
>CABZTB010000022.1:0-2078 GCA_902528545.1 uncultured Pelagibacteraceae bacterium | reverse complement strand
TCGATGATATTGTTAAGTTTTATCAAATTTTGATATTTTTTAATTGAATTTTGTAAATCTTTTTGACTTTCTAAATCCTCAATTAAATTATTAACTTCGAGAGTTAATTCCTCCAGAGACGAAGATTCATAATCATTTGGTAAATCTTTATCTTTCATATAATACTCTCAGATAATACATGAAAACGAATCTTGCAAATATTAAAAAAGCAAAAAAACTTCTACATAAAAGGGAGTGTATTGCTATACCTACAGAAACAGTTTATGGTTTAGCAGGTAATGCCTACTCAGACCAAGCCTGTCAAAAAATATATAAGCTTAAAAAAAGACCAAAAAATAACCCACTAATAGTTCATTATTTGAATATTCAAAGGTTAAAAAAAGATTGTCATTTAAACAATGACTTTATTAAACTATATAAAAAATTTTGTCCTGGTCCTTTAACGTTTATACTAAATCTTAAAAAATCATCAAAAATTTCAAAAATAATTACTAACAAAAAAAATACATTGGCAGTAAGATTTCCGCGGCACTCAGTCACGAGAAGATTACTAAAAATTTTAGAATTTCCTTTAGCAGCTCCAAGTGCTAATCCCTCATCTAGGGTAAGTGCTGTTACATCCAATGATGTAAAAGAAGATTTTGGAAAAAAAATTAAGTATATACTTGAGGGCGGAAAATCATCTATTGGAGTAGAATCAACAATTATTGATCTCAGAAAGAATCCTCAAATTTTAAGATTGGGAGGCTTAAATGTTTCAACTATTCAAAAAATACTTAGAAAAAAAATAATAATAAATAACAAACCTTCAAAAATCGTTTCACCAGGCCAACTTAAGGTTCACTATTCACCAGGTTTGTCCATCAGACTTAATGCAAAAAATATTCGTAAAGATGAGGCATACTTATTGATTAGAAAGAAAAAAGTAAGTAAACCAAATTATTATTTTTTGTCACAGAAAGGAAATCTAAAAGAGGCTGCAAAAAATTTATATTCAACTTTAAGAAAAATAAAAAAAAAGAAATACAGCTCGATTGCAGTATGTAAAATTCCTGATAGAGGATATGGTAAAACAATTAATGATAGGTTATTAAGAGCGTCAAGATTCAATGAAAAAACCACTTGAAGTAATAGGATTATCAAAAATTTATAATACAAAAGAAGCAGTAAAAGAAGTTTCTTTTAAAGTAAATCAAAATGAAATTATTGGTATACTTGGTCCTAATGGTTGTGGAAAAACTACTACAATCGGTATGATTTTAGGTTTATTAAAACCATCAAAAGGAAAAGTTTTAATAAATGGAGTCGAAATTGAAAATCAACGTGTAGATTTATTAAATCAATTAAATTTTATATCACCTTATATAGAGTTGCCAAAAAAATTGACAGTTAGACAAAATTTAGAAGTTTATGGGAGGCTTTATGATGTAAGCAAACATAAGGAAAAAATTGAATATCTGTGTGAAAAATTAAGACTCTACGAATTTATAGATAAATTAACTGGGGAGTTGTCATCTGGTCAAAAAAATAGGGTTAGTCTTGCAAAATCAATAATTAATAATCCAAAAGTTTTACTTCTTGATGAACCTACGGCATCACTTGATCCTGAAACAGGTGATTTTGTTAGAAGTTTTTTAGAAGATTATCAACGGGAAAATAAAACATCAATTCTATTAGCATCTCACAATATGGCAGAGGTAGAGAGACTATGTTCTTCAGTTTTAATGATGAATAAAGGGTCAATTATTGATGAGGGTAGACCAGAGGAATTAATTAAAAAACATGGAAGAAAAAATATGGAAGAAGTTTTTTTAAAACTAACAAGGGAAAAAGTATGAATTTCAATAAAATGTATGGTCTTTTCCTGAGACACTTTTATTTAATTAAAAGTTCTTTACCAAGAATTTTGGATTTAATTTATTGGCCGACAATTCAAATAATTTTGTGGGGTTTTATCTCAAAGTTCTTCTCAATACATAGTGACTACTATAGCAATACTTTGGGAGTAATTTTAACTTGTGCAATACTTTACGATATTCTTTTTAGATCAAGTATTAGTTTTAACATGCTTTTTTTAG
>CABZTB010000021.1:0-2552 GCA_902528545.1 uncultured Pelagibacteraceae bacterium | reverse complement strand
TGGACTTTCAGAAGTAGATACACAAAAAATTTCTCAGATACAAAACGAGTTAGATGAAAAATTAAAAATGGTATATGCAAACTTAGATCCTTGGCAAACTACAATGGTAGCTAGACATGAGGATAGGCCGAAGTCAAAATTTTTTATAGATAATTTGTTTGAAGATTTCATCCCTTTATCAGGGGATCGTTTTTATGGCGAGGATCTTTCAGTGCTTTGTGGGTTTGCGAAGTTTAATGGTTTATCAGTTTTAGTTATCGGACAGGAAAAAGGAGAGGATTTAGATTCAAGAATCAAAAGAAATTTTGGCATGATGAGACCAGAAGGTTACAGAAAGACTATTCGACTAATGCAGCTGGCTGATAAATTTAATATACCAATCATATCATTTATTGATACTCCGGGCGCTTATCCTGGTGTTGGTGCAGAGGAAAGAGGCCAGGCAGAGGCCATCGCAAAATCAATAGAATGTTGTATGAAATTAAAAGTTCCAACGATTGCAATTGTTATTGGGGAAGGTGGCTCGGGAGGTGCAATCGCTCTTGCATCATCTAATAAAGTTTTAATGTTAGAAAATGCAATTTACTCAGTTATTTCTCCTGAGGGATGTGCAACAATTTTATGGCGAGATCCAAAAAAAATGCTAGATGCAGCTAAAGCAATGAAGCTTTCGGCTAAAGATTTACATGAGCTTGAGATAATAGATGAAATTATACCAGAGCCATCTGGAGGTGCGCACAGAGACAAAGATTTGATACTAGAAAATGTTAGAAATGCTTTAAATAAAAATTTAGAAAATTTTAAACAAATGTCCCCAGAGGAAATATTTGATGGTAGAAAAAATAAATTTTTAAAAATAGGTAGAGGTAAAGGATTTATGAGTAATTTAAATGAATTAAGTTCGCTAAATTTAGAAAAAAGTAATTTTAATCACTTTTTAAAATCCAAAAAAATATTTGTTGTAGGTGCTGGACTTGCAATTTTTGTTATAGGATTAATGCTTTACTTTTTATAAAGCTCCACAACAATGTTTAAATTTTTTTCCTGTAGCCTCACATTTTTCATTTCTTGAAATTTTTCTGTCATTATTTAAGGCCAATAAGCATTTTGGGTTATCAGATTTTATTTTAGTTTCTTGTAAATTTTTTGTTTGTGATTGAACCAAGGTAAGATTCATTAATATTGTTGTTAAATCAAGTTTCAATTTATTTAACAAACTTTCAAATAAGTGAAATGCTTCTTTTTTATATTCCACTAAAGGATCTCTTTGACCGTAAGATCTTAACCCGATTACTTGTCTAAGTTGTTCTAAATACTGAATGTGGGATTTCCAATTTATATCAATAGTTTGTAAAAATATTCTTTTTTCTATATCCTGAGATTGATCTTTACCTAACAATTTTATTCTTTCCTCCCTGGAGTCTTGAAATTTCTTATTTAATGACTCCCTTAATTCTTTATCACTACAATTTGTAAGTTCCTCTAGGTATGAATATATAAAATTCTTACCTAAAATTGATTTAAGTTTATTTTCAAAATCAGTGCTTTTAGGATTGGACTTTTTCTTTATTTTAAGTCTAATAAGGTCATCAATTATTTCGTTTAAAAAACTATTAGAATAATCAAAAATTGTGTCACTATTCATGGCATCTTCTCTTTGACTAAAGATTACATTTCTTTGGTCATTTAAAACGTTATCGAATTTAATTAATGTTTTTCTTATGTCAAAATTTCGAGCCTCTACTTTTTGCTGGGCTCTCTCTAAAGCTTTATTTATCCAAGGATGATCAATACTTTCTCCATCTTTAAGACCAAGTTTTTGTAATATATTATTCATCGAGTCTGATCCAAAAATTCTCATTAAATCATCTTCAAGACTTACATAAAAGATTGAATTTCCCTCATCACCTTGACGTCCTGATCTACCTCTTGCTTGATTGTCAACTCTTCGAGACTCCATTCTTTCAGTTCCAATTACAAATAATCCGCCAAGTGATTTAATTTTTTCTTTATTCAACTTTAATTCTTCATCTGGGATTGAGCCTTTCTTTCCACCAAGCTGAATGTCTACTCCTCTACCAGAAATACTGGTAGTTATAATTACAGAATTTTCTTTGCCAGCGTTTGCTATTATTTCAGCTTCATTTTCATGATTTTTAGCATTAAGTACTTCATGTTTAATACTCTCTTTGTTTAATAGATTTGAATATATTTCAGATTTATTAATACTAGAGGTAAACACCAATAAAGGTTGACCTTTTTGGTGACACTCTTTTATCTTTTTAATAATAGCATCATTTTTTTCAGTCTCTGTTCTAAATATTTGGTCATTAAAATCATTTCTTATCATTTTTTTATTAGTTGGAATGACAACTACTGGAAGATTATATATTTCGTAAAATTCTTGAGATTCTGTTACTGCTGTTCCAGTACAACCAGAAATTTTATCATATAATTTAAAATAATTTTGATAAGTAATTGAAGCCAAAGTTTGATTTTCAACTTTTATGGGAATTCTTTCTTTTGCTTCCAGGGCTTGATGAAGTCCATCA
>CABZTB010000020.1:0-3196 GCA_902528545.1 uncultured Pelagibacteraceae bacterium | reverse complement strand
ACTTGTGTAATTTGAATTCCTGATGTGTACTCGTCTAAAATTTTTTGAATTATTTCCTGGGTGTCTGTTTCTATTAAAGATCTTCCCTCAGTCAAAATTGGTTGAATATCGGATCTTGCAATAACTTCTCTCATTGCTGTTTCTGCTGCAGCTTTTAC
Organism: uncultured Pelagibacteraceae bacterium; assembly: GCA_902528545.1. Classification (GTDB taxonomy): domain Bacteria; phylum Pseudomonadota; class Alphaproteobacteria; order Pelagibacterales; family Pelagibacteraceae; genus Pelagibacter. The sequence goes on along the minus strand of CABZTB010000020.1, from coordinate 3,038 downwards.
AGTTCCCTCAGGATCTTGAATTTTAAATAAAAAATTGCCCGCATCTTTAATTACCCAAAAAACAGAAAAATCTATATTAACGATATTTTCATCACCAGTAAGCATTAAACTTTCTTGAGGAACATCTGCTACACCTCCTGCTGCAGATGAAAAACCACTATCTCTCTCCGACCTAAAGCCAATATCGATCCTATTAACTTTTGTTACTTTTGGTGTTAAAACAGATTCTACTGGGAAAGGAATATGATAATTTAAACCTGGTTGAGTTGTTTTAACAAATTTTCCAAATCTTAAAACAACACCCTGTTCATCAGGAAGCACTCTATAAAGACCACTTGCTAACCAGACAAAACCTAAAATAATTAATACTAAAACTGCTTGCTTTCCTCCAGATGAACTGCCTCCTGGTAAAAACTTTTTAATCTTTTCTTGAAACTCTCTAATGATCTTGTCTACATCTGGTGGTCTTGGACCTCTTCCTGAGCCATTACCACTTCCGCCTCCACCTGGCGGTGATCCCCAAGGGCTACCACCTCTTTGTTTAAAATCATCTGACATATCTCATCTATATAGTGTCTAATTTAACAAAAACAAGCTAAGATCAAATAATGCCAGATAAAAAGCCAGAACTAAGTGCCGCAACAACTAAGGAACGTGGGCAAAAAGTATTCACAAAAAAACCAATTATTGGAACAAAATTTACTATTGCTATATCTAGTGCAAAAGGAGGGGTTGGAAAGTCAACTTTCGCATCCAATCTTGCTTTAGCATTAAAACATATAGGCTGTAAAGTTGGTTTGCTAGATGCAGATATTTATGGACCTTCAATTCCAAAAATGTTTGGAATAAAGGAAAAACCAAAAAGTGACGGCCAAAAACTAGATCCTATTTTAAAATACGATATTCAATGTATGTCTATTGGTTTTCTTACTGATCAGCAAACTCCAATGATTTGGAGAGGTCCGATGGTGACTAGTGCAATAAGGACTTTTACCCAAAAAGTAAATTGGAAAGATTTGGACTTTATAATTGTAGATATGCCTCCTGGTACAGGGGATACACAATTAACTTTCTCACAAGAAATTAAAATGGACGGAGCAATCATAGTTTCAACACCTCAAGAAGTAGCTTTATTAGATGTTAAAAAAGGAATTAAAATGTTTGATAAACTGGGAGTTAAAATTTTAGGACTTGTAGACAATATGAGTTACTTCATTGGGGATGATAATAAAAAATATAAGATATTTGGTGAGGGTGGAGTTCGTAAAACCTCAGAAGAATTCAATAAAGAATTTTTGGGTGAAATACCAATTAAGCCTGAAATAGGAAAGACAAGTGATAATGGAAAACCAATAGTTGAAGAAGATCCTAATAACGAAATTTCAAAAATTTATATAGATTTTGCTAATAAAATTAAATCAACTTATCTTTAAGATTGAAAGCTTCCATTAATTCATTCCATTCCCTTTTTGACAAACCAGAACTTTCTAAAGTGACATCTTCTCTTTTAATTAATTTTTGAATTACAACATTACCTTTGGCGGAAACTTCTGTACCACCCACTCTATAATCCATAAAAGCTTCATGGGTTATTGGTACCCACTTTTTTAATGTGTCCAACATGATATCAGCATAAACTCTAATTTCATATTGAGCGTGATGATCTGCTCTTAGTCTTAAAAAATTCATTAAATTTAAAAGATCTGTTTTCCAATACCACTGAGTGTAGGTATTTAATGTTAAATTCATTCTTGCAAGTTCTCTAGCTAAACCTTTTTTATTGTTATCAATAGTTGATCCATCATATCTTTCATTGAGCATAGTTTCATAATTTGAATAAGTTCTTTCAGCATCATTTTTCAAAAGTTCTAGTACTTCTCTTGCTTGAGTTCCTTCAAGGACATCTCCCCTTCCTTGTCTATTACTTGTTGATTGAGCAGCTAAATTTTCAAAGTTTGGTAAGTAAAATTCTTTATCTAAAATAGAATATCTTGCAGAATACTCATTAACATTTGCAGTTCTATGTCTTATCCATTGACGAGCAATAAAAATCGGTAATTTAATGTGATATTTAATTTCACACATTTCAAATGGTGTACTGTGCCAATGACGCATCAGATATTTTATCAACCCGGAATCAGTTGATACCTGTTTGGTTCCTTTTCCATAAGAAACTCTTGCGGCTTGAACAATAGATGTATCATCACCCATATAATCAATTACCCTTACAAAACCATGATCTAAAGCTGGTATTGCCTCGTAAAGAATATTTTCCAACTCTAAAACTACAACCCTTTTTGTTTTATTATTTTGAGACTGCTGATTCTTAATTTCTGCAGATTGTTCTTTAGTTAATTTCATGATTGGTATTGAATCTCTTGCAATTCCTTTTATATTAATAAAGTTGGTTTTCCAACTATGACGATAAACGAATTTCGTAATAACCATTGCGGACGTGGGGGCAGTACCCACCACCTCCACCAATTACAACTTATGGGGGTGAACTAGATTCGACGAGTGACTAAAGGCTATTCTTTCGTTCGGAATTGTTCCTCCGTAAAGGGCTAATTTATAAATGCTAACGAAAGTTACGCAATTGCTGCTTAATTAATTTTATTAATTAAGTAAACGGGGTCTGGGGCACCTGGCAACAGAACGCCCCCTTTAATATAATGATGCTATAGGGTCAATATATTTCTTTAAAAAAAATAAATAAATATTTATAAAAATTAATTAATGAAGACTTTAAAAAAATATATATATCAAATTTTAATAATCTTTTTAATGGTCTTGCTTATCAGTGGATATATTCTTAATAAAAAAAGTTCGGCCTCAAAAAAAAACGAAATTTCTAATATTCTTAAACAATTAAATACTAGGAATATTCAAATAGCAAAAATACAAAAAAATTTATTTAAAGATGGAAAAAATATAAATGACATAATTAATAAGCATGAAATCCAATTTAAGAAAATTCCGTCAGATGAAATTTTAAAAGAATTTGAAACTTATTCTTTGTCAAAATATAAAACAAATGA
>CABZTB010000019.1:0-3608 GCA_902528545.1 uncultured Pelagibacteraceae bacterium | reverse complement strand
TAGATAATCGTTAAAAATCTTTTTGAGAAATTTTCTAATTTTTGTGAATACTTAATTGAGTCATTATTAAATTTATTATATGCAACAACCGCAGGTATTGCTGCCAGTAGACCTAACGCAGTTGCAAATAGAGCTTCGGCTATCCCAGGCGCAACAATTGCCAAACTCGTATTCCTTGAAATCGCAATAGATTGAAAAGAGTTCATAATTCCCCAAACTGTTCCAAATAAGCCTATGAATGGAGCTGTTGATCCAACTGTTGCTAAAAAAGTAAAACCTTTGGTAATTTTTGAAATTTGTTTTTCAATACCTGTCTCTAACATTGTAGTCATTCTATTGTTTAAATCTGTTCTAGATCTTCTCTTTAATAAATTTTGCATTGCATCTTTAAATATTAAAGCCATTGGATCTTGAACGTTTGCTGGTAAATTATTATAAAAAGTTTCTGCAGATTTAGAATTCCAAAATTTTGTTTCAAACTCTTCACTAGATTGATTTATTTTTTTGAACAATCTATATTTCTCAATAATTACTGCCCATGAATATATAGAACAAGCTATTAACATTATAATCACTGACTTAACTACTATGTCAGCTCTAATAAATAAATTTATTAAAGAAAAATCAGCACTTGAGGCTAACCCAACTGCTTGTGACGTGATATCAGCTTCCATATCGTCTTCTCACACTTAAATGTGTCATGATTTTGTCTTAAATATTTAGAGCTATTCGTTAATTTTGTAAGTTTCATAATAAAAACTCGCTATCAAAATCGCATCGGCTTTATTTGAGTCTTTCTTTCTTGATAATTGAGATGAAAAATAAGGGAATATTTCTATTGCTCTTGTCCTGCTGGCATCTTTCTCAGAATTTAAAAGATTAAAATATTTTTTCCATTTTGCGGGCCTTACAAAGTACATGGGTAATTGCATCGCGGTACAAATACCCTTTAAGATTCCAAATGATTGTCCAAAATTAAACATACTAGTCACGCCTTGACCAGGCATTGCAGAAACGTGTTCAATCACAACTCTAATTTGATTTTTTTCAAATTGTTTAATTCTTTTGGTAATTTCATTATAAACTTGCGAACCATTTACTTGTTTTTTATTTTTTTTCCCATCTGTCATTATAGGCATTTCAACAACGTCAAGGATTTTTCCATTATCTAAAAAACAAATTGAACCAGAAATTCCAGGATCTATACCTATTATTAACATAATTTAATCTATAAATTCAGCGTTAGAGTAAACATTTTGTACATCATCATTGTCTTCAAGTAATTCAAAAAAATTTATTAAATCTTCATTTTTATCTTTAGAAATTTTTACACTATTTAGTGGCACCCATTCAATTTCTGTTGATATGAAATTTGTAATTTCTTTTTCTAATTCTTTTTTAACATTATAAATTTCACTGACAGGACATTGTATTTCGTGAAAATCATTTTCCGATTTACACTCATCAGCTCCAGCATTAGTAGCAAGCTCAAAAATTTGATCATCAGAAACCTCTTTTTTATTGATCTTTATTATTCCTAATTGATTAAAATTATGAGAGGCAGAGCCTAGAGTTCCCAGATTGCCACCTGCTTTTTGAAAAATAGTTCTAATACTTGACGCTGTTCTATTTTTATTATCTGTTAATGCTTCTATTATTACTGCTACTTTTTCTGGTCCAAAGCCCTCATATCTTAAATTTTCAAAATTTGACTCGGTATTAACTGAAGATTTATCAATAGCTCTCTCTATATTTTCTTTAGGCATATTTGCTGATCTTGCAGCTTGGACAGCAGATCTTAATCTTGGATTCATTGCTGGATCTTTATCCCCAAGTTTCGCAGCAACAGTAATTTCTTTTGACAACTTAGAAAAAATTTTAGATCTTTGCTTATCAGCTTTACCTTTTTTATGTTTTATTCCTGCCCAATGAGAATGCCCTGCCATAAACTAACTAAGTATTTTTAAGCTGACCTCCAAAAACATAGCTTTCAATTTTATTCGCTAGACCAGTTTTTATATCACAATCAACAATCACTCCACTTAAAGTAGCATCACCAGTAGCCGGATAATGTTTTGTTGAATTCTTTTTCATAAATCTGTTTAAAGAATTATCTTTATTCATTCCAATAACTGAGTCATAATCGCCACACATACCTGCATCTGTTTGATAAGCTGTCCCATTTTTCAAAATTCTAGCATCATTTGTTGGAATGTGTGTATGTGTTCCAACTACTAGAGTGGCTTTACCATCAAAAAAATATCCTATCGCATTTTTTTCGCTAGTAATTTCTCCATGAAAGTCAACAACCAGAAAATCATAATCCACTTTTAATTTATACTCTTTTAAAAATTTTTCTGAAGTCTCAAATACGTCATCACATTTTTTCATAAAAACATTTCCCATTAGATTTAAAACTCCAATTTTTATATTTTTTTCATTTTGAAAAACTTCAAATCCTTTACCTGGTGCTGGCTCAAATAAATTTTTTGGGCGAAGTAATCTATTTTCATTATCAATAAATTTCATAATATCTTTTTGATCCCAAACATGATTACCAGTGGTAATGACATCAACACCACATTTAAAAAAATCCTCACAGATTTCTTTTGTTAATCCAACTCCTGCCTCAGCTGCATTTTCTCCATTGACGATTACAAAATCAATTTTATTCAATTCTTTTTGGCTTAAAAGATTATTCAATATTTTCGAACAACCAGAGTTCCCTACCACATCTCCTAAAAATAAAATTCTCATATAAAATTTTTATCTGTTACAATAAAATCCAGTTTCATATCATATTTATTAGCTGGTATTTTTTTTACTTTTTGAAAAGAATAAGCTAACCCAATTAATGTAATTTTTTCGTTCTTTTTTACCTTTTGAATATACCTATCGTAATAACCACCCCCGTAACCTACTCTATTTAAATGATTATCAAAAGCTACAAGTGGCACTAAAAGAATACTTGGATAGACAATTTGATCTGATGTAGGTTCAGGTATTCCAATAACTTTTATTTCTTATTGAAGTAACAGAATTTTTTGTAACTCCCACTAGCTTTGCAATTTGTGAGTCTTTTAAAATAACATGATTTTTAATTAGCCATAACGCAGAATCTGGTTTGTCTTGTCTTTTTGATAGGGGGATGTACTTTTTAATTTTTTTTTCTGTATTTGATATTTGAATGTCAGTATTTTTTATTTCTAGAGGCCTTGATTGATCTTTTGAAGATAATTCAATTTCCTCTCTTGAAAGTTGTCCTGAGATTATTGGATTATAAGCTTTAATTCCTTTAGCAACTTCGCCATCAGCGATACCTTGGACTTCCACTTCATGCAAATTACAAAAATCAGCTATCTGTTTGAAAGTTAGTGTCGTATTTTCTACTAGCCATACAGCTGTTGCCATAGGCATTAAGGGAGCATTTGTCATTAACTTTTATTTTCTGATCTAAAATTTTGGAATTTTTTATTAAATTTACTTATTCGACCTTTGTCTAATAATTTTTGTTTTCCACCCGTCCAAGCAGAATGTGATTTGGGATCAATTTCTAATTTAAGAACATCTCCCTCTGCGCCCCAAGTAGACCTTGTTTCAAACTGAGA
>CABZTB010000018.1:0-3618 GCA_902528545.1 uncultured Pelagibacteraceae bacterium | reverse complement strand
GCTTCTTTAATTAAAACTATACCTGCGGCTATATCCCATAAATTTAGATTACTTTGTGCGTATCCATCTAGTCTTCCAGATGCTACGTATGCAATATCAAGTGCGGCACATCCAGATCTTCTATAAGTAAAGCTTGGTTCATTCTTTAATTTTCCAACAGCAAATAAACATTCGTCCAAATTATTTTTTTTCGAGACTCTTATTCGTTGATTATTAAAAAAAGCTCCATTATCCTTTTCAGCATAAAACATTTCATCTTTAATAGGATCAAATATCAATCCACATATTATCTCGTCGTTTGATTTCAAAGCGATGGATATTGCAAAATGTGGTATTCCGTGTAAAAAATTTATTGTTCCATCAATAGGATCAATTATCCATGAATTAGAAATATCTTTATTTTTTTCAACACCATTCTCTTCACTAATGATTGAATAGTTTGGTCTTGCTTTTTTAAGTTCCTCTATAATTATTTTTTCTGCTTTAACATCAGAACTAGTTACAAAATCCCTTGGTCCTTTTTTAGATACTTGTAATTTCTCTAATTCACCAAAATCTCTTATTAAAATTTTAGATGCTTTTTCGCATGCCTTAATCATCACATTGAGATTTGCTGATATAGAGTTCATAAATTAAATTTTTTTGACGTATTCTAAATTTCTAGTATCTATGACAATATTATCTCCTGCTTCAATAAATGGTGGCACCTGTATACTTAATCCATTGTCTAATACTGCAGGTTTGTAGGATGATGAAACTGTTTGACCTTTTAATGCAGCATCTGTGGTATCAATTTTACATGTCACTTGGTTTGGTAAATCTAAAGAAATAGGATTATCATTATAAAAACTAATAGTTACTTCTAGGTTTTCTGTTAATAATTTACCTTTTTCACCTATTAGACTTTTTTGAATTTCTGTTTGTTCAAAAGTTTTAGGATTCATAAAAAAGTACTTTTCTTGGTCTTCATATGAAAAGGTAAAATTGGTTTCATCTAATGAAGCCTTTTCCACTGTCTCACTTGATCTAAATCTCTCATTTAGTTTGGTATTTTTATTTACGCTCTTCATCTCAACCTGAGCAAATGCTCCACCTTTTCCAGGTTTTACATGCTGTGTTTTAAGCACCTGCCACAAATCGTTTTTATATTCTAGCAACATACCCACTCTAATTTCACCTGCATTAATTTTCATATAATTTTTTTTATAGCGTTTTTTGGTTTAAGTTTTTTATTTTTCCAAATGTAGCCTGAGATAGCTAAAAAGTTTGCTTTATTCAACAAAAGATTTTTATAATTGTAAGAGTTAATACCACCAATTGCAACAATTGGAGTATTTGTGATTTTTCGAGCTTTTTTAAGAAAACTTATTGATGCTCTATATTTTACTTTTTTCGTCTTTGATAAATAAAAAGCCCCAAAAGCCAAATAGTCTGCTTTATTTCTTATCGCTGTCTTTGCTAATTTAATTGAATTATGACATGTAATTCCAATTATTTTTTTTCCAATTAATTTTCTTGCTTTTTTAATTTTCATATCTTTTTGACCAAGATGACATCCATCAGCATTTAACTTTTTTGCCAAGTATACGTCATCGTTGATTAAAAATTTTACTTTAAATTTTTTACATATCTTTTGAATTCTGCGTCCAATTATTAATCTTTTTTTAAAACTATTTCTTTTAAGTCGTAGTTGAAAAAAACTTGTTTTTTTTTGTTTTAATACTTCATTTAAATTTTTATAAAAATTTTTTTCAATCTTAGGTGGGGATATTAGGTAAATAAATTTTTTCTTATTATATCTCAAGATCCTTTGACCATTTTCCCTGAGCAGCTAATGTGTTCATTTTGGCTCGGTGATTAAAAATCTGCTGAGTACCTTCAATATCCTTTATATCTTTAGACCAATACCTTAAAGCGCCTTGCTGAAGAGCTCTGCCATAAGAATAACTCATTATAAAGCCAGTATTATTGTGTTTATTAATTAAATTCAAATTTTCTGTTGACTCTATTTCGGACTGACCCCCAGATAGAAAGGCTATACCTGGAACCTCTAAAGGCACTGAGGATTTTAAACATTCTAAAGTTAATTTCGCCACTTCCTCATTAGTAATTTTTTCTTTAGATTTATTTCCAGCTAAAATCATATTAGGTTTAAGTATTATTCCTTGCAAATCCACTTTGTGTATTATTAATTCTTCAAAGCATTTTTTTATAACTTCAGAAGTTTTTTCTAAACACTCCTTAGCAGAATGATCACCATCCATTAAAACCTCAGGCTCAACTATTGGAACCATATTGCACTCTTGAACTAAAGCAGAATATCTCGCTAATGCATGTGCATTAGAGTGCATTGAGAGTTTGCTTGGATAATTTTTAGTTATATTATAAACACCTCTCCATTTAGTAAATTTTGCACCTAATTTGTAATATTCTTTTAATCTTTCCCTTAATCCATCAAGACCCTCAGTAATTTTTTCGTCTGGGGAACCAGCTAAAATTTTTGCTCCTGTGTCTACTTTGATACCTGGCAATGAGCCTGAATTCGATATTAATTCTGGAATTGTATTTTTTTTCGATGATTTTTGTTTAATTGTTTCATCGTAAAGAATTACACCTCCAATACAATCTTTCATTGATGATGAGCTAAAAAGTGTTTCTCTAAACAATAATCTATTTTCTGGGGTTGAGGGGACATTTACACTGTCCAATCTTTTAGTCATTGTTGCAGTGCTTTCATCTGCAGCTAAAATTCCTTTGCCATTTTTTAAAATTTTTAATGCTGTATTATTTAGTTCTGACATTTCAGTTTAGGGCTTTTATACCAGGAAGTTCTTTTCCTTCAAGATATTCTAAAAAAGCACCACCAGCAGTTGAAACAAAATTAAAATCTTTAATTGCATTTAATTGATTAACAACCGCCACAGTATCTCCACCACCGACTACAGAATAAATTGAGTTATCTTTATTTTTTTTAATAATTGTTTTTGCAATTTCAATGCTACCTTTTGCAAAATTTGGATTCTCAAAATAACCAGCAGGACCATTCCAAAAAATCGTTTTGCTATTTTCAATTATATTCTTTATTCTTCTTAATGTTTTAGGTCCCACGTCTAAGATTAAATCATCATCCGCTATGTCATTAAGATCCTTTATCTGAGCATCGTCATCTACACTTTTGCCTATTAAGACATCTTCTGGATAAGTAATTTCACAAAGTGTATTTTTTGAAATTTCAAAAATTTCTTTTATTATATTTTCACAATTTTCTTCAGTAATTGATTTTCCGACTCTATTACCTTTGAAGCTTAGAATATTGTTAGCCATACCTCCTACAAAGATTATATTGTTAAATTTAGGTATTAAATTTTTAATTATATCTATTTTTGTAGAAATTTTTGATCCACCGATAATACAAGTGATTGGCTTTTTGATTTCAATAGTAATTTTTTTTAAAGCATTTAATTCAGTCATAAATTGCAATCCAGCAAATGATGGTAGAAATTCTGTAATTTTGCATACCGAAGCATGTGTTCTGTGTGAGCAAGAAAAAGCATCATTTACAAACAAATCTGCAAAACTAGCTAGGTGTTTTGAAAAATTTGACTCATTTTTTTCTTC
>CABZTB010000017.1:0-4242 GCA_902528545.1 uncultured Pelagibacteraceae bacterium | reverse complement strand
TTTCGTGTATTCTATTATCTCCATCTAACCAAAATTCTATGCTGGTAGGTTTTAAATTCCAGCCCGACCAATGATTTGGTCTTGGAACATTATTTTGATCTTGGTATTTATTTTTAAATTTTTCTAGTGATTTTTTTAATTCTTCCCTATTGACTAATTCACTACTTTGTTTTGATGCCCAAGCCCCAATTCTACTTTCATAAGCTCTAGAATTAAAATAATTATCAGCTACCTCATCCTCTACTTGGCTTAAAGTGCCTACAATTCTAATTTGCCTAAGCAAACTTTTCCAATGAAAACACATTGTTGCATTGGGGTTTTCTTTTATTTCGTTTCCTTTCTGACTATTAAGATTTGTATAAAAAACAAATCCATTTTTATCGTAATCTTTAAGAAGCACCATCCTTACTGATGGAACGCCTTGTTTTGTTGCAGTTCCAAGTGCTAAAGCATTTGGATCATTAATTTCATTCTTTTTTGCCTCTTCGTACCAACTTTCAAATAATTTAAAAGGATCATCTAAATCCAGAAAGCACTTATTAAGCCCTAGTGAGTTTTTTTCATTCATAATTTTAACAAAATAATCTATACAATATAAATAATGTCATTTAATACTTTTGGAAAGGTTTTTCGATTCACTACATGGGGAGAATCTCATGGTCCTGCAATTGGTTGTATAATAGATGGTTGTCCACCATTAATAAACCTCAATGAGCGAGATATTCAGATAGAACTCAACAAAAGAAAACCTGGTCAATCTAAATTTACTACTCAAAGAAAAGAGAGTGATAAAGTAGAGATACTCTCAGGAGTCTTTGAAGGTAAAACAACCGGAACTCCAATCTCTTTAATAATTTATAACGAGGATATGCGCTCAAAAGATTATAGTGATATTAAAGATAAATTCAGACCAGGTCATGCTGATTATACCTACTTTAAAAAGTATGGAATAAGAGATTATAGAGGTGGTGGAAGGTCTTCTGCGCGAGAGACCGCTTCTAGAGTTGCAGCAGGAGCAGTAGCAAAAAAAGTTTTGGAAAAAAAATTAGGTAAAAAATTTAAAATTTCTGGTGCAGTTACACAACTTGGAATTCTTGGATGCGATACAAACAAGTGGGATGATAAGATAATTTATAAAAATCCTTTTTTTTGTCCTGATAAATCTATGCTTAAAATATGGGAAAAATATCTTTTAAGTATTAGAAAGGCAGGTTCATCTTGTGGTGCTATAATTGAAATAAGAGCTAATGGTATTCCTGCTGGACTGGGGGCACCAATTTACTCAAAACTAGACTCTGATATTGCATCTGCAATGATGAGTATTAATGCTGTAAAAGGTGTTAATATTGGTTCTGGAATGAATTCCGCTCAATTGTCTGGAGAAGAAAATTCAGATGAAATTTCAAAATCAAAAAATAAATTAAAGTTTAACTCAAATAATGCAGGTGGAATTCTTGGTGGCATCTCTTCTGGTCAACAAATAATTGTTTCGTTTGCTGTAAAGCCTACATCATCAATTTTAAAGAGCAGAAAGACAATTAATAAATTTGGAAAAAATACTAGTATATCTGTTAAGGGAAGACATGATCCGTGTGTTGGAATTAGAGCAGTTCCAGTGGGTGAAGCTATGCTATCATGCGTTTTACTTGATCATTATTTATTGAATCAAGCTCAATGTGGATAATCACTTTATTTTTGTTTTTGTAAGATAATATTTGAATTTAACACATCTAAAATTTGTTCTTCAATAGAAATGCTATCTAAATTTGCAAGTTTATACATATTTTCAGGTTTGTCTTGATCAATAAAAATATCTGGAAGTTTCATTGATCTAAATTTTAAATTTGAGTCCATTAATCCTTTTTTTGATAGAAAATCAATTACATGGGAACCAAACCCACCAATTGATCCCTCCTCAATAGTTACAATTGCCTCGTGTGTTGTTGCTAATTGCCATATCAAATTTTCATCCAACGGCTTGGCAAATCTTGCATCCACTATTGTAATATTAATACCTTTTTTTTTCAAATTTTCTGATGCTTTTAAAGTTTCACTTAATCTCGCACCAAAGTTGATTAAGGCTAACTTTTTTCCCTCTTGAATAATTCTTGATTTTCCAATCTCTATCTTTTCATTAATTGATGGCAATATTGATCCAATACCAGTCCCTCTTGGATACCTGAATGCACAGGGTCTATCATTAATTTCTGTAGAAGTGTTAATCATTCTAACCAACTCAGCCTCATCACTTGCAGCCATTACAATAAAATTTGGTAGTGTTGCTAAATAAGTTGTGTCAAAACTACCTGCGTGTGTAGGTCCATCAGCTCCAACTAATCCTGCTCTATCTATTGCAAATCTTACAGGTAAACTCTGTATTGCAACATCATGAACGACTTGGTCATATGCTCTCTGGAGAAATGTTGAGTAAATTGCTGCATAAGGTTTATAATTCTCAGTCGCTAAACCAGCTGCAAACGTAACAGCGTGTTGTTCAGCAATACCAACGTCATAAGTTCTATCTGGAAATTCTTTTCTAAAATTGCTTAATCCAGTCCCATCTGGCATAGCTGCTGTTATTGCAATTATTTTACTATCTTTTTTTGCGTGTTGTATCAGAGTATCAGCAAAAACTTTAGTGTATGACGGTACTTTACTGGAACTTTTTTCCTGCTCTCCAGTCTTTACATTAAATTTGGATACCCCATGATAATGATCTTTTGCTTCTTCAGCAAAAGAATACCCTTTGCCTTTTTTTGTTTTTATATGAATTAATATAGGACCTTTGTGTTTTGAGTCTCTTGCATTTCTTAAGATTGGAATCAATGAAGAAAGGTCATGACCATCTATAGGACCAATATAATAGAAACCTAATGAACTAAATAAAGTTCCACCAGTTACAGCTGATCTTAATAAATCTTCGGCTTTACCCGCTTTTGCACTAAATCTTTTTGAAAATGCTGATGTAATCAATTTTATAGTTTCTCTTAAACTAAAATAAATTTTACCAGAAAAAATTTTAGCTAAATATGTTCCCATTGCTCCAACAGGCCTCGCAATTGACATGTCGTTATCATTTAATATCACAATCATTTTGGTCTTTGAGGCACCTGCATTATTCATGGCCTCATAAGCCATGCCTGCACTTATTGCACCATCACCAATCACTGCTATTACATTTTCTGATTTTTTTGATAATTTATTTGCCTCAGCAATTCCCAAAGCTGATGAAATTGAGGTGGAGCTATGAGCAGCTCCAAAAGGATCATATTCACTTTCTGAACGCTTTGTAAATCCCGACAGACCCCCTCCTTGCCGAAGTGTTCTTATTTTATCTTTTCTTCCTGTTAAAATTTTGTGTGGATAACATTGGTGTCCTACATCCCAGATTAATTTATCACTTGGTGTATTAAAAATATAATGTAGTGCAACGCTTAATTCTACAACACCTAAACTAGCACCCAAATGTCCTCCAGTAACTGATACTGCATCGATCATTTCCTCTCTTAATTCATCAGCAACCTTTTGCAGTTTTGTTTCAGGAACTTTTTTTAAGTCTGATGGAAAATTAATCTGATCTAAAAATTCGTAATTTTTTTTCATTTATTTCTATTTAAAATATAATTTAAGGTTTCGGTTAAATTCTTAGATTTGGTTCCATATTTTTTTAACTTAATATTTATTTTTAAAATTAGCTTTTTGGCATATTTAATAGTATTTTTATCTCCCAGTAAACTAATAAGAGTTGCTTTACCTTTTTTCTTATCTTTTCCAGTTTTTTTTCCTGCAGCTAAAATGTTTCCATTAAAATCAATTAAATCATCAGCAACCTGAAATAGTAAACCTATATCAGCTCCAATATTTTCAAACTTTTGAATATCTTTTTTACTTTTGTTCTTTAATATTAATGGAGCTGCACAACAAAAACTAAATAGTTTTCCAGTTTTTTTTATTTCCATTTCAATTATTTTTTTTTCTGAAATTTTCTTACGCTCATAGCTCAGATCTAAATATTGACCACCAGCGATCCCAAGATGTCCAGAACTCTCAGAAATTTTATTAATTAATCTAATTTTTGTTTTTTCATTGATATTCAAATCTTTATGACTCAAAATTTCGAATGCCATAGTTAAGAGTGAGTTTCCAGCAAGAACAGCTGTAGACTCTCCAAATTTGATATGAGTAGAGGGCTTACCTCGTCTTATTGAATCATTATCCATACATGGTAAATCATCATGAATA
>CABZTB010000016.1:0-4501 GCA_902528545.1 uncultured Pelagibacteraceae bacterium | reverse complement strand
TGTATCAATTTTAAAATTAGGATTACCACTTTTATTCCTATTTCTTAGTTTATATCTTTTTGGAATAACACTTGGATTGTTTGTGAGTTCAGGACTAATTAGATTTGGTCCATCTTTTGAAAATATTGCTTGGTCATCCCTATTTTTGCTAGCTCCTTTAGGATGCATATATTATCCAATAGAAATTCTACCAGAATTATTTCAAGTCATAGCAAAAGGTTTACCACTTGTTTATATTTTCGATGAGACCAGAAACATACTTTTAAATGGTTCAATAGATTATACAAACTTAAAACAAGCATATTTATTAAACCTGATCTATTTAATCATCGGAATAATTCTATTTTATTTATCTTTTTTGAGAGCTCGAATTAAAGGAACATTAATTAATATGGGTGAATAATTGGTGCGCCTGCTAGGAGTCGAACCCAGAACCTCCTGATCCGAAGTCAGGCGCTCTATCCAGTTGAGCTACAAGCGCATATAATAGTAATATATCATTTTATGAAAAAAAAAATAAATTTGATTGTAAAAGAAAGTAATAAAAATATGCGTGTTGATGTTTTTATTAATAGTAAGGAAAGTGAGATAAGTAGAACTAGAATAAAAAACTTAATTTTAGGAAAGAAACTTAAGATTAATGAAAAAGTTATTTTAGATCCTGCTAAGAAGGTCTTAAAAGACGATGCTATTGAATTAATAATTCCAGAGCCTAAAAAAGCTTCGCTGAAACCATTTAAATTCAAATTAGATATTGTTCATGAGGATAAAGATATAATAGTGCTAAACAAACCAGCAGGTATTGTGATGCATCCAGGAGCTGGAAATTTTGACAATACAATTGTAAATGCATTAGTAGATTACGATAAAGACTCTCTTTCGAATATTGGTGATGAACTTAGACCGGGAATAGTACATAGGATAGACAAAAATACATCAGGTTTAGTAGTCATAGCAAAAAATAATCTATCACATGAAAACTTATCTAATCAGTTTAATAAACACTCTATAACAAGAGTTTATCAATTATTAATATGGGGAAAAGTAAGACCTTCTAAGGGTAAAATTGAAACTTTAATAACACGAAGTTCAAAGAATAGACAAATGATGGCAGTTAGTCGAACTAAAGGAAAAAAAGCAATAACCAATTATAGAACTATTGAAATTTTTGAAAATAAACACACACCAACTTTAAGTTTAGTAGAATGCAAACTAGAAACGGGTAGAACCCATCAAATTAGAGTTCACATGAATTTTTTAGGAAATAGTATTGTTGGTGATGATAAATATAAAAAAAAGTTTAAGAAAATTAAAAACATTAATCCGTTGATAGAGCAATATTTAAATAGTCTTAATAGACAATTTCTTCATGCTAAGACTCTAGGCTTCATTCACCCCACGAAAAGCAAAGAAATGACTTTCAACTCAAATTTACCTTTGGAACTTGAGAATATTTTAAAAATACTAAGAAATACTAATAAATAAATCATTGAAAAATATAAATAATTAATTAGATAAACTCATTATGAATACAACAATAAATAATAACTTGCCCATTTTAAGTAATGAAGGTGGTCTATCTGCATATTTGGAACAGATTAAAAAATTTCCTATGCTTGATGCAGAGGAAGAATATATGTTGGCAAAAAATTGGAAAACAACTGGTAATATCAAAGCAGCAGAAAAATTAGTGACGAGTCATTTAAGATTAGTTGCCAAAATTGCAATGGGATATAAAGGATATGGATTACCAGTAAATGAAATGATTTCTGAAGGGAATATTGGTTTAATGCAAGCGGTAAAAAAATTTGAACCTGAAAAAGGTTTTAGATTAGCCACATACGCGATGTGGTGGATAAAAGCTTCAATACAAGAATATATTTTAAGATCGTGGAGTTTAGTCAAGATTGGTACAACAACTGCACAAAAAAAATTATTTTTTAATCTTAAAAAATTAAAAAACCAAATAGCTCCTCAAACAGAGGGAGATTTAAAAAATGAACATGTTAATGAAATAGCTAACAAACTTGATGTTAGTAAAGATGAGGTGATTTCGATGAATCGAAGATTATCGGGAAAAGAATTCTCACTTAATGCACAAGTTGGTGAAGATGGTGATGAGTGGCAAGACTGGTTGGTTGACAAAGAATTAGATCATGACTTAAAATTTGCTCATCAAGAGGAAATGGAACAAAGAAAAGAATTATTAAAAAACTCAATTCAAGTCCTAAACGAAAGAGAGAGAGAAATTTTATATTCTAGAAGATTGAATGATAATCCAACTACATTGGAAGACCTAAGTAAAAAATATAAAATCAGTAGAGAAAGGGTAAGACAAATTGAAAACAAAGCTTTTGAAAAATTACAAAAGCATATGCTTTTACTCGCAAAGTCAAAAAACTTATTACCTGTAAATTAAATCTCAAAAGGATTTTCGATTAATATCGTATCATCACGTTCTGGGCTGGTTGAAATACTTGATATTTTTGTCTCAATAAAATTCTCAACTTCTTTGATATAATTTTTAGCATTTTCTGGAAGATCATCTATATTCTTAATACCACTAGTTGATTTTTTCCAGCCATCAAAAGTTTTATAAATTGGTTTTATTTTAATTTGATCCTCTACTGCTGCTGGTAAATAATTAATTTTTTTTCCATCTAATTCATATTCAACGCACATCTTTATTTCATCTAATTCATCTAAAACATCCAGCTTTGTGAGTGCTATACCATCAATCCCTGAGACTTTAATAGTTTGTCTCACTAAAACACCATCAAACCACCCACATCTTCTTTTTCGACTTGTAACTGTTCCAAATTCTTTTCCTCTTATTCCTAAAAGTTCGCCAATATCATCTTTTAATTCTGTCGGAAATGGACCTTCTCCAACCCTAGTCGTATATGCTTTAGTGATTCCTAAAACATAATTAATTGTATTAAGTCCACACCCTGTACCAGTAGCGGCGCTTGACGCGACAGTATTTGAGGATGTCACAAATGGATATGTACCATGATCAACATCTAGTAATATGCCCTGAGCTCCCTCAAATAATATTCTTTTTTTCTGTTTTTTGAATTCATCAAGTTTCAACCAAACTGGTTTTGAAAATTTCAAGATTTTGGGGGCAATTTTTAATAAATCTTTTTTTTAATTGATCTTTCTCATAGATTTTTTTACCTAAGCCTTTTCTAATTGCATTATGATGTAAAAGAACTGACTCTAACCTTTGATCTAGATTTTTTTCAGATCTCAAGTCCATTACTCTTATTGATCGTCTACCAACTTTATCTTCATATGCTGGTCCGATACCTCTTCTGGTTGTTCCAATTTTTTCTTTACCCGCACTATCTTCACGGATTTCATCCATTTCTCTATGAAAAGGTAAAATTAAATTTGCGGACTCTGAAATTATAAAATTATCAGTGTCGACCTTAACTCCTTTTGATTTAATTTCCTCAATTTCGTCTAATAATGCCCAGGGGTCAACAACAACTCCATTTCCAATTATTGATATTTTATTTTTTCTTACAATTCCGGATGGAAGTAGTCGAAGTTTATAAGTTACACCATTTATTACAAGAGTATGGCCCGCGTTGTGACCACCTTGAAATCTAACTACAACATCAGCTTGCTCAGATAACCAATCAACTATCTTGCCTTTCCCTTCGTCTCCCCATTGAGAACCAACGACAACAATATTTTTCATTAATTAAATTTTTGTTTTATTTTCATTGAATTAACATGATTTATGGGACCATGTCCTTTTCCATAGTTTGGATTTGTCAGTATCGCAGAATTTACATATTTAATTCCAAGCGCACAAGCACTCTTAATACTTTTTCCACATGAAAGAAAAGTTGCTATCGCACTAGATAATGTACATCCTGTACCATGAGTATTTTTTGTTCTATGCCTAAAACTTGTAAAAACTCTTAAGTCAGATTTGCTTAGATATAAATCTATTACTTTTTTTGATTTTAAATGGCCACCCTTTAACAATACATTTTTAGCTCCTAAATCTATCAATTTATTTGCTGCAAAAATCATATCCTCTTTGTTTTTAATACTAGTCTCTGCTAAAATTTCTGCTTCTGGAATGTTCGGTGTGATCAAAAGGACATTTTTTAATAGCTTTTTTTTCAAAGTTTGTGTTGCTTTACTATCAATTAATTTAGTACCACCCTTTGCAACCATTACAGGGTCTAAAACAATTTTTTTTACTTTTAATATTTTCAAAGCATGAGCTACTTTTTCGACAACTTCAGTAGAGTGAAGCATACCTATTTTAATAGCATCAGGTCTTATATCTCTTGATGAATAAATAATCTGATTTTTTACTTCATTAGTTGGTATTGAGACAACTGATTTGACACCCGTTGTATTTTGAACAGTCACTGCTGTGATAGCAGTCATTGCATAAGAGCCAAGACTGGTGACAGTTTTGATATCTGCCTGTATACCAGCCCCACCAGATGAGTCTGATCCAGCAATTATCAAA
>CABZTB010000015.1:0-4719 GCA_902528545.1 uncultured Pelagibacteraceae bacterium | reverse complement strand
TACTAATAAAAATTTTAAGATAAATGAACTCAGCAAACTTCCAATATCTAAATTTTCTAGTTTTATAAATCAATCACTTAGCTCAAATGAATTAGGTGATAAGAATTTTTTATCATTAGATATAAATGCTTCGCAAAAAGTTATTTTGGTAAAAATTAAAGATAATCAATCTCCATTTGACATTGAAAAAATTGGTGCTGAATTTTATGTGTATTTAAAAACAAATTTATATTTAAAAACAACTTTTTATGAGCAAAATATAAGGAACACTTTTCCTAAAAATAAATTCTTTTTTGATCAGTTTGCACAAGGCCTTCAATTAAAATCATACGAATTCAATAAATATAAATCCAAAAGTAAAGAAAAAAAATTCGATATAGAGGTCTTAAACAAAAATAAAAATTTCCAATTTAATAAGAATAAGAAATACAGATCTCTAATTGAAGGAACAAATTTAACAAAAGATCTCGTTTCAGAACCAGGAAATATTCTTCATCCAGATGAATATGCAAAAAGATTATTAAAACTTAGAAAATTTGGTCTTAAAGTAAACGTATTTGATAAAAAGAAATTAAAAAAGCTTGGTATGAATGCACTTCTGGGTGTAGGACAAGGTAGTATAAGAGGGTCTTATCTTGTTACTTTAGAGTGGAAAGGTGTAAGAGCAAAAAAGAAACCTTTAGCATTTGTTGGAAAAGGAGTTTGTTTTGATACCGGTGGTATTTCTCTCAAGCCTGCAAAATTTATGGAAGATATGACTTATGATATGGCTGGTTCTGCGGTTGTTGTAGGTTTAATGAAAAATCTTGCTTTAAGGAAAGCCAAAATTAATGCAATTGGAGTTGTAGGTCTTGTTGAAAATATGCCAGGTGGTAATGCTCAAAGACCTGGTGATATAGTAAAATCTTATAGTGGAAAAACAATTGAAGTTTTAAATACTGACGCTGAAGGAAGATTAGTTTTAGCTGATGCACTCACATATACAGAGAAAAAATATAAACCCCAATTTATTGTTGATTTAGCGACTTTAACAGGAGCAATTATAGTTTCTTTAGGTTCTGAATTTGCAGGAATGTTTTCAAATAATGATAAGTTGTCGAAACATCTATTTGATGCAGGTCAAAAAGTTGGAGAGAGAGTATGGAGAATGCCACTTGATAAAAATTATGATAAATTAATAAATTCCAAAAATGCTGATATGCAAAATATTAATTATGTTGGAGGTGCTGGCTCAACTACTGCAGCACAATTTTTACAGAGATTTATCCTAAATAAAACTCCTTGGGCGCACTTAGATATTGCTGGAATGGCATTTTCAAAATATGGAGGTGCTCTTAATTCTGAGGGTGCAACTGGTTTTGGAGTTAGGTTATTAAATCAATTAATTGAAGATTATTATGAGTAATATTGAACAAACTTTATCAATTATTAAACCAGATGCAGTAGAAAGAATCCTAGACAATGAAATTAAACAAATGTTTATAAAAAACGGATTTAATATAATTAAAGAAAAAAAAATCCAGATAGAAAAATCAGAAGCTGAAAAATTTTATAAAGTTCATGAGACAAAACCATTTTATAATGACTTATGTTCATATCTTTCATCAGGTCCAATAATTGCAATGATACTTGAGAAAGAAAATGCTGTGGCTGATAATAGAAAATTAATGGGAGCAACTAACCCTAATGATGCTGAGGAAGGAACAATTAGGAAAAAATATGGAATTTCAATAGATAAAAATTCAGTGCATGGTTCTGATAGTGTTGAAAATGCAAAAATTGAAATTGATTTTTTCTTTAAAGACTAACAAATATCTTGTTTATAGCTCTTGGATATAAAATATGTTCATGTTTTAATATTTTCTTTTGAAGAGATGAGGGTGTTTCTTTTTTTGATAATTTAACTTTTTTTTGAAGAATTATTTTTCCTGAGTCAAGTTTTGAATTTACTAGATGTACTGTACATCCTGAGTATTTTTCTTTATTTTGAATTGCTCTATGGTGTGTGTTTAATCCTTTGTATTTTGGTAATAAAGAAGGATGTATATTCAAAATTTTTCCTTTAAACTTCCTTATAAAATCTTTGGATAAAATTTTCATAAACCCCGCAAGACATATTAGTTTAATGTTGTTTGACTTTAGATCTTTTAATATTTTTTTTTCTGAGATTTTTTTTTTATCATAATTATAAACTTTTTTTTTAATCTTATACAGCTTAGCAAATTTAAGTCCTTTTGCTTTTACATTATTCGAAACAATTAAATTTACTTCAATTGGAGACACTTTTTTTAAAGAAAATTTAATTAAATTTTTTAAGTTACTTCCTGTTCCAGAAATAAAAACCGCAGTTCTTATTTTTTTAGGACCAATTGATTTTACCATTCAATTTTATTTTTTTTGTTTTTTTTGATATTTTGCCAATCACATAAGGTTTATAATTTTTAGAAAAATATTTATTGATTTTTTTTAAATTTCTTGGATTTATAATCAGACAAAAACCAACGCCACAATTAAAAGTTTTTAACATTTCGAGGTCATTTACATCATTTTTTTTTAACCATTTAAAGATTTTAAGAGGTTTAATCTTTTTTAAATCAATTTCCGCACAAAGATTATTTGGAATAACTCTTATGATATTGTCTGGTATGCCTCCACCTGTAATATTTGCACAACCATTTATTAGTTTCTTATTAATGAGACCTAAAATTTCTTTAACATAAATCTTTGTTGGTTTTAGTAACTCTTTTTTTAAAAAAATATTTTTATTAATTATTATATTTTTTCTTTTAATAATATTTCTAACTAATGAGTAACCATTTGAATGTAAACCACTTGATGGAATTGCTAAAATAAGATTATTTTCTTTGACATCTTTTTTGTCTAAAATTTTTTTTTGTTCAACTAATCCGACTGCAAAACCGGCAATATCAAATTTATTTTTTTCATATGTACCGGGCATTTCAGCTGTTTCACCACCAACTAAATCACAACCAGATATATTACACCCTTTAACAATTCCTTTAATGATTGATTTTAGTTTCGGTAAATCAATTTTGTTTATCGAAATATAATCTAAGAAAAAAAAAGGGGTTGCGCCTTGAACTATCAAATCATTTACACTCATCGCAACTAAATCGATACCAATAGTATCAAATTTTTTTAATAGATTTGCTATCTCTATTTTAGTACCAACCCCATCAGTGCATGCAACAATTTTTGGATTTTTTAAATTGTTGGGAATGTTTGTTATAGAACCAAAACCACCTATATTACTAAACTTTTTTTTGCCCTTTTTTTTTGATGAAATTGAAGATATGAATTTTATAAATTTATCTGCAGCCTTAATATCAACTCCACTTTTTTTGTATGTTAATAGATTTTTATTCATTATTATAAAGTATGATAATTAGATTTAAAAATTTTTCACATTTTTTATATATTTTTTTTGCATTTCTATCTTTAAATATATTTTTTTTTTCCACAGATAAAGTTGAGGCAAAATCTTTTGATGTAAATAATATTGAAATTTCGAAGCCGTTTGAAATAAATTTTGATAAAAATAAGGTTATAGATGATGGTTTTATTAAAGCTTTTTCTAGATTAATCTCAACTATCACAGTTTCTTCAGATCAAAAAATAATTAAAGGAATAAAATTAGCTGAGATAAAAGGAATGATCGAGTCCTTTTCTGTAAAAGAGGAAAAGTTTATTGATGAGACTTATTATGTAAATTTGGGTGTCGCTTTTAATAAAAAAAAAATTTTCAATTACTTAGAAAATAAAAATGTATTTCCATCAGTTCCGAATAGAAAAAAATTTTTATTGTTTCCAATTATAATAGAGGAAAAAAATGACAATTTAATAGCCTTTTCAGAAAATAACTTTTTTAATAATTGGAATAAGTATAATAAAAAATCATATCTTCTTGAGTATCTTTTGCCAACCGAAGATCTAGAAGATTTAAATCTCATAAAAAAAAATTACGACACAATTGAAGAATATAATTTTGAAGAGATTACTAAGAAATATAACTTAGATGACTCAATTGTAACTTTAGTTTTTAAAAATGATAATAATGTAAGAATTTTATCAAGGATAACAATCGAGGACAAAGTAGTTTTAAAAAACCTTTCATTTTCTGACATAAATTTCGATGATGAAGACGATATTATAAATTTAATAAATAAATTAAAGATAACTTATGAAGATCACTGGAAAATTTTCAATAGAGTTAATACCTCAATAAAACTACCAATATTTGTCAAATTAGATTCTGATGATAATTTGAAAGTTTCAAATTTTGAAAAAATATTAAATGAAATAAATTTAGTATATGATTATTTTGTTTTAAAATTTGATAAAAACCATATCTATTATCAAATTATTTTTAATGGTACCCCAAATATATTTTTAAAATTAATGAAAGATAAAAATTTTGTTTTTAACACTCAGAATAGGACATGGATTTTACAATGAAAGATATAGATCAAGAAATTATAAAATTTAATTATGATGGTAATTTTAAAGAAGATGATTTTTATGTATCAAAAAGTAATAAACAAATATTTGATTTATTAAACAAATGGCCTAAATGGGAAAAAAATTTTCTCAATATTAGTGGAGAAAAATTTTCCGGGAAGACACATTTAATTAATATTTTTTTAAAAAAATATAAAGGAACTAAAATTGAAGCTAATCTATTATGTGATAATGATTTTA
>CABZTB010000014.1:0-5040 GCA_902528545.1 uncultured Pelagibacteraceae bacterium | reverse complement strand
ACAAGCTCTTTCGATTGAATTTAATTGGGATGGATATGAATTATTTAATAGCATGACAAGGACAATAAGTTTGAGATAATGGAAGATGAAATAATTAAGAATATTGATAAGAATAAAATTTTAGAGTTTCAGCAAAACAGAGATCCTTTTTTAATGATTGATTATGCTGAGGAAATTGTTATAGGAGAGAGTGTTAAAGGTTATAAAGATTTTGATAAAGATGAATGGTTTTTCAAAGTTCATTGGCCGTCCGACCCAAATGTGCCAGGAGTTCTACAAATTGAGTGTTTGTTTCAAACAGCGTCTTTAGCAATTTTAGCAAAACCAGAAAATAACGGAAAAATTATGTATGTTAGCTCTTTAGATAAAGTAAGGTTTTTAAAAAAAATAACCCCAGGTAAGAGATTAGAAATAAATGCTAAAATAGAAAATTTCAATAGAGGTATTGCAAAATCTAGGGCAGAAGGTAAAGTTGACAATGAACTTGCTGTAAAAGCTGAGTTTTCTTTAGTGTTACCAAATGAAATAAAAAAATATATTTAGAATAAATTTATGCCGATTGCCTCATCATTACTAAATAAACCAAGATTAGTAAAAAAATTAAGAGATTTTTACGATTATGTAAATAAAAATGATGGAAAAGTAGGAACTAAAACTAGAGGCATAGATTTAAATTTTAACAACGCGTGTAATTTAAGATGTAAATATTGTTTTACAAATTCTCCTAAAGGAGATCATGTAAAAGAATATCTTGATATAGGTGCAATACGAAAATTAGCTGATGAAGCAGATGAATTGGGGTATTTTGAATTTGATTTGCAAGGAGGTGAACTTTTGCTTCAGCCAAAAAAATTGTTTCAGGTTCTTGAGGCAATAAGACCAGAGAGATTTTACATGTATTTAACAACTAATGGGTACTACTTAGATGAGTCTATGGCAAAAAGATTAGCCGAATATAAAGTTAGTAGAGTATCAGTGAGCATCGATAGTATGGATGAAAAAATCCATGACGAAATTCGAGGTCGAAAGGAGTCATGGAAAAGAGCTATAGCTGCCTTAGAGCATGTCAAAAATGCTGGGATGGATCCCTATCTTAACATTACTGTTGGGCACTATAACGCTAATACACAACATTTCAAAGAATTGTTGGATTATTCAAAACAAAAAAGATACAAAACTTTACTAAATGTTGCTGTGCCGTCTGGTATGTGGCAAAATGCAGAAGATATTATATGTGATGACAAAGACAGAGAATACCTAAGAAAAATAAGAAAAGAATATAAAAATTTAGTTAGAAATATCTGGAATCCATTCGATAGAAATCATGAGAAAATTTTAGGCTGCACGACTGTTAATAGAGTGTATGTAACACCAATAGGAGATGTTTTAGTTTGTCCTTATGTTCATATTAAAATAGGAAATATTTTTGAGCAATCACTCAAGGAAATTATTGATCATGGTTTTAGTATAAAGTATTTTAGAAATCATAGTAATCTATGTTTAGCGGGTGAGGATAAAGAATTTATCCGTAAATTTATGACTAAGAGTGGTCAAACAATTTTCAAACCTGCTTTAGCAAAAGATATTTTTAGTAAAGAAGATTACCAAGATTAAATGTTATTAAAAGATAAGGTTGCTGTTGTTAGTGGAGCATCAGGAGATATAGGAAAAAAAATTCTTGAGAAGTTCTCCAATGAAGGTTCAAATATATACGCATTAGTTAGAAATATTGAAGATAAAGAATTTATAGAATTTACTGAAAATTTAAAAAAAAAAAATAATAACAAAATAAGTATCATATATCTTGATCTTGAGAAAGAAGAGACAATAAAAAGTTCATTTGATTTAATCAAAAAAGATAACACTAGTATTGATATATTGGTAAATAATGCTGGAACTGTTACTAATTCTTTATTTCAGATGACATCACTTAAGTCATTAAGAAATATTTTTGAAATAAATTTTTTTTCTCAATTTTTATTAACACAAATTTATCTAAAACTATTGAATAAATCAAAAAAAGGTAGCATAGTATTTGTTTCCTCTAACTCAGCAAATGAAAATCCCGTTGGTAGATCTGCGTATTCAGCATCAAAAGCAGCTTTAAATAGTTTGACAAAGACAATTTCTAAAGAAATGGGAGTTAAAAATTTAAGAGTTAACGCAGTATTACCCGGATTGACAGATACAAAAATGGCTAAAAATTTCACTAAAGATGATGCTATTGATGAATATTTAAATAAAGTCGCTCTAAAAAGGATTGCAAAAACTAGTGAGATTGCAAATGTAATAGCATTTTTAGCAAGTGACAAATCCTCATATATTAATGGTCAACTGATAACAATTGATGGAGGTAGGTAATTTGAAAAAAACTTTTAATTTAAAAAAAACTTCTGAATTTTCTCTAAATGTTAGAAAAAAAATTCTTGAAATGTCATTTAATGCAGGATCAGCAAGTGCCCATATAGGTGGTGCTTTGTCTTCATCTGATATCATATCTGTAATTTTTTCTGATTTTTTGAAATATGACAAAAACAAAACAACCTGGGAAGAAAGAGATAGATTTATTTTAAGTAAAGGACATGCTTGTCTTGCATATTATGCGGCTTTAAATCAGATTGGTGTTTTGTCTGATAATGATTTGATGAGTTTCGAAAAAGACAATTCCGATTTGGCAGGACATCCAGTGAAAAATTTAAATAAAGGTATTGAATTTTCAACAGGTTCATTAGGGATGGGGTTATCCATAGCTGTAGGTTTGGGCATTGCCTACAAAAAAAAAAAAATAAATAACAAAATTTTTGTCATAATGGGTGACGGAGAATGTAATGAAGGATCAAATTGGGAAGCATTAATGACTGCTTCTCATTTTAAACTAGATAACATAGTCATATTTGTTGACAAAAACAATTTTCAACAAACTGGAAATTGTGGAGAAATATTAAATTTGAACAATTTGAGTGAAAAATTGAATTCATTTAATTGTTTTTCCAGAGAAATAAATGGTCATGACCACAATGAGATCTTTAAAGCTATTGATAATAATTTAAATTTAAATGGTCCAAATGTAATAGTAGCCAATACAATAAAGGGCAAAGGTATCAGTTTTTTTGAAAATAAAAATGAATGGCATCATTCAGTTTTAACTAAAAAGTCTTATGAAGAAGCTTTAGAAAGTTTAAATAAGAATTATGAAAATTGATGAAAAAAAATTAAAAATGATGTCCACAATTGGTATGAGGGCCAGTTTTGGATTAAGTTGTTTAGAATTTGTTAAAGATTTTCCTGATATGATGATATTAACCTGTGATGTGTCAACATCAGCTGGTTTAGACAGATTCAGAAAGCAATTTTCATCAAATTATTTGGATGTCGGTATCTCAGAACAAAATTTGATTGGGATTGCAACAGGACTAAGTTCTGAAAATTTTAAAGTAATAACTACAACGTTTGCACCTTTTCAAACATTGAGATGTTGTGAGCAAATCAAAGTAAATCTTGGTTATATGAAATCTAAAGTATTATTAGTAGGTTTGGCTTCAGGACTTAATTTGGGAAATCTTGGGTTTACTCATTGCAGCATAGAAGAAATAGGCGTTTTAAGATCTATACCCAATATTCAAATCGTTGTTCCAGCAGACTGTTTAGAACTTAATAAAGTTGTTGAAAGTTATTTATCTCAAGGAAATATGCCTGTTTATATTCGTTTAACCGGGGGTACTAATATCAAACAGATATATAATAAAGACTATAATTTTGAAATTGGTAAAGCGGAAGTTTTGAGAGATGGTTTAGATGTATGTTTTTTTTCCTGCGGTGCAATTTTAAGTAATGTTTTAGAGGCATCAAAAATTTTAGAGAAAGAACATAAGATTCAATCGAAAGTGGTTAACATGCATACTATTAAACCGATTGATAAAAAAGCAATTATTGATTGCTCTAAAAACAAATTACATGTTTGTGTAGAAGAGCACAATATAATTGGTGGACTAGCAAGTGCTATTAGTGAGGTAAAAGTAAAGGAAAATATTTCAGTAAAACAAATTAATTTAGGTGTAGATGATAAATATGCAAAAAGTGGAAGTTATAAATATATGTTAGATTATTACAATTTATCACCTGACAAAATTGTCAAAAATGTTATTAACGCACTAAGGTAATGTCAAATTTAGATTTATATAAAAAAACTTTTATATCATCCTTGTCTATCGACGAAAAAGTTTTTTCAGAAAAATTAGAATATAACGAAATTCCAGAATGGGATTCTATTGGCCACATGACTTTAATGTCTGGTTTAGAGGAATCTTTCGGTATTACTTTAGAAACAGATGACATAATAGATTTTAGTTCTTACAAAAAAGGTAAAGAAATTTTAGAGAAGTACAAAATTAAATTTTAATTTTATTTAAGTTAACCCCCATATAAGGTATTTTCATAGAGGCATTGTTCTTTTTTAAAAACGGTATCCTTTTCAAAGGATTAAATCTTTCAGTAATAGTAATTCTCACTGCGTTCTTATCTGAATTTTCATAACCCTTATGTACCAATGACGAAAGGAAAATTATTGCATTTCCAGCTTTAACTTTTAATTTTTTTTGTTCAAATTTATCAAGATATCTGGATCTGATATGAGTATATTGTTTAGTCCACAGTTTTTTGTTTGTTTCTGAAAGCTTAAGATAGTGTTTAAAGTAACCATTTTTATGTGAATTTTTATATATACACAAACCTCCGGTTTTCTCATTAGTATTGTATATTGGTACCCATAATACAATTGTATCACGTGCAAACTGGTTTGTTTCTTGATGCGCGTCCAATAATTTATCATTTGCATTATCGTGAACATGAATTGCCGGTCTTCCAGAAAAAACAACTTTTGAGTTAAAATATTTTTTTACGAAATTTATCATTTCTTTTTTATGAAGAGTTTTTAGTAAATCAATATTGTGTGGTGTAAGATCATACCAGTGACTTTTTAATTTATTATTATATTTTTTTATTTGATAGTATTTTTTTTGTAGGTTTTTTTCTTTGCTTTTT
>CABZTB010000013.1:0-6052 GCA_902528545.1 uncultured Pelagibacteraceae bacterium | reverse complement strand
ACTACCGCACCATAATTATCATGAAGGAATTGTTTGTATTGCTCTTGTTCTTGCAACATTCCATCTAATCGATATCTAACTCTAGAAGTAAATCTATAAGGCTCAATATGAATATCACTCACTCCCATTTTAATTGCTTCAGCTACTACTGCAGTACTAAATTTTATTACCTCAGATTCATTCTCTATAGCTTCAATATCTTCTTCAGGTGCTTTTTCCAAGACTTCACCTGCTTCTCCTAAATCAGACTCAAAAGTTTTTATTTTTTTTCTATTTTCGTCTCGTATTGATGCAATTGTCACTTCATCCGTTTCACTTGCTAATCTCTCTATAAACTCTGAGATATCAGAAACTTTAGCAGCATGGAGTTCAATATTTTTTTTTGTTATAGCTTTTAAATTTCTCATTAATCCAAGTTTTGAACTATCCGAAATTGCTATATGTAAAGTTTTTCCATCGATCTTAAATGGTGCTACAAAATTTACTTTTATATAATTAGATGGTAATACCGTTTTTACTTCATCTGTAATTTCAACTTTTTTTAAATCAATGGTTTCTAAATTTTGTTCCTTTATTAATAAATCGATTATTTTCTTTTCATCAGTTAACTTTAATTCAAAAATTGCATCAATTTGGGATTTATTGCTTTCAGTGCTTATTTTTTTGATATTAATTAAATCTTTTCCAGAAATGATATCGTTATCAATTAAAACGTTAACTAAATTAATTTCACTTTCTCTACTAATTTTTAACATTACAAAATCCTTGGAGCTATAAATACTAATAGCTCATTCATTGTATCAGCTTTTGAAGTGCCTTTTAATAAATTTCCAACCACAGGCACTTTACTCGCACCTGGAACACCCCGTTTACTACTAGCCACATTATTTTTCTTAATACCACCAATTACTACAATATCTCCATCTGCTACTAATAATTTAGTGTTTATTTCCATTGTATTTATTCCAGGTGTACCTGGTGTAGACCTATTAGGAGTATCGTTGTTAACCACAATTGTTAACATTACATTTCCATCACCGATAATGTTAGGTGTTACCGTAAGTTTTAAAGCGGCATCAGCAAACGTATCTGCTCCGTCACCTCCCGAGACAGGTATTTGTTCACCTTGTTTAATGCTTGCTGTCTGATTGTCTAAAGTAAATAATTTAGGATTGGAAACAGTTTTTCCTAGTCCTTGAGTTTCCAAGGCATCTAACT
This sequence comes from uncultured Pelagibacteraceae bacterium, assembly GCA_902528545.1. Classification (GTDB taxonomy): domain Bacteria; phylum Pseudomonadota; class Alphaproteobacteria; order Pelagibacterales; family Pelagibacteraceae; genus Pelagibacter. The sequence goes on along the minus strand of CABZTB010000013.1, from coordinate 4,834 downwards.
CTAATTTTAACACTGCTGAGCCAGTTTTTCTCAAAATACCTATACCGCTCGTTGCACCAGCAGTTCCGAAACTAAAAAGATTATCTCCACCAGCTGCGTTGGTAAAAGCAGCAGTACTTTCAGACAATGCGGCTCCAGAGCCGTCAGCTGCCCCGACTGAACTTCCACCTATTGTACCACCAATTCTCTCTCTATTTCTTGTGTATGCAGCACCCATTTTTTTTCCTAATGCTTGCTCAAAAGTTGAAGTTGCTTCTACAATAAAAGCTTCGATCAAGACTTGCTTAGTTCTTTTATCAATTTCTCTTATTACTTTGTCAACAATGTCTAAGTCTTTTTCTTTTCCTCTAACTATTATTGATCTTGTAGTTTTTTCTTCGGTGACTTGTATTGGCATAAAACTTGAACCAGTTCCTACTGTAGTAAAAAGTTCTGTGATTGTAGCTTTAGCTTCTGCAGGTGAAATGTAATACAATCTAAAAATTTCTGAAATTATTGGCTCTACAGAATCCTCTAGCTCTACTTTCTTTTTTACAGCTGAAGCTCTAGCTGATTTATAACTTTCTTGAGAAGTTAAATTTGATGGAGTTGATACTCTAATTATATTACTGGCGACATCGATGTCTGCTGCATAGCTTTTTAAATCTAATAATGCATTAAATGCTTTATCCCATGGAACATTGTCTAGTTCAGCAGTTATTGCACCGGCAACTTCCTCACCAACTAAAATATTTATTTTACCTACCTCAGCCATTAAAGCCATTGCTTCTTTATAATCTAAATTTTGAAATTTAAATGAAACATTTTGTTTTAAATTTTCAAATTCCTCAGAAATTAATAGATAGTTTCTTTCTTTAACAGATGATAGTTGTTTTCTTTTTTTAAGTTTTACAACATCTCCTTCAATTGGAATCGGTCCCATTTCAGCACTTTTTTCTAACTCTTTTTTCCCAAGTTGCTTAACATCTGTTTTAATAAGTGGAGTATTATGTTTAAAAGTCTTCTTGGCCATTTTTTCAGCACAGCCAGTCAACATTAAAAATAAAAAAGGAATTAAAATTAATGATATTTTATTTTTGAATTTCATAAATTAAAAGCTTCTTTCCGAAATTTGATTTTTAAAATTGATTACTAATAAAGACTCGCTATTTTTCTCAAACACTGCTTCTTTATTATTCACTGCAATTAATTTAACTCCTGGACTTAATTCCTCAAACATTCTTATAGTGATAACGTCTCCACCAGCATTAATTAAAGAGACAAATCCTTGATCTTTTGCAGTGGACATTACTCCAACTAACTTAAACTTATATAAACTCATTTCATTTTGTGCCTCTTTTGGATCACTCGTTAACATGGTGCTACCTCCTGATAGAGAACTGTCCCCTACAAAAGGATCGTTTAATGGAAGTGGTTCCGCATTATCTATTTCGGAACCAATATTCGCTTGAGTATTTGCTTGCTTTTCTTTTACTTTTTGATTTATCTCTTTTGCTTTTTCAATTATATTTTGCTCATTATCATGACTATCAGCCATTGATGTAAAAGCGGTACATATAAAGAGTAGGGAAATAAATATTATTTTAAAAAAATTCATCTGGTAATCCTACAATTGTTAATGTTCCTCTAACTTTTATCGCTCCAGTTGAATCTCCTTGTACCACCTGAATAGACTCTTTGTCAAAGTTTAACATCTTATTAGACAGAGATAGTGCTCTTTTAAATTTAATATAACCAATAAAATTGCCATCTATTTCAAAGTCAACGGGAATAAGATAATAAGCAATATTCTTGATATCTTTTGCCTCAGGCTGACTCGTTTGTCCTGTTGTTTTCCCATCTGCTTTTGCCAAAGCAGTTGATTTTAGAACTTGTTTAATTTGTTTTTTTTCAATTTTTGAAATCACCAAATCATTTTGTCCTGCAAAGATGCTTAGTGTCTGGTAAAGGCCTTCTACTTCAGCTTTTGAATGGAAAAGGCTCGAATATTTTTCATAATCTGGTTTAAGTTTTTTAATCTTTCTTTTCATTGAACTTATATCATTTGTGAATTTTACTGTTTCTTCTTTTTTTAAATTCATGTCATCTAGTTTAACTTTTCTAGTTTCCACCATTGGGCTTAAGATTGCGTAATAGATAATCAAGAAAAAAACAATTGCACCAAAGATAATACCAATTTTGATCAGTGTTTTTTTGTCAGCTAACTTTAAAATCTTGTCTTTTAAATCAGACAAGTTTATATTTTTTAAATCTATATTCATATCTAACGCCATAGCTAACCTCTTTTAATTTTTACAAATACTCTAAAACCTTTCATTGTTGCACTTCCGGCTTGACCCTGAGGTAGTCGCATAGAAGACAACGATGCTTGTTCAACTAATTTTTGTTTACCTAAATTATCGATAAATTTTAATATATCCTGATCACTTGCTGCTACACCTTGAATAGTTAATTTTCTTGATCCGTTAAATTCTACTCGGTCAAATCTTACTCTGTTGGGAACACTTGAGGCCACTTGAGCTAAAATTCTGTAAGTTAATTCTTTGTTAGATGAGAGTGATTGACTTAATTTCAAAGATGTATTGATAATACCAAGTTCTTTAGCAACTATTTTTTTTTGTGCTACTAATTTAGAATGTTTTGCTAAGACCGCGTCATATTCTTTTAGCTTAGAGTTGTAAGAAAAAATGTTCCAAAAAGATAAGCCAAATAATAATAAGTATACCGCAGCAACCACAGCTGTAACCCCTTTAAAGGCAAAACCTGAAATTGCTTTCATCTTTTTTTGTTTCATTACGCTTGATCGGTCAGGTAACAGATTGATATTTTTTACAGCAGTAACAAATTTATAATAGCCAAAAACATCAAGTTTTCTAAATGCTAAACCGATAGAGGTAGATAGGTATGATTTATTAACTTTATTCTCTAAAACTTGTTTATTTTGACTTGGAATTTGCAAACCTTCCGTTGGATCAAAAGTATTAAATCCAACATTCATTAAACTTTTTCTAAAACTCGCTAAATATTCCTCTACACTTTCAATGTCGGATACAACTTTTATATTTCTAATTCTTTTTTCGTATTTAGTTTCAAAATCTTGGATTGCTTGTTTAACTTGAGTTACATATCTTCTAACCAATCCTTCTTTTTCCTCAGCATCCTGTGACTCTTGCAAAATTTTTCTATCTTGTCCTCTTATAAAAATATCCGTTATAATCGGATTATTATCGTAAAGGATCATCAAATAATTTTCGTCCAAACCAAACTCTAAAACAGCAGTTAAATTGGCATCTTCTGGCCTATTAGTTAATTGATTGGATTGATCTACAGCTGACTTTAAAGCAAAACATTTTACATCAATAATTACTGGGTTTAACCCAGCATTTTTTATAATTGAAGTATAACTATTGATGTCCGTTAATTTTGAAGCAACGAATAAAATATCCATCGTATTATCTTTTTGATTCCTGTTAATAACTTGATGAAAAATGGAGTAATCCTCTAAATTATCTGTCAACTGAACTAAATTTTCCCATAATGAGTTTGTTTCTATTGCCTTACCTAACTCTTCATCATTCATTAAAGGCGCTGTCACAACTCTGATGATTGCGCTAGTGACAGGAATAGATATCGCTACATTTGGTGATGATAATTTATATTTTTGTATAGCTAATTTTAGTTCCTCTGAAAATTTATCAGCATTCTCTATAGGAGTAGTATCATCACTTATCTCAACGGGATGAATGTAAAGCTTATCTAATACCCACTGATTAGCTTTATTGCTTGATACTTGGACTAATCTAATTTCTTTATTAGCAAGTTCTATTCCTAATATCTCTTCACCTTGAACAGTTGATTTGCCTAATCTAGATTTAAAAAAACTATCAAACTTTGATTTTAAACTTCCAGCTTGTGACTTGTTAAAAGAAGGTTTGTCAGTTTTATTTCCAAAAGATAATTTCTTTAAATTAATATCTTTTAGTTTTCCAAAAATATTTGAGATTTTACCCTTTAGTTGCTCTTGCTTACTTATTTCAGTATTTTCATTACTGATAACCGGACTTGATTGATCTTGTGTCTGGGTTTCAGTATTATCAATTGGTGTTTGAACTTTTTCTACTTCTCTTAAAGCATCTTGAGATATTTGTTTATCTTCATTAGAGGAAATATTTTCTTCAGGAGAATTTATATTTTCACCAACTTCTTCATTGTTAACTTGATTTTTTAATCTTTCGCTCTCTTCTTGAATATCATCAAACCATTTTTCTAAAATTGGGATTGCTTCATCTAAATTAGTTGTTCCAGAAGAAGAAATTTTTTGTTTTCCATCTATATAAAGTCTACCAACCCAATTTTTTGATTTTAATTCACCTTTATATTTGTCTTGACGAACATAAATATGTAGTCGACCATCTTTTTTATGTATAACTTGATGTCCAGTACCAGTATCTTCGTCTTTTTTTTCACTTGAGACATCAGAGTTTTGCGCTTCATTAGCGTCCTGGATGTTTGATTCATTGTTTTGAGTTATTGGATCCTGATTTTCATCTTTTTTTTCGTTAGCAGTATCAAAAATTTGTGGCTGATCATTATTTTGATCATTATTTTCATTCAATGACCCCTCATTAGAAGATTCTACACTCTCAGGTTGATTATTTTCCTCAACCAAAGATTTATTATCAGACTCATCACTAGTTGAATCTTGATTTATATTTTTTTTATCATCATCATGATCACTCATTTACAATCCTTTAAAATATTCTCTAACACAATTTAACGAATCTCTAACACAAAACTGAATTAAAGTCTAACACAAAAAAATATATTATGTTCA
>CABZTB010000012.1:0-6745 GCA_902528545.1 uncultured Pelagibacteraceae bacterium | reverse complement strand
AACTATTGTTTTATTTTATTTATTACTAAAGTTCACAAGAATTTCCGAATTTGGTGTAGATTTTCCAGCCACAATTTTTGCAATTCTAGGTATTTTTTATTTTATAAAATTTTAGAACTAGAGTCATTAGAACAGTTATCTACAAAGATTACTTCAAAGTTTTTATATTTTTGATGTAAAATTGACGAAAGAGTTTCTGATAAATATTTTTCTCCATTATAACAATTAATTATTATACTAATTAGCTTCTTTTTCATTTTTAAACCTAAAATATAAATATAGCCTTACTGGATAAAAGTATGTCATTCGCCGTAATTGAAGATTATTGCTCTAATATTTTTTTCAAAAATCATACTTTATTAATGTTAGAAATTCTTTTTTAAAATTATCTTTAGTATAAAAGTAATTTTTCTCAATTTGCCTTTGTATATCAGAATAATTTTTTAGAATATAATTGATGGTTTTTCTTAAATCTTTCTCATTTCTTTTACAAACAAAAATACCTTTCCTTTCATTTATAACGTATTCAATTTCCTCAAAAATGATGATCGGTTTTAGTCTCGCTAATGACTCAGAAATTACTTTTGGAAAACCTTCAATAAATGAGGGTAATATAAATACTTTTGAGGAGTCATATATTTTAATTAATTCATCAATATTCGAGATAGAATTTTTATAATTAATATTATCTGAATAGTATTTTTTAGAAATAAGACTTTTATCATTGCCAACAATAGTTAAATTATAGTCTCTAAGATAATTCTTAAACATGTCTACAAGGTAAAATGTTCCTTTATCTTTTTTAAATCTTCCAACATAAAGAAAGTCTATTTTGATATTTTTTTTTGGCTTATCTTTTACAAACCATTTAGGATTTAATTCTGAAGGATGAAGTAATTTGTTGACTTTAACTTTTGTGAAATTATTTGAACAAGATAGGATTTTTAAATATTTTTTTATTATTGAGAACATAATATAATAAAAATAATATCCTGCTAATCCGAAACGATATTTATATTCTAAAAAACCGTCACTTCTCAAATAAACAAATCCTTTTAGTTTCACTCTTTTAATAAAGATAAGATAAAGAAGTGAAAAAAAGTTAAATGGAGTTACTGAAATAAGCAAAATATTAATATTTCTTTCATTGATATTTTTTAACTGACAAAAATTGAACTTATCATTCAGCTGAAAACGTAATTCTTTAACACTTTTTCTACATACTAAATTTACATCATATTCTTCGTTTAAACATGTTATAATATTATCAAGATCATTACTTGATGTGTATTTTTTATCAGAAATCCAAATTTTATCATTACTAATAAGATATATTTTTTTCATAATTTAATTTTTTATAATATAGAATTGTTTTTTTTAAACCCTTTTCAATTGGAGTTTCATATCTACATTTAATGAATTTTTTAAATTTATTTAAATCTGGTGACAAATGAAATGGTTCATCATTTCTTAGTTTGATTTTACCAAAATTCGGAAAACCCTTATTTATAATTTTCTTTATCTTATTAATAATAAATTTGACAGTATAATTTTTAGAAGAACCGATATTCAAAATTTCTCCGTTAATTTTTAAAAAAAAACAATTGTAAACTATTTTTGTAAAATCCTTCACATACATAAAATTTCTTAATTGTTGCCCAGATGAACAATCAAATCTTCTATTTTTTAAACAATTTAATATTGTGATAGGAATTAACCTATCTGATTTCTGACCAGGTCCATAAATTAGGTATGGTCTAATAACCAAAACTGGAAATTTTTTTTTTTTATAAAGATTTAATAAATGATTTGTAGAAAGCAATTTTGATTTTCCATATATTGATTTTATTTTTTTTACTTCTAATTTACTTCCTTCTTTTTGAGGAGATTTAGTAAAACCATACTCTACACTGCTTCCAATTTGTAAAAATTTTTTTATATCTTTTCCTGATAAAATTTCTGTCAAATTTTTTAATCCTATGTAATGAGTTTTATAAGTTTTTTTTGACTCAGAATGATTAATATGACCAGCAAAATTTACAACATAATCAATTTTCAAATTTAATTTTTTTTTTAAATCCTGTTTGTTTTCAATTTTACAAAAAATGTATTTTACATTCTTGATTTGAAGGTTTTTTTTAATTTTTTTTTTAGATAAAGAAAAAATCTTAAATTTTTTTTTTTTTAAAAGTTCTAAAATAAAATGTTTGCCTATAAAACCCGTACCACCCGTAACCAAAATGTTATACTTCAATTTAAAATTTGACCTTTCTATTTTTAAATAAAAAATCAAGATTATCTTTATCTCTTTTTGTATCCATACATTGCCAAAAACCATCATGTTTGAATGCAAAAAGTTGTTTTTGTTTTGCTGCTTTCTCCAAAGGTGATCTCTCTAAAAAAGTTGATGAATTATCTATATAATCTAAAAATCTTGAGTTTATTACAAAAAAGCCACCATTAATCCAACCTTCATCTAGCTTAGATTTTTCCCTGAATAATTTTACCCTCTCCCCCACTATTTTTATTGCTCCAAATCTTGCTGGGGGTCGTACTGCTGTCATAGTAACTAACGCCCCCCTTTTTTTTACATGAAATTTTAATAATTTTCTTAAGTTTACATTTGATAAACCATCTCCATATGTCAAAAAAAAGTTTTCTTTACCTAAATATTTTTTTATTTTTTTTAATCTTCCTCCAGTCATTGTTTTAAGGCCTGTATCAATTAAGTTAATATTCCAACCAAATGATTTTTTTTTAAAGTAATTTCTTATTACCTTCCCCTTATATCCGAGCAAAACATAAAAATCTTTATATCCATAATTCGAAAAATGTTTCATAATATAATATAAAATTGGTTTATTATTCACTTTTACCATAGGTTTTGGGATTAATTTTGTGTACTCAGACAAACGAGTTCCTAATCCACCAGCTAATATAACAACTTTCATTTAAATTTATTCAATTTATTTTTGTATTGTTTTATTTGTTGAAAAGTAATTATTTCTTTTTTTTTTATATAATAATTTTTATACCAGTCTAATGTTAAGACTAAGGTTTCTTTTAAGCTGAGGGAAGTTTTCCATTTAAGAATTTTTTTTGCTTTTGTAGAGTTTAATTTTAATAAAACTGACTCCTTTTGTATTGTATTCATTGTTTTAATTTTCCAAGTACACCTATTCCAAAGAAATTTAAAATAACTTAGAATTTCTTTTACCTTATAATTTTTTGAGTATGATGGACCAAAATTGAAGACTTCACCATGAAGTCGTGAGTTAGTACTTAATTGTTTTGCCAGAACCATATATCCATAAACTACCTCAACAACATGTTGCCAGGGTCTAGTAGAATTTGGATTTCTTATAATACAATCTTTTTTATTTGACCAAGATTTGAAACAATCAGGAATGAGTCTATCCTTTGACCAGTCACCACCACCTATAACATTTCCTGCTCGTCCAACAGCAATGAAAATCCTATTTGTTTTATGAAAAGATTGTATATAGCTTTGTATTATAATCTCTGCACAAGCTTTTGAAGCACTATATGGATCTAATCCACCTAGTTGATCCGTTTCTTTATAACCTCTTTTGATTTCTAAGTTTTTGTAGCTTTTGTCACTTGTAACTAAAACCACGGTGCATTTTTTTTTTAAATTTCTTAAAGACTCTAAAATATTTAAAGTACCGATACAATTAGATTTAAATGTTGTTTCTGGATTTTTATAAGAAGTTTTTACTAATGATTGTGCTGCTAAATGAAAAACAAAATCTGGTTGAATTTTATTAAAAACTTTTTTTAGCTTTTTAAGGTCCGTAATATCTAATTTGTGATTTACAACTTTATTCTTAAAATTTAAGAGTTTAAAATGAGAGGGCTTTGTTGGTATATCTTTGGATAAACCATAGATTTTACATTCATATGTGCTCAAAAAAGCTGTCAACCATGAGCCTTTAAATCCTGTGTGACCTGTAACAATTATTCTTTTATTTTTAAAAATCTCAAACATTTTTTCAATATAAAAATTTACTTATAGTTTCATTTAATAAATTAAAATCATCTAGAAGTTTTATTTTGGGAGAGCCTATTTTTCTTAAGCTAATATATCTTGGGAATTTACCAATTTTTTTTTTATCTACAAATATATAATTGTAAATTTCATTATGAATTTTTTGGATGTTTTTATTTTTTTTATTTAGAATTTTTGTTGGTAAATTATATTTTTTTAATAGTCTTTCAGTTTCTGATAAAATTTTAGAGTTTCCATTATTAGCATAATAAAGTTCACAAAGTATCCCAAGTCCAACAGCTTCACCATGTCTAAAAATCTCTTTTTTGAAAAAACTTTCTGTCCCCATTTCAATAGCGTGAGCAAACGTATGTCCAAAGTTAAGAGATAATCTTTTTTCTTTTTCGTAAACATCCTTTGAGAAAAAAAATATTTTAGTTCTTAAACTCTCATTAATTAATTTAGATAAAAAATCAAAATTTCGACTATCAATAAAATCTTTTGATTTATTCAAATTTTTAAAAATTGCGTTTTTTTTGATTAAACCATACTTTATAATTTCAGGTATTCCTGAGTTATATTCTCGAAATGGTATTTTTTTTAATATTTCTTCAGATATATAGACTACTTTGGGATGATAGTAAGTTCCTAAAGAATTTATTAATCCTTTATAATTTATCCCTGCCTTACCACCAATGCAACTATCTATAATAGATGTAATTGTTGTTGGTACATGTAAATAAATCAAACCTCTCAAATAAAGGCTAGAGGCTAAACTTGCAATATCACCTATGACACCACCTGAGCAAGAGAGAATAACTGAATTTTTTGTAAATTTCTTTTCTATCAAAAAATCTATAATTCTAAATAATGTCTTTTCAGTTTTGTTTATTTTATTTCCACTTAACTCTAAAAAAAAAACTGAACATCCAGATGTTTTTAAGTTTAATGCAAAATTCTTAATAATTTTCCGATCAATTCTCTTATCATATATAAATAGTATTTTTTTGTCTGAATTTAAACTCTTTAAATCTTTCAACAAATTATCAAAAATTTTTCTTCGAATAATTACTTTTAGATTCTGGTCATTAACTTTATAATTGATTATCATTAAATTTTGTATAATCTAAAAAACTTGTCTAAATTCATTTGCTTTTCAGCTCTTTTGTAATCATCCAACACATCTACCGAAAAACTATCACCTTTTAGACTGAAGGTTTTTATATTTTGGCCTATTTCTAATGCTCTTAGTAATTCAATGTCTTCAACTTTTTCTAAAGGGGTCTTCTTGCTCTCGGAGAATTTTTTTAACGAATTTGGTTTAAATGAGATAATCGATAAGTGTTTATTTATATAATTTGTATTTTTTTTGAATTCAAAAGGGATATTTGAACGTGAAAAATACATAACTTCTTTCTTTATATTACTTATCACTTTTATAATATTTGTATTATTCTTTTGGCTTGAATTTATTGTTGGTAAAACTATATCGTATTCAAAATTTTTTAAGTGATGATTTATTACTGAATCAATATGATATGGACTTACAAGCGGTTCATCTCCCTGAATATCAATAATTAGATCAAATTTCTTTTTTTTAGAAATTTTTTTATAAGCTTCAAAAATTCTCTCTGTGCCATTATTATGATGAGGAGAAGTCATAATGCATTTTGCTCCAAATTTTTTAGCTGTATTAAAGATTTTTTTATCATCACAACATATGTATAACTCATCAATCAATTTTGATAATTTTGATCTTTTAAATGTGTGAACAACTAAAGGAATATTCTTTATTTTTAAAAGTGCTTTTTGAGGTAATCTTGTTGAATTTAGTCTTGTTGGTATTAATCCTAAAATTTTTTTTTTCATTGTGATGTCCACCCTCCATCAATATTTATGCACTGACCGTTAATATATGTTGAGTTCTCTGAAAGTAAAAATAATATCAAATTACTAATTTCAATGGAATTTGCCCATCTATTTAGTGGTGTTTTACTTAAAGTCCAATTATACAACTTTTTGTTCTTTTTAAATTTTTTGTAAAATGACGTCTTAACAAAACCAGGATTTAAACAATTAATTCTAATCTTTTTATAATTCTGTGAAAACTCAGACATTAAACATTTTGTTAACCCATTTAACGCAGCTTTAGATGCTCCATATCCACTTAGTTCAGATAAACCCTTTTCTCCAACAATAGATCCAATATTAACAATTGAGCAATTTTTCTTTTTTTCACAATTTTCACAGAATTTTTGAATAATTGAAAATGGTGCCTCAAAATTATTTTCCATAATTTTTCTTAAGTCTTTTTTTGTAATTTTTTCGAATTTTTTTCTTTGTCTTATGCCTGCATTATTAACTAAACCGGTAAGTTTGATTCTATTTTTTTTTAAATAATCAAAAATTTTTTTTATGGTTGTCTCTCGTGAAATATCACCATAGAAAAATTTATATTTACCCCTCAAATGAGAAAATTCTTTGAAATCTTTTTTTGATCTAGTTACCCCAATTACAAAAGCGCCCTCTTTTAAAGCCTCTAAAAAAATTTCCCTACCTATTCCCTTGCCTACTCCAGTAATTAATATTTTTTGATTTTTAAGCATCGGAATATTCTATTAAATATCTAATCATATAAATTTTTTCCAAAGTTTGTGAGTTAAATTTAAATTCAAAAGATTTTTTTTATTAATTTTTTTTGTCAATTTTTGGTCAAAATATTTTATAATCATTTTT
>CABZTB010000011.1:0-7066 GCA_902528545.1 uncultured Pelagibacteraceae bacterium | reverse complement strand
TCTCCCAAGAGGAAGCGAAGTTGATGAAAATGTTTTTAAAAGTAAACAATCAAAAGTTTGGCTACAGGCTTTGAATAGAGTTCACGTACAAAAATCGATACTACTTTATTGTCTTGGAAAATTAAGGTAAGGGAAGTGGGTTATCAGAATTTTGATTCAAATATAAAATAACTGAGGCTCTATCTTTTTCTTTTTTCAATCCAGCGAAAGCCATTTTAGTTCCCTTAATCCATTTTGCTGGTCTTATTAGGTAACCATTTAATTCTTTAAAGGTCCAATTCTTTTCATATTCAGTAAGTGCTTTAGAATATTTATAATCAGAGACAACACCAACTTGTCTGTTCACTACATTGTAAAGTGCAGGACCAATATTATTTTTTCCACCTTTGACAATCGAGTGACATGCAGCACATTTTTTAAAAACTTTTTCTCCATGAGCAAGATCTGCCATCGCCATCAAGGCTGCAATATCAACTTTTTCTGTAGCTGTATCGGATTTAGTTTCTGTACTGGCTGTTACTGCTTGTTCTACTTCTACGACATAACCTGGAGTTTTAGGTTTTTCTACATAAAAAATAGCATCGGAAAGTTTTCCAATACCAATAATGATTAGAGCAACCAATAAAACAGCAGCGATTATCTTGTTTAGTTCAAATGAATCCATTTAATTAAAATATTTTGAACATATAACACTATAAATTTAAAATTGCTCATATATTTTGATGTACAATTTTGCCTCTGTTTATATTGTGCTCATAGTTAAAAAAAATAATGAAAACTTTGGTAATAATTCCCTCTAGATTGTCTGCCCAGAGATTACCGGGTAAACCATTGATGAAAATTAAAGGATTGTCAATCATTTCGCATGTTTTTAAAAAAGCAGAGGAGGCAAATATTGGAGAGGTAATAGTTGCAGCAGAAGACCAAGAGATAGTTGATGATGTTAAACAAAATGGTGGACAGGCAATTTTAACAAAAAATGACCATAAAACAGGTACAGATAGGATTTATGAAGTGTTTCAAAAAATCAATTCCGCAGATATTGAATTAGTAATGAATCTTCAAGGTGATGAACCATTAATTAATGTAGATGATATTAGAAACTTGAATAAAAAGATGATTGAAAGTTCTTCGAAATTAGGAACTTTAGCCTCCAAAATTCAGGACAAAGCTCTATTAGAAAATCCAAATGTCGTTAAGGTTTTGACCAAAGAAAATTTAAATCAAACAAATTTTCCAGAGGCATTAAATTTTATGAGAAATATAACTGAAGAAAAAGAAAACATTTATCATCATCTAGGTGTATATTCATATAATAAAGATACTCTTGAAAAATTTATTTCTTTAAATCAATCTACTAGTGAGATCAAAAATAAACTTGAGCAACTTAGGGCGCTAGATAATAATATGAAAATTAATGTTGCTTTTGCGAAGTTTGCCCCTATAGGTGTAGACACAAAAGAAGATTTAGAAGCTGTTAAAAAAATCATGGAAAACAAATCTTAATGAGTAAAATTTATTTTCAAGGTACATTCGGGGCCTATTCACATTTAGCCGCATTATCAATTTTTAAGAATGTTGATATCTTTCCATGCAAAACCTTTGATGAATGTTTTCTAAAAGCATCAAAAGATAATAACTCAAAAATTATTATTCCAGAGTCAAATAGAATTACAGGCAATATTGGAATTGAATATTTAATCTTTAAATATAGGCTGAATATCTATTCTGAATATTTTCAGAAAATAGAACATAATCTATTAGGTTTGCCAGGTACAAAAATTTCAGAAATAAAAGATGTTTACTCTCATGGACAAGCACTTTCTCAATGCTCTAAATTTATAAAATCTCACCATTTGATTGAGCATGTGAGGGCTGATACAGCTGGCTCTGCAGAAATGGTTTCAAAAACAAAAGATAAGTCAAAAGCTGCAATAGCTTCATCTTTAAGCGCCAAAACATATGATTTAGAAATAATTAAAAAGAATATTGAAAATGAAAAAGGTAATCTTACAAGATTCTTAATTATGGGAAAAAATATATCTCAACCAGAATTTGGAAACAAAAAATACATCACATCTTTTTTATTCAAGCTTAAGAGTAAACCTGCAGCCTTATACCAATCTTTAGGTGGTTTCGCTATTAATGGAGTTAATTTAACTAAACTACAAAGTTATCCAGAAAAAAACACATTCGATTCTTTCTTTTTTTTATGCGATCTTGATGGTCATATTGAGGATGCAAAAGTTCAAAAATCCTTAGAGGAATTAGGATTACATTGCCAAGATTTTCACGTCTTAGGTGTTTTTGAAGCAGACAAAATAAGAGGAAAATAAAAAATATTCTTTTCTTGTAGACTAGAAATTATACCTGCTATAATAGTTTTGGGGGCTAGGGCGTTTGCTTCATGGAACCGGTCAGGGAAGAAATTCAGCAGCCGAACTAAAAGTGGAACGGGTCTAGTCTCCTCATTTAATTATGAATAAAAATTCTAAAGTATTAGCTCTGAAGTATAGGCCACAAAATTTTGATGATTTAATTGGTCAAGAAGTTGTTACACAAACTATTGTAAACTCAATTAAGGCAAACAAAATACCTAATGCGTATTTGTTTACTGGAATAAGGGGTGTTGGAAAAACCACAATAGCAAGAATTATTGCTAAAGCTCTTAATTGCACAAATGGTGTAGAAAACAAATGTAAAATTAAGTGTGATAATTGTGATGAGATCACCAATTCAAGTCACATAGATGTACTTGAAATGGATGCAGCTAGTAAAACAGGAGTAGATGATGTTAGAGATTTAATTGAATTTTCAAGATATGGACCATCTTCAGCTAAATATAAAATTTTCATTATTGATGAGGTACATATGTTAAGTAAACAGGCATTTAACGCTTTGTTAAAAACTTTAGAAGAACCTCCACAATATGAGAATGGAGGGGGGTTAAAATTTATTTTTGCTACTACAGAAATTAAAAAAATTCCTATTACTGTGGTTTCCAGATGTCAGAGATTTGACTTATCAAGAGTTAAATCGGGTGAATTGTTTGAATTTATAAAAAAAATAAAAGATAAAGAGAAGGGAAAAATATCAGATGATGCTTTAAAACTAATTGTAAAAATTTCAGAGGGTTCTGTTAGAGACGCATTATCTTTACTCGATAGAGCTTTATTAAGTTTGGACAAAGATGAAGAACTAGATTTAAATTCCGCTCAAAAAATTTTTGGATATTTTGATAAATCACAATTAATCGATTTATTTGAATTAATCTTAAAGGGAGAAGAAAAAAAAGCCATAGAAATTTACAGAAAAATTTATGAGCAAGGGGTTGAACCGAAAGTATTTATAAATGACTTTTTAGAGCTGGTGTATTACTTTAAAAATATTAATTCATTAAATATGGAGAGTACGAATTTTACTTTGAATGATGAGGAGTTTTCAAAAATAAAGAAAATTGCTAACGAAGTTAGTGATGAAACATTAATATTATTTTGGCAGTTTACTTTAAAAACTCTTGGAGAGTTAGAAATTGTTAACAATCAAAGTCTATCAATTGAAATGTTTCTAATAAGATTAATGTATTTAAAATCCTCAACAATAAAAGAGCACTCGCCTTTGAGTGTGGATAAAATCGATCAATTAAAAAAGAAAGCTGATGAAGAAATCATAGTGAACGAAAAAAAAATTGAAACAATTAGTCAGGTTAAAAATATTTCACAAGAGCAAGAAGTAAAAATTGAAAATAATAAAGGAGTTAAAGCAGAGGAAAAGCTAGATATAAATTCATTCGACCAACTTTTAAAAATTTGTAATGAAAAAAAAGAGATTAAACTTAAGTATGAACTAGAAAAAAATGTAAATTTAGTTCATTTTGAAAACAATCGTATTGAAATATCTTTTAATGATAATCTAGATAAAAATTTTATTAAAGATTTATCTTTAAAACTCTTTGAATGGACTGGAGACAGATGGATTATCACATTAAGTAAATCAAAAGGTGAGTTATCAATAAAAGACAAGCAACAAAATAAAAAAATTAAAAATATCAATTCTGCCAAACAATCTAAATTATATAAAAATTTAATAGAAAAATTTCCTGATGCAGATTTAATCGATGTCAACCCAAAAGAAGAAAATGATTAGATGACAGATTTTACTAAAATATTAGATAAGGCTAAAGAACTTGAAGCAAAGATGAAAGAAAGTCAGGAAAATATAAAAAAGATTAGAGTAGAAGGTATATCAGGAGCCAATTCAGTAAAAGTTATTTTGGATGGAGAGGGCGTAATGCAAAAAATAGAAATCTCAGATGAAACATTAAAAGAAAATAAATCTGTTTTAGAGGATTTAATTGCCGCTGCTCACAATAATGCAAAATCAAAATTGAGAGAAAAAACTAACGAAGAAATTTCTAAAACAGCTGGAGGATTTGGAATTCCTGGCTTTAAATGGCCATTATAATAAATGCAAAATACAAGTGAAATTGACGTGCTAATAAAATTAATTTCAAAGTTGCCAGGTTTAGGACCAAAATCAGCTAAAAGAATTGTTTTAAAGTTAATAAATAATCGTGATGAGTTGGTAAAACCTTTAACCAAATCACTCGTAGATGTATATAAAAACATCTCTAGGTGTAAAATTTGTGGGATCTTAAAGGCTACTTCGATTGAGTGTAATTATGATCTTTGTAAAATTGAAAAAGAAAAATATGCAAGAATCTGTGTAGTCGAAAATATTTCTGACCAATGGAGCATAGAAAGTTCAAATATATATAAAGGTTATTTTCATGTTCTAGGAGGAACCATTTCCTCTATTGGACAAAACAAAGAGGATTTATTGATTAATTCTTTAGTAGAAAGGGTTAAGAAAAACAAAATTGAAGAAGTAATTTTAGCTACGAGTGCTACTGTAGAAGGCCAAACTACAGCTTTTTACGTCCAAAATAGTCTTAAAGAAACAAAAACTAAAGTTACAAGATTAGCACAAGGTTTACCTGTTGGTGGTGAAATAGAAACTCTTGATGATGGAACATTATTCTCTGCTTTCAAAAACAGATCTGAAATTAATTCAAGCTAGATTTTTTTTCTATTCTGTTTAAATGCAGAAGAGGCTCTGTATAACCTGATGGCTGATCTTTTCCTTTAAATATCAAGTCGCAAGCTGTTTTAAATGCTAAAGAATTTTCGAAATTATCTGACATCCTTACATAGTTCCTATCATTCTCATTTTGTTTATCTACAACTTTTGCCATGGCTTTCATGATTTCCATAACTTGAATTTTTGTTGTGATCCCGTGATGTATCCAATTAGTAATATGTTGTGAAGATATTCTTAAGGTGGCTCTATCTTCCATAAGTCCAATATTATTTATGTCAGGGACTTTTGAACAACCCACTCCTTGGTCAATCCACCTCACAACATAACCTAGTAGCGTTTGTGCTGAGTTAGTAATTTCCTTATTGATTTCATCAACTGACCAATTAGGTCTATCAGCCACAGGAATCGTCAATAGATCATCTAATTTAGATTGTTCTCTTTTCATAATCTTTTTTTGTTCATCAAAAATATTTATTTGATGGTAATGTAGAGCATGTAATGATGCTGCAGTCGGGGAAGGAACCCAGGCACAATTTGCACCAGCTTTTAAATGACTGATTTTTTCATCTAACATTTCCTTCATTTTATCTGGCATTGCCCACATACCTTTACCTATTTGTGCCTGACCTGAAAAACCACATTTAAGACCAATATCAACATTATTATTTTCATAAGCAGAAATCCATTTGGATGATTTCATATCCCCCTTTTTAATCATTGGACCAGCTTCCATGGAGGTATGCATCTCATCACCAGTTCTATCTAAAAATCCAGTATTTATAAAAAAAACTCTATTTTTCAAAGTTCTTATACACTCCTTTAAATTTGCAGAAGTTCTTCTTTCTTCATCCATAATACCTATTTTGCAAGTGTATTTTGGTAAGCCAAGTAATTCCTCGACTTTCGAAAAAATTGAGTCGGTAAATGCTGTTTCATCTGGTCCATGCATTTTTGGTTTAACAATATAGATTGATCCAGTTCTTGAATTTTTCTTTTTCTTAAAATCGTGTAACGCAGCAGTGGTTGTTATAAAAGCATCCATTATTCCTTCTGGCACTTCGCTACCATCATTTAGAATTATTGATGAATTGGTCATTAAGTGACCAACATTTCTTATTAAAAGCAAACTTCTTCCGTGTAATTTAAGACCTTTTCCCTCTTTAGAAATGTAGCTTCTGTCAGGATTAAGTTTTCTCTCTAATTTTTTTCCATTTTTTTCAAATTGTACTTTTAGATCTCCCCTCATAAGACCTAGCCAGTTTCTGTAACATGCTACTTTGTCTTCAGCATCAACCGCCGCAACACTATCTTCATTGTCACAAATAGTCGAAACAGCAGACTCTGCTATTACATCACTTATTCCAGCTATATCATGAGCAGCACTGAAAGCTTTTGGATTAATTATAATTTCAAAATGTAAGTTATTATTTTTAATAATTATTGCTGATGGCTTATTTACATCACCTCTGTGACCTACAAATTTATTTTCATCTTTAAGTTTATACTCTTTATCTTCTTTTAAAATTATAAGATTTTTATCTTTTATTTTGAGTGCAGATATATTTTTCCAACTAGTCCCATCAATTGGAATATATTTATCAAAAAACTCTCTGACATATTTTATTACTTCTTGTCCTCTATTTGGGTCATATCTTTCACTCCCCCCTTCCTCTGACTCAATAATATTTGTACCATACAAACTATCATATAAACTTACCCATCTAGCATTAGCTGCGTTGAGAGTGTATCTAGCATTCATTATTGGAACGACTAGTTGAGGTCCGGCAATTTGAGTAATTTCATCATCTACATTTTTAGTCTCTATTTTAAAATCTGATCCCTCTTCCTTTAAATAACCGATTTCGCTTAAAAACTTTTTATATTGCTCAATTTCGATTTTATTTCCTTTATTTTTTATATGCCAATCATCTATTTTTTTTTGTAAATTTTCTCTAATTTGGATCAG
>CABZTB010000010.1:0-13513 GCA_902528545.1 uncultured Pelagibacteraceae bacterium | reverse complement strand
AATATTGATAAACCTGATGATGAACTTTTATTTGCTCTAATTTTAAAAAATTTATCTGATCGTCAAATATCTATAGATAAAAAATTAATTGACTATATTATTAAAAGAATTGATAGATCATATGGAAAAATAGTTGATTTTATATATAAAATCGACGAAGTAAGTTTAAAAAAAAAAAGATCTATAAATTTAAGTACAATTAAAGAGGTATTGGGAGAATAATTGAATAAATATAGAAGTCATAATTGTAACGAACTTAGAAAAAAAAATGTTGGGAGTAATATTTTACTTTCAGGTTGGATTAATAAGAAGCGTGATCATGGAAATCTCTTATTTTTAGATTTACGTGATAACTATGGCATCACACAGTGTATAGTAGACAAAGGAAATAAAAACTTTAAAGATTTAGAAAAATTACAACTTGAAACAGTAATTAATGTAGAAGGTAAAGTAGTTGATAGATCAACTGATACAATCAATAAAGAGATAGAAACAGGAGAGATTGAAGTCACCATCGAAAATTTTGTTGTTTTAGGCAAGTGCAAAGAATTGCCAATGCCTGTTTTTAGTGATCAAGAATATTCTGAAGAAATCAGATTAAAATATAGATATTTAGATTTAAGAAGAAAAAAAATTCATGAAAATATTATTTTGAGATCAAAAGTTATTTCTTTTATCAGGAATGAAATGAGTAAATTTGGTTTTTTAGAGTTCCAAACACCAATATTAACATCATCAAGTCCCGAGGGAGCAAGAGATTTTCTTGTGCCAAGCAGATTGAATCCAGGTAAGTTTTATGCTTTACCGCAGGCACCTCAACAATTTAAGCAACTCATAATGGTTTCAGGTTTTGATAAATATTTTCAAATCGCCCCATGTTTTAGAGATGAAGATGCTCGTGCTGATCGAAGTCCAGGAGAGTTTTACCAATTAGATTTAGAGATGTCTTTTGTTGAGCAAGAGGATATTTTTAAAGTCGTTGAACAATTATTAGTTAACACCTTTAAAACATTCTCCAAAAAAAAAATTATAACAGAAAAGTTTCCAAGAATTACTTATAAAGATGCCCTTTTAAAGTATGGAAGTGATAAACCTGATCTTAGAAACCCACTGATAATAGAGGACATAACAGAAACTTTTACAAGAGAAGATGTTTCTTTTGATATCTTTAAAAAACTTGTAAAGTCTGGCTCAAATGTAAGATGTATTGTTACTAAAAATACGAAAGATAAACCAAGAAGCTTTTTTGATAATATAGATAGATGGGCCAAAGATGAGGGAGCTTCTGGTCTAGCTTATTTCACTATTGAAAATGGGATTTCCGCGAAAGGGCCAGTCGGTAAATTTTTTTCAAAAGAATCTTTAGAGGAAATCATGAAAAAAACAGGTGCAAAAGTTGGGGATAGTATATTTATGGCTTGTAGTAAAAAAAAGGATTTAGAGCGAATAACTAGTTTGGCTAGAGATAAAATTGCAAAAGACTTAAATCTAATAGATGATAATGTTTTTGCATTTTGTTGGGTAGTTGATTATCCAATGTTTGAAAAAAACGATCAAACAAATAAAATTGAATTTAGTCACAATCCTTTTTCGATGCCGCAAGGAGATATCAAACAACTTAATTTTGAAAAACCTTTGGATATGTTAGCCTATCAGTACGATATAGTATGTAATGGGATTGAACTTTCCTCTGGTGCTATAAGAAATCATATTCCTGAACTTATGTATAAATTATTTGCTATCGCTGGTTATGATAAAGATCAAGTTGACGAAAAATTTAGTGGAATGATTAATGCTTTAAGCTATGGTGCGCCACCGCACGGGGGAATAGCTCCTGGAATTGATAGGATTATAATGCTTTTGGCAAACGAAAAAAATATTAGGGAAGTAATTATGTTTCCCATGAATCAAAACGCGCAAGATTTAATGATGAATGCACCTTCCTCAATAGATGAGAAACAATTGAAAGAACTCAATCTTGCTCTAAAAATAAATAAATAAATTATTTTTTACCTTTAAGATTTATTTTTATATCTGATAAATCTACTAAATTCTTCTTATAATTATTTCTTACAAAGCCTTTACTAGTGATATCTTTTACTATTTTTAAAAGTTGGTTTTGATCATCTGAGTTTTGGTCGTCAATATTTGAAATTTCTGAAGTACCAATTGAAGGTGTATGAGCTAAATCTTCTCTATTTTGATAAGATATTGCTAATTCCCTAAAAATGTAGTCTAGAATTGATGTTGCGGTTAATATTCTGTCATTACCATGAACTTTACCCGAAGGTTCAAATTTTGTGCCGACAAAAGCATTAATAAATTCATCTAGTGGAACTCCATATTGTAAACCTAGGGAAACTGCTATAGCAAAATTGTTCATAAGAGCTTTTACTAATTCACCCTCTTTACTTGTATCAATAAAAATTTCACCGATTTTTCCATCCTCATATTCACCTGTGTGTAAGTAAACTTTATGATCACCAATAGTTGCTTTTTGGATATAACCTTTTCTTCTATCGGGCATACTAAATCTTTTTCCAGATTTTTCTGAATTATTATTTTTTGATTTAATTATATTTTCTAAATTTTTTGATGGTGTTTGGTTATTTGCAGCTACTACTTCAATTTTTTTATTTTCAACAATTTTCTTATTGTTTGGGTCTAAACTTTTAGTTTTTCTATTATCAAGTTTAACATCTAAAACTTCAAATTTACCATCATCACGTTGTTCAAGATTTTTTAGTTCACTTTCATTTATGTCATCTAAAAAATGATTTACCTTAAAAGTACAAGTATAATATGTTTCAACTAGATATTTAGCCATTTTACCTCAATTATTTTAAATTTAATTTGAATAATGAATCAAATTATTTATATACAAAAACAAATTATAGTCTAATTTAATTTATACAATTCCAAATTGAAAATAATAATTTTATTATGTTGACACTTTTAAGAAAAATTTTTACCTGGTGGAATCGAGATACTTTTGGAACCAGAATAAAAACAATTTTATTTGGTAAATTAGTAGGTACAGATCATTTAGGAAATAAATATTACGAATCTAAAAGTGGAAAAAGATGGGTGATTTATGCTGCGGAAATTGATGCATCAAAAATACCTGTTGAGTGGTATTCTTGGATGCATTTTACCAATAATAAAATAGAAAATAATCATGAACTAAAAAAATATGATTGGCAAAAACCTCATCAAGAAAATTTAACTGGCACAGACTCAGCTTATTATCCAAATAAAAATAAAAATGCTATTCAAAAAAAATATAGGTCTTGGAAAGATTAAATTTAAATTATTTATATTTCTAATTTTTATTATTAACTTTTCTGTGTATTCTGAGCAAAATTTAGAAGGCAATTATACTAATATAAAAATTTTAGATAAAATTTCTTCGAAAAATATTTTGATAAAACTCAAAAATGGAGAACCAAAAAAATATAAAGATCTTCTTATTAGAAGTATGAAGTGTAAAAATTCTGAGTTTGATGATAATCCAGAAATTACAGCTTATGTTCAAGTGAGTGATTTAACAAATAAAAACAAAGATGATGTGTTTGTTTTTAATGGTTGGATGTTTTCATCAAGCCCGTCCATAACTCCATTTGATCACCCTGTGTATGATATTTGGTTAGTAAGCTGTTATTAATCTATTTTTTCATTATCTAGCCAACTTACGTTGAAATTTGATTCAATGAATTTTTTATGATTTAAAAGTTTTTTGTGTAAAGGTATTGTTGTTGTAATACCCTCAATAACAAATTCATCCAAAGATCTATTCATTCTTTGAATTGCTTCTCCTCTATTTCTACCATGACAAATTAGTTTACAAATCATGCTATCATAATATGGAGTTACTTTATAACCTTGAAATATTGCTCCATCTACTCTTGTTCTAAAACCAGATGGTTGATGACACATACCGATAGTACCTGGAGATGGCTGAAAATTTTTTTCTGGATCTTCAGCATTTATTCTACATTCAATAGCATGGCCTCTAGGATTTATATCTGATTGTTTAAGTGCTGTTTCACCAGTAAAAGCAATCCATATTTGTTCTTTAATTATATCTATTCCAGTAACCATTTCTGTGACAGGATGTTCGACCTGAACTCTTGTATTCATCTCCAAAAAATAAAATTTTCCATCTTCATATATGAATTCTACTGTGCCAGCTCCTTGATAGCCAATTTTTCTAACCATATTTACAGTTTTATTAAACAAATCTTTCCTTATTTCATCATTTAAAACTGGACTTGGAGTTTCTTCAATTAATTTTTGATGTCTTCTCTGAACAGAACAATCTCTTTCATGCAAGTGAATTGTTGCATTTTTTCCAGCTAAAATTTGAACTTCTATATGTCTTGGATTTTGAAAAAATTTTTCTATATAAACTTCACCATTACCAAAATATTTTTTTGCTTCAGATTTTGCTGTAGAAAATAGTGTCTCAAAATCCTCCTCTTTTTGAACAATTTTCATACCTTTGCCTCCTCCACCTCCAGAGGCTTTAATTAAGACCGGGAAACCAATTTTATTACACAATTCTTTTGCTGCACCCACATCTCGAACACCACCCTCAGATCCCTCTATGACAGGTAATCCATTTTCTTTTGCAATTTTTTTTGCTTGAATTTTATCTCCCATCATTTCTATATGCTTTGCAGAAGCACCAATAAATTTGATTTTATTATCTTCAAGTATCTTTGCGAAGTTTGCATTTTCAGATAAAAAACCATAACCAGGATGAACTGCCTCAGCATTAGTTAAATCTATAGCTGATAAAAGTGCAGGAATATTTAGATAACTATTAGCCGGTTGATGAGAGCCTATACAAACACTTTCATCTGCTAATTTTACATGCATACTTTCTCTATCTACGTCAGAATGAACAGCAACAGTAGAAATTCCCCATTCTTTACAGGCTCTTATAATTCTAACTGCAATTTCCCCACGATTTGCAATCAAAATTTTTTTAAACATTATTCTAAAATGATAAGAGTTTGGCCAAATTCAACAGGTTGACCATCAGCTACAAGTATCTTTTTTACTATTCCATCAGAACTTGAGGGGACATGATTCATAGTTTTCATAGCCTCCACAATCATAACAGTGTCGCCTTTTTTTATTTTCTTTCCAACCTCTACGAATTTTTTAGCTCCAGGCTCAGGTGCATGGTAAGCAGTGCCGATAATTGGTGATGTAACTTCAATCCCAGATATATGATTTTGACTTTCCATATTTTTATCTGAGCTTATTTCTTTAGATAAAGTTTGATTTGTTTGATTATTAATTGAAATATTATTTTTTGAGACTTTTATTTTGGTATCTTTTTCAGTGTATTCCAGTTCAGTAAGATTAAATTCATCCAAATAATCACTTAACTCTTTTATTATTTTTTTATCTATTTTCATTTTGGATTAGCTTTTGCATTGAAATTATGGCTAAAATATAACCATCAGCATTAAGGCCAAATATTCCACCAGTAACTACGTCACTTATTAAAGATTTTTTTCTAAATTCTTCACGTTTATAGATATTTGAAATATGCACTTCAATAATAGGTTTTTTAAAAATTTCTAAAGCATCTCTAATTGCAATTGAGGTGTGGGTAAATGCAGCAGCATTAATTATTATACCATCAAATTTTTCTCTAGCATTTTGAATTATATTGACTAATTCCCCCTCAATATTTGATTGTGCAAATTCAGTCGAAAGTCCTAATTCTTTTGATTTCGCCATGCATTTTTCTTTAAGCTTGTCAAAAGTGATCGATCCATATTGTGATTGTTCTCTTTCACCTAATAGATTAATATTTGGACCATTAATAATAATTATTTTATTATTCATTCAGCTTTTATATACGATGAAAAAAAAAATAAAAATAAAATTAAATGGAAAATTAAAAACTATTAATAATAATTCAACATTATTCAATATAGTTAAAAAAAACGAAATTCCATTAACTAAAGTAGCTATTGAATTAAATCAAGAAATAGTGGATAAAAAAAAAATAAAAAGTATCAACCTTAAAAATAATGATAAAATAGAAATAGTTCATTTCATTGGAGGTGGTTAAAATTGAAAAAAGACAAATTTATTATTTCTAAAAAAAATTTTAACTCTAGACTTATTGTTGGAACTGGTAAGTATAAAAGTATGCAGGAGTGTGCTAAAGCAATAAATTTATCTGGAGCCGAAATAGTTACAGTTGCTGTTAGAAGAGTAAATATTACTGATAAAAAAAAACCATTATTAATGGATTATATTGATCCTAAAAAAATTACCTACCTTCCTAACACTGCTGGCTGTTTTAATTCAAAAGATGCATTAAGAACTTTGAGATTAGCACGAGAGATAGGTGGGTGGAAATTAGTTAAACTAGAAGTTTTGGGAGATAAAAAAAATTTATTCCCAGAAATGATTGAAACACTTAAATCAACTGAAGTATTAACTAAGGAGGGATTTAAAGTGATGGTCTATTGTAATGACGATCCTTTAATGGCAAAAAGATTGGAGAATGCAGGTGCTTGTGCAATTATGCCTCTAGCAGCTCCAATAGGTTCAGGCTTAGGTATTGTCAATGAAATAAATATTCGGATAATTAGGAAGCAAACAAAATTACCATTAATTATTGATGCTGGATTAGGCCAAGCTTCAGATGCAGCTATAGCTATGGAATTAGGTTGTGACGGGGTCCTGGTAAACACTGCGATTGCAAAAGCAAAAAAACCATTTCAAATGGCTTTAGCATTTAAGAATGCGGTTATAGCAGGTCGCCAATCATACTTGTCCGGTAGAATAAAAAAAACATTATTCGGAAATCCGTCTTCTCCAAAGTCAGGAATTATCTAGCTTTCTTATAAAATTTCTTTTTTCTAAAAGTTTTCTTTTTAAATTTCTTTTTATCTTTTAATTCAATAACGTTGTTAACTTTTTGTTCTTCAAGATTTTTTAATTTTTCAAAATATTCGATCAGCTCTATAGTTTTTTTAGATTTATTTTTAATATCAATAATATATTCAGGGATTATTAAACTATCATCAGATATTATATCAATTTTCATTTTATTCTTTTTTTCAAAGTAAGTAAGATCTTCAATAAAATTTTCTTTTAAAAAATCAGAAATTTTTTTACAAACCTTTAAATCTACAAATTTGGCTTTATTTAGAACCGCTTTTAATTCAACTAATTTAAGAATTTTGAGCGCAAAAGACTCATCTGTTAGTTTGATACTCCATTTAACTGCACTTTCTCTTAATCTCTGTCGAGACATTTCTAAAAGACCAAAATTCGATATTCTTCCAATTTGAATCCTGGCACGATCAGATCTGCACTTTTCTTTTAATCTTCTTTCCACCAATCTTCTATTCCCATAACTTAGCATGTCAATAAAATCTATTATGATAAGTCCTGACAAATCTCTTATTTTTATTTGTCTTGCTATTTCATCTGCAGCTTCAAGGTTTGTATCTAAAGCAGTGCTTTCTACATTTTTTTGTTTAATAGAACTTCCAGAGTTAATATCAATAGAAACTAATGCCTCTGTAGGATTAATTACTAAATAACCACCTGAGTTCAATTTTATTTCACTTTCAAATATTTGATTTAATTTCTGTTCAATGCCTTCTTCAATAAATAAAGGTTTTTTTCCTCTGTATTTTTTTATCTTTTTTACGTGAGAAGGCATCATCATTTTCATAAAATTTTGAGCTTTTTTATAACCTTCATTACCTTCAATAATTATATTTTTTGTATTTTCATCATACATATCTCTTAAAGTTCTTTTAATTATTTCACTTTCTTGATGAATTAATGAAGGCGCTATAGAACTTAAGGCATTTTCTTTAATTTGATTCCAGTTATTAATAAGTGTATCTAAATCATGATTAATTTCATTTTTAGTTTTATTACTTCCAGCAGTTCTTACTATAAGCCCCATTTCCTTTGGGATTTCAATTTCATTTAAAATACTTCTTATTTTTTTTCGATCTGCAGGATTAAAAATTTTTCTCGAAATTCCTCCACCTTTAGGTGTGTTAGGCATTAAAACTATATATTTGCCTGCAATAGAAATAAACGTGCTTAACGCAGCTCCTTTTTGACCACGCTCATCTTTTATAACCTGAACTAAAATTACTTGATTAGGTTTTATTACCTCTTGGATTTTATATCTTTTGAATCTAAATTTACTTTCATATTTTTTTTCTTTTTCATTTTCTAAATTTTCCTTGTCCTCAGGATCCTTTTTTTCTATTGGATCCTTTTTTTCCAAGGGATCCTCAATTTCTAATTTGCCTTCAGCTAAATTTTCTTCTTCTTTAGCTTCAACTTTTTTTGATAGTTCTTCTCGGACTCTTTCCTCTTCTTGTTTTATTTTTTCTAAATCACTTTGTGGAATCTGATAATAATCAGATTGAATATCGTTGAAAGATAAAAAGCCATGACGCTCCCTCCCAAAATCAACGAACGCAGCCTGCAAGGATGGTTCTATACGGCTTACCTTACCTAAATATATATTATTTTTTATTAGATTATTTTTTATGCCTTCATACTCATAATCTTCAATTTTTTCACCTGATTTGAGTACAATTCTAATCTCATTTGGATGCGAAGCATCGATATATAAATTTTTTTCCATAACATTTTTTTTGATTGATTCATAAATTATTAAAATTTTGTTTGTATTCTTATGCCTTATCTTTAACAAATTCCCTTATATAATGGAAACAAAATGAGTAAGATTTTAAAGAATTTATTTATTGGTTTTATTAGTTTTTTATTAATTTTATCAATAATTGTTTTAGTTATATTATGGAATTTTTCTAACAACATACCTGATTACAAATTTTTAAAAAATTACAAACCTCCTGTCTCAAGTAAGGTTTACTCTGGCAATGGTGATTTAGTTGCAGATTTTTCAAAAGAGAAGAGAATTTTTGTTCCTTATGGTTCAATTCCTAAAAATGTTATTAATGCTTTCTTATCTGCTGAAGATAAAAATTTTTTTTCTCATCCAGGAGTTGATGCTAAAGGGGTTTTAAGAGCAATTATAAATAATATTAAAAATGTTCTTACATCTAAAAGACTAGAAGGTGCTTCAACAATTACTCAACAAGTAGCAAAAAACTTTCTTTTAACTAATGAAGTCAGTTTAAACCGAAAAATTAAAGAAGCTATTTTAGCATTTAGAATTGAAAGAGCATTATCGAAAGAAAGAATACTTGAATTATATTTAAATCAAATTTACCTCGGCAGCGGGGCTTATGGAGTCGCTGCAGCAAGTCTACAGTATTTTGACAAATCAATAAAAGAATTGAATTATGAAGAAGCTGCTTTATTAGCTGCATTACCTAAGGCGCCAAGCAAATATAATCCTTATAGAAATATTGAATTAGCAAAATTTAGAAGAGATTTAGTTTTAAAAAATTTATTAGACAATAATTTTATAACTGAAAAAAATTATCAAAATTTCAAGAAAAAAAATATTCAATTAAATAAAACTAAAAGAGTTTATTTAGAAGATGCTCAATATTATATTGAAGACGTAAGAAAAAATATAATTGAAATTTTATCATATGAAAAAGTTTATAATCAAGGCTTTAATATAAACACACCAATAAATCTAGAATTACAAAAAATAGCAACAAACTCTCTAAGAAATGGATTAATCAAATATGATCAACGTAAAGGTTGGCGTGGTCCATTATTTAATAAATCATATTCTAAAAATTGGTCTATTGGTTTAGATAAATACGATCTAGAGAATTCAATTGATTGGAAAATTGCAATAATAAAAAAGATTTCTAAATTTTCTATAGAAATAGAAACAAAAGATAAAATCAAAGGAATTATAGATTACAATAATATTTCTTGGACTAAAAAAGAATTAGATGATCTTTTTAGAGTGGGAGACATAATCTATGTTAAGAATATAAGAGATAACAAGTTTAGTCTTAAACAATTACCAAAAATAAATGGTGGTATAGTTGTGATGGATCCTTTCACAGGTAGAGTCGTTGCTCTTAGCGGTGGATTTAGTTTTAAAAATAGTGAGTTTAATAGGGCTTCGCAAGCTTTGCGGCAACCAGGTTCAGCATTTAAACCATTTGTTTACGCTTTAGCTCTTGAAAATAATTATACTCCTTCTTCATTAGTTTTAGATGCACCATTAGTCTTAGATCAAGGAACTGATTTAAAAATGTGGAAGCCGGAAAATTATGGTAAAAAATTTTATGGACCATCAACTTTGAGAATTGGTTTGGAAAAGTCACGAAATTTAATGACAGTAAGAATTGCGCAGAATCTAGGCATAGATAAAGTTGCCGAATTCTCCAAAAATCTTGGTATTTATGAAAATCCTGATGAGCTTTTATCCATTTCTCTAGGTTCTGCCGAAACAACTCTTTTAAAACTCACCTCTGCATACTCAGCTTTTGTGAATGGAGGAAAATTAGTTTCACCAATTTTGATTGATCGTGTTCAGGATAGTGAGGGAAACACAATTTTAAACAATGAAAATAGATCATGCTTAAATTGTGATAAACTTTCATATACTGGTAAAGACTTTCCTGATGTAGGAGATAATTTTAAACAGATATTTTCTCCACAAACAGCCTACCAAATTACCTCTTTATTGGAAGGTGTCGTAAAAAGAGGTACAGGAAAAAAATTAAGAGATCTTAATTTGAATCTCGCAGGCAAAACAGGAACAACTAATAAGAACACTGATGCATGGTTTATTGGATATACCTCAAATTACGTTATAGGAGTTTATGTAGGAATGGATAATCCACAACCACTAGGTAAATTTGAAACTGGTTCAAAAACAGCTTTACCAATTTTTAAGGAATTCATCGAATCAGCTATTAGAAAATCTGACGCTCGACCATTTAAAGTTGCTGATGGAATTACAATGATGGTAGTCGACCCGACAACAGGTCAAAAAGCAAAATTTTCATCTAATGATACAATTTTAGAAGCATATAAAAGCAAGAATGTTATTAATGGCAAAGTGCTATATTCAAATAATAATAGATTAGATACGAATAATATATTAAAGTTTTACTAATGGATCATAAATATACAGATTATAAAAAAGAGATAGAAAAAATAAATCAAAGAGTTAAGGAGTATCTTTGATAAAAATAAGATAAATTTAAAATTACAAAGTCACAATAAAATAATTCTTGATCCTAATTTTTGGCAGGATAAGTCCAACTCAAAAAAAATACTTAAAGAAAAAAAATTGTATGAGGATTTGGTTGGTTCTTACAAAAGTTCATTAAATCAACTAAAAGACTTAGGAGATTTGTATGAACTAGCTTTAGAGGAAAATAATACCAGCATACAAAATGAGGTTTTAGAAAGTATAAAGAATTTAAGAAAATTAGCGAAAAAAAATGAAATTAATTGTTTTTTATCAAATGAGTCTGACTCTTTTGATTGTTACATAGAAATTCATGCTGGCGCCGGAGGTACTGAGAGCCAAGATTGGGCAGATATGTTGAGAAGAATGTATTTAAAATGGTCTGATAATAAAAATTATAAATCCACATTAATAAGTGAACACAGGGGTGATGAGGCAGGTATAAAATCCTCAACAATTAAAATTGAAGGTGATTATGTATTTGGTTGGTTAAAAAAAGAGTCTGGAATTCACAGGTTAGTAAGAATTTCCCCATTTGACTCAGGCGCAAGACGTCATACTAGTTTTGCTAGTATTTGGGTCTATCCAGTTGTAGATGAAAATATTAATATTGAAATTCAAGATAAAGATTTGAGAATTGACACATATCGATCTAGTGGTGCAGGTGGCCAACATGTTAATACAACTGATAGTGCAGTTAGAATTACACATTTACCATCTAAAATTGTAGTGCAATGTCAAAATGAAAGATCTCAACATAAAAATAAAGAAACATGCATGAACATGCTTAGAGCAAGACTCTATGATTTTGAGATAAAAAAAAAAGAAAAAGAAAATGAAAATACCGAGTCATCAAAATCTGAAATAGGTTGGGGACATCAAATAAGATCTTATGTTTTACAACCATATAGATTAGTAAAAGATAATAGATCGAACTTTGAAAGCTCTAATCCAGATAAGATTTTAGATGGGGAAATTGATGAATTTTTAGAACAATCGCTGTATCAAACATAATGAAAATATTTTTTAAATTTTTTATAACTATATTATTTTTAATATTTATTACTTTAACGTACCTAAGTATTTTTGGAATTGAGACTGATAAATTTAATAGTCAAATAACAGAAAAAATTCGAAAATTTGATAAGAATTTAGAAGTTGAATTAAAAGAAATAAAATTAATTTTAGATCCATTTCAATTTAAACTTCAAGCTAAAACAATTGGTACAAATTTAATAAATCAAAGTAAAAAAATAGAAATTGAAAATATAAAAACACAACTTTCGTTAAAGTCCTTAATAGAAGATAAGTTTTCAATTGAAAAATTAGAGATTTCATCGAAATCTCTTGAGTTAAAAAACTTAATTTCTTTTTTAAGATCATTTCAAAATACTCCTGAACTATTCATAATGGAAAAAGCCATTAAAAAAGGATATTTGATTGCTGATATAAAGTTAGAATTTGATTCAAATGGAAATATTAAAAACAATTATGAGATTAATGGGATTGTAAAAGACGTTGAATTAAATGTATTAAAAAAATACAATCTACACAAATTAGACTTTATTTTTGACTATAGTAGAAATAATTTTTTAGTTAAAGATCTTAATTTTAAATTTGATAAAATAGGAATTTCTTCAGAAAAAGTATCAATTAAAAAAAAGAATGATGATTTTTTTGTAGATGGTACCTTTGCGCATAAAAAGTCTGATTTATATAAAAGAAATATAGATTTATTAGTCAAACCATTTTTACCAAATTTTGAAATAGAAAAAATATCGTTAACTTCTAATAATAATTTTTCATTTGAAATACAAAAAGGATTTAAATTTGAAAATTTCAAAATTAACTCAGAAATACTAGTTCATGAATTAATAATGCTAAATAATTTGAAATTAAAAAGATTTTTTCCTAAACAAAAAAAAACAATTTCTCTCTTAGATCAAAAAATAAAATTACAATTTGAAAAGAATAATTTTACTATTGAGGGAAATGGAAATTTAAATTATCAAAATGAAAATGATGATATAGAGTATTTTTTTTCAAATAAGAATAAAACTGAAAATTTTGAAATAACTCTAAAAATAAAAGACAATCCTTTTAAAGTTGATTATTTGAATTACAAAAAAAAGGAGAAAAATGAGGTTATTCTAAATTTTAAAGGATCTAAAAATAGAAATAATGAACTTGTAATTGAAACTTTTAATCTTAATGAAGATGAAAACTATATTAAGATAAAAGATCTAGTCTTTAATGAAAAATTTCAAATTTCTAGATTAGATGAAGTAAATTTAGATTATCTTGATGATGATAAACAAAAAAACTCAATCAGATTAAAAAGGAATAAAA
>CABZTB010000009.1:0-19299 GCA_902528545.1 uncultured Pelagibacteraceae bacterium | reverse complement strand
CAAATATAATTTTACCTAGAATCTTTTTAATTTTTGAATTAATTGAATGAACAATTTTTGCATCCCACCCTATACCAGCCATTAAAAAGAAATAATTCTCGTTAATTTTTACAAGATTAGAGGATTTATAATTTTTAGAAACCAACACATTTACTATATCATCAACTTTTTTATTCATTGATAATTCAGCTTGAAGCAAATTTGCAGTGCCAGCAGGAATATAACCTATGGCAAAATCGTCTTTAAAATCAAAATTATTTTTAATTAATTCATTAATTGCAAAAGAAACTGAACCATCACCACCAGCTACTATTAGTCGATCATAATTTTTTTGATTAAAATTTTTGAAAATTTTCTTAGCTTGATTTATTGTTTTTGTTTCAAAGTAGTCTACAGAAATATTCTCTTTTAACTTAGATAAAATCCTATTTATGAATATAGATTTTCTTCCAGAGGAAGAATTCAAATTATAAATCAAACAACATAACATAATTAATCCTTAAAAAATTTTTAACAAATTTGTAACATTCAAATGAAATAAGAAGTAAATGATTCGTGTTACAGTTGTATTAAAATATTGGTCTTTTAATGTCTAATTTACTTAAATATAAAAGTATATTTATTTCTGATGTTCATTTAGGTACCAAGGGTTGTCAGGCGAAAAAACTTTTAGAGTTTTTTAAAAACTCAAGATCTGAAAATCTTTATCTTGTAGGGGACATTATAGATATCTGGGAAATGCAAAAAAGTTTTTTTTGGCCTCAAGAACATAATGATGTAATCCAAAAAATTTTAAGAAAAGCTAGACATGGTACCAAAGTTTTCTACATAATGGGTAATCATGATGAAATGTTAAGAAAATTTATTCCAATGCATTTTGGTGACATCCATATGGTTAATAGAGTTATTCATGAAACAAATGCAGGAAAAAAATATGTTGTTGTTCATGGTGATGCTTGGGATGGTGTTATGAAACATGCTAAATGGTTATCTAAACTTGGATCAATAACCTATAATTTACTATTAAAATTAAATGTAATAATTAATTTTTTTAGAAGATTGAGAGGAAAAGAATATTGGTCTCTTGCAAAATTTTTAAAGTATAAAGTCAAAAATGCAGTTAAATATATTGGTGAATATGAAAAAACACTTTCAGATTATGCAAAAAGAAAAAAATTTGATGGAATTATTTGTGGCCACATCCATCATGCTGAGGATAGAGATTTTAATGGGGTCAATTATTTAAATTGTGGAGACTGGGTAGAATCTTGCACTGCATTAGCCGAAAATTACGATGGTAGCTTTGAAATATTATATTGGGATAAAATAAGAGAACAATATTTAGACACTCAAGAAATAATTAAACCTATTAAAAATGAAGACTTAAAAAAAGCTTCGTAATTAATGAAAATTTTAATCGCAACAGATGCGTATTTTCCACAAGTAAATGGTGTTGTAAGAACCTTGCATGAAACAGGTAAAATTTTAAAAGAACAAGGTCATAGAATAGAATATATCACACCAGAATTATTTTTAACTTTTCCGATGCCAAAATATAATGAAATTAGAATATCTATTAATGTTTGGCCAAGAGTTGGTAGCTTAATAAAGAAAATAAAACCTGATGCAATTCATATAGCTACTGAAGGTCCTATAGGGACTATGGCAAGAAGATATTGTTTGAAGAATAAACTAAAGTTTACCACAAGTTTTCATACAAGATTTGATAAATATCTTAAGCTTTACTTTCCTATTATACCTGCAAAATGGGCTGAAAAATTCTTAGCAAACTTTCATAACAAGGCTGAGAGAATCTTAGTAACAACAGAATCTATGAGAAAAGAATTAATCGATATAGGTATAGATAATAATAAAATGATTACTTGGACAAGAGGAGGCAATCATGGAGCTTTTAAGAGTCCAAAAAAAATTGATTTACCACATAAAAGACCGATTTGGATTTATGTTGGAAGAGTTGCAGTTGAAAAAAACATAAGAGCTTTTTTAGAATGTGATTTAGAGGGTACAAAAATGATAATAGGAAAGGGACCTGATTTAAAAAAATTAAAAAAAGAATTTCCTAAAGATATTTTTTTAGGAGAAAAAACAAACGGTGAATTAGCGTCTCATTTTGCATCTTCCGATGTTTTTGTATTTCCAAGTAAAACTGATACATTTGGAATTGTAGTTTGTGAGTCTTTAAATTGCGGAACACCTGTAGCTGCTTATCCTGTTCCAGGTCCTAAAGATATATTTGAGGGTTCCAAAATAAATTGTTTAGATAATGATCTTAAAGTTTCAGCTCATAAAGCTTTGAAAGTTAATAGAAATGATTGTCTTGAATTTGCAAAAAAATTCACTTGGGAAGAAACAGCAAAAATATTTTTTAACAATATTTCACCAAATCATTAGTTAATTTTTCCTTAATTTATTTGCATTAAAAAGTGTAATGATGCAAAATTAAGCCGTCTAAATTTATGGAATATTTCATCATTCTACTTTTAGTTGTTATAATTTATCTCCTCTATTTACTTAATCAAAAAAAAAACAAATCAATAAATACTGCTACAATAATTAATAAAAGAGAGGAAAAAACCAAAAGAGTAATTATTGATGAACTTGAGGATCAGTTTTTTGCATTAAATAAATTTAACATAATTAAATATGCTAATCCAAGTGCATTAAAAAGATTTGGAAGTAATTTAATTGATAAAAACATATCCTCTGTAATTCGAAAACCAGAATTAATAGATAATATTGAAAAAGCTATCTTAGAAAATAAAACCAAAAATATTGATGTTGAAATAGACCTGCCATCATATCAGTTTTATAAAATTTATATTATTCCTGGTCCAACTCATTTATTTACTGAACCAGATTCTGTTGTGTTATTTTTAAAAGATTTTACTGAAATTACAAAAGCACAAAAATTTAAAACTGATTTTGTAGCAAATGTAAGCCATGAATTAAGAACACCTTTAATGGCAATCAAAGGATCACTAGAAACAATTGAGGGCCCAGCGTCTGATGATGAAAAGGCTAAAAAAAAATTTATGAAAATAATGACTGATCAATCAAATAGAATGGAAAATTTAATTAATGATCTTTTAATACTAACAAGAATTGAATTAGAAGAACACATAAGGCCAAACTCTTTAGTTGATATAAATGATCTTTTCAAAACAATCATCAGTAATTTTGAGATTGTTTTAAAAAGAAAGAAATTAAATATTAATTTATCTCTCGCCAATCCAACAGTTGTTATTGGAGATGAAAAAAAATTACAAACTGTTTTTTCTAATCTTTTAGATAATGCAATTAAGTATTCAAAGGAAAATAAGTCTATTTTTATATCAAGCAAAATTAGCGATGGTAAATTGTTAGAAAAAAATTTTATGATCAGTATTAAAGACGAAGGTGTTGGCATTCCTCAAAGATATATTTCTAGAATTACAGAAAGATTTTTTAGGGTAGATCTTGAACAAAGTAACAAGGTTGGTGGAACCGGTTTAGGATTAGCTATTGTTAAACATATAGTTACTCAACATCGTGGACACTATGAGATTCTAAGTGAGGAAAACCAAGGAACTGAAATTCAAATTTATTTACCAGCGAAAACTTAAATTTAAAAAATATTATATTGTAATAGTTTTAGAAGGTTTTTTTTAACAATTCTTTACTTGATTAATGTTAATCTTTTAATTAATTTTTTTATATGGTTAAAATATTCAAAAATATTTTGATTTTTGCTTTTTTATTAAGCTCTATAACAACAAGTGTTTTTTCTAAAGATATCACAACATTATTAAGAAATCAGCAACTTACAGTTTTTGATATTGGAATTTTTAGATTAGAGGCAGATTTGAAAACTTCATATCCTTCTATTAAAGATCATTTAGAAGTTACTGAAGCTGAATTTTATACAGACGTAGTTACCTCGTATTCTAAAAATTCAATTGATTTAATTGTTTCTGTTCCTATGAATAAAAATCTCAAGAAGGAAAATTATTTTTCAGATTCTTTTAGATGTAGGAATATTTTTAATTCTGTAAGAGATTTTTTATTGAGGAATGAAAATTTGAGTAATTATAGATATACTATGGCTACAAGCTATTTAACCTCTATATTTTCAACCCCAAGTTCATGGCCAAGCTGGAGATATGATGAAGAAATTAGAGAGGAATTAGTAAACTTAGTAAAACTAGAAATAACTTTACGTCCAACCAAAGAACTAGCTCTTAATGAACAGGTAAACCCTGTTTCATGTATTGGTGGCTTAGAAACTGATATTGATCAAATAATTATATCAAAAAAATACAACTAAAAAGTTACCTTTTTAATAAAAGTGTAACAATTCTGTAATATTAAAGATTCAATAAATTTATACGAGTCAATCATCTTTTAATTAATAAATAACGAAAGGATTAAAGATAATGAAAAAACTAACTATAGTAATTGCTTCTTTAGTTGCACTTTCAATTGCAACTGTTGCTCAAGCAAGAGATCAAATTAAGATAGTTGGTTCTTCTACAGTATTCCCTTATGCAACAGTTGTTGCTGAAAGATTTGGTGGTTCAGGATTTAAAACTCCTGTAATCGAGTCTACTGGTACTGGTGGTGGAGCTAAACTATTCTGTGCTGGTGTAGGTGAACAACATCCAGATATTACAAATGCATCAAGAGCTATGAAAGATAAAGAAAAAGCTCTATGTAAGAAAAATGGTGTTAATGATATCGTTGAGATCGTAATTGGTAACGATGGTATTACATTAGCTTACAGCAAAGATGCAAAACCAGTAAACTTTACTAAAGAACAATTATATTTAGCACTTGCTGCTCATACAGTTGTTGATGGTAAATTAGTTCCAAATATTTATAAAACTTGGGACCAAATTGACCCTAGCTTACCAAAACAAAAAATTTCAGTGATGATCCCACCAGGAACATCAGGAACTAGAGATGCTTGGAATTCTTTAGTAATGAAAAAAGGTATGACTAAAGAAGCTAAAGCACTTTATAAAGCTGGTTTTGAAGCTGGAAATAAAAAATACAAAAAACCTCAAAAACTTTACAGAGAAGATGGTGCTGCTATTGAAGTTGGAGAAAACGATAGTTTAATCATCCAAAAGTTAACTCAAGATAAAGAAATGTTTGGTTTCTTTGGTTTCAGTTATTTCTTAGCTGCAAAAGATAAATTGCAAGCAGCAAGTATTGATGGTGGACAACCGTCATTAAAGTCTATTCAAGACTACAGTTATGCTGTTGCTAGACCTTTATTCTTCTACGTGAAAAAAGCACACGTTGGAGTAATTCCAGGCTTACATGAGTTTGTGAAAGAATTCACAACTAAGAAAGCTATTGGAAAAGGTGGTTACTTAGCAGACATTGGTTTAGTGCCATTAGACTCTAAGTTGTATAAAACAACTAGAACTAATGCTACGAAGCTAGTTGCTATGGGTAATTAATTATTCCTCAGTTAACAAATGATTAAAAAGGGGGTCTTTTTAGACCCCTTTTTTTTAAAAAAAGAGTAAAGTCCTCACTTAAGGAGATTCTGTGAACTTAATATTATTTACATTTATTGTTCTTCTAGGTTTCACAAGCTATTATTTTGGACGCAAAAAAGCATATACAATTCAATCTACAAAAAAAAGATTAACCGCATTACCACAATTTTATGGTTATTATCTTGCAATCTGGTGTGCAATACCAGCCTTTATAATTTTTTCATTATGGGCAATTTTTGAGCCCACAATTGTAAAACTATTAATCTTAAGTGATTATTCAAATCAAGGTTATCTTGATGATGAATTAAATTTATTATACGAAAAATCAAAAGCATTGTCTCGAGGGCAATTCACTGGAGAAATTACACCTTTTATTGAAGCTTCAGCTGAAAAATATTTAAGTCTTCGATCAATAGCTCAAAGTTCAAAAGTTGTTATAGTATTATCTGCAATTATTGCCTCTGTTGCTTATGCGTATAAAAGAATTTCATCTAATTCTAGAACAAGAGAACCAGTTGAAAAATTTTTGAACGCAGTTTTATTTACAGCTTCTTTAGCTGCAATATTAACTACTGTTGGAATAGTTTTCTCACTTATATTTCAAACTATAGATTTTTTTAAAGTAATTCCATTATTTGATTTTGTCTTTGGAACTCACTGGTATCCAGCAAAAGCTTTTGTTAGAGATTCTTCTGAGGCTTTAGATCCGACAATGTATTCAGATACTTTTGGAGCAGTCCCTATTTTTGCAGGTACTTTTTTTATTGCATTTATTGCTATGTGCGTTGCTATCCCAATTGGATTAATGAGTGGAATTTATTTAGCTGAATATGCATCAACTAAAGTTAGACAATATGCAAAACCATTAATTGAAATTTTAGCTGGTATACCAACAGTTGTTTATGGTTTTTTTGCTGCCCTAACTGTTGGACCATTTTTGAAAGAATTAGGAACTTCAATGGGTCTTGAAGTTTCAGCTGAAAGTGCTTTAGCAGCAGGAGGGGTAATGGGTATTATGATTATACCATTTATTTCAAGTTTAAGTGACGATGTAATTACAAGTGTGCCTCAAAGTTTAAGAGATGGAAGTTACGCTATGGGAGCAACTAAATCAGAAACAATTAAGAGAGTTATTTTTCCCGCGGCATTGCCGGGGATAGTTGGATCTATTTTACTTGGTGTTTCAAGAGCTATTGGAGAAACAATGATAGTTGTTATGGCCTCTGGTTTAGCTGCTAATTTAACTTTAAATCCTTTAGAGTCTACTTCAACGATTACAGCTCAAATTGTAGTTATTCTAATTGGTGACCAAGCTTTTGGCGACCCAAAAACGCAAGCTGCTTTTGCTTTAGGTATGTCATTATTTTTAGTAACACTTTGTTTAAATATTGTGGCCTTGAGAGTAGTTAAAAAATATAGAGAAAAATATGAATAAAAATAAAGAACAATTATTAAATAAAAGATATAAAGCTGAACAGCGATTTCGCTTATACGGTCTGAGTGCAATTTTTATGGCACTTTTATTTTTAACAATCTTTATTTTTAAAATTTTTTCAACTGGCTATTCAGCTTTTCAAAAAACATGGCTTATTGTTCCAGTAACTTTCGATGCTGAATTAATGATGTTAGACCAAAATCCTTCTAAAGAAGATTTACAGGACGCTGATTATTACGATATAGCATTAAAATCAATGGCTGATTTAGATCCAAACGCCAATGAAGATCAAGAAAATGAATTGAAGAGAATGGTGTCTTATTTTTTTGAAAAAGAAATTAAAAATGAACTTTTAAATGACCCTAATTTGATAGGAAAAACAAAGGAAGTTTATCTAACTGCTTCAGATGATTTAGACCAAGTCTTTAAAGGAAATTATCCAAGAGATTTACCTGAAGACCAAAGAAGAGTAAGCGATTATCAATTAAAAATTTTTGATCAACTTGTTGCAAATGGTAAGGTTGAAAGTAAATTTAATATAAGTTTTTTTACAAATGCTGACTCTAGAGAAGCTGAGCTAGCTGGAATAGCAAGTTCATTTATGGGCTCAATTTTTTCTATACTTGTTTGTTTAATGATAGCTTTCCCTGTTGCGGTTCTAGCTGCAATCTATCTTGAAGAATTTGCCCCTAAAAATAGATTTACTGATTTTATTGAAGTTAATATAAACAACTTAGCAGCGGTTCCATCTATAGTTTTTGGTCTATTAGGGTTAGGAGTTTTATTGGCTATATTTCAATTACCAAGGTCTACCCCATTAGTTGGAGGTATCACTTTGTCCTTAATGACCCTACCAACAATAATTATAGCTGCTAGAGCATCTTTAAAAGCAGTTCCACCAAGTATAAGAGAGGCAGCACTTGCTATGGGAGCAAGTCGAATGCAAACCACAATGCATCATACAGTTCCTCTTTCTATGCCTGGCACGTTATCAGGAACAATAATTGGTTTAGCTCAAGCTTTAGGAGAAACTGCACCCTTAATTTTAATTGGAATGGTTGCTTTTGTTAACACGATACCTGGATCACCCATGGATCCTGCTGCAAGCTTACCAGTTCAAATTTATATTTGGGCTGAAAGTGCTGAAAGGGGATTTGTAGAAAAAGTTTCGGCATGTATAATGGTCTTACTTGGCTTTTTAATAATAATGAATTTATTTGCCCAAATAATAAGACATAAGTTTGAGAAAAAATGGAGTTAAAATGATAAAGATTAAAGCAAAAGATGTTGATGTTTTTTATGGAAAAAAACAAGCGCTCTTTAATATAAGTTTAGATATTGAGGAAAATCAAGTAACGGCATTAATTGGTCCATCTGGTTGTGGTAAATCAACTTTCCTAAGATGTCTTAATAGAATGAATGATGTAATTGATATCTGTAGTGTTAAAGGAGAAATTTTAATTAATGATTTTAATATCAATGATAAAAGTTGTGATGTCGTAAGACTAAGAGAAAAAATTGGTATGGTTTTTCAAAAACCCAATCCTTTCCCAAAAACTTTATATGAAAATGTATCTTACGGTCCAACAATTCATGGTATGGCTCAATCAAAACAAGAAATGGATGAAATTGTTGAAACTAGTTTGAAAAAGGCTGCATTATGGGAAGAGGTAAAAGATAGGTTGCATGAACCTGGAACTGGATTATCTGGAGGACAACAGCAAAGACTTTGTATTGCTAGAGCGATTTCTGTAAGACCTGAAGTTATATTAATGGATGAACCTTGTTCAGCATTAGATCCAATAGCAACAGCACAAATTGAAGAATTGATTGATGAGTTAAAAAAAGAGCACACAATAATAATTGTAACTCATTCTATGGCTCAAGCAGCACGTGTTTCTCAAAATACAGGTTTTTTTCATTTAGGACAATTGATTGAACATGGATCTACTGATAAAATATTTAAGAATCCTGATAATAAAAAAACTCAAGATTATATAACAGGGAGGTTTGGATAATGTCTGAAGCACCACATACAGTCAAATCTTACGAAGAAGAACTAAAAAATCTTAATGCTAATATAATTAAAATGGGAAGTGCATGTGAAGATTCTTTAGGTAAAGCAATTCAAGCCATTACAACAAGAGATAACAATATTGCAGAAGCTGTTATTCAAGAAGATGAAAAAATAGATAAATATGAGACTTTAATTGAACAGCAAGTTGTGAATTTAATTGCTTTAAGACAACCTATGGCAATTGATTTAAGAGAGACAGTAACCGCTTTGAAAATGTCTTCAGATTTAGAAAGAATAGGTGATTTAGCAAAAAATATATCCAAGAGAACACTTTTGCTTAACGAAAATCTTCCAAAGAACTTGGTAGACTCATTGAATAGAGTATCTACCAATGTTCAAAAACAATTAAAATCAACATTAGATGCTTATCTAGAAAGATCTGCGCCAATGGCAGTAAATGTTTGGGAAGGTGATGAGCAAATAGATGATCTAACAAATCTTTGTATGCAAGAAGTTATAAAATATCTTAAAGAAAATGAAAAAAATTTAGAAGATGGAACCCATTTATTGTTTGTAACTAAAAACATAGAGCGTATTGGTGATCATACTACAAATGTTGCAGAACAAGTTTATTATTTAGTTAAAGGCGAATATTTAGAAGGTGATAGACCCAAGGGAACAGAGCCAATTGTAACCGGAGAAAAATGATTTATGTCAGCTCATGTTTTCATAGCTGAAGATGAAGCATCAATTGTTAGTTTGTTAAAGTACAATCTTGAAAAAGAAGGTTATAAAGTCAGTCATTCAGAAAATGGAGAAGATGCTCTTAAACAAATAAAATTTAAACAGCCAGATTTAATATTAATGGATTGGATGTTACCAGAATTATCTGGTGTTGAAATTTGTAAAAACTTAAAAAAAGATAATAAGTTTAATGATATTCCTGTCATTATGTTAACTGCAAAAGGGGAGGAAGAAGACAAATTAAAAGCATTTGATACAGGTGCAGATGATTATGTAACTAAACCTTTTAGTCAAAAAGAATTGAATGCTAGAATTAAATCTTTATTGAGAAGATCTAAACCTCAATCATCATCAGACATTGTAGAATTTACTGATTTAAAAATAGATCGGATTACAAAAAGAGTTTATAGAAAAGATAAAGAAATTACTTTGGGTCCAACTGAATTTAAACTCTTAGATTTTTTTATCAAAAATCCAAAAAGAGTTTATTCAAGAGAACAACTCTTAAACAATGTTTGGGGAGAAAATATATATGTTGAGTCTAGAACAGTTGATGTTCATATTAGAAGATTAAGACAAGCAATTAACATACAAAATACAAAACCTTTAATTAGAACAGTAAGATCAGCTGGTTATTCTTTAGAATCTTGAAGATCTTTGGGTCTTATAAATTCTTTTAATACTCCCTTTTTCTCAACTTCATTCCAGGATTTAATATCAAACTCAATTTTTGCAAATGCTGCTGTTGGGAATTTATAATTCATTAGTTTAAAATTATTCGTATTATGATTTTTTGTAAGATTTCGTACTAAATTTTTCACTGATGGTTCATGGTTTATAATCAAAATTGATTTATATTCACTGGATATTTCTTTAATTTTTTTTACAATTGCATTCTCATCAACTAAATATAAATCTTTTGAAAAATTAACTTTTTTTGGCTTATTAATTTTCTTGGATAAAATTTGAAAAGTTTTTTTTGTTCTTTTTGATGATGAAATTAATGCATAATCAAATTCAAATTTTTTTTTAACAAAAAATTCACAAATCATTTTTGCATTTTTCTTGCCTCTTTTAGTAAGTGGTCTATCAAAATCATTAATACTTAAATCATCCCAACTAGATTTTGCGTGTCTCATGACGTATAATTGATACATAAAATCTAAATATATGACTGCTTTAAAAAAACAACATAAAGAAGAGTTGAAATCTAAATATATAAATAGAGAGCTTTCTTGGTTAAAATTCAACGATAGAGTACTTTTAGAGGCGCAAAATATCGAAAATCCTCTTTATGAAAGAGTAAAGTTTTTATCAATTGCTGGGTCTAATCTAGATGAATTTTTTATGGTCCGTGTAGCTGGGTTATATAGTCAAATAAAACAAGAAGTTGACTCACTAAGCTCTGATGGTTTGACACCTGAAGAGCAAATGGATGAGGTAGTGCTTGAAACTAAGAATCTATTAAAAAAACAGAACAAAATTTTTATTCAACTGATTATGGAATTAAAAAAAAATAATATCAATTTAGTTAAACCAGTTAATTTAAATACTAAGGATAAAAAAAAACTTTTAGAAATATTTAAAGAAGAGATTTACCCTTTATTAACACCATCAGCAATTGATCCTGCACATCCATTTCCATTTATAATCAATCAAGGAAGAGCAA
Source organism: uncultured Pelagibacteraceae bacterium (assembly GCA_902528545.1). Taxonomy (GTDB): domain Bacteria; phylum Pseudomonadota; class Alphaproteobacteria; order Pelagibacterales; family Pelagibacteraceae; genus Pelagibacter. The sequence continues at coordinate 7,927 of CABZTB010000009.1, read as the reverse complement.
TTGTAATGAAGTTAAGAAAAAAAAATAAAAAAAGGATTTTAAACTCAATAATAGTAATACCAAAAGCATTATCTAGATTTATTGAAATTGAGTCTTCAAAAAATCATAAGAAATTTGTGATTCTAGATGATGTAATAAGTTTTTTTGCTAATGAAATTTTTCCAGATCATGATTTAGAAAAGAAAATGATTTTTAGAGTAATAAGAGACAGCGATGTAGAGATTCAAGAGGAAGCAGAAGATTTGGTTAGATCTTTTGAATTGGCTTTAAAAAGACGTAGAACGGGTGATATTGTTCGTTTAGAGGTTCTTGAAAATAGTGATAACGAATTGATAAGATTTATAATTAATAAATTAGATATAAATCCTGACTATATTTATGATGTTGCTGGCCTTGTTGGAATTCAAGATATAGATCAAATATGTAAAGTAAAAAATCCAAAATTAAGATTTAAACATTTTACACCTAGAGAAGTTGAAAGATTAAAAGAATATAATGATAATTTTTTTGAAACTATTAAAAAGAAAGATTTAGTTGTTCATCATCCTTTTGAAACATTTGACTCAGTAATTGAATTTTTAAACCAAGCAGCAAATGATAAAAAAGTTATAGCTATAAAACAAACTCTATATAGAACAACTCTAGACTCACCTATTGTTAAAGCTTTAATAACAGCTGCAGAAAACGGAAAAACAGTTACTGCTTTAATTGAAATTAAAGCTAGATTTGATGAGGAAGCTAATATTCAACTATCAAGAAGTTTAGAAAAAGTAGGTGTTCAAATTGTTTATGGTTTTGCTAAATATAAAACTCATGCAAAATCATCATTAGTTTTAAGAAGAGAACAGGGTAAAATACAAACTTATTTTCATTTAGGAACTGGCAATTATCATCCAGTAAATGCTAAAATTTATACTGATTTGTCTTTATTTAGCTGTGATAAGAAAATGGCATCAGATGTTGAAAAGTTTTTCAATTATGTAACAGGATACGCAAAACCAAAAAATTTAAATAAAATTTCTATTTCGCCAGTAAATATGAGGCAAACCTTAAATGAAAATATTGATGCTGAAATTAAAAATTCTAAAAATGGAAAATTTGCAGCTATTTGGGCAAAAATGAACTCTTTAGTAGATCCAGAAATTATTGATAAATTTTATGAAGCTTCGAATGCTGGTGTAAAAATTCATTTATTTGTAAGGGGTGTTTGTTGTTTAAGACCAGGAGTAAAAGATAGATCAGAAAACATATTTGTAAAAAGTATCATAGGAAGATTTTTAGAGCATTCTAGAATTTATTGTTTTAGTAATGGTACAAAAAAAATGCCTAATAGAAATGCAAAAGTATATATTTCGTCAGCTGATTTAATGCCGAGAAATTTAAATCGAAGGGTAGAACTTCTAGTCCCAATTGAAAATGAGACTGTTCATGAACAGATCTTAGATCAAATAATGTTGGCAAATTATCTTGATACTAATCAGAGCTGGGAACTTGAAGCTGATGGTAATTATAAAAAAATTAAATATAGTAAGAGCGATTCCTTTTCAGCTCATGAATATTTTATGAATAATCCGAGCTTATCTGGAAGAGGTAAAGCTAAACTAAGAATGCAGCCTAAACAACTGCACTTAAGATTGATTAAAAGTGGAAGTAATTAAAAGTAAAAATAGTTTAAAATTAAATCAGGCTAAATTAGCTATAATAGACATTGGATCAAACTCTATAAGAATGCTAATTTATGAAGATTTCAGTTCTTCTCGTGTGCCTTTTTTTAATGAAAAAGCAGTTTGTGAACTTGGAAAAAATTTAGATAAATCGAAAAAACTTCACAGATCTGGTACTGATTATGCTTTAAAAGTTTTAAAAAGATTTTCTGAAATTTTAAATGTTTCAAAAATCACAAATCTAAAGATTATTGCAACAGCAGTTATAAGAGAAGCAACTGATACAAAACCTTTTATTGATGAAGTTGAAAAACTTTTTAAAACTAAGATTAATATATTATCAGGCGAAGAAGAAGCTAAATGCACAGCTGAGGGAGTAAAAATAGGTTTTGAAAATGTTGATGGATTAGTTGCTGACCTTGGCGGTGGTAGTTTGGAGTTAGCCCGAGTTGAAAACAATATAGTAACCAATAAAACCTCATTACCTGTTGGTGTTTTAAGATTAATGAATAATCCTATAGTTAAAAAAAGAAATTTAGCAAAATATATTAAAAAATTATTAAGAGATGAAAAATGGCTCTCAAAAAAGAAATTTAATAATTTATATTTAGTTGGAGGTACTTGGCGTGCATTATTTAAATTACATCTTTTTCAAAATAATCATCCAGTACACATAATTCATCAATATAGTATTGATAATAATGTTTTATCTAAGTTTGTTGAAAAAATTTCTTCTTTTAATAAATCCAAACTTAAAACAGTTGAGTATATTTCAAAATCTAGAACACCATATTTACCTTATAGCTGTATTATACTTGATGAAATTATGAAAGTTTCAAATCCAAAAAAAATTATTTGTTCTATCAGTGGTTTGCGTGAAGGATCTTTATCAATTGACCATTTTAAAGATGTAAAAGAATCTGAAATTTTTTACAAAGCAATTGAGAAGGTTGCGCAAAAAAGAGGTGATTTAGGGTCAAATTATAAAAAATATTATGATTTTATTCATCCAGTTTTTGAAGGTAATGAGCACTTTAATAAGAAATTATTATATCTGGCATGTGTATTAAGTCATATGGATTGGGGATTGGGAGCATTTCAAAAAGCTGAATTGGTATTTCAAGAAACGATAAATACTCCTTTACTTAGATTGACTCATAAAGAAAGAATACAATTAGCTTTGTCATGCTATTGGCGATACTGTAGTATCAAGTATAATCCAAAGATCGAGTATTTAACTTTTTTGAATAATAATGAAATTTTTTCAAGCAAACAAGTTGGTGCAGCATTGAGATTTTCACAATCATTGACCTCGATATCTACGATATTTCTTGAAGAGTTTAAATTGTATAAAAGAGGTAATGCTGTATTTTTAAAAATTCCATCACAACATCAAGAAATAATCTCAAAACAAGTTACCAAAAGATTTAAAGCTCTTGCTAGAGAATTATTTTTAGAGCCAAGAGTAATTTATTCAAATAATTCAAAATAAACTTAAATTAATTAAACTTTAATAATAAGTAAATATTTCTGTAACTTAATCTTTTTAAGATAATTTACAAAATTTAAATATTCATTATTTTTTCCCCTGTTTAAATTTTGTTAATTAGCTTCTTTCTTCCTTCTTATTTAAGAGAAGGAAGAAAGACAATTTGGAATTAATTATTTATAGATGCAGGAGACTGCTCTGCATTCTTCTTAGCAAGTTTTTTTGCTTTTTTTTCAGCAACCTTTTTTTCTAGACCAGCAATTTTAATATTAAGGCTTGATAATTTTTTTTCTTTAGCTGTAATTTTATTTTTAAGTTTATCAATTGATTTTAATATTTTTGTTTTTTTCTTTTCATTCTTTTTTAGTTTTTTTCTCATTACTGCCTCCGAATTATTTGATACTTAATTTAATCATATAATCCTAAAATAAAAAGGATATTTTATTACAACCTATAGTTTATAGTTTTTTAAGACCTGTTATTAAATAAAAAAACATTGCTATATGAGAACTATTATTGAATTTTTGATTTAATATTAATTTAAATATCTCTCTTTGATTAAAAAGATGAATTCTAATACCTTGTTCTGGTTTCGAAATTTTAATTAAGTCTTCTGTGTAATAACCAGTAATTTTAGTAGTTAGTCTTCCAGGTTCAGTATAAAAAGTTATTATTTTACTCAATTTTGATCTTGATCTATATCCTGTTTCTTCTCTTAATTCCTTATATGCTGATTGCAGAGTTGTTTCCTTTTTTTCCACTATGCCAGAAGGAAACTCGAAATTAATTTTATTAATTGGAACTCTTTTTTGGGAAACTACTACATATTTGTCTTTAATCTTAGGTATTACTAATGAAAGATTAGAAGTTTTAAGATAATGATAAAACTCTTTTTTTTTAAATTTTTTGTTAATTAAACTTATTCGATTGGTAAGTTTTATATTTTTCAATTTTTTTCTAAAAATAACTTTTTAACAATAAGTACAGCAATTAACATTCCAATAAGCTCAGCTAAAATATAATAAGGAGTATTTAAATAACTAATACCAGTAAACGATTCTGTAAATGTTCTAGCAATTGCAACAGCTGGATTTGCAAATGAAGTTGAGGAAGTAAACCAATAACCAGCAGTAATATAAAGACCAACACTAGCAGCAACAGCAATTTTGCCAGACTTCATAGACCCAAAAATTATAATTATAAGCCCTAATGTTGCTATTACCTCAGATGTGAATATGTAAATTCCATCTCTTGATTTAGTAGACAATTCATAAATTTCATGTTCAAAAAAGAAATTGGCTAAACCAACACCAATTAAGCAACCAACCAATTGAGCAATAATATAAAAGGGTAGTAGTTTCTTTTTTAATTTGCCTGTTATTGCCATAGCGATACTTACAAATGGATTAAAATGAGCTCCTGATACATCAGCAAATACTGTAATAAGCACAAATAAACCTGCTCCTGTTGCTATAGTATTAGCTATTAACATTACAGCAACGTCATTAGTTAAGTTCTCAGCCATTAAACCTGAGCCAACAATAATCATCACTAAAAAACAACTTCCTATTAATTCAGCAAGAAAATAACGACTTTTATTTTTCATTAAGCAGTTCCTTTATTCTTTTATGAATATTATTGTAAACTTTTTCAATTATTTCGTCTTTTTTATTTAAGTCATTTGTTTCATTAAGTAATTTAACAGGATCCTCTATATCCCAATGAATTATTTGATCTTTATTTGGCCAAATAGGGCAGACTTCGTTATTGGCATTATTACAAACTGTAATCACATAATCCATTTTAATTTGACCATTAATAAACTCATTAAAATTTTTAGATCTATAATTTGAAAGATCATAATGTTTTGATAATAAATAATTCTTCACATCTTCATTTACTTTTCCTGTTGGATTACTCCCGGCACTAAAACCTTTATACAAATCGTCATACTCATTATTTATAATACTTTCAGCAATAATACTTCTTGCTGAATTACCTGTGCATACAAACAATATATTCTTCATTTAAAAAATAATCTTATAAATCCCAATAACAAATAATGGAATTTGTAATCCGAAGTTTGTTAGTATCGCTTTATCTTTGCTGATAAATCCAGCGATAGTCCATCCAACAACTCCTAATCCATGAAAATATATATTTAATGGATATATATTTAAATTTGTAAGAAGTATTCCTACTAAAACTAAAAACGTACTAATCCATTTTAGATATTTTTTTATAAACATAAAAATTTCCTTTCATTATTATTATTTCAGTTATGTTAAGAATTTATTAAAATAAAGAATTATCTACACTTTTTACATAATCCAAAAAACTCAAGATTGTATTTACTATATTTCATACCATCCTTGTCTTTGAAATTAGCTAAGTATTTGGAAAGACCTGCACTACTTATTTCTGTTACTTTCTCACAAATCTCACAGATAGAAAACGCTGTAGCTTTAGCCACTCGACAGCTTGAATTGTGACACGCAATAAATGCATTTCGACTCTCTATTTTGTGAATTTTTCCTATTTCCACTAGCTTATCTAACGCTCGATAAACTTGTAGGGGAGCTTTAATACCTTTTTTTTGAACATTAAAAAGGATTGAGTAAGCTTTCATTGGTTCAGGAGATTTATCAATTAAATCAAAAATAATTTGCTGATTTTTTGTCAGAGTATGTTCTTTATGCATTGTTTTCATTTTACAGATTCCTCATTAATTTTTCAATTTAATAGATTGTTTTATTTTAAATAATGAAAGTATGAATAATAATAAGGCTGCTGTTATAATTGATGGACCTGAAGATGTATTAAACTCTAAAGATGTGAACAATCCTATAATTACAGATAACAAGCCTCCTACAATTGAATAGATAACCATACTCTGTGGACTTGATGACAAATTTCTAGCCATTGCTGCAGGAATAATTAACATCCCAGTGATTAATAATAATCCAATCATTTTAATTGAAATAGCAATGATTGCAGCCATTAAAATAGTAAAGATTGCCTTAGCTCTGTCTGGATTTAAGCCTTCTGCTTCTGCTAGTTCATAATTTACTGTTGAAGCGAATAAAGGTTTCCAAATAAATTTTAGAGTTAATAAGATTAATGCTCCTCCAATCCATATGATTAACAAATCATCAACTGAAACCGCTAAAATATCTCCAAATAATAATCCCATAATATCAAACCTGATAAAGGTCAAAAAACCTATAACAACAAGTCCAACTGCCAGAGATGAATGAGCTAGAAGACCCAACAAAGCATCACCTGGTAAATTGGTTTTTTTTTGAAGCTGAATTAGAACAAGTGCTATCAGAGATGAAATGATAAACACCGATAGCGCAATATTAAACTCCATAGTAAACGCTAATGTCACTCCCAATAGAGCAGAGTGAGCTAAGGTGTCACCAAAATAAGATAATCTTCTCCATATAACAAAACAACCAAGTGGTCCTGTTACAAAAGCAACACCAATTCCAGCTACCAAAGCTCTTATAAAAAAATCATCAAACATCTAATTTTTTTTAATTTCACCTTCTTCTGTATGAATATGGTCGTGCTTATGTTCATATCTTGATAATATTTGAGAAGCTTGTTCACCAAATAAAGCTTTATACTCATTATTTTTTGCAACATCCATTGGAGAACCTGAGCAACAAACATGACCGTTTAAACAAACAACATGGTCAGTGGCAGTCATTACAGTGTGTAGATCATGAGAAATCAACAAGATACCACAACTTAATTCATCAGAAATTTTCTTAATTAGTTCGTATAAGGCAATTTCACCAGTAAAATCTACTCCCTGTACTGGTTCATCTAGCACTAACAGCTCTGGTTTTTTTGATATAGCTCTTGCAAGTAAAACTCTTTGAAACTCACCACCAGATAAATCTCCTAAATTTTTATCTTTAAGATGAATGACACCAGTTAAAGACAAAGCTTCATCAATTGTCTCTTTATTAAGACTTTCAGTTAATACCATGAAATCATTTACTCTTAGCGGCAACGTCCAATCAATTGAAATTTTCTGTGGGACATATCCAACTTTATGGGTATATTTTTCAACTGAACCATCAATTTTTTTGTAAATACCCAAAGCAATTTTAGCTGTTGTACTTTTTCCTGATCCATTTGGACCTATAAGAGTAACTATTTTACCTTTCTCAACTTGTAGTGAGACTCCTTTGACTAACCATTTGTTGTTCAACTGTAAACCAGCATCATTTAATTTTACCAATATATTTTGTAAGTTTATCTAAATCATTATGAGCTTTTTTTAAATTTGCTTTATATTTAGCCTCATTTTTTTGATCATTTTCGATTAAGTGCTCAGCCATCTCGCTTAAAATTACTTTTGCGTTCATAGGATCTAACCAGATATGTGGATCAAATTCGCCATGTGCATGTCCTTCATGACCATGCTCATCGTGACCATCTTTTTTATGCTCATCGTCATGTCCGTGTTCATCATGACCATGTTCTTTTTCCTTTTTATCATGATCGTGATCGTCATGATCATCCTCTTTTTTTGCATGATCATCATGATCGTCTTCTTTATGACCATGATCATGCTCTTCAAAAATATTTCTTTCTCTAAATTTAAGTTTAGTTAAACCTTTAATTTCCATTAATTCAATTTTTTCAGCTTTTTTTGCAATAGTTTTTAATGGTTTTTCCAAGAAATTTTCTATGTCCTCTCCTACCCAAAATATAATATCTGCATTTTGAATCATTTTTGCATGTGATGGTTTAAGAG
>CABZTB010000008.1:0-23115 GCA_902528545.1 uncultured Pelagibacteraceae bacterium | reverse complement strand
TTTTTTAAATTTTTATTTCTAAAAACTAAGTTTGATTTTACGATATAATATTTGCCAATATCATAAATATCACTTGTTTCATCCTCTGAAATTAATTCCTCATAAATTTTTTCACCTGGTCTCAGGCCAATAATTTTTATTTTTCTTTTAGGATCAATTGCTTTTGCAATGTCTAATATTTTATATGACTTAATTTTTGGAATGACAATATCTCCTCCTTGAGAGTTTTGTAATGACCATGTAACCATTTTAACAGCTTCATCCATGGTTAAAGAAAATCTTGTCATACCTTTATCTGTTATTGTGAAAGGTAAATTTTTTTTTTTTTGTTCCAGAAAAATAGGCACAACAGATCCCCTTGATGCTATTACATTGCCATACCTTACGACTGAAAAATTAATATTATTTTTACCTACAATATTATTTGCGGAAATAAATAATTTATCTGCACACAATTTTGTTGCCCCATATAAATTTGATGGTGAAACTGCTTTATCAGTAGACAATGCGATAACTTTTTTGACTGAATCACTCTTCAAAGCAGCCTCGATAACATTTTGAGAGCCCAAAATATTAGTTTTTATAAATTCTGTTGGATTATATTCAGCTATGGGTACGTGTTTTAAGGCAGCAGCATGTATTACATAGTCGACATCATTAAATGCAGATTGCAATCTAGATAAATCTCTTATATCTCCCAAAAAAAATCTTATATTTTTCTTTTGAAAAATTTTTTTTTTAGCTAATTCCGATTGCTTCAATTCATCTCTACTAAAAATGATAATTCTCTTAAATTTAAAATTTTTAAGAAGATATTCTACGAAAGCAGTTCCAAAAGACCCCGTTCCTCCAGTGACTAATATTGTTTTGTTTATCATTTTTAATAGTTGCTAATTATACTATTTAAATTAATAATCTATCCTAATCTAAATTAATTATTAAATCTTAAAAAAATAATTTAAATTATTACAATATCTAATGTTTAAAAAAACTTACTTTATAGCTGATATTGCAGCTAATCATGATGGTTCATTAAAGAGGGCAAAAAAACTTATAAAACTTTGTGCTAAAGCTGGAGCTGATGCTGCTAAATTTCAACATTTCAAAGCTGAAACAATTGTAAGCGACGAAGGCTTTAAAAAAATTGGAAAGATAAGTCACCAAAAAAAATGGAAAAAAAGTATTTTCCAGGTCTATAAGTCAGCAAGTATAAATTTCTCTTGGACTCAGGCTCTTAAAAAGGAATGTGACAAAGCGGGAATAGATTTTATGACTGCTCCTTATGATCTTGAATATATTGATAAGGTAAACAAATTCATAAAATATTTTAAGATTGGTTCAGGCGATATAACATGGAAAGAAAGCTTAGAAAAGATTTCTAGGAAAAAGAAAACAATTATGCTCGCAACTGGGGCATCATCATTTACTGATGTAGTTAACGCGGTAAATTTAATTAGAAAAAAAAATAAAAAAAAAATTATTCTTATGCAATGTAATACAAATTATACAAACTCAATTAATAATTTTAATTACATAAATTTAAAAGTTCTTAATCAATATAGAAAATTTTTTGGAAATAAAATTATTCTTGGTCTTAGCGACCACACACCTGGTCATGCAACTGTTTTAGGTGCTGTCACTCTTGGAGCAAAAGTTATAGAAAAACACTTTACAGATAATAATAACAGAAACGGTCCTGACCATAAGTTTTCAATGAACCCAAAGACATGGAAAATTATGGTTGATGAGACAAGAAATTTAGAAAATGCCCTCGGTAATGGAGAGAAAATAATTGAAAAAAACGAAAAACAATCTGCAATAATACAAAGAAGAGGATGTTGGAGTGCAAGAAAAATTTACAAAGGAGAAATCTTTAATAAACAAATGGTCAAACTACTCAGACCATGTCCAAAGCAATCAATAAGCCCTTTTTTAATTGAAAAATACTTTGGAAAAAAAATAAAAGTCACACTTTCACCGAACCAAATAATAAAAGAGAAATATTTTGATTTTAAATGAAATTTAATTTCAAAATTTTAATACCATCCTTTAATGAATTAAAATCTTTAAAAAAAATTATTTACCAATTTAATTCAATGAAAGAAATAGATATCCGAAGAGATATTTTAATTCTCGACGATTGCTCAACAGATAAAACTAAAATTTTTTTAAAAAAAAATAAAATAAATTTTTTAAGAAGTAATCAAAATATCGGCTACGAGAACAATATAATTAAGGGAATAAACTATTTAAAAAAAAAAAGAGAGAAAATAGATTTTTTAATTACCTTTGATGCTGATGGTGAACATAAAACAGAAGATATGAAAAAAATATTAACATTATTAAATCCTGCTGTAGATTTAATTGTTTGTAATAGAAAAAAAATGAACAGATATTTAGAATACTTAATATCTTTTTGTTTTAAAAAAAAATATGGAATAAAAGATCCTCTGTCAGGGTTTAAAGTTTATAAATATTCAAAAATAGCAGAGGAAGTTAAAAAAATTTCAAGTAACTTTTATTTATCCGAAGTAGTTATGATTTTTAAAAAAAAAAAATACAATATTTTGAACTATGAAATAAATGTTAATATAATAAAAAATAGAGTATCAAGAGCTGGAGGATTTTTCCTTGCAAACAAAAAACTATTGAAATTTTTATTTTACATCTTCAGGTAAATCTAAAATAATATCGAATATTGAACGATCATTGGATTTGGGATGTTTAATATATTTTGAAAAATAATTTTTATATTTATTTTGATCGTAAGAAAATAAATTTTCAAAATTTCTATGATAGAATTTTTTTTTGTTTATGTTAAAGATCTTACCACCAAGTTTTTGTCGTAGTGTATGAATTCTTGGTCGTAAATCTTTATAACTAGAGGAGTCTAAAAAAATTATTGGTTTTTTATATGTTACTGCAATATTGACTGAGGTAGATTGGTGAGTCAGCACTAAACTTGAATTTTTTATCAAATCATAAATTTCGCCGTAAAATTTTGGTCTGTTAAAATTTTCACCCTCAGAGTTTAATGATAAATTTCTTGGATGCATTGATATTACTATTTTTAAATTTGTATATTTTTCAAAATAAAAGAAGAAATTATTTATTTCTTGCAAATATTTCTCTTTTGTAATCGGCAGAGGTCTAGATAAAATTTCAAAATCAGGATGACTAGATGTCATCTCTTCAACGTAAACTGCATATTTATATTTAGGGAGATCAAATTTCTGTTTTTTTTCGTAATCAAAGCTCTCATAAAAAATTTTTTCATAATCAGTGGAATGAATGTAAAAAGTTTTTATTTTTGATGTCTCATCATTAAAGGTATGTGATTTCAAAATAAAATCATGTTCAAAGGTGGCTTTATTTTTCCTAATAAATAGGAAGGAAAAAAATTTATTTAAAATTTTTTTTAAATACCAAAAAAAATTTCTTGAAAACAAAAGGTATTTAATTTTAAAATATAATATTGTCTCTGGTTGATAGTTATTAAGTACTTTAATAAAAAATAATTTCTCAAATTTTTTTTTCAAAAAACACTTATAACTACTTAGGCTTTCAATCGACAAATTATCTAAAACGAAAATTTTCATACCTGTTTCTTGTTTTTCCAGAAACGAAGTGAATTCCTCTAAACTTAATATTTTTTTTAAATTTATGTTTCTATTTTTGAAATAGGATATTTTTTTTGAGTAAGTTTTATAATAACTTGGGTGCAAATAATTTGTGAAATCACATATGCAAACATCGTATCTTTTTAAAAGTTTTTCAATACCAAACCTTTTAAGATCATTTTGTGAAAAAAAATTTTCAGTAAATACTAGCAAAAGGTTCTTCATTTAAATTTACTAAAACGCGATTTTAATTTCTTTTTAGCTTGAACAAAATCTTTTATTGTATCTATATCTAAAGATCTTTCTTCTGGCATAACATAAGTTCCAATTCTTCCAAATAATCTATTATTTTTATCCAAAAAACCTCTGATATTAAAACCATAAATTGCTCCATTCTCAATGAAAGTATCACCTGAATTTTGTCTCAATGTTCTTTTTAAATAATTATAATTTAAACTGCAAAGTTTACTTTTAACGAATTTCCAAAAAAATTTTTTTGATATGTAAGACGAAAAAATACTATCGTACCCTTTTTTTAAAATTTTATTACTATTTTGAATATCACTATATAACAATAATGGTGAAGTAACTTGTATTAGAAAACAATTTTTATATTTTTTATTTTTCCTTATTACTTCTTTTAAAACAATTTCTGTTTGTGCAATATCAGTTGAACTTTTTTTGCTCCGGTAAAAAAAGATTATTTTCTTTTTTTTTATTTTTAAAAATTTTAAATACTTTAAAATTAAATTTTCATATTTTTTATCATCAATAGCTATAAATATTTTTTCAAAAATATTTGACTTTATAGTTTCTGAAATTGCAAACATGCATAGTGGAATTTTATTAATTTTTTTAATATTTTTATTTTTTAATCCTTTGCTTTTTGACCTAAGTGGAATTATACATATATTTTTTTCCATATTAAGTACCTACTCCCGACATTAGAAAAATTAAATATTTTAATTTTAAATTTTTTTAATCTGGTTAACTTCATAATTAACCATTTCATTTATCATTTGAATAAAATTATATTTAGGTTTCCATTTTAATATCTTTTTTGATTTAGATGCATCACCCCTCAAAAAATGTAATTCATTATCTCTATAATATTTTTTATCAACTTTCATGATGATTTTTTTACTTTTTAAATCTATACATTTTTCATTTACTCCTTTTCCAATAAATTTAGGTTTGAATCCTAAAATCTTAGCAGTTATTAAAAAGAATTCTCTTACACTATTGGACTTTCCGGTGGCAATAATATAATCATCTGGTTTTTTTTGATTTAAAATACTAATTATTGCATCAACATAATCTTCTGCATGACCCCAATCTCTATTAGCGTCCAAATTACCAAGTTTTAATATTTCCCCGTTTTGATATTTCTGCTTTACTAAATTCTCAACAATTTTTTTGGTTACAAATTCTCTTCCTCGTAATGGGCTTTCATGATTAAATAAAATTCCAGAACAAGCATACAATCCATAACTTTCTCGATATAATTTGACTAAATGGTGGGCAGAGAGTTTTGATATTGCGTATGGGCTTACTGGTTCAAAACTATTTTGCATATTAATTTTTTGATTTCTTTTTCTAACAGTATTACCAAACATTTCAGATGTTGATGCCTGATAAAACCTACATTTAACTAAATTATTTATTCTTAAGGTTTCTAAAATATTTAACACAGCGTTTAAGTTAACTTTAAAAGTACTAAATGGATTTTCAAAAGAATACTGAACAAAACTTTGTGCAGCTAAATTATAAAAAAAATCAGGTTTAATTTTTTCAATATACTTTTGTACTGCTTGATATTCAGTAATATCACATCGTAAGAAATCTATTTTATTATTAATGTTTAAATCTTCTAATCTCTCAATCTTATGTGTAGATCCTCGTCTTAATATCCCATAAATTTTGAAATTTTTTTTTAATAACTTCCTTGATAAATAAGCACCATCTTGTCCATTAATTCCAGAAATTATAACTTTTTTTTTCATAAATTTTAAAAAATATTTTTTAATAAGTAACTAATATCTTTTTTGAACAAGTTATATCCATTTAAATGACCCTGCCAAGTTTCTATTACTGAAATATTTTTTTTTCTCTTAAAAATAGTAGGCAATATTTGCGTTTTACTTATTTCGCCACTACCTAAAAGTACACCCTCTCCATCAACACCAATTGCATCAGAGATATGATAGTGCTTATATAAATTAAGATATTTTTTAAAAAAATTATCTGGTCTTATTTTATTAAAATTACATGAAAGTAAAAAATGACTAATATCCATACAAATATAAAGTCTTAAACTCTTTAGGATTGCCAAATCTTTTGGGTCTGAAAAAACAGAAATTTGGTTTGATCCACCAAAATACCAGGCACAGGTCGGCAACCATTGAGGCAATATCAAAATATTTTTTTTATGTTTTATTTTAAGAATATATTTTGAGAGCTTGGCATAAAATATTTTTTTATTCTCGTTTTTATTTATTTTAGAAAAACTACAAATTAATTTTGCATTAAAATTTGTAATTTTTGACAAATAACGACAAAAATCTACACATTTATTGATGATTAATTCTGACTTTTTTTTAATTTTTAAATCGTCTGAAAAAATATCTAATATATGATTTTCATCACAATAATCTGGAGCATGAACGCTAAAAATTTTTTTTTTTAAAAAATTTTTATTCAATTTTTCAAATTTCAAATTTTTAACATCATTAAAACTCAGATGAAATTCATAATGTTTTAAACCAAACTCACCATCAATTGATTTGTAATCTTTTGGTCTAATAGGCAAAGAAATTAAATTTTTATCAAGTTTTTTTAAACTAATAGGGCTTAATTTTTTCTTTTTTTCGAAATATGAAGAGTCTATTAATTGACCTTTTTTTAAGTCTTTTTTTAAAACTTTATTTATAATTTCAGTATAAGGTGAACCTAGGGATTTGCCATATTTTTCCTCAATATCTTTTGCTAAAATTCTTTTACCTTTTTTTAAAAATTTTTTTGAAGAATAACCAATACCTAAATTTTGTAAGTTGATTAACTCACCTTGATTAACAATTTTTCTATTATTTTGATTACTAAAATAAATTTTTTCAATATTTTTGCATAAAAAATTTAATTGTTCTATTTCACTAAAATTAGAACTGCTGGAATGATCTAATCCTTTTGCATTTTTATCAAAAGTAACATGACGTTCAATAAAGTCGAGTTTTTTTCCTAATGCAAGGGATGGAATTAAAAGATTATTATCATGGCTAGAATATCCAATATAACTATTTTTAAAAATTTTTTTTAATTTATCTAAATAAAATAAATTTGAATTTATTGGTAACAATGGATAATTTGAAACACAATGAAAAACGCCAAATTTTTTTTTTAAAATTTTATTATATTGGGTCCTTAATTTCATTATCTCTTGATCATTTTTTGTACCTAGAGAAATGAAAATATTTTTTTTATTTTTAATTTTATCAATTAGCTGAAAATTATCACATACAGCTGAGGGTATTTTATAAAAATCAAAGTTAAATCCTTTAAAATCATTTACATCTTTACTGGTAAAAAAACTGATGCCAACTTTCACACCTTGCTTTCTTATTTTTTTTGATAGACTTATAATTTTTTTAGGACTTAAAAAATTTTTTAAAATCTCTTCATCTAGTATTTCCTTGCCAATCTCGTCTGATTTTCTTTGTTTAAGATAATTATTGATATTTCTATATTGAAACTTAATACCCCACGCATCAATTTTACATAAAAAATCACAAATTTTATTAGCAATTTTATATGATCCATTGTGATTAATTCCAATTTCGGCGATTAATTTGGTCATTTTTACTTTCTAATTTTATTATATATTTTCAAAACTAATCTTTTAATTCCCAAAAAGTTTAATAACATAATCAATAAAAATTTGATTTTATAATTATTATAAATTTTTTTAACACTTCCTATTTCTTTTTTAAAATCATATTCATAATAATTTAATGAAGAAGTTTTTTCATATAATGCTAAAATGAATTCATTATCTTTGGCATAATCAATCTTAATTAGTTTAAAACCAGAATTTAGAACAAAAAAATTTAATGTATTGATGCTAAAATAATAATTATGCGCATTTTGAATTGATTGCATTTTTCTAAAATGACCTGGTACTTCAATAAATAAATATTTTTTTGTTATTTTTGCTATTTTTTTCATAATAAGCCTTAAATCTGTTAAATGCTCGAATACATGGGATAAAATAATTAAATCATACTTATCATCTTGAATATCATCAATAAAACCTATCTTGGATTTTAACCCAAAATCTAAATGTGCTTTATTAAATTCTTGAGAAGGTTCTATGCCATATGCTTTTTTATTAATTGACTCAAAATCAACCAATTTAGTTCCCTTTCCACAACCAACATCTAATACTGTTTCAAAATCATTTATTTCATTGCAAATAAAATCTAAATATAAATTTTTATAATATTTTTTAAAATTTGCTTTTGAAATTTTCTGTGGTCTGTGCATTTTTAGCTCTTTCAAAGCAAGCGTATAAAGATCGTTTTTATTTTCTACATTCTGATTGTATGTATACAAAACTCTATATAAGTCCGAATTGTAAAAAATTTTAGAAAACTTTTCATCCATTCTTGGATTGGAATACAAAAAACCACATTTTTTACAGACAACAGTTCTTTGATTTATTCCATGTCTATCGTTATTAAATAAAATAGTAAAATCGATAGATTTACAAACTTCACATTCTACACTGCAGTATTTTAAGCTTTTATCACTGTTAAAAATATCAATTTTTTTTTTAAGACTTTTTGATAAATCAACAGTATGTATGTATTTTTTGAACAATATAAAAATATATATACTAAAATACTAATTTTTAAAAATTTAATTAGTTTATTGTCTCTGTTAGTACCTAAATAAAATATTTAAAATATATCTAAATTTAAAATAATCCTGAATTACGATTATATCTTTACTAATGTTTTCTGTAATTATTGAGACTATTTACAAAGTATATCGAAAGAATACTATTAATAATTAACAAGCAATCTTATATAAAAAATTTTTTTCAGTGCATAAATCAAGCCAATTGAGCTATTAGTACTGGTCAGCTGCACGCATTACTGCGCTTCCACATCCAGCCTATCAACGTGGTGGTCTACCACGGCTCTATAGGAAGAACTAGTTTTGAGGTGAGTTTCCCGCTTAGATGCTTTCAGCAGTTATCTCGTCCATACTTAGCTACCCGGCACTGCAGCTGGCGCTACAACCGGTCCACCAGTGGTATGTTCAACCCGGTCCTCTCGTACTAGGGTCAACTCCTCTCAATTCTTCTACACGCATAGCAGATAGGGACCGAACTGTCTCACGACGTTCTGAACCCAGCTCACGTACCACTTTAATTGGCGAACAGCCAAACCCTTGGGACCTGCTCCAGCCCCAGGATGTGATGAGCCGACATCGAGGTGCCAAACACTGCCGTCGATATGAGCTCTTGGGCAGTATCAGCCTGTTATCCCCGGCGTACCTTTTATCCGTTGAGCGATGGCCCTTCCACTCAGAACCACCGGATCACTATGACCGACTTTCGTCTCTGCTCGACTTGTCAGTCTCACAGTCAGGCAAGCTTATGCCATTGCACTCTACGAACGATTTCTGACCGTTCTGAGCTTACCTTCGCACGCCTCCGTTACTATTTGGGAGGCGACCGCCCCAGTCAAACTACCCACCATACAATGTCTTGATGCCGGATAACGGCTATCAGTTAGATATCAAGAAAAACAAAAGAGGTATTTCACTGGTGACTCCACAAAAGCTGACGCCTTTGTTTCAATGTCTCCCTCCTATGCTAAATATGTTTTTCCTAACACCAATGTAAAGTTGCAGTAAAGGTGCACGGGGTCTTTCCGTCTAACTACGCGAACTCCGCATCTTCACGGAGAATTCAATTTCACTGAGTTGATGTTGGAGACAGCGGAGAAATCGTTACGCCATTCATGCAGGTCGGAACTTACCCGACAAGGAATTTCGCTACCTTAGGACCGTTATAGTTACGGCCGCCGTTTACTGGGGCTTCAGAAATGAGCTTGCACCCATCGCATTAACCTTCCAGCACCGGGCAGGCGTCAGACCCTATACATCCACTTACGTGTTAGCAGAGCCCTGTGTTTTTGATAAACAGTCGCTTCTCCCTGGCTTGTGCCACCTTTCTATAGTTGCCTATAAAAAGGTCTTCCTTATTCCGAAGTTACGGAAGCATTTTGCCGAGTTCCTTCAACATCATTCTCTCAAGCGCCTAAATATACTCTATTAATCCACCTGTGTCGGTTTAGGGTACGGTCTTATGATGGAGCTATTTCTTGGAACCTTTTCGCGGCAAATTCAATCCATTAAGAATTCACAACTTACAAGATTCGTCACTACCATCAGGTTAAGGAATATTAACCTTATTTCCATCGACTACGGCTTTCGCCCTCGCCTTAGGTGCCGACTAACTCTGCGCGGATTAACCTTGCGCAGAAACCCTTGGATTTTCGGCGAAGAAGTTTTTCACTTCTTTTATCGTTACTTATGTCAGCATTCGCACTTCTGATACCTCCAGGATCCTTCACAGGTATCCCTTCACAGGCTTACAGAACGTTCCGCTACCAGTTATAATTTTCGAAAAAATTATAAATCCACAGATTCGGTATATGATTTTAGCCCCGTTACATCTTCGGCGCAGAAACTCTATTAGACCGGTGAGCTGTTACGCTATCTTTAAAGGATGGCTGCTTCTAAGCCAACCTCCCGGCTGTTAAGGAATTTCCACATCCTTTCACACTTAATCACAATTTTGGGACCTTATCTGGTGGTCTGGGCTCTTTCCCTCTCGACCATGGACCTTAGCACCCACAGTCTGTCTGCTGAGGAACAATGTTTAGCATTCGGAGTTTTATTAGGTTTGGTAAGAATCTCTTCCCCCTAGCCCATTTAGTGCTCTACCTCTAAACATCTATTTACTCAACGCACTACCTAAATAGTTTTCGCGGAAAACCAGCTATCTACGAATTTGGTTGGCCTTTCACCCCTTACCACAAGTCATCCAAAGACTTTTCAACGTCAACTGGTTCGGTCCTCCGGCAAGTGTTACCTTGCTTTCAACCTGCTCATGGTAAGCTCATTCGTTTTCGGGTCTAATTCATTTAACTATTCGCCCTATTAAGACTTGCTTTCGCTACGCCTACACCTAGATGGCTTAAGCTTGCTAAATAAATTAAGTCACTGACCCATTATACAAAAGGTACGCCGTCACTCTAAAAAGAGCTTCGACTGATTGTAGGCATGCAGTTTCAGGTTCTATTTCACTCCCCTAATAGGGGTTCTTTTCACCTTTCCCTCACGGTACTAGTTCACTATCGGTCACTGAAGAGTATTTAGGCTTAGAGGGTGGTCCCCCTATATTCGAGCAGGATTTCACGTGTCCCGCTTTACTCATGAATTTTAATAAACATTACTTTTACGGGACTATCACCCTCTGTGGTTAGCTTTTCCAAACTATTCAAATTTTTTTATTAAAACTACTGGCCTATTCCGGTTTCGCTCGCCACTACTAACGGAATCTCAATTGATTTCTTTTCCACTGGTTACTTAGATGTTTCAGTTCTCCAGGTTGTCTCTTTAAACCTATGTATTTAGTTTAAAGTACCACATAAAGTGGTGGGTTTCCCCATTCGGAAATTTTCGGATCAAAACTTACATACAGCTCCCCGAAACTTATCGCAGTATATCACGTCCTTCTTCGGCTTTCAGTGCCAAGGCATCCGCCACACGCCCTTAAACGCTTGATTTATGCACAGAAAAAAATTCTGTGTTGAATCAAATTTTTATTTTGAACATTAGCTAATAACATTTCTAATGTTCGGATATAGATATTGATATTAATAATTTTATTCACAATTTTTTATAACTAAGTGTTTGGTGGAGGATAGCGGGATCGAACCGCTGACCTCCTGAATGCAAATCAGGCGCTCTCCCAGCTGAGCTAATCCCCCTTAATCTTAAATTGGTGGGCCGAGAAAGACTCGAACTTTCGACCCCACCCTTATCAAGGGTGTGCTCTAACCAACTGAGCTACCGGCCCCCATGCAAGAGAAACACTAATTAAGAAGAGAAATGAGGACGGTCAACATTAACCTATGTATATTATTTAGAATAAAATTTACTTTTATTCATCCTTAGAAAGGAGGTAATCCAGCCGCAGGTTCCCCTACGGCTACCTTGTTACGACTTCACCCCAGTCGCTGACTATACCGTGGTCAAGGGTATTAAACCTTGCCTTAAGGTAGAACCAACTCCCATGGTGTGACGGGCGGTGTGTACAAGACCCGGGAACGCATTCACCGTGGCACGCTGATCCACGATTACTAGTAATTCCAGCTTCATGCACTCGAGTTGCAGAGTGCAATCCGAACTGAGGTATCTTTTAAGGATTTGCTTAACATCGCTGTTTCGCTTCCTGTTGTAGATACCATTGTAGCACGTGTGTAGCCCAACACGTAAGGGCCATGAGGACTTGACGTCATCCCCACCTTCCTCCAGCTTATCACTGGCAGTTCTTTCAGAGTGCCCAACTTAATGATGGCAACTAAAAGTGAGGGTTGCGCTCGTTGCGGGACTTAACCCAACATCTCACGACACGAGCTGACGACAGCCATGCAGCACCTGTGTTTCGTCCGGCCGAACCGAAAACTTTAATCTCTTAAAGTCGCGACGAACATGTCAAGTGTTGGTAAGGTTCTGCGCGTATCTTCGAATTAAACCACATGCTCCACTACTTGTGCGGGTCCCCGTCAATTCATTTGAGTTTTAACCTTGCGGTCGTACTCCCCAGGCGGTGTGTTTATCGCTTTCGCTGCGACACTGAAAATAAATTTCCAACGTCTAACACACATCGTTTACGGCATGGACTACGAGGGTATCTAATCCTCTTCGCTACCCATGCTTTCGTTCCTCAGTGTCAGTAATGATCCAGAAAGCTGCCTTCGCAATTGGTATTCTTTCTAATATCTACGAATTTCACCTCTACACTAGAAATTCTGCTTTCCTCTATCAAACTCTAGCTGAAAAGTTTTGATGGCAGTTCCAGAGTTAAGCTCTGGGATTTCACCACCAACTTTTTCAACCACCTACGAACTCTTTAAGCCCAGTAATTCCGAACTACGCTAGGTCCCTTCGTATTACCGCGGCTGCTGGCACGAAGTTAGCCGGACCTTCTTATTCGGGTACAGTCATTTTCTTCCCCGACGAAAGAGCTTTACAACCCAAGGGCCTTCTTCACTCACGCGGCATCGCTGCATCAGAGTTTCCTCCATTGTGCAAGATTCCCCACTGCTGCCTCCCGTAGGAGTTTGGGCCGTGTCTCAGTCCCAATGTGGCTGATCATCCTCTCAAATCAGCTATTGATCAAAGTCTTGGTAGGCCATTACCCCACCAACAAACTAATCAAGTGCGGGCTCATCCAATGGTGCATAAAGCTTTCTCCGTAAAGACTTATCCAGTATTAGCACAAGTTTCCTCGTGTTATTCCAGGCCAAAGGGTAGATACCCACATGTTACTCACCCGTCTGCCACTAAGTATTGCTACTTCGTTCGACTTGCATGTGTTAGGCGTGCCGCCAGCGTACGTTCTGAGCCATGATCAAACTCTCAAGTTTAAAAACGGCGCACACTAGCTTCTATATAAATTCTAAGAATAAAATTTATATAATGTTGAAGTGTGTACGACAAATTTTGGTAACCTTAACCGTCCACACTTCTCTTCTTAAATTTTCACTTTTTAAATAACTAATTGAGCTAAAAAAGGCCCAATAAACCTCACTTATTTTATTGTTTAACAACAATTTTATAGAGAAGTTCGATGCTTATAGGCTAAAATTAAAGGAAATCAAGCTTTTAAGAAGAAAAAAAACCATAAAAACCCCTTATTTTAAAGGGTTTTTTTTGATATTTCAAAAAAGCTAAACAACTAATAAAAGCTTCAATAAATTTAGATGCTTAAAAAAATAAAAGTAAGGTTAAAAAAAAACCTAGAAATATTCGCACTTGGGTTATTAATATTAATTACAATAACATTCACATCTTATTACAATTACAACAAAAAGAATATATTCAAAAATTACTCAAACTTATTAGATAACGTTTACTTCAAAAAATCATTCAATCAAATTTTAGACAATCTGGAGCCAAGATTTAAAAAAATTGAACATAAGGTTAATGTGGGTGAAACTTTTAATAAAATATTGGAAGAATATTCAGTTGAAAAGTCAGAAATAGCACAAATTAAAAAAAAATTAAAAAAGAAAATTAATCTGGATAAATTAAATTTAAATCAAAAATTTCAATTCACAATAGACCAAACAAATTCCCAAATTAAGGAATTTATATTTCAAGTCTCAAATACAGAGAAGATTTATCTTACCAGAGAAATAGAGACTGGCAAATTTGATCAAAAAATTATTGTCACTAAGTTAAATAAAAAAGTTGTATATGACGAAAGTATCATTTTAGAAAGTCTATATAAATCAGCAAAAAATCAAAAAATTCCAGCTGGAATTATAGTCGAGTTTGCTAGAATTTATGGCTTTCAAGTGGATTTTCAAAGAGACATTAGAAAAAAAGATAGTTTTCAGATTATGTATGAAATATTTTTAGATGATAAAAAAAATATAATTGAAACTGGAAATATACTTTATGCAAATCTCAAACTTAGTGGGGAAGATAACTCTTTATATTACTTTGACTCAAAAAACAATGAGGGACATTATGATAAAAGTGGAAAAAGTGTTCAAAAGGCATTAATGAAAACACCAATAAATGGTGCAAGACTATCTTCACCTTTTGGAATGAGAAAACATCCTATAGATGGATTTAATAAAATGCATAGAGGAACTGACTTTGCTGCACCTATGGGCACACCTATCATGGCCTCAGGGAATGGAGTAATAAAAAAAGCGGGATGGTGTGGAGGAGGTGGGAATTGTGTGGTGATTAAACATAATTCTACTTATCAAACAGTTTATGCACATATGTCAAAATTTGCCAAAGGCATAAGAAAAGGAACAAGGGTAAAACAAGGACAGACTATAGGCTATGTTGGGTCTACTGGGAAATCAACTGGACCACACTTACATTATGAAGTGATAGTCAATGGAAAAAAAATAAATTCCCAAACATTAAAGTTGCCGTCAGGGAAAATTTTAAAAGGAGATGAAAGAAAGATTTTTGAAACAAAAAGAATCAAATTGGATGTATTAAAGTCCGAAAAAATAATTGGTCTAAATTAATTAATTTCTGAATGTTTATCTTCAGCACCATCTGTTTCATTTGATATAGAGTTTTCTTTATTTTCTCTATTTTCATTCACATCGGTGGTTCCCTCTAAATCCTTATTTTTAAAACTCATTTTTCTTTGAATCCCTCTCTCATTTAATATTCTCGTAAAATGATCTGCATGCTGAAAGTAATTTTCTGATAAAATTTTATCCCCAGTTGATAAGGCTTCTCTAGCTAGGTTATTATATTTCTCAATTAATTTAGGTGCATTGTGATTATTTCTCCCTGGTGATTTTCTTTGAAAATTATCAGAAGATGAGAAACTATTATTAAATTTGTTTCTTTCACCATTGGACTTAAAATTTCTCTCATTTCTTCGAAAATTGTTTCTTCGTCCATTATTGTTTCTGAATGTAACCATCTTATTAAGTTTTAATACTTGCTATGCAGCGATCATGATTTGATAAATCTTTAATTGTTTTTTTAATATAAAACCCCTTATCGCGTAATATTTGTTTTACTTTATTTTTTTGATCAAAACCTATTTCTATTATTAAATGACCATTTCTTTTTATCAGTTCAGACGATTTGTTTATAACTTTTCTGATTTCTGATAAACCATCTAGTCCGCCGTCTAATGCTTGTTTAGGCTCAAAACCAACATCTTTTTCCAAACATTTTAAATCACTTTTTTTTATGTAAGGAGGATTAGATACAATTAAATCATATTTGCCTGTGTTGAAATTGTCAATATTTGATTTAAATAATCTCAATCTATTACTTATTCTCAATTTTTGACCATTAACCTTGCTTATTTGCAATGATTTATTGCTTATATCAATGCCAGTTCCTATGAAATTTTTCTTTTCTTTTAAAATTGACATTAAAATGCAACCAGACCCAATTCCAATATCTAATATTTGCAGCCTATTTTTATTTTTCACTAATTTAAGAGTTTGTTCAATCAAAATTTCTGTATCTGGTCTAGGTATTAATACATTATTGTTTACGATAAATTCATACTTCCAAAAATCTTTTTTTTTTATGATTTGCGCTATCGGCTTACTCTTAGCTCTTTCTTGAATTAAATTATTAAAATAGTCGAAATCCCTTTTTTCAATTTCTTTATGTAAATTTAAAATTATAAATTTTTTATTCTTTCTAATTGCTTGTGACATTAAAATTTCACTATCTAGTTTTGCTGATATGATATTATTATCTCTTAAAATTGATTGCCCTTTTTTTAATGCACTTTGTATATCCATAATTCAAAGTTTGCTCAAACTTTCCTCTTGTGCTTTTAGGGATAAAGACTCAATTATTTCATCAAATGCTTCTCCCTCCAAAAATTCTTCTAACTTATGTAAAGTTAGATTGATTCTATGATCTGTGACTCTTCCTTGTGGAAAATTATAAGTTCTAATTCTTTCAGATCTATCTCCAGTGCCAATCTTACTTTTTCTATCCGCTGATCTTTCTTGATCTATTCTGGTTCTCTCTAACTCATATAATCTTGCTCGCAATATCTTCATTCCCTTTGCCTTATTTTTATGTTGAGATTTTTCATCTTGCTGTGAAACACTCAAGCCAGATGGTATATGAGTTATTCTTACTGCACTATCAGTTGTATTAACAGATTGACCACCAGGACCACCAGCTCTGAAAACATCAATTCTTAAATCCGTCTCATTTATTTTTAAATCAACCTCTTCCGCCTCAGGTAACACAGCAACAGTTGCAGCTGAAGTGTGAACTCTACCTTGAGTTTCTGTATCTGGGACTCTTTGAACTCTGTGTACACCACTTTCATATTTTAAAGTTGAATAGATATTGTTACCCTTAATAGACGCTATAACTTCTTTTAATCCACCTGCATCACTTCTAGAAATAGATATTAATTCCAGAGACCATTTTTTTTTATTACAAACTTTTTCGTACATTTTGAATAAATCACCTGCAAATAAACTTGCTTCTAAACCACCAGTTCCAGCTCTTATCTCTATAATAGCATTTTTTTTATCAGCCTCGTCTTTTGGTAGTAAAAATAATTTTAATTTCTTTTCATTTTTTTCAAATTGTGAGTTTAACTCACTTAATTCAGTATGAGCCATCTTCATTAACTCCTCATCAGAATTTTTATCATTTAGAATTTTTTCTAGTTCAATTTTGTCATTTTTATATGAAGCATATTTCTTTGCGCTATAAACAATTTCATTTAAATCAGAATACTCTTTTGATTTTTCTGCAAACAATTTCTTGTCTACATTTCCTGATGCTAAATCTTTTTCTAGAGAAGAATGTCGAGTAATTAATTCCTCGATAGTTTTTTCTGGTATCATTTTAAATTATTTTCTAATTCGGAAGCTTTCTTTTCAACTTCATGAATCACTCTGGTTATGATTTCATCTGTCATTACTTTTTCACTTTGAACACCAGAGAGGTAAAGCATATTACTTCCTTTTTGCCCACCTGTTATTCCTACATCTGTCATTGCAGCCTCCCCAGGACCATTAACAACACATCCGATAATTGATAGAGTGATTGGTGTCTTGATATGTGATAATTTTTCCTCTAAGACCCTTACTGTATCAATTACTTGAAAACCTTGCCTTGCACAGGACGGACAGGAAATAATCTTTACTCCTCTATTTCTAAGACTCAATGATTTGAGTATCTCATTCCCAATCGCCACCTCTTTTACTGGATCATCAGAAAGAGATACCCTAATTGTATCTCCAATTCCTTCTTTAAGGAGAATTCCTAAGCCAATCGAGGATTTAATACTCCCTGAAATAAAACTACCAGCTTCAGTGATTCCTAAGTGAAGTGGATAATCTATTTTCTTTGAAAGTTGACGATAAGCCTCTACAGACAGAAAAACGTCAGAAGATTTTACGCTTACCTTTAAATTTGAAAAATCCATATCCTCTAGAATTTCAATATTTCTTATTGCGCTTTCTACCAATGCCTCTGGACAAGGTTCTTTAAATCTTTCTAATATATCTTTCTCTAATGAACCAGCATTAACTCCTACTCTGATTGAGCAATTATTATCTCGAGCAGATTTAATTACTTCAACAATTTTTTTTTTATCTCCAATATTTCCAGGATTTATTCTCAAACAACTCGCACCATTTTCTGCAGCTTCAATTGCTCTCTTATAATGAAAATGTATATCTGCAACTATTGGGATACTAACGTGTTTTGTAATTTCTTTAAGTGCTTTAGATGACGACTCATCAGGACAAGAAACTCTAACAATGTCGGCTCCTTCAGATTGTATTTCTTGAATTTGTTTAATTGTACTCTTAACATCTGATGTTAAGGTATTGGTCATTGATTGCACAGTTATAGGATTTTCTCCCCCAACTTTTACATTGCCTACATTTATAGTTTTGGTCTTTCGTCTTTTAATATCTCTAAAGGGTCTGATGCTCATTTTTTATTTTTGTAATTTAAATTCTTTATGTAAAGTAATTAGAGCTTTTTTAGCATCTTTTTTATTAATCAAAACAGATATTTTAATTTCAGATGTTGATATAACTTGAATGTTAATTTTTTTATTTGCTAAAGCTTGAAACATTCTAAAAGTAACACCAGGAGTTGTTATCATTCCAACACCAATTATTGATATTTTAGAAACCCCTTTTTGAAATAACACTTTTTTAAATTTTATTCTTTTGTTTTCTTGAATTATCTTTTTTGTTTTGTTGAGATCTTCAGCTTTAATCGTAAAAGTTAAATCAGTTTCTTTTCCATTCGGTGAAATATTTTGTACCACCATATCAACGTTAATAGAATTGATTGATAGTGGTTTAAAAATTGAAGCTGCCACGCCCGGTCTATCTTTTACACCAACTAAAGTAACTTTTGCATCATTATGCGTTGAGGAAATTCCTGTAATAATTCTATTATTATTTAAATTTGTTCTTTTTGTAATTAATGTTCCAGGTTTTTTTATAAATGATGATTTTACCTCAATATTAATTCTATTTAATCGTGCATCTTGAATTGAAACAGGCTGCATAACTTTAGCACCCAAAGATGCCATTTCTAACATTTCCTCATAAGAAATTACTTTAATTTTTTTTGCTTTTTTTAATTTATTTGGATCTGTGGTGTATACGCCTTCTACATCTGTATAAATAATACATCTTTGTGCTTTAAAGGACTTTGCAATCATAATTGCACTTGCATCTGAACCTCCTCTACCTATCGTGGTCACTCTCTCGTTCATATTTACTCCTTGAAATCCAGTAATAATAGGGATCCCTCCTTCTTTAAGAAATCTTAATAATTTATTTTTATTAACTTGTTGAATTCTTGAGTTTGTGTAAGGACCGTTAGTAAAAATCGGTATTTGCCAACCTAGCCAAGATCTTGATTTGAAACCTTTGTGGTTTAATCTTCCGGCTATCAAGGAGCATGCGACCTGCTCACCTGATGATACCAAAACATCATATTCGGAGTCTAAGAAATTATTACTAATCTGTTTCGACTTTTTGATCAAATCATTTGTCACACCGCTCATAGCTGAAGAAACAACTATTACTCTATTTTTTTTCTTTTTATGTTCAATGATAATATCAGTGACTTTTTTTATTTTTTCAATTGTACCAACTGATGTTCCACCAAATTTTAATACCACAATTTTCATGATAAATATTTTAATTAAAATTTATTGATTAAATACATCTTCAATATATTGTTAATCTTGAAATGAAAACTAGCACAATAAATAAAAAAGAAATAGAGAAATTTTCTAGAATTGCGGAAGAATGGTGGGATCCAACTGGTAAATTTAAACCATTACATAAATTTAATCCTATTAGAATTTCATATATAAAAGAAAAAATAATCAATAGTTTTAAACTTAAAAATTCAGATAAACCATTACAAAAAATTAGATTATTGGATATTGGATGTGGTGGTGGTTTGCTATCAGAACCTATGAGTAGACTAGGAGCAGAAGTTACTGGCATAGATGCGTCTGAAAAAAATATACAAGTAGCAAAACTTCACGCAAAAAAGAATAATTTAAAAATTAATTATCTAACTGCCTCACCTGAAAATTTAAAGATAGAAAGAAAATTTGATGTAATTTTGAATATGGAAATTATTGAACATGTTGAAGATGTTGATATTTTTTTAAAATCATGTTCATCACTATTAAAAAAAGAGGGTATAATGTTTGTTGCAACAATAAACAAAACTTTGAAATCTTATTTATTTGCAATAATAGGTGCCGAATATATTTTAAGATGGCTACCTATTGGGACACACGAATGGGATAAATTTATAGATCCAAATGACTTAATTAAAATTTCTAAAAAATATAATCTCCAATTACAAAATCTAGACGGAATGAAGTTTAATATTATTACCGACAAATGGTCGATAAGCTCAGATAAATCAATTAACTATATTGGAAAATTTAATAAAGTTTAATTACTCTTATCTTCAATCCATGGTATCATTTCAGCTTCAACTCCTTCTTCCTTAAGTTCTTGGATTTCATTTTTTGTAGCTGTGCCATAAATACCTTTTTTCTTATTTTTTTTGTTATAGTGTAATGATCTTGCTTCGTAAGCAAAATTTTCACCTACATAATCAAAATTACTTTTGATAAATTTTTGATACTCTTTAATCTTGTTTTTTATCTCATTTAATTTTGTGTTCTTTTTTTCGAGATTATCGATGCTATTTCTATTAATTAATTGAGGAGCCATTAAAGTTTTTTCAACTTTTTGAGAGTTACATTTATGGCAATTTAAAAAATTTTTACTTTTGAGTTTTTCATACTCTTTAGATGAAGCAAACCAGCTATCAAATGAGAAATCACAATTTTTGCAAATCAACTTATATTTAATCATTTTAATTATTTAGTAATAGTTCTATAAATTTCAATAGAAAAAATCTAACTTCGATAATCTCCATTAATCTCAATATATTTTTTTGTCAAATCCATCGTGTAAACTTTGAAACTTTTGGAACCACAGGAAATATCAACATGAATGTCAATGCTATCACTTTTCATATATTCGGATACTTCATCCTCATTATAATTAGAGTTCAGCTTTCCATTAGAAACAATATTTGTCTCACCAAATTTAATAGATAATTTTTCATGTTTAATTTGTACACCTGCTTTTCCTATTGCCATTACCACTCTTCCCCAATTGGCATCTTCACCTGAAATAGCTGTTTTTACTAAAGGTGAATTTGCAATTGAGAAGGCTATTTTTTTTGCATCATCTTCATTTTTGCACCCCTGGATATTAATGGTTATAAATTTTGAAGCACCTTCACCATCAGCTACAACTCTTTTAGCTAAATTTAATAAAACCTTATTTAAAGCAACATCAAAATTTTTTATTTTTTCATCATTAGCATTTTTAATTTTAGGATGTTTTGATTTACCTGTTGAAAAAATTGAAACCATATCATTAGTGCTAGTATCACTATCACAGCTGATAGCGTTAAAAGTATTAGAAATATTTTTCTTTAAAAGTTTTTTAAGTACATCATTTGGTAAATCAGCATCAGTAAAAATATATGCTAAGGTTGTAGCCATATTAGGTTGTATCATGCCTGAGCCTTTTGCAACCCCAAATATCTTTATATCACTTCCACCAATTGAACATTCCTCCATTGCCATTTTAGGCTGAGTGTCGGTAGTCATTATCCCTAATGCGGACTTCATCCAGATATACTTGTTTTGTGTATATTTTATTTTCTCAATTAGTTCAGGAATTTTACTGATTATTTTTTCCTCAGGAAAAATCTCGCCAATAGTTCCGGTACATCCAAAAATTATTTCCTTTGAATTAATTTTTTTTGGTTGATCTTCATCCTCTTTCTGTTTTTGTGTTAATTTTTGAGAGATAATTTCTGCAATTTTTTCGAGACTTTTATAACCTTGTTTTCCAGTGAAGCAATTAGCATTTCTTGTGTTCACTAATAATGAAAAAATTTTTTTAGTTTTTTGATTTAAATTCCATTTTATATTTTCAGAAATTATTTTAGATTGGGTATAGACAGACGCATGGTTAACTCCATCTCTAAAATAAAACATGACTAAATCATCTCGAGAACTATTATATAAGTCTGCATTAATCGTAGAAATTGCTACACCATCAATATGATCAAGATCTTGAAATTCGTTTAATCTCTTGCTTTTTGATTTAGATGATAGAAAATTTGTGAAATTAATACCCATTCTATTTAAAATAATTATTTAATGATTATATAAATGGTTATAAGTAAATAATAAATCAAAAACTGATGCTAAATCCACTTAACTTTTTCTCAAAACTAATTAAATCCAATAATCAAAGAGAACTTGATAGAATTGCTAAAATTGTAAAAAAAATTAATTCATTAGAAGAAGAAATCAAAAATTTAAAAGATGAGGACTTTCCAAAAAAAACTATCGAATTTAAAGAAAAAATTAAAAAAGGAGAAAAAATTGAGCATATATTACCTGAGGCTTTTGCATTAGTCAGGGAGGCCTCAAGAAGAAAAAGAGGAGAAAGACATTTTGATGTACAATTAGTAGGCGGAATAGTCCTACAAGAGTCTAAAATTGCTGAAATGAAAACTGGAGAAGGAAAAACGCTTACCATTACTCTTGCTGCATATCTTAATGCTCTTCATGAAAAAGGAGTTCACATCGTAACTGTAAATGATTACCTCGCTAAAAGAGATTCTCAAGAAATGGGTGAGATCTATAACTTTTTAGGATTAACATCTGGTTACATAAATAATGATCAAGACGACTCTCAAAGAAAGCAAAATTATAATTGTGACATTACTTATGCAACTAATAGTGAATTAGGTTTCGATTATTTACGAGATAATATGAAATTTTCAAAAGATGAAATGGTACAAAGGGAACACTTTTTTGCTATAGTTGATGAAATAGACTCCTGTTTAATTGATGAGGCCAGAACACCATTGATTATTTCTGGGGCAGCAGAGGATAGAACAACCCAATATTTGGCTATAGATAAATTAATCAGATTTTTAAGAGAAAAAGATTACGAGGTTGATGAAAAGGACAAAAATGTACTTCTAACCAATGATGGAATAAACAATATTGAAAAAATTTTTTCAAATGCTGGAATTTTAAAAAATAATAACTTTTATGATCCTG
>CABZTB010000007.1:0-30670 GCA_902528545.1 uncultured Pelagibacteraceae bacterium | reverse complement strand
CAATATAATCAATATAATAATTAATATTTTGATTATCTATTTCCGATCTTAACTTGTCTAAATTCTGACTATATTCATCTAAAATTTTTATATCATCATTTTCAAATTTAATTTTTTCTGGCATCTTGCTATCACAATTTTTAATAACAAATGCAGATACACGTTGACATAAATTACCAAAATTATTGGCTAAATCACTATTAATACAATCCTCTAACCTTTCTTGAGAAATATTACCATCATTTCCAAATGAAACTTCTTTTATTAAATAATATCTCAAAGGATCCAGTCCATATTGTTTTATAATTTCTAATGGATCCAATATATTTCCTTTTGATTTAGACATTTTTTCCTCATTAGATAATATCCATCCATGTCCATAAACTTTTTTTGGAGGAGCTATTTTTGCAGCTAATAGGAACGCAGGCCAATATATTGCATGAAATCTTAATATATCTTTTCCAATCAAGTGAACAGATGCTGGCCAAAATTTTTTATATAATTCATCATCTTTATTAGGGTAATTTAAAGCACTAATATAATTAGTGAGAGCATCTAACCACACATAAATTACGTGTTCATTATCATTCGGTACTTTTATACCCCAAGAAAAACTTTTTCTACTCACTGACAAATCTTTTAATCCACTTTTAACAAAACTTATGACTTCATTTTTTCTAGAGGCTGGAGAAATAAAATCAGGATTTTTTTCATAAAATTCTAATAATGGCTTTTCCCACTTAGATAATCTAAAAAAATAAGATTCCTCATCAACCCATTCAACAGGAGATTTAGATGATATGGCCACTTTTTTATTATCAAGATCTTCAATTTCATCCTCATTGTAAAACGCTTCATCCGATACTGAATACCAACCAGAATATTTTGATAAATAAATGTCATCATTTTTTTTTAATTCTTCCCACAAATATTGAACAGATTTTTTGTGTCGAGACTCAGTAGTTCTTATAAAATCATTATTTGTTAAATTAAGAGTTTTTGATAAATTTTTGAATGTTTTGCTAATTTCATCGCAGAACGCTAGAGGTTCAACTCCTTTTTTTTCAGCAGCTCTTTGAATTTTTAAACCGTGCTCATCAGTTCCAGTCAAAAAATAAACCTTATATCCATCTATTCTTTTAAACCTGGCAAAAAAATCAGCAATAATACTCGAATAAGCATGTCCCATATGTGGTTTGGCTGAGGGATAATAAATTGGTGTTGTAATATAATAATTTTTATTCATTTAAAAGCTTTGAATTTATTTCTAAAAATAAAGATTCATCATCTAAATTAAATTTCTTAAAATCATTTATTCTTTTCAAAAAATAATTGTAAACATCTGAATTTGAAACTGAAATATCTTTTATCAGAAATAATTCAAGTATATTGTAAACAAATGTTTTAGATTGCTTATCATCCTTATAAATATTTTCACTTATTAATTTTAATAAAAAATCTTTTAAACTTATATCTTTTAAATCAATTTTTTTTTCTTCAGAAAATTTTAAAAGATTATAAATTTCTCCAGGAGTAGAATAATAATTTAATAAATCTTTATTTAAGAGATTAACAATATCATTATCAAAAAGAAGTGAACTAATTTCATTAACCTTATTATTTTCTAAGGATATATTGAAATTAATACAACGAGATAGAAGTGTTGGAATTATTTTCTTATTACTATTTATTAAAATAAAAAATATATTCTCATTAGGTTCCTCTAACGTTTTTAACAGCGCATTTACTGAATTTAAATTCAAATATTCAATATTATCAATTAAAACAAATCTTGGCTTAATATTGAATGAAGACTTATTGAGTTGAATTATTAATTCTCTAATTTGTTCTATATCTATGTTTTTTTTATCAAGATTGATGTCTATTAAATTGAAATTTGGACAAGAACCATTTTGAATTAACTTAAATGAGCGATTATCTAAATTTATTTTAAATTCAACCAAATCATAAGGCATTTCTTCATCTTTTGATAAAACAAAATTAATTAAATGATAAGCGAGAGTACACTTGCCAATACCTTTTTGACCAGTTAATAAAATCTTTGATGGTAATCTTTTTTGATCAAATAATTTAGCAAAAAATAAAAGGTTATCCTGTAATCCATAAAGATTTGTTTGGTTGTTAGGATTTAAATTCATTTTAATAATTTTTCAATTTTATCAATTATAATTTTTTTGTTTAATTCTATTGGAAGGTTTGAATTAATTATTTTATATCTTTTTTTATTTTTTGATATTCTTAAAAAACCATTTTGTACTTTTTTATAAAATTTTTCTTTGAATATATCGTAACGATTAAGTTTTTTTCGTTGTTTCAATCTTTTTTGCATATTGTTTATATTAACAATACTTAAAAATGTAAAATCTACTTTAAATGATTTTAAAATATGATTATTAATCTTTTTAATAATATCTAAATTTACACCCATTCCAAAATGTTGATAGGCAATGGTAGAGTCAGTAAACCTATCAAGTAAAATTATCTTTTTTCTAAAATTTTTTTTCAAATTGTCCATATTTTCATTTCTGGCCGCTAAATAAAGTAATAAATCGGTTTTTTTTTTAAAATTAGATTTCTTATCTAAAATTAATTTTCTTATTTTTTCTGAGTTCTTATTTCCTCCAGGCTCTCTTAACTTTATATGAGGTATTTTTTTTCTTTTTAAATATTTAGAAACTTTATCAATATGAAAAGTTTTTCCACTACCTTCAATACCCTCAAAGGCTATAACAATTTTTTTAGACATCACCCCAAATCAAATAATTCAAGGATTTCATTAATCTTGAAAAAATATTTACTTTGTTCACTTGTTCTTTTGCCAAAAGATCATATTCATCAATTAATTCACCATCATAAATAATCCTTAATTTTGCTAAAACTTGATCTTTACTTATTGGAGCTTCAACAGGTCCTTCGTATAACATTTTAACTTTTAATAATTTTTTCTTACCTTTTTT
The DNA here is from genome assembly GCA_902528545.1 of uncultured Pelagibacteraceae bacterium. Lineage (GTDB taxonomy): Bacteria > Pseudomonadota > Alphaproteobacteria > Pelagibacterales > Pelagibacteraceae > Pelagibacter. The sequence goes on along the minus strand of CABZTB010000007.1, from coordinate 27,692 downwards.
TATAATTTTATAGATATCTTCTTTAGTATAAACTTTAACAAAATCTTTTTTTCCTAACCAAACATCAACTCTATCAAAATCTTCTCCTGATTTATTTATTTCTACTAAATCAAAATTCGTTAAACCATATGTTAATAGTTTTGAGCTCTCTCTAGATCTAGAATTTTTAGTTTCGAAGCCGCTAGCCACTGCAATTAGCCGTCTACCTTTTCTTTCTAATGAAGATGCTAAAGAATATTTTTCCACTGCTAGATATCCAGTTTTAATTCCATCTGCACCCATATTTTTATATAGAAGTGGATTTCTATTTCCCTGAGTAATTGGATCACCACCAGTTCTATCCCATGTAAATTCCTTTTCACTGAACCACTTGTAATACTCTGGATAGTTTTTAATTAAATAATGAGACATTATCATTATATCTTTCACCGTTGAATAATTGTCAGGATCATTTATTCCAGATGAATTTGCAAAATTTGTATTACTCATTCCAATTTCTTGTGCTTTAGAAGTCATCATGATAGCAAATTCCTCTTCTGTACCTGCTATCCCTTCAGCTAATGCAACACAAGCATCATTTCCTGATGCAACAATAATACCTCTAAGTAAATTTTCTACACTTACCTCATCATTAACCATGACAAACATTGAGGAATATCCAGATGTTGACAACCGCCAAGCTCTCTCTGAAATAATAAATTTTTCATCTAAAGTTAAGTCACCAGATTTAATCAAATCAAAAGCAATAATGGATGTCATTATTTTTGTCATTGAAGCAGGATAGATTGATCTGTCTGGTTCTTTTTCGTATAGAATTTCACCCGATAAAAAATCTTGTAAAATTGCTGTTCTTGCTTTTATGTCAATATTAGAGTGTGCACTATTAAAAATAAAAAAAGTTATAAGAATTGTAATTAGAAAATTTTTAAACATTTTTAAGCACTTCTAAGTTTTCGAAATTAAGAGATTTTAACTTCTCAAATGTTTCTTTCAAACTTTTTATATCATTAAAAGGACCTATTAATACTCTAAATTTAGTTTGAGATAATTTTTTTATCTTAGAGTTTTTTATAGAAGTTTCATCTTTGATTCTAGAAATCATCATTTTGGCAGTTGATTTATAGTAAAAATCAGCAATCTTTATTGAGTAAGAAAATTTTTCTTTAGTTGTTTTTTTTTCTTTTTTCTTAGTTTTGCTTAAATCATTAATCTGAATACCATCAATTGGCGCCTTTTCTGCAACTTTTTTTTCCTCATCGAAAGTTTTACTTTTTTTTGCAATAAAAGTAGAATTTCTAGATATTAACACTATTTCTAATAAGGGTTCATTGAAATCAAGATCTAAATCTTCAGCAATTCTTCTAGATATAACAGAATTGTAAAAATCTGAAAATTTTTGGTTATTAGATTTTACTTCTGCAATTAAAGACTTTCCATTTTTTGGATTTGTAATCTTAACAGCAGATTTTCTTTTAAGTGATTTGTGATGAATCATTAATGATCTATCATCTAATTTTTTAATTTTTTTTACATTTTCGTCAAAAATTAAAGCAAAGCCACTATTACTATATTTTTTCTCTATTTTTGTTTCAATCTTATCTGACTTAATTGCTACTTGTTCACAACCTATTAAAAATATTGATAACAAAAAAATAAATAAAATTTTATAATTCATTTTTAAATTTATCTTTTAGGGTACAAACTGCTAAAGCAAATCTTAGAGATCTATTCCATTGGAGAATTATTTCGTAGTTATCAAATACAATATATGCAGGGTTTAAAGTATTTGCACCAGGAATAATATCTTTGTCTGGAGTGATTATTGCAACATTATAATTTGATTTTAGAAAGCTTATATCATCATAATTATCAATATATTTCTTAAAAAATCCTAATTTTTTTTTATTTTGGAGTTTTTTTGCAGAAACATTTAAATATTTTTTTGGAATATCTTCTTTAAGATCTATTCTATAAAAACAAGGTGAGTCTTTTTTCCAACCAATTTTTTTAAGATAATTAGCTGCAGAAGCATAAGCATCATGAGAATTTTTTAAATCAATATAATCATCAGTATTAAAATCAATTGCATGATTTTTTATGGTTGAGGGCATGAATTGAAAAAAACCAAATGCACCTGCCCATGAACCATACAATGATTTATAATCTATCTGATTTTCATCAATTAATTTCAATAATATTAATAGCTCTTTAGTAAAAAATTCAGATCTTCTTTTATCATAACTTAAAGTTGCTAGTGAAGAAAGGATATCCATTTTTCCAACATAAGTTCCATAATTTGTTTCAATGCCCATCAATGACAATAGAAGTTCCTTCTCAATTTTAAACTTATTTTCAACAATATTAATCAAATCTTTATTATTTAAATAGAAGTCGATACCTTTATTTAATTTTTTTGTAGAAGATCTCTTTGATATGTAAGTTTTGGTGTCTTCATAAAATTCAGGCTGGTATCTGTCATATTTTATAACATTTGCTAAGAACTTAGTATCTTTCATTACCAGATCAAAAGTTTTCTCAGAAATATTATTTGCTAAAGCTCTTTGTTTGAAATCTTTTTTCCACTTTTCAAAATCTGTATTCTCATTTGCAAATAAGTTGGAATTTAAAAAAAATAGAATTAAAAAAAAAATTTTAATTTTTTTCATATAAGTCATTTAAATATATAATTACAGCAATCCAAATAATAATAAAACTTAGAAATTTAACTAATGAAAAATCCTCTCCATAATAAAAATAACCTAAAATGAACTGTAATGTTGGCGTTATATAAAATATCATTCCGGTAGGTCCTAATCCAATTAACTCAACCCCTCTTACATATAAAAACAAAGGAATCACGGTCATCGGACCAGCTAAAAGTAAATATAGACTTAATCCTGGATTACTTAAGTTAAAGTCGTTAAGACCATTATTTACAATTATATAAAATGCAACTAAAGCAAAAGGGAAAATATATAAACTTTCAATTAGCAACCCAATGTCGGTATCAATTTCAATTTTTTTTCGAAATAAATTATAAAAGGCCCAACTAAAAGCTACAATCAGACCAACCCATGGTAACGATTTAAGATTAAAAAAAATTAAAATTAATATTGAAACAAAAACTAGAATAATTGAAAAAATCCTTTTTTTGTTTAGTTCCTCTTTAAAAAAAATATACCCCAAAAGAACACTAATTATTGGCATTATAAAATAACCAAAACTAGCATCAATAATCCTCTCTGATGCAACAGCATATATCCATATAGACCAATTAATAAAAATTAAAAAACCAGACAAAAATAATGCAATTAATTTTTTTTTATCTTTTACTTCTTTTAAAAAAATTTTCCATTTAGACAAAAATGTTGTGGTTAAAATTAACATTATTGCTGTCCACAGACATCTGTGAACAACTAATTCAGTATGACCAATAAAAGAAACTGACTCAAAATATATAACTCCAATAAATCCCCACCAAAAAGAACCTAAAGAAGTTAATATTAAACCTTTGTTAAAATCATTTTTCATACTAATTAAATGAATAAAATATCATGAGTAATTAGACTATTTTATTGTTGAATTAAATATTTTTAATTATAAAAGCTTCTACACGGAGAGATGGCTGAGCGGTTGAAAGCACCGGTCTTGAAAACCGGCAAAGGGGCAACTCTTTCCTGGGTTCGAATCCCAGTCTCTCCGCCATATAATTGTTAGTATTTAAAATTTTTAAATAAATTATTAATTTTGTTATCTTCAAATTCAATGTTGGTTTTTAAACCATTATAAAAATTGTAAAGATTATTATCATCTATTTCTAAGAATTTTATTAATTCATTTAAATCTTCAACATTTAATTGATCTATGTATTTATTAGTGAATGCTCCTAAAAGTTTATCCATTTCTTTGGTACCGCGATAATTTGATCTGTATATAATTTTTTTTTTTATTTGTTCTATATCAGCGGTCATATTAGGAATATAATATTAGTTTATGGATATTAAAAGAAATTATGAATATTTATTATCAGACCTAAAATCTATAAAAGGTGTTGGTTTAAAAACATCAAATTTATTAAAAAGAAAAAAAATTAATAGTATTTTTGATCTGTTATGGAAATTACCAAAATCTTATACAGATCGAAGTTTATCTTCAAAAATTAAAGATTTAAAAATAGATAAGATACAAACTATAACTATAATTCCTCAAAAATATTCATTTCCAAGAGTAAGAAACTTACCAAATCGAGTCTTATGCAGAGATGAAACTGGTGAAATAGATTGTGTCTTTTTTAATAGTTACGAAGGATATATTAGAAAAATATTACCTATTGGAAAAGAAGTAACAATTAGTGGTAGAATTAAATACTTTCGAAATAAATATCAATTAACAAATCCTAAATATATTTCAGAAGACTCATCTATAATAAAGCAAAAGCATAATACCTATTCATTAACTGAGGGAATTAGTGAAAAGGTTTATAATAAAATAATATTTCAAATTATTAAAAATTTACCTCAGATTGATGAGTGGCATTCAAAAGATGTATTAAAAAATTTTGGTAATATTGGTTGGAATGACTCAATCAAAAAATTACACGATCCAGAAAACATTGGTAAATTCAAGGAAAATTTCTATCAAAGACTTGCTTTTGATGAAATTTTTTCAACCTTTTTAGTCAATTCAGAAATTAGAAAAAAGATCAAAAAAATAAAAAAAACAAAGAAGAAATTCGATATTAAAAAACAAAATGAAATAATATCAAAATTAAATTTTTCCTTAACCAATGATCAAACCAAAACATTAAATGAGATTAACAAAGATTTGTGCTCAGATAACAAGATGTTCAGATTACTTCAGGGTGATGTTGGTAGTGGTAAAACAATTGTAGCGTTATTATCTGCATTCAATACAATCAGTTCTGATTTTCAAGTAGCAGTAATGGCTCCTACAGAAATATTAGCAAGACAGCATTTTTTATTAGCAAAAAAAATATATCCAAAAAATATTAAAATAGAATTACTTTCTGGAAAATCATCATACAAAGATAAAAAAAAAATTTTAAATAAACTTATTAAAAAAGAAATTGATATTATTTTTGGAACACATGCCTTATTTCAAAAAAAAGTAGAGTTCCAAAAACTAGGTTTAATAATAATTGATGAACAACACAAATTTGGAGTTAGTCAGAGAAAAAAATTATCTGATAAAGCTGGGAAAGATTGTGATGTTCTTTTAATGACAGCAACACCAATTCCACGTACTTTAACAATGACTATTTACGGAGATATGGATCTTTCAATTATAAGAGAAAAACCGAATAATCGAAAACCTGTAAAAACTTATAGTAAAATTGAAAGTAAGATTGAAGATGTAATTAAATTCATCAAGAGAGAAATACAACTTGGACACCAAATTTTTTGGGTATGCCCTCTTATAGAAGAGTCAAAAAAAATTGATCATTCTTCAGCGATTAAAAAGTCTGAATATCTAAAAAAAATTTTTCCAAATGAGGTTTATTTACTCCATGGAAAAACAACCATTGAGGAAAAAGAGGAAATCTTAAACAAATTTTTAAGGAATGAATTTAAGATATTAGTTTCTACTACTATCATTGAAGTTGGTATAGATTTTCCTAATGCAAATATAATTATAATAGAAAATGCAAATAAGTTTGGTTTGTCTCAATTACATCAACTTAGAGGTAGGGTTGGAAGAGGCAACAAAGAGTCTTCATGCGTATTAATGTTTAAGTCAAATCTAAGTGAAAATGCTAAAAAAAGAATTAATATATTAAAAGAATCTAATGATGGATTTAAAATATCTGAAGAGGATATGAAATTAAGAGGTTTTGGAGATATTCTTGGTTTTAAACAAAGTGGAATAAAAAATTTTAAATTAGCAGATCCAATACACAATCATAATCTTTTTATTTTAGCTGAAAAAGAAATTAAAAGAATTGAAAATGAAAAAGAGGATATAGGTAGATTTAAACCATTGATTAAATTATATGATCGTGCTGATATAATTAACGATATAGCTTAATTCTTACCTGTGGATGTTCCTGCAGAAACAATAAATTTAGATGCCTCTTCAAATGTCATATTCAGATATATAACTTCATCTATAGGAAACATAAGTAAAAACCCACTTGTAGGATTTGGTGTAGTTGGAACAAATACATTTATTAATTTTTTATTTGTTTTTTCAGCCATTTCACCTTTATTTTCTTTTGTTGCAAATCCAACAGCCCAAACACCTTTTCTTGGATATTCAACTAAAACAACACTTTTTTTATCATTGTCATCTTTATTAGAAAATGTCTCGGTCATTTGTACTATTGCCGAATAAATAGTTCTCAAAACAGGAATTCTTTTAAATAAATCGTCAATAAGTTTAAGAATTCGTTTGCCTAAAAAGGATAATGATAATCCTCCAACAATTGTTATAAAAACTACAGAAATAATTATTTCTATTCCAGGTATTGCAAAGGGTAAGTAGTTATTAGGATTTATATTTTCTGGAATTATTTTAGAAGAAATTCCAATTAAAATTTTACTTAAATATAAAGTAAAACCAATAGGAATTAATACCACTACACCCGTTATAAAATAATTTCTAAGAATAAGAGTAAGTGATCGTTTTTTTTTATTTTTTTTCATAAAATTTATTTAAAACTAGAGTAAACTACAAAAGAAATCGCAATAATAAATAAAAATATTAATATTTTATTATTTAGATTCATTTTAAAATATATTATCAATGATAATTAAAAATGGATAGAAGAAAATTCTTAACTTATGTTGGTTGTACTTGTTGTAGTTTAGCTCTGAATTCATGTGCCACTGCACCAATCACTGAGAGAAAACAATTAAAACTTATCCCTGAAGCTAAATTAAATGCACAGGCAGCCCAAATTTTTGAAAAAATTAAGGAAAAAGAAAAATTAATAACAGGACCAAAACTTAATCAAATAAAAGAAATTGGTAAAAGAATGGAAAATTCTATAGGAGAATATTTTTATCAATCTAAACTTGATGATCCAACAGTTGGTTTTGATTGGGAGTATATATTAATCGATAAAAAAAATATGAGAAATGCATTTTGTATGCCAGGAGGCAAAATAGCAGTTTTTTCAGGCATATTAGAAGTAACAAAAAATACCGATGGATTAGCTGCTGTCATGGGTCATGAAATTGCACATGCTGTAGCTAAACATTCCATAGAAAGAGCAAGCAGAGGTGTTGTTTTAAACGTGGGGACAAATGTTATTGATATATTATCTGGTGGAAAATTATCTCAAGTTAATAGATCAACAGGTATGAATACTATTGGTATGGTCTCTCAACTAGGGATAATGAACCCTTTTAATAGAAAGCAAGAAACTGAAGCTGACTATTTGGGTATGATTTTTGCCTCTTTGTCTGGTTACGATATAAGAGAAACGCCTAAAATTTGGGAAAGAATGAAAAAATTTAGTAAGGGAAAAAAACAATCTGAATTTCTTAGCACACACCCCTCACCTGAAAATCGAATTAAAAAAATAAACGAGTGGACAAATAATATAATTTTGGATTACCCACCAATTAAAATGTAAGTATTAATTGATGGTGAGCCGTGATGGACTCGAACCATCGACCCATTCCTTAAAAGGGAATTGCTCTACCAACTGAGCTAACGGCCCAAAATTACTTCGTATATACATATTTATTTTAATATTTCAAATAGGAATTGATGAGACATATAGTTTCTTTATCACAACTTATCTATGTATTTATCATGAAATTCATTAAAAGTGCCTTTTTGAATATTTTTTCTTATTTCGCTCATTAATTCTTGATAAAAGTTGATATTATTTAACGTTAAAAGCATCGACCCTAAAATTTCATTAGTATTGAATAAATGATTCAAATAATTTTTTGAATATTTGTTTAAATTTAAATTTTTACACTTTTCATCAAGAGGTGAATTGTCATTTTGATATTTATTATTTTTAATATTTATTCTTCCATTCCATGTAAAAGCCAGACCTGTTCTCCCTGATCTAGTCGGCATTACACAATCAAACATGTCTATTCCTCTTTTAACTGCACCTAAAATATCAGAAGGTGTGCCTACACCCATTAAATAATGTGGTTTATTTTCTGGAAGATTTTCCTTGATGTCATCCAAAACTTTAAACATTTCCTCTTGTGTTTCACCAACTGCAAGACCACCAATGGCATATCCATCAAAATTTAGATTTAACAAACCTTTTAGAGACAAAAGTCTCAAATCTTTAAAAAGACCTCCTTGGACTATGCCAAAAAGAGCTTTATGTGGATTTTTTCCAAAGGCTTTTTTGGATCTATCAGCCCAATATAATGATAGTTCCATTGATTTTTTAATTAGTTCATAGTCATCCGTTTTCTTTGGACATTCATCCATGATCATTACAATATCTGAGTTCAAACCAAGTTGAATTTTTATACTTTCTTCAGGGCTCAAATAAAATTTTTTTCCATCAACATGAGAGTTAAAAATTGCACCTTTTTCTCGGTCTATTTTATTTAATTTTGAAAGAGACATTACTTGAAAACCCCCTGAGTCAGTAAGTATTGGCAAATCGCAATTCATAAAGGAATGTAATCCGCCAGCATTTTGAATTCTTTCAACTCCTGGACGGATCATTAAATGATATGTATTAGCTAAAATTATATCTGAGCCAGTTTTTTTAATATCATCAATCGTACAAGCTTTTACAGTTGCCTGAGTTCCAACTGGCATAAAAGCAGGAGTTCTGATAATACCTCTATGCGTTTCTATAATTCCTTCTCTGGCATAGCTGTCTTTGTTCAATAATTTAAAGGCAAATTCTTTTAATGCCATTAAATATTATAATGATTTAAAACTAATTATTTTATCTGGATCTGTGACGGCACCATTATTGTTTTCATCACCACGTTTAATTTTATCAACAAATTCCATTCCTTCGATCACTTTTCCAAAAACTGTATATTGGTTATCTAAAAAAGGAGCGGGTTTAAAACAAATGAAAAATTGGCTATTTGCACTATTTGGATCTTGTGATCTAGCCATAGATAAAGTTCCTCTATCATGAGGTAAATTATTAAATTCTTGTTTTAGGTCTGGTAAATCTGATCCTCCCATTCCTGCCATTCTTAAATTAAAATCACTTGATGATGAATTTCCAAATTTTACGTCACCAGTTTGTGCCATGAAACCATCAATAACTCTGTGAAAAACAACATTATCATATTTACCATTATTGGCTAAATCTTTAATTCTTTTAACATGATTAGGTGCTACATCTTCAAATAATTCAATCTTAACATCTCCGTCTTTAAGTTTCAAAATCATAATATTCTCCTGTGACATTACTTGGTTTATGGTTAAAAAAAAGAAAATATATATATTTATTAAAATTTTATTCATATTTTCTTTTTAATAATTTAATTGTACTTTTGGTAGTAAATTTTTTGATATCACCTTTTAAATTTACTATTTCTTTAACAAATTTTGATGAAATAATCTGATTTTCAACATCAGACATTAAAAAAAGAGTTTCAATATTTTTATTTAATTTTCTATTCATCCCTGCTAGTTGAAATTCATATTCAAAATCTGAAACTGCTCTTAATCCTCTTAAAATAATATTTGATTTATATTTTTTGCATAATTCGGTGGTTAAAGAGCTAAAAGAAATTACGACAACTTTTTTTTTATTCAGTTTCAAATCATGAAATAAAGCTTTTTTAACAATTTCAATTCGTTCATCAGAATCGAATAAATAATCCTTATTTTCAACGTTAGATACTGCAACAACAATCTTATCAAAAAGTTTTAAACCTTTTTTAATAACATCAATATGGCCAAATGTAATTGGATCAAATGTTCCAGGATAGATTGCAACTTTATTCATTAAACTAAGTTATCATCTATTTTATCAGCTGAAACAACTTTTTCTTCTCCAGTTAATTTAATAATTCTAACACCCTGAGTATTTCTACCCGCAGTTCTAATTTCTTTTACCGCTACACGTATTACTCTTCCTTTATTAGTAGATATAAGTATTTCGTCACCATCATATACAGGAAAAGAGGATGAGATATTACCATTTCTTGGTGAGTTTATAATTCCGATAATTCCTTTCCCACCTCTATTAGTTACTCTATATTCTGTATGACTAGTTTTTTTACCAAAACCATTTTCTGTAATTGATAATATGAACTTTTCTTTAGCTTTTAATTCTGATTGCTCGTCCTTTGATTTCTTCCCATTTTTTTTAGATTTATCATTATCTATAATTGAAAGGGAGACAATTTGATCGTTTGGAGACAAAACAATACCTTTAATCCCTTTAGAGGATCTACCCTTAAAAACTCTCAACTTTTTGGACTCAAAGCGTATACATTTTCCTAATTTAGTACTTAAAATTATATCTTGATCATCCTTGCAAATTTTAACTCCTACAATTTTATCATTATTGTCTAATTTCATTGCAATTTTTCCAGATGTATTGATTGAAGAAAAATCCTCTAAACTATTTTTTCTGATTTTCCCTTGAGCAGTAGCAAATACAATTTGATAATTTTTCATTTCTGATTCATTATCAGGAAAAGGCATAATAGAACTTATTGACTGATGGTTTTTTAGTGGAAGAATATTAAACAAAGATTTTCCTTTAGAAACAGAAGATCCTTCAGGTATTTTCCAGGCTTTTATTCTATATACTAAACCTTCTGTAGAGAAAAACAAAACTGAGGTATGAGTATTAACTGATAGAGTTTGGACTACAGAATCTTCGTTTCTAGTAGTCATGCCAGTTTTTCCTTTACCTCCTCTTTTTTGTGTCTTAACACTATTCAAAGATCCACGTTTAATGTAACCCTGCAATGTAACTGTAATCAATACAGATTGTTTTTGAATGGTTTCTTCTATATCGTAATTTAATACAGCATCAATTATTTTAGTTCTTCGAGGTGACGAATATTTATCTTTAATATTCTTTAACTCTTCACTGATCACTTTTAATAATTCTTTTTTAGATGAAATTATTTTTTTATATTTCGTAATTAATTCAGCTAATTTCTTAATTTCTATTTCAATTTCATTTATTCCTAACGCTGTCAGTTTTTGTAATCTTAATTCTAAAATAGCATTCACTTGTAAAGTTGATAAGGAGTATAAAGTTTTGGATTTTGAACTTTCTACAAGTGAAATCAATTTTTTTGACTTATTAATTTTCCATTTAGTTTGTAAAAGAGATTTTTTTGCATCTTCTGGATTTTTTGATGATCTGATTATTTTGATAACTTTATCTAAATTTTCAACAGATACAGATAGACCTAGTAAGATATGTGCTCGCTCTTCTGCTTTTTGTAAGTCAAATTTTGTTTTTTTGACTACGATGTCCTCTCTAAAGGATAAAAAATTTGATAAGAAATCTTTTAAGTTACAAGTTTCAGGTTTACCATCAACTATTGCAAGTGTATTAAATCCAAATGAACTTTCAATTTGTGTATTCTTGTAAAGTTGTCTTTTTACTGTTTCAGGTTCTACTCCACTTCTCAAATCTATTGAAACTCTGATTCCTTCTCGATTAGACTCATCTCTTATATCTCTTATACCCTCAATTTTTTTTTCTCTAACAAGCTGAGCAATTCTCTCATTCAAAACAGATTTATTAACTTGATAAGGAATTGATGTTATAACCAATCTTTCTCTTCCATTTTTTAAACTTTCTATTGAAATTTCACCTCTAATTTTAAAAGAACCTCTGCCTTTGTTATAACCTTGTTTGATCATATCTTTTCCAATTATTACTCCTCCAGTTGGAAAATCAGGTCCAGGTATGTGCTTCATAAGATCTTTAATTTTAATATCTTTATTTTCAATTAAAGCTAATGTTCCGTTAATTATTTCACCTAGATTATGTGGTGGTATGCTAGTTGCCATTCCAACTGCAATCCCACCTGCACCATTTACTAATAAATTAGGAAATTGAGCTGGTAAAACTGTTGGTTCTTTCTCCGTTTCGTCGTAATTATTTTTGAATGAAATTGTATTCTTTTCGATATCATCAATTAAATATTGTGAAACTTTAGATAATCTAGTCTCTGTATATCTCATCGCAGCAGCTGGATCGCCATCAATAGATCCAAAATTTCCTTGTCCATCAACTAAAGGTAGGCTCATTGAAAAATCCTGAACCATTCTTACTAGAGCATCATAAACTGACTGATCTCCATGCGGGTGATACTTACCAATAACATCTCCAACAATTCTTGCAGATTTTCTAAATTGTTTTGACCAATCATATCCACCTTTGTACATCGCATACAAAATTCTTCTATGAACTGGTTTTAAACCATCTCGTATATCAGGAAGTGCTCTACTGACTATAACACTCATTGCATATGATAGATAAGATGAGCTCATCTCATCATGCATTGAGATTAATTTTATATTCTTATCTTCAGGAATTTCAGTTTTTTGCATAAATATTAAAATGGAATTTCATCATCCATGTCATTTGAAATTTGTGACATGTCATCATTATTGGATTGAGTATTATCATTTGAAATAGTTCCACCCGAATTACCTCCACCTAACATAGTTAAAGATGAGTTATATCCTTGAATAACAATTTCAGTCGAGTATTTGTCTTGACCAGACTGTTCATCTTTCCATTTCCGAGTCGTTAATTGTCCCTCAACATATATTTGGGCTCCCTTTTTTAAATATTGTTGAACAACATTTACCAATCCCTCATTGAATACAACTATACGGTGCCATTCTGTTTTTTCTTTTTTTTCACCAGTATTCTTATCTTTCCAAGATTGACTTGTTGCCAGACTTAATCGTGCAACACTTTTGCCATTTACCATTTGTTTGATCTCTGGATCTGCGCCCAAACGACCAATTAAAAGTACTTTATTTAAACTTCCAGCCATAATATTTTTATAATTGTTAAATTTGTTAATTAGAACTATACCACAGTTTACTCTGAATATTAATTTTATTAAGTCAAAGCAACAAAAATTATGATGAAAAAGATAGTTATTAAGGGAGCTAAAGAACACAATTTAAAAAATGTTTCTTTAGAGATACCCAAAGATAAATTTGTTGTTATAACTGGTCTATCAGGATCAGGAAAATCGTCTTTAGCTTTTGATACAGTCTATGCAGAAGGTCAAAGAAGGTATGTTGAGAGTTTATCTGCTTATGCAAGACAATTTTTAGATAAAATGAAAAAGCCTAATGTTGATTTGATTGAGGGGTTGAGCCCAGCAATATCAATAGAGCAAAAAAATACTTCTAAAAATCCAAGATCAACTGTTGCTACAGTTACTGAGATATATGATTACATGCGTGTTTTATATGCAAGAGCGGGTATACCCTATTCTCCTTTTACAGGTAAACCAATAACATCACAAACGATTACACAGATTGTGGATAAAATTAAAGAGCTTCCAAAAAAGTCAACAATATATATTTACGCTCCGGTAGTCAGAGGAAGAAAGGGAGAATATAAAAAAGAAATCCAAAATTATAAAAAAAGAGGGTTTCGAAAAATCAAAGTAGACGATGTAATTTATGATATTGATAAAGTTCCTGAATTAAATAAGAAAATTAAGCATGACATATATATTCTGGTCGATAGGATAATTTTAAATTCATCTTTAGGAAATAGATTAGCTGAAAGTATTGAGTCTTCGGTAAATTTAGCGAATGGATTAGTATTCGTTGAATATGAAGATGAAACGTTACCAAAAAAATATAGAAAAGTAGAAAAATTAATATTTTCGACTAAATTTGCATGTCCTGAAAGTGGCTTTACGATTGAGGAAATTGAGCCAAGACTTTTCTCATTTAATAGTCCTTTTGGTGCTTGTGAGGAATGTGAGGGAATTGGAATTAAACTAAATGTTGATCCAAATTTAGTGGTACCAAATCATAAAAAAAGTATTGCGGATGGAGCTATTGAGCCCTGGGCTAAAACAACCACTCTATATTATGCACAAACATTATCTTCTTTAGCAAAACATTATGGCTTTTCGTTAGATGAAAAATGGTCAAAACTTTCAAAAAAAATAAAGGATATTATTCTTTATGGATCTGATGATGAAGAAATCAAATTTTCATATGACGATGGTTATGAAAAATACTCACATAGAAAGACATTTGAAGGGGTAATAAATAATTTAGAGAGAAGATATTTAGAAACTGATAGTGATTGGAAAAGAGAAGAAATAGCCCAATATCAGTCAGATACTAAATGTGAAAGATGTAATGGTCATAGATTAAAAGATGAGGCATTATGTGTGAAAATTGATGGCTTGCACATTAGTGAGGTTACTGAAAAATCAATTTTAGATGCTGCAAAATGGTTTGAAGATTTAAAATTCAATTTAGATAAAAGACAGATCAAAATTGCTGAACATATCCTCAAAGAAATTAATGAAAGATTAAATTTTCTTTTAAATGTTGGTCTTGATTATCTTACATTATCAAGAGAGTCTGGTACTTTATCAGGCGGAGAAGCGCAAAGAATTCGTTTAGCATCTCAAATTGGATCTGGTTTAACTGGAGTGTTATATGTCTTAGATGAACCATCTATTGGTTTGCATCAAAAAGATAATGTAAAACTGATTAATGCTCTTAAAAGATTACGAGATTTGGGAAATACAGTAATAGTAGTGGAGCATGATACTGAAACGATGGAAAATGCAGATCATATTATTGATCTTGGTCCCGAAGCAGGAAACAAAGGTGGTGAAATTGTTGCGCAAGGAACTTTTGATGAGATAACAAAAAATAAAATTAGTATCACAGGAAAATATCTTTCAAACAAATTAAGAATTGATGTTCCCAAGAAAAGAAGATTAGCAAAAAATGGAAGGTTTCTTGAAATAACAGGTGCGACTGGTAATAATTTGAATAATGTTAATTTAAAAATACCTTTAGGTAGTTTAACTTGTGTCACCGGTGTATCAGGAAGTGGTAAGTCAACATTGATCTTACAGACATTATACAACGCATTAAACTTAACTTTGAATAATAATAAATCTAGAAAAATTCCAAAACCATTCAAAGGTTTCAAAGGCACTGAATTAATCGATAAGATAATTGATATTGATCAATCACCAATTGGTCGTACCCCAAGATCAAATCCAGCAACTTATACTGGAGCTTTCGGACCAATTAGAGATTGGTTCACAGGATTACCTGAGTCAAAAACAAGGGGATACAAACCAGGAAGGTTCTCTTTTAATGTCAAAGGAGGGAGATGTGAAGCTTGTGAAGGAGATGGAGTTATTACTTATGAAATGCATTTTCTCCCGGACGTCTATATACAATGTGATGAGTGTAAAGGAACTAGATATAATCGGGAAACCTTAGAGATAAAATTCAAAGATAAAAGTATTGCGGATGTTTTAAATATGACTGTTGATGAAGGATGTGAATATTTTGAAAATATTTCCAATATAAAGACTAAATTGCTTACTTTAAAAAAAGTTGGTCTAGGCTATATAAAAATTGGTCAACAAGCTACAACTCTATCAGGCGGTGAAGCACAAAGAATTAAATTAGCTAAAGAATTATCAAAAAGATCGACAGGAAGAACAATGTACATTTTAGATGAACCGACTACTGGTCTTCACCAACACGACATCAAAAAATTATTAGAAATTTTACATACATTTGTTTCATTAGGTAACACAGTGGTTGTTATAGAACACAACTTAGATGTCATAAAAACTGCAGATTATATTGTCGATATGGGTCCTGAGGGTGGCGTAAAAGGTGGAAAAATTATCGCTGAAGGAAAACCTGAGGAAATTTGTAAAGTTAATGGAAGTTATACGGGTAAGTTTTTAAAAAATCTTTTACAATAAATACCATTGTCATCTCACTCTAAATCAGTATAAAATTATGTATGGGTAATTTACTTTCATCTTTATCAAAAACTATTCACGTTTCTTTAGCCATTGCAGTACTATTATTTTTAGGCTTATTTTATCAAAATGATGGTTTTAGTTTTGATGCGCTTTTTTGGAGTTGGTTTGCGAGATTTGTGCATGTAGTAGTTGGTATAATGTGGATTGGCTTGTTATGGTATTTTAATTTTGTTCAAATCCCAAACATGGCAAAAATTCCAGATGAACAGAAACCAGCTATTGGTAAAGTAATTGCGCCAGCTGCATTATTTTATTTTAGATGGGGTGCAGCATTTACAGTTCTATCAGGTTTAGCACTTGCAGGTCTTAATGGATATTTGCATGATGCAATGACTTTAAGTATAGGATCTGGGATTCCAAAACACACAGCTATTGGAATTGGTATGTGGTTGGGCTTAGTTATGGCATTTAACGTGTGGTTTGTAATATGGCCTAATCAAAAAAGAGCTTTGGGTATTGTTGAGTGTGAACCTGATCTAAAAGCGAAGTCAGCAAAAACAGCTATGTTATTTTCGAGAACTAATACTTTGTTGTCAATACCAATGCTGCTTACTATGGTAGCTGCTCAAAACCTTTATTAACTACTTTCGTCTTCTCTTAAAACAGTTTTTTGTGAAACTCTAAGTCTAACTAAAACTGTATTGGCAATATAGATAGATGAATAAGTTCCAAAAATTACACCAAATATCATAGCCAAAGAAAAACCTTTTAGTATCTCACCACCAAAGAAAAATATTGATAGCAAAGCTAATAAAGTCGTTATTGATGTAATTAAAGTTCTAGATAATGTTTCATTGATAGAGATATTAGTTAAATCGTAAATTTTAATGTCAGAATATTTTCTTAAATTTTCCCTTACTCTATCAAAAATAACCACTGTATCATTCATGGAGTAACCAACGATAGTTAATACAGCTGCAATAATAGATAAATTGATTTCAAGACCGAGCAATGAAAATAGACCTAGAGTTACCAACACGTCATGAAACAAAGCTAATATAGCTCCTAAACTAAATTGCCATTCAAATCTGATCCAAATGTAAATTAACATTAAAGTTAATGCCACTGCGATAGCTATTACTCCAGATTTAAGTAACTCAGCACTTACTTTCGGTCCTACGTTTTCAACTCTTCTAAAATCAAAAGTATTGCCAAATGATTTATCTAAATTTGATTTAATTTCCTCGATAATATTTTTGTTATTATTAATTTCAAATTTAATAAGAAAGTCTGTCTCATTGCCGAAATTTTTTACTGAAACATCACCCAAATTCATAGAATTTAAATTATCTCTTAGAGATGACACATTAATTTTGCTGTCAGTTGATCTTAATTCAATTAACGTTCCGCCCTTAAAATCTATTCCAAAGTTAAGACCTTTGAAAGTCAGTAAAAATAAAGAAATAACGACTAAGGATATGGAGAGTATGTTAAATTGATTATAATATTTGTTAAAAGCTATCATTTAAATTAAACCCTCTTTTTCTTTGTTTCTGTACACATACAAAACAGTCAATAACCTTGCTATGAAATAAACTGAAAATAATGTTGTAAATATTCCAATCCCAAGTGTAAGTGAAAAACCTTTGATTGGACCTGAGCCCATAAAAAATAAGATAATAGCTGCTAATAATGTTGTTATATTTGCATCAAGTATAGCGGTTCTAGATTTTGTGTAACCACTATCAAAAGCTATTAAATTATTTTTTTCATTTTTTAGCTCTTCTTTAATTCTCTCAAAGATTAAAACATTTGCATCGACTGCCATACCAACTGTCAAAATTATTCCAGCAATCCCTGGAAGAGTTAAGGTCGCCTCGAATATAGTCAATATTCCAATGAGTAAGAAAAGGTTAAGTATTAATGTTATATTGGTAATTAAACCAAATACCTTATATTTGACAAATATAAATACTATTACTAATACAAAACCAATTGCTAATGCAATCATCCCTGCATTAATTGAGTCTTGTCCTAAGTCAGGACCAACTGTTCGTTCCTCAATAATATTTAAAGGTGCAGGTAATGCACCAGATCTTAATAAAAGAGCTAAATCTGTTGCTGATTGAAAAGTAAATCCTCCACTGATTTGACCTGATCCACTTGCAATTGTATCTCTTATAACCGGTGCACTTATAATTTTACCATCCAATACTATTGCTAATTGTTTACCAATACCAGTCGATGTAGCTTTACCAAATCTTTTAGCTCCAACTCTATCAAGTGTAAATGTAACCACTGTTTCATTCGTCTCACTATCCATTCTTGGTTGAGCATCTAGCAGATTGTCTCCACTTAAAATAATTCTTTTACTTACCAGAGCATCTTCTTCAGACTCATCTTCATAACTAAGTTTTTCCGCTCCAAAAGAGTCTTGATCGTTATTAGTTACAAATCTAAATGTAAGATTTGCAGTTTTACCAAGCAATGATTTAATTCTCATTGGATCATCTAATCCAGGTAATTCAACAAGAATTCTGTCGTTTCCTCTTTTTAAAATATTTGGCTCATTAGTTCCTATCTCATCAATTCTTCTTCTTACAATTTCTAATGCTTGATCTTGGGATGATGTTTTTAGTTTAACAATACCTTGGGTTGAGTAATTGACAAAAAAAATATTATTTTCCTCAGTGATATCTAATTGATGAGATTTAAATCTTGGATAATAAGGATTTAATTCACTTTCCTCATCATTAAAGGTATCTAGAATAGTTTGTTTAAAGTTTTCATCTACAGAAAAAGATAATTTTTGTCCTAAAATTTTTAAATTTTTAATTCTTATATTTTTGTCTTTGAAATAATTTCTAATGGAAATTGAAAGATTTTGTATTTTTTGCTCAATAACTGGATTATTATCAATTTCGAGTAGGAGGTAAGAACCTCCCTGAAGATCTAATCCAAGATTAATTTTCTTATTTAGTAAGTTATTTTCAAACTTAAATAAATTTGATGAGGCAATTAAAATAAAAAATAGAGAAATTAATATTACTGATATTATTCTGAATTTTGAAAAATATAACACTTTACTTTAACAAAATTACTTTTTAACTTCTTGAGAGTTCATCAGACTTTGTACACCTGTACCTCTGATAACTTCAACAGTCACATTTTCAGCAACCTCAACTTCTATTTTATCGTTGTCTACAACTCTGGTTATGGTTCCTGTAATACCGCCTGAAGTTACAATCTTATCACCTTTTTTTAAACCTTCGACCATAGCTTTATGCTCTTTAACTTTTTTTTGCTGTGGTCTTATCAAGAAAAAATAAAAAATAACAAAAATTAATATTAGTGGTATAAATTGACCTATTCCTGAACTTTCCATAAAACTCCTTAATTAAAAATGAATTTTTATACTATCTCTTAAGTTAAAACAACTTTAATTCAGACTAATTTTTTCTAGATTATTCATATAAGGTCTAAGCACTTTTGGAATACTTATAGACCCATCCTTTTGCTGAAAATTTTCTAATATGGCAATAAGAGTTCTACCCACTGCTAAACCACTTCCATTAAGCGTTCCAACAAATACTGTTTCTTTATTTGAATTTTTATATCTAGCTTTCATCCGTGTTGCCTGGAAAGTTGAACATGATGAACATGAAGATATTTCTCTATATTTATTTTCTGAAGGTAACCATACTTCTATATCGTAAGTTTTTTCTGCACTAAATCCCATATCTCCACTACATAAAATCATTTTTCTATATGGTAACTCTAACAAATCCAAAATTCCTGTGGCACAATTTGTCATTCTCTCTAATTCTTCAAGACATTTATTTTGTTCCACAATACTAACTAATTCAACTTTATAAAATTGATGTTGTCTAATCATTCCTTTTGTATCTTTACCATAACTACCAGCCTCTTTTCTAAAACATGGGGTAGATGCAACAAATCTCATCGGTAATGTTTTAAGATCTAAAATTTTATCTTTTACAATATTGGTTAAAATAACTTCTGCTGTAGGAATTAAAAATTTTCTACCACTTCCCTCTTCTAATTTTACTTCAAATTGATCATTTTCAAATTTAGGTAATTGACCAGTTCCGAACATTGTATTTTCTGATGCTAATAAAGGTGGTGAAATTTCCTCATATCCATTTTTTGAAGTATGTATATCAAGCATAAAATTTGAAATTGCTCTTTCAAGTAATGCTAATTTATTCTTAACAAAAACAAATCGTGAGCCAGTGGTTTTTGTGGCAAGATCAAAATCTAACATGCCAAGTTTTTCACCTAATTCGAAGTGTGATTTTGGAGTAAATTCAAAATTAGGAATCTGACCCGATTTAGTTAATTCAACATTTTCATTTTCATTAGATCCTACAGGCACATCATCGTGAGGTATATTAGGAATACTTGATAAAATTTCATCTAAGTCTGATTTAATTTTTGATTGTTGATCAGTAATTTTATCAATAGATTGGGTAATTTCTTTTGATCTGGAAAATAAAGCCTTATCTTTTGTTTTTGAAATATCTTTCTTTTCTTTTTCTAATGTTTCTTTTTTTTGAATTAAATCTCTATTATCTATATCTAATTTTTTGAGTTTATTGAGATCTATATCAATTGATCTTTTTTTTAATGCTTTTGAAAATGCATCAAAATCTTTTCTAATTTCTTTAATGTTATGCATCAGAATTTTTTAAATTTTTATTCTCAATAAGTTTTACTGAAAATATTGATAATTCATATAGAATTAATAATGGTATCGCTAAACCAATTTGTGTGATGGGATCTGGGGGTGTGAGTAAAGCTGCAGCTGCAAATATAATAACCACAACATATTTTCTTCGTTTCTTTAAAAAATCAGAATCAACTAACCCTACCCTCGCTAATAAACTCAACACAACAGGTAATTGAAAACTTATGCCAAACGCAAATATAAGTTTCATTACCAATGAAAGATATTCGTTTACTTTTGCTTCTAATTGAATTGGTAAATTTGTTGAAAGACCAGAACTTTCAAAAGATAAAAAGAATTTTATCGCTAGGGGCATTATTAAATAATAAACCAACATACCTCCTAGTAAGAATAAGATTGGGGTTAAAACTAAATAAGGTAAAATTGCAATTTTTTCATGTTTATAAAGACCAGGAGCAATAAATTTCCAAATCTGCATCAAAATAAATGGACAAGTAACAAAAAAAGCTGTGAAAAAAGATACTTTCAAATAGGTAAGAAAAGTTTCTTGTAAAGCTGTGAAAATTAATCGTCTATCTGTTCCATCATCTTTAACCGCTTGTGCATATGGCTCTACTAAAAAACCATAAAGGTGTTCAGCAAAAAAATAACATCCTATAAAAAAGATTATTAGAAAAATAAAACTATGAATTAGTCTTTTTCTTAACTCAGCTAAATGACTTACAAAGCCACCTTCATTTTCGTCATGACTCATCTTTTTTTTCTTCTTTTTTTTCTATTTTATTATCCTCAAGATCAATATTTGAGACTTCATTTTGAATATTGTTGACATATTTTTTTGCGGAGCCGATCCATGAACCAACTTTTTTGAGCATTATTGGAAAGTCTTTAGGTCCCAAAACTACAATAGCTATTGCAACTATAATTAAAATCTCAAACCAACCAATAGTAGGCATGTGATTTATTCTTTTTTGTTCGAATCTTGATTATCGTCAGAAATATTTTTAGGTTCATTGTCATCAGTCACATCTGATGCCATACCTTTTTTAAAACTTTTTATTCCTTTTGCTACATCGCCCATAAGGCTAGAAATTTTTCCTCTACCAAATAATAATACCACAAGTATTACAACGATTGCTATTTGCCAAATTCCAATGCTCATAGAAAACTTATAACCTTTTTATCAATAATTG
The DNA here is from genome assembly GCA_902528545.1 of uncultured Pelagibacteraceae bacterium. GTDB lineage: Bacteria > Pseudomonadota > Alphaproteobacteria > Pelagibacterales > Pelagibacteraceae > Pelagibacter. The sequence continues at coordinate 5,886 of CABZTB010000007.1, read as the reverse complement.
AAAAGTCTAATTTGTAGGCTTAGTTCTTCTCATCCGAGTCAAGAGTGCTACTTAACATTTCATCAATATTTGAATAAATGTCCTCTTTTTTATCGTCTTGTTTTTCTTTATAGAATTTTCCAGTACCAAAAATAGCGTTATCAATATTAGTACTATCAATTAAACCTGCAGCTCCAAGTTCATCTACTGTTGGTAAATCAGATAATTTTTGCAAGTTAAAATGGCTTAAAAAGTCATCCGTCGTGACATATTGAATAGGTCGACCAGGGACATTTTTTCGTCCACCAGGTTTAACCCAATTTAATTCCATTAAAATTTCCAAGGTGTTAGTTCCAAAAGCTACCCCTCTTATTTCTTCTATCTCTGCCCGAGTAACTGGTTGATGATAAACAATTATAGCAAGAGTTTCTATTGCAGCTTTTGATAATTTTTTTTCAACAGTTTTTTCTTGGGTCATTAAATTTGAAAGATTAGGTGAGGTTCTAAAAGACCATTTTTTAGAAATGCAAACTAAGTTAATACCTCGATTTGAATATTCAGCTTGTAATTTTAACAAAATTTTTTCAACATCCGTTTTTTTAGATATCTTATTTTCAATAGTTTCAATATCTAATGGTTCTGCAGCAGCAAAAACAATTCCTTCAATTTCCTTTTCAATTGAAGATAATTTAGTTGGAAAATTAATAATATTGTCTTTTTTTTTAATCTTTTTTTTTATCATTTGTTTTCTTTTATATAAATATCATCAAAAAGGTTTTCTTGTTTTATGCTTAGATTGCCCTCCTTAACCAACTCAAGAGAGCCAGCAAATATTCCTGCTTTACCGGTTCGTTTGTACTTTGATCCACTTTTAAAATTTTTCGGTATTAAATCATCTAATTTTTTCCAATCCATTAATTTTCCAAAAAAATCTTTTATAGTTTTTATACCTTCTTCTGTTGTAAAAACTGGTAATTTTGGAATGTTAATTCTCTGAAAATCTTTAGTCATAATTATAGTGGAGTATGTTTTCATGAGGTCAAATAAATTTAATTTATACTCACTATTGTAGATGGGCCTTATGCCTGCTCTCATACCTCTAGTTCTAATTTCTCTGCCTAATCTTTTTCTTTTAAGCATCTGTTCAGATAATAACCTTATTAATTCAAGTTTCTTAAGTTGAAGTTTCAATTTTTCAGCTACTTCTTGAACTTTAAATTCTTCTTCAGGGGTGCCTGGTAATAGTAATTTTGATTTTAAATATGCTAACCATGTTGCCATTAATAAGTATTCTGAAGCAATCTCTAAATTTAATTTTTTTTCTTGAGTAATAAATTCATGAAACTGATCTGCTAATTTTGTAATAGATATATCCTCAAGATTAACTTTTTGAGCTTTTGCGAGATCCAAAAGAACGTCTAATGGTCCATTATAATTTTCAACATCTACTTTAAAAAGTTCAGAATCATTTTCAATCATCAATCAATATTAACTTAAAATTTTGTAAAATTGTGATGTTTTTTTAACTAGAAAAGGATTTATCAATGGTGAATTATTTCCTACAATTTCCATTTCATTTAAATTTCCATTACAATGTAAGGCTAAATTACAACCTGCACTAAACGTTTTGATTGTATTTTCCTTTAAATTACCCTTAAGACTTTTCATGGATAAATCATCAGAAATTAGAATACCTTTAAAACCAATTTTATTACGAATTAATTTAATAAATTTTTTTGAGTGAGTAACACAATTTTCTTTGTCAATTTGAGTAAAAATTATGTGAGCTGTCATAGCAAAAAAAGTTTTTTTATTTTTAAATGGAAGAAAATCTTTCTTGGTTAAATAACTCAATTTTTTTTTTACCATCGGAGTAAAATGGTGACTATCTACTTTTGCAAGACCATGTCCTGGAATATGCTTTATGACTGTTCCGATACCATTTTGATGGAAATAATTGATACAATAATCTCCTATTTTAGATACAATTTTGGGATTATTAGAAAAAGATCTATTCCCAATGATATTTGATGCACCTTTAATTCTTAAATCTAAGACAGGAGAAGTATTAATGTTAATACCAAGAGATTTTAATAAATATGAAGTTTTATCGATAAATAATTTATAATAAAATTTAAATTCATCCACATTTTTAACGTATTTTTTTCCAAAAAATTCTGAAGTCAAATTATCGAATGATATAATATTTTTTAACCGATTAACTTTACCTCCTTCTTGATCAATTAAAATGGGATATTTTTTATCTTTGAATAATTTTCTTATTGACGTGGTGAGTTTTAGGGTTTGATCAATATTTTTAATGTTTCTTGTAAATAAGATAACTCCCCAAGGTTTATATTTTTTAAAAAAAGATTTTTCTTTTACTGAAAGTTTTGTTGATTTAATACCAACAATAAATGATCGACGTTTATTCATTATTTTCTAATAACTTCCAAAAATTAAATTTTTATTGTTTGTTTGCTCAACATATTCAATAATATTTTTTGTATCATCTTCTAAAATTGGTAATTTTTCCGAATAAGTATTTATCTTGTTCTCAATATTGCTGAGTGATCTATAAGATTTTTTTTTATAGGCATCAGAAAAATAATATTTTGCTGTAAAAAAAATAAAAAGACCAATAATAAAAACAAAAATAATATATTTGATTTCTTTAAACATTACATTCTTTCAGGAGCAGACACACCTACGATATTCATTCCAGATTTAACAACATTTGATATAAGTTTTAATAAAACTAACTTGTCATTCGATATCTTCTTATTCTCATTTATAAATCTTTTTTCAGGATTATCTTTTCCCAAGTTCCAGTAAGAATGAAAGAGAGAGGCTAGTTCATAAAGATAAACAGGAATTCTATGTGGTTCTAGCTTCTTGCTTGATATTTCGATACACTTTGGCCACTCAGATATTTTTTTTAAGATGTTTATTTCATGGTCAGAATATTCAAAATTATATTCATCAATCTTTAAATCTTTTTTTAAATCTATTTCCAAATGTCTAAAAACAGATGAAATTCGAGCATAACAATATTGTACATAATACAAAGGATTGTCTTTTGATTTTTCAATTACATTATCAAAATCAAAATCGAGTTCGACATCATTACTTCTATTTAACATAATGAATCGAGTAGCATCTTTTCCAACTTCATTGATCAAATCATCAACAGTAATATAATCACCTTTACGTTTTGACATTTTAAATGGTTTTTTATCCTTTATAAGTTTTACAAGTTGACTAACTTTACAAATAAGTTTTCCTTTAGAGTTCGACAAAGCATCAACAGAGGATGTAATTCTTTTAATATAACCCGCATGATCCGCGCCTAAAATATTTATTAAGTAGTCAAACTTTCTATCCAACTTATTTTTATGGTAGGCAACATCACTAGCAAAATAAGTCCAAGCACCATCAGATTTTTGTAATGCTCTATCTTTGTCATCACCAAAATCAGTTGATTTAAAAAGTAATTGTTCTCTCTCAACCCAATTATCATCGTCCTCACCAGCTGGAGCCTTAATTTTACCTTTATAAACAAATTTATTCTTTTGAAGATTTTCTACTACTTTTTCAACTTCTTGATTGAGCACTAATTTTTTTTCACTGACGAAATTATCGTGAATTATACCAAGGCTACTAAGATTTTTTTTTATTAATTTTATTGCCTCGTCTATAGACAGGCTAGTTAATTCTTCAGATATTGCATCGTAATTAGTAAAATCTATTTTTGGATTTGAAGAAATAATATTATTTGCAAACTCAATCAAATATTCACCAGGATAAAGATTTTCATTATCTGTTGGAAAAGTTTCATTAAATTTGATTTCTCTTATTCTAAAATATACTGATTTTGTGAAATTAATTATCTGATTGCCATAGTCATTTACATAATATTCTTTAGTAACTTTATGATTATTAAATGATAAAACATTTGAAATTACATCTCCTAAAATAGCACCTCGGCAATGCCCCACATGTAAAGGCCCTGTTGGGTTGGCAGAAACAAATTCAATTAAATAATTTTTCTTTTGCTCATTTGTATTTATTCCAAATGTTTTAGCGTTCTTAATAATTTCTTTTGAAAAATTTGTCCAAAACACAGGTTGAAATTTAATATTTATAAATCCAGGTTTTACGATTGATACCTCTTTTATTGACTTGTCCTCATTTTCAAGACTCTTTGCTAAGGTTTCAGCTAATTCCAAAGGGGGCTTTTGATTTATTTTTGACAAAACCATCGCAACATTTGTAGAAATGTCACAATTAAATTTCTCAGGTGGAATTTCGGTGTTTATTCCATCTAAATTATCTGGCAAAATTATTTTACCCTTTTTCGATAAATCTAGAATAATCTTTTTTATTTTATCTAAGTATTGATCAAAAATGTTCATTTGATATCGTTATAAAGGTTGATAGCATATCTATCAGTCATACCAGAAATAAAATCAGAAACTGATCGATATTTGTTTTTAGATAAATGTTCTTTTGAAATAAACTTTGCCGGATTTTTACTTATTTTGGCAAACAATTTTTTAATTATTAATTTACCTTTGTTATTTTTATATAGCACATTCTTGTTATTGTACATTTTGGACCTTAAAAAATACCGAATTTCATTATCAGAATTTTTAATTTTATCAGAGAAATCAACCATAAGAAAATCAGTTTTATTCAAATCATTTCTACTCTTAATTTTATTTTGATTAAGATTTTTGATGGTATTACTTATTAAATCTTTGATCATTAAGTCAATCGAGTCTCTTATAATCTGGTAAGTTGCAATCTTGTAATTTTTTTTGTTAATTTTTTTTTTATATTTTCTATAAATATTTTTAAAAAAATCTATTTCTACTAACTCTTCTAATCTAAATAAGTTTGCTTTTATGCCATCTTGTATGTCATGGTTATTATAAGCAATATCATCAGATATAGATGAAATTTGAGCCTCTAGTGATGGAAAGGTTTTAAAATTAATCATGTTTTTAAATTTTTTAACACCTATCAATTCATCAACTAAATGAAAATCTTCAACTGGACCATTGTGTTTTAAAAGTCCCTCTAATGTTTCAACAGAAAGATTTAAGCCACTAAATTTCAAATACTTATTTTCTAAAAACATAACAATTCTTAATGTTTGTAAATTGTGATCAAACCCTCCATGAATGCTCATACATTCATTCAAAGCATCTTCACCTGCATGACCGAAAGGAGTGTGGCCCAAATCGTGCGCTAAACTGAGTGTTTCTGCTAAGTCCTCGTTCAAACTGAAATATCTGGCGATGGATCTTGCTATTTGAGCAACCTCCATAGAATGAGTAATTCGAGTTCTATAATGATCCCCTTCAGTATTAACAAATACCTGTGTTTTATGTTTCAATCTTCTAAATGAAGCACTATGAATAATACGATCTCTATCTCTTTGATAAGGTGATCTATATTTTGACAAAGATTCCTTAAATATCCTACCTTTACTTTTGAATTGACCTATCTTTGAGTATTTTTTCATCCTTTAAAATAAAATATTAAGTATTATATTACTAATACCAGTGATCAATTATGATTAAAGAAATTAAATTTACTGATAAAGCACTAAAACAGATCAATGTTTTGCTGTCTAAAAAAGATAAAGGCTCTTTTTTTAGAATCGCTATTAAAGGTGGTGGTTGCTCAGGATTTCAATACGAGTTCACTTTTGATAAAGAAAAATCAAAAGATGATTTAAACTTTGAAAATATTTTAATTGATAAAACTTCAGCAGATTTATTAAAAGGTTCTGAAGTTGATTATGTTTCAGAATTAATTGGTGAACAATTTAAGATAACAAATCCACAAACTAAGTCATCTTGTGGTTGTGGTGTTTCTTTTTCTCTTTAATGATTATTT
>CABZTB010000006.1:0-32226 GCA_902528545.1 uncultured Pelagibacteraceae bacterium | reverse complement strand
TATATCTACAAACATTTGAAGTCGCCCAATACATAATTGTAGTAAGTACTATTGCAAAAACTATCATTACTTTGCTTATTGCAAACATAATAAATCAAATTAAATTCCATCAACAACCACAATAGTCAAATCATCTTTTTGTATTCGACCAGACTTTATAATATCTTCAACAATTTTATTTAATCTCTCGTGATTTGGAGTTGGTTGATACTTTTTAATATAATTTTTGAAACCATCTGACTCTAACATGTTTCCCTTCGTATCTTTTATCTCAGTGATACCATCTGTAAAAATGTACATCGAACTATTCGAAAAATTAATTTTTGTTTCTTTAAATTTAAATTTTGGTGCAATACCTAATGGTGGACCTGCTTCTTCAAAATTTGAAAAGTTACCATCATTATTATAAATTAGTGGAGGTTCGTGGCCCGCATTAGCTAAAGTTAATTCTTTTTTGTTACTATCGTAGACTCCTATAAGCATTGTTACAAACATTCCTCTTGATGTTGTCTCACATATTTCTGAGTTTAAAATATTTAAAAGTTCTGCTGCAGAAAAATTTGTTTTGCTAAGGCATCTGTATAAACTTGATGCTTTCGACATTAACAAAGAAGATTTAATTCCTTTTCCAGATACATCTGCAACACCGAAACCATAAACACCTTCAGACAATTCAGCAAAGTTATAAAAATCTCCAGAAACAATTTTTGCTGGGATGTTTATACCTGCGATTGGGAATTTTTCTTTTTTGTTTTGAGATAATAAAGTTTTTTGAATTTCTCCAACGATTTCTATTTCTTTTTGCATTCTATTTTTATCTATTAAATCTTTTGCCATCTTGGCATTATTAATTGCTAAAGCTGCTGGTCCAGATAAAGTTTCTAAAAGTTTTCTGTCATTCTCCTCAAATAGCTTGTTATTTGTTTTCTTATTTAAACAATGTATTACACCAATGCATTCGTCAGAAACTATTAGTGGAGAACATAAAACTGAATATGTTGTAAAGTTTGTTTTATTATCTAAATCAAAATAAAACTCTGCAATCTCTCTTACATCTTTACGCACATCACCTACTCTAATACATTTTTTCATCACTGCTGCTTTACCCATCACACCTTGAGTAATTGGTATTTCAAAATCCTCTAGGTACGCTTGATGTTTTGATGCAATACATTGGAATGACTGATTTTTTTCATCAATCAAGAAAATATTTGCAGCTTGTGCATTAATTCTTTTAATGATTAGTTCCAAAGAGTTATTTAAAGTTTCTTTTAAATCAAGAGACTTAGCAAACTCTTGATTCATTTTAGTTACTAATTCTAGATCTTTGCTACTTGTGTCATCTATTTTGGTTGTTTCCTTTTTTTTTGCGCCAAAAAACATGCTATTTATAAATTGATATTCATTAATTTTTTGATAATTTTGAAATTGATGGAAATCATTATTCATGCGCCTAATTTCTACCTGCACATAACTGATGCAATTATGCTTGTACAATACTGCATTAATGGGCTCATAGAACTTTCCTCTCAAATTAAACTATAAATTGTGTTCTATATTATAGTATTTATCTTTGGATGTATATGGGGGAGTTTTAGTAATGTATGTATTAATAGAATCCCCTTTAATAAAAATGTAATTTCTGGCCGTTCGTATTGCCCTCAATGTCAAAAACTAATTAAGTGGTATGACAATATTCCTCTATTATCTTTCATACTGCTTAAAGCACGATGCAGAGATTGTTCAACAAAAATAAGTCCCAAATACTTTCTAATAGAATTAATTTCTGGTCTAAATTTTGTTATAGCATTTTATTTTTTTGGTTTTTCGCTAACAACACTTTTATTTTTTATTTTAAGTATTTGTTTTCTTATTATTTTTTTTATTGATTTAAAACATTATATAATTCCAAATGAACTTACATACCCGTTGATGGTAATTGGTTTGTTGAAATCGTTCGATCCCAATCTTAATATAAATTTGTTTCCACACTTTATTGACTCTTTAATTGGTGGATGTTTTGGATATACAATTATTTGGTTAATAATTTTTGTTTATAAAAAACTTAGAAACAAAGAGGGGATGGGTTTGGGTGATGCAAAATTACTTTCGGCTATTGGTTTTTGGTTTGGCTGGGTGTCAATCCCATTCATAATATTTTTTTCATCTGTTGTTGCTCTTATAAGTGCAATCCCAGATTTAATAAAAAATAAAAAAAACCTTTCTTCTCAGATACCTTTTGGTCCTTACATTATCATAGGCAATTTAATTTTTTTAATTGTATTCGATTATATTAAATTATTTCTGGGTTAAAAATTTTACCCAGATTGATCAGAAAAATATTAGAGTTTTATTTTAAATAAGATAATAAACTTTTATGAAAAAGATTATATTAATTATTACAATTTTAATAATTTCTTCTTATTTTTTTATTGAATTTGTAAGTGATGATCTTGTAAAAAATATTCTACAAAAAAATATATCAAGTTCCTTAAACAGAGATGTATCTATTAAAAAATTAAATATAAATTATTTGAATGGTGAAGTAGATGCAAAAGAAATTAAATTACTTAATAAGAAATTTGATGGTTACTTAGTAAATATAAAAAACATTAAAGTTTCTTTAGATGCATTTTCAATTTTTTCAAATAATATTTCAATTAATAATATTCTATTAAAAGACATAAGTGTAAATTATTATCTTAGTTATGATGGATTAGAAATTTTAGATAATGTTAAGTCTTTTCATAAAGATTTGGGCAATAAAAAATCTAATTCTCAATCCAATAAATATTTTACTATTGAAAATCTTGATGTAAAAAATGTTTCTTTATCAGTACTTTCTCCAGATTTAGATTTTGAAAAAACTTTTACTTTAAGTGATATGAATTTAAAAAATATTGGCAATACCAGCAATAGTAAAGACTACAAAAATATCCTTAAAAAAATTTTTAAAGACACAATAAATACGATACAAGAAAAAGTTTTAAATTATAATTTTTTGAATAAATTACAAAATTACGATCCTAAATTAATGGAGGATAAAGTAAAACAACAACTAAATAAGAAAAAAGATAAATTAAAAAATAAACTTAAAGGGCTGATTAATTAAAAACCAGGATCTCTCCAGCTACTTCTATTTGATAAGACCTCACCAGGAGCAGCTAATACAGAATACAATGTATCAGGATCATCACTTGGTCCTGCAACATTAGCAAATAATTTGTCTCCAAATACTACTAATTCAGACAAAACTCCTTCTCTTACAAAAGCACACTCTTTTCCATTAGCAGCTGAACCTTTGAGTAATTTATGAGAATTATTATTTCCACACTCATCATCTGCAACACAAATATATGCATCTCCAATATTACACCTATTTGCACCAGCAGGTGGCTCATATACAGGGAAATAAACTTGTCCCTTAAATAAAGTTGGAGGTGCAGAAACTTTTCTAAAGGAATTGTTTTGTTGCGTATCTAAGTGGATTACCCAGGCATTTTCTGCATCAACAATACAACCAGCCGTTTGCGCTGTTACATCTGCGCATACATTCGCATCATCAATTGATTTAGCATTATTCGCACCTGTATGAGCTAATTCTGTGAAATTACTAGTTCCAAATGATGGAATTACCACATCATTTAAATGTTTAAAAAATGGATAATCGAAATCTCTAATACCATATAGAATGTTATCCATAAATGGTGATTTGTCTCCCAATTGATTGAAGTCCCCGGTTCCCCCAAAAAGCCAAAAGTCTTTTGTTGTGACTCCAATACCTGCATCCATTGAGAAAAATGAATATCTTCTATTTGTTGTATTGGCATTTAATCTAAACAATGTTGTTTGGTCAAAAAGATTAGCGTTATTTTCGGTTGAGTCTGTTAGATTAACTTTTGTAATTTTTCCCTCTCTATCATTTATGTAAACCATCGCACCACGCCATGGTATATTTTGAGCTGTATCAGGAGTAATGACAACTGGCGAGGTTATAATAGCATTTTTAATATCACTGCCATTTGGTGTTGGAAGGAAACTATTTCCAACCATTGGGCCTGTTGGCGTTGAGTCAATAATTGTAAGTGGACCTCCGTTAATTGCAGCACCATATAGTTGTCCAGGATTTTCTAAATTATCTAATTCAACCATAAATAACGCAGAGCCTGCGCATGGGTTTGAGTTAGACGCACCCCCACCCATAATTGCTACATATTTATCATTTGCAGGATCATCTCTCTCCGATGCAAGGTCAGACGGAAGTTTAACTATTCTTGGTGTAGACCAAGTCTCTCCTAATCTACTATAATCAATAGAAGGATCAACTCCCGATGCAATTTTACAAGATGTGTTTACAAAAACATTATCGGTAACACTTAATTCATTTGAACTAGTACCCATATTAACAGTCAGTGTTTCATCAAAAGTAACTCTAAGTTGACCATTTATCATTCTTACATCATTAATTTTTATTGGCGTAAATGTATCACCAACCATTTTTGAAGCATTTAAAAGATCTGTGCTAAGTGGTGTGTTATTTTGAGCATTTTGGATTGCAATACTATCAAAAGTAAATGTATTACCTCTGTAACAAGAATTTGTTCCGTTATTTTTAAAATCTATAGATGAACTATTACTTTGACATGGTGCAATATTGTCTTGAATAGTTGTACTATTCTCTCCATCAGAATTTTGTGCTGCGTTGAAATTAGTTGTTGCTCTTTGACCCTCTAAAGAATTACCGATTTCTGCAGACCCAGAAGTATAAGGATATGATTCTGTTTTTCCTTCATAGTCAGTTATGTATATCGTGTTGTTTATATAATCATTATATACTGTGAACATGTGCAGTGGGCCTGTCCCGTTTTTTACAATTGGGTTTGTTACATCTAAAACACTAAATCCAGATCCACCTCTGCCAAATGGTACAAATAATATAGTGTGCCAACTTGGAGAGTCAGCACTCTCAGGTGTGTTTTCAGGAGTTAACCCAGCCATAAACACATCATGAACAACAGGTGAACCATCTACACCAAATATTGCATTAGTGCCTCCTCTTGGAGGATTATCACCAAGTGATCCTTGCAGAGCTCTATTAACAATTAAAGGTAATTTTCCAGCCAATAATGGTGGCAGGAAAGCCCATTCTTCTCTTCCAGTTTCAGCATTGAATGCATGAAGTAATCCAGTATTTGAACCTGCATATAAAATATTTCTTCTGCTTTGATTTGCATTTTTAAAACCTTGATAATTATTGATTGATCTAAAATAAGCCTCTTGATTTACGTCAGTAAATTTTACTTCTCCGTTTGGTGGCCCAATCTCAATTAATTGTGAGTGATAAATATCGCCAAGAACATGATCTCTTAAATCGGTTTTGTTACAACCCCCAATATAATCAAAAAAATCTTGGCCAGCAATGAAACGTAATATACCTTTCATTTCGTCATCCGTACCATCGGGTCCTGTGCATGGTGATGTGCTCGTTGTGTAATAGTCACTTATCACATAACCTAATCTCTCCATCTCATCCCTCAAGTGTTCTAGGTTATCTGGTCTTTCATTTACATTGTTCCAGCTTTGAATGCCATTGTTAAAGTAAGGCACATCTTCAAGTACGGTCCAGATATTTCGATCATCGTTCTCTCCAGGATCAGTTGGACCAGAACGTGCTTGAAGTCTCACTTGCTCTGCTGCACTCCAATTTCCTGGAAAGTTCATGTCATGCTCGACTGTTCCATCTGGATTCAATGTTTTTCTTAAGATAGTCCCTTGCCATTCACCATATTGTTCATACGAAAATTGTGCTTGATACAAAGAACCTCCTTCCTGAATTGTTGCGGTAATTGAAGGAGCAGTAAATGCCAATCGTTCAGCTAAAATTTGTCTAATTCTCTGTGAAAGTTCTGTTTGAAGTTTTTCAGGTGTTCTGGCAACTATAGTCGACTCACAATCTTTATCTCCAGCACTTTCACATGAGCCAACTACGGCTACTTCGTCAAAAGTCTTCATGCCATCAGGTCTAATTCCATCCCCATAAGCAACCATTAAAGTTTTAATTCCTTTTTGTCTTAATTTTGTAAGCCTGTCTGCAGTTCTTCCTTTAAACTTATTTTCTTTTGTTCCTGTACTGGACATCCTTCCATCACCAATAACAATCACATAATTTAATTGGCAATCAGATGCAGGATCATGCGGTGAAACAGGGCCAGTAAAATATTCATATGCTATTTGAGAGAAAGCTTCTGAATCAGTACCAAATTCTATTCCCAAACGTTGAACAATTGGAATTGCTCTAGAAGCACCTTCGGGGCTAATCGCAACATTTAAACAAGAATTAGCAGAACATACTTTGCTTGTACCAAATGGATGAACGCCTTTCCATCCACCATAATACTCGCACCTTGTATCATTGTTATGACAATAGCCACCACCTTTACCCCTTTTTGCTTTTTTATTTGGTAGTTTCATTGGGTGTGGATAGTCATATTGACCACTACTACCCTCACCAGAATTCCAATGTCCAAAACCAAAATTAGCACCACTAGTTAAAGTTGTGTCTGATAACACTGCAACAATAGCACGTTTTGCTCCCTCTAATCTTGATATCCTTAAACCTCCAAATTGTTGTTGCCATGCAGTATCAAAACTTCCTGAAACGAAAGCACTCTCAGTTAATTCATCAACATGACCCTCATGACTGAAGATAATTCTTTTATTGGCTCCAGTTCCCGATATACTCAAAAGACTAATATCACTAGTTATTTTAATATCAGCAGCAGCTAGAGTTCCAGGTGTTATTGCTGATTTGTCATCGTTTATATTTTTTGTAGTATCAAATTTACCTGCAGTAATTTGTGCGGTGCACGTATTGCTATCGCCTGGATCCCATTCAACTCGTTGAATTCTGTGTCCTCTTCCACCGCTGTACATTATATCGTCTATTAAAGTAACTGCCGCATCATCATCTGGAGTTGCTGCTAATGATTGATCTAGACCTAACGTATAAGACCCCCCTGTATTATTAGTGACTGATTGAATTTTATATTGAGTTGTATTACCTGCGATAGTAAAACTCTCATTTACTACTGGAGCTCTATTAAATCCATCTATTGTGACAGAGCTTCCTGTCTGATTTTCACCTTGAACAAGAAGTGTTCCTTTATTGTTTCTTATAATGTCAAAATAATCTATGTATCTAACTTCGGTCCCTGTAGCACTCGCACTGCCATCACAATACTTTTCTCTAAAACTCCCAATCATTGGGTAAGTTCCAGTGCTCATTTTATATCCATGTACATCACCATCATCAGCGATATAAACCATGGTTGAGTCGCTATTTAATCTTAAACTTTTTCCATCGAATAACCTACCATAATTAGTTGTCCTACCTTTGCCTCTAGCATTTTTTAAATCACATTTTCCCTGACTGAAGTTACAAGTTATCATGAATCCATTCTTACCTACTCTGCCATGACCTACAAAAATCATCTCACCGTTTGCATTTTGACTAACGTCAAAACCTAAATTAACATTACTCTTTTTCCCTGATTTAGGATCTGGAAATATAGCTAACCTACAATTATAATTTTCATCAATAGCAATAAATGCACTATTTTTATTTTTTGGTTGAGCTTGACCAATAAATAACAGGTTTTCATTAGATATATTAGTATTTTTTACAGTAACACCAGTTACAAACTTTACACCTGAAAGAGCTCTATTTTCAGTGACGTATGCATTCGCAAATGCATTCCCTTTATACGGATGCAGCCCGTAATCACACCATTGACCTGTTTTTGTCGTTCCGTTGTTATGTGGAAGCGTAGTTTTATTCGCCCACCAAAGACTAAGATCATAGTCGTCTGTAGTCCAATTAGTCCGAGACCCTGTAGAATTAAATTTATAAAGTCCACCATGATTTTTATGGTTATATGAAAATACTCGATCACCATTCCACACAATTGTACCCGAATTCACTGTTGGCATTCCGTCACCAACCAAATTGTTCATGCTTTTAGAACTATCTAACAAAATTAAAATGTTTGCCGGAACGTCCCCACTACCAGATCCTGGTGGTAATGGTTTAGCATTTGTAAATTGATTAAAATTTATGCATAGAATAAATAAAATAAATGTTTTAAATAATTTTTTCATAGATTTAAAAAAATTTACTCATCTCACCATTTTTACATTAGGTCCTGACATAAACTGTTGTAAATCAGGATTAGTAATAATTAACATTTCATAATTTCCTTCATTACTTTCAACCACACCATAAGTTACTTTTTCTACAAATGATGAAAGGCTAATGCCACCAACCCAATTTTCATTTAAATCTTCTTCAGTCGTATAACCTAACTTATTTTTTGCAAATTCTAAGATTTTTCTCACTGCGGCCTCACCTTTTTTACCCTCGATTTCATTGCCAATAATCTTTCCTTCTTTAACAAACACTTTTATAATAGAATTGTCTAATTCTACATCATCACAAAGACTCATACTGTCGTATTCTTTCACTAAAGTTAAATTTTCAGTATCTTCATCAGAAGGATCATCTAAAAAATCATATTTTTCTATCAAATCAACAATTGGAGAACCAATTTGTTCTTTCAAGAATTCACAAGCAACACCTGTGTTAATCAAACCAAAATACAATATAATTGAAATAAAAAGATTAAGGATTCTTTTCATAATTTTTATATTACTCAATTTGTAAAAAAATAAAATCGGACATTTAATACTTGGTGATCATTATGTGTTTAACCAGATAAAATAACTAAGCTTTCTAGCGGAATTAAAATATCAGGATTATCATAGTCACCTAAATCAGTACCATTGGGCATTAAATATCCACATCCATAAATTCTAAAGGCTGTACCTTGTCTTTGCGTATTTGTGCTGGTTTTTTTTACACTTGTTCCAGCTCCTTTAAAGTTAGCAGACCCAACATTAATCGAAAAAAATTCATATCGAAATCTTTTTAAATATTCTTTTTCTTTAGCTGCCTCTGTGATATTTAAATCTACCTTACTTGCAGTCGGATTATCTAAAATTGGTTCAATCAAATTACCAAAATTTTCATTAATCTTGTGATCTGTCACCAATACACTGCCTTTCCTTAAAAAAGTTCCGATCATTGTATAATCTGGATTTTGTGCACCCAGTGCATCTACATCAGCTTTTGTATAATAATAATTCTGTTCTCTAATTAAGTTTCTAAAACTTTTAAAACAAGGTGTTTGTGTGGGCGTTATCAAGTTTCTTGGTATACCTCTTCCATCTGTATGTCTCGCTATCCCGTCAATTGCAATAGCTTTAAGTTGAGTAATGTAATTATCATGAGCAATAATTTCCTCAGGTCTAGATCCCACTGGTGCGTCTTTAATAGTTTCAACTTCCGTCCAAGGTCCGATCATTCGATTTAAAATTTGTTTCTCTGCTTCTAGTAAAGCATGCTCAGCGACATAAAATGTTTGTTGATATTGATCACTCGTATTATTACTTTGATGATCTCCAGAGGATATAACTATTAAAGTTCCCCCCATTAAAGACATTACTAACAGCAAAACAAGTGACAGAATTAGAGTAAAACCACCATTATAATTATTTTTTTTCATTAATAACTACCCTGTGCTGCAATATTTCTTGTATAAACTGTGACTACAACATTATCTCTTAAGTTTCTGTCAGAGAATGCTCTTATACCTCTAGAAAATCCACTCAACTTTCTTTCTTTTCCTTGCTTACTCTCAAATCTAAAAAAAGGTTTTTCAGATTTAAATGCCACCCTAATATCTACAGCTCTAACTTTATACAAGTTGTTCCTTGATGCCACTGATGCCGGACTTGGGTAGGGATTTAAAACTTTTCCATTAGCGTCTAATGGTATGAACTCCATATCTTCAACAAAATCTCTAATAAGTTCATCATGATAACATTCTGGACAATTTTCATCCCAATCTCCTTCGTCCTTATCTACACTTTGAATCCAGCTCATTTTAGATTTATAAATAGCATATCTTGGATTTATAGGTTTTGTATTTTCACCTGTTCCTTCTGTCCCGTCATCTTTAGGTTTTGCATAATAAGTGAGCTTGTATCTTTTGTAAGGTTGTGTTGAATCTAAATGATTGAAATCATCATAAACAATATGAATTTTATCACAACATGTATCATTAGAATTATTTTTTGTAACTGTAGTTGGAGGATCATCTAATTTCTGGTGTCCTAACTGATTACTTATTATAATAATTGGATCATGACTTTCTTTTAAAGTATGTGCCCCTCCTTTAAACTCTAAGTAACTTTCTTTTGGATAATTTAAATCATTTTCACCAAGATAATACTTAAACCCTGCCATCCTTATATCTCGAATTAATAATTCTATTAAATCTCTTGATGATCTACTAACCTTAGCTTTTTCTAAAACTTGACCATAAGTATTATTTACAACTGAATAGGTTGTATAAATTGCAGCCATCATAATCGTTGATACTACAACGCCAATTAAAATTTCAATTAAAGTTAGTCCAGCAATAGATTTAAATTTTTTTTTAATCATATAATTTTCAAATCATTTTTTAAGTTTGTAATCTGTTTGAAAATATAAATATTTTCTTTTTTTTCCGTCATTTAATCTCATTTCAACTCTACCCATATAAAGCGGTTCGTCGTACACAAAGTCTGCTGTATAATCACAATCACCACCTTTCCAACGGCAGATTCTAAATACTTGTAATTTTTTTTTCTCAGCTGAGCTTTTACATTTTAGGAATCTATTTTCTTGAAATATCGTATTCCATTTATCCATTTTATTTCTGGGAGCATCGACTTGTTGAGTAGCATATATATTATCTTTTTTTTGGGCTGCAGTGCCTGTTGTATTTCCCCCACAATTTAGGGATGGCTGCCATTTTGTTTTACTTAGATATCTTGAAAAATTATCTAATGGTGTGTCGTCTTTTTCATATTCTCCAGTAGAATTATTAAATTTTATATCTGGATCATTAAGGTCTAGTTTATAAAAAGAGTCTTTACTACCAATCACATCCTCTGCAATCATTTCAGTTAAAAAATTTGCTTTAGTTCTCTCTCCTGAATTATCAATTGATTGAACAGAAAAGTTTGTCATTTGTAAAATCGCAATAAATCCAATTCCAACTATAGCCGTTGAGACAAGCGCCTCTAAAATAGAAAGTCCTGAGGTTTTATATATTTTTTTTATCATTTTATTATTGATTAACCCATTTTGCTTTTTTTTTATCCCATTTTTTAAGAGCTAAATTACCAAATCTCGACCATTCTATTTTAAATAATTGTTTGTGTGTTGATTCTGGTGCCCCTTCACCTTTGTTGGCTGTTTCGTTAACATCACATTTTGACATAGCGGCTGTTCTTCTGCAGACAAATAATTGATTTTTAGGAGTTTTTAATAAACTATCCATTGCTGGTTCACCTCCTTCCGAAGGTGGTGAAGGGTCTGACGCTAAGTCTCCTGCTGCACTAAACCATTTTTCATTTTTACCAAAACAAACTGCTGCATGTGTATTCACCCAGGTTGTTGCTACGTTATCAAGTTTAATTTGTCTTACTTCAATTTTATCTGAACCTTCAGTAGGATCATCATCCCAATATCCAACGATGGAAGTATCAGTATTACATCTACCATTGATATTACTCCACCAGGTGCTAGTCCCATCAAAAATTAAATTTCCTAGTTTAGCTGGTTGCATTCCTTTTGATGTCACAAATAATTTACGTTTTTTATCTGTGTCTATTGCCTCTTCTATATGTACTTGGACAAAAGCGTATTGTCCTCTTTTTACTTGAGCGTTAATACCTTCAAATAAAGATTTGATTTTATAAACATCACTTCTTGTTTCTCGATCAATTCGCCATTCATTAAATTTTGGGTAACCAACACCAGAAATAACACCAATAATTACAACGACAATGATTAATTCAAGAAGGTTAAAACCCTTAATTTTCTCGTCCTGCGCTCGCATCTATTTTTCCTGCTTTTACTAAATCTTCTAAAGATTTGGTCATTGTGATCATACCATCTTTAACAGCAGTTTGCATGATGCTTGGGATCTGATGTATTTTAGATTCTCTTATTAAGTTTTGAATCGGAGGTGTACACTTCATCACTTCAAAAGCACCACAACGGCCTTGGCCATCTTTAGTTTTCAGAAGTCTTTGGGTTACGACCATTTTTAAAGATGTAGAAATCTGTGCCCGTATTTGAGCTTGTTGCTCGGGTGGGAATACGTCTATAATTCTATTAATCGTGCTTGGTGCACCACTCGTGTGCAGTGTGCCAAACACTAAGTGCCCAGTTTCAGCAGCTGTTAATGCTAGAGAAACTGTTTCTAAATCTCTCATCTCACCAACTAAAATAACATCTGGATCTTCTCGAAGGGCAGCTTTTAAGGCAGTTGCAAAAGTCTGCGTTTGTTTGCCTACTTCTCTGTGAGAAACAATACTCTTTAAATCTTTGTGAATAAATTCGACCGGATCCTCGACAGTAATTATGTTTGAAGTTCTTGTCTTATTGATTTCATTTACAATTGCAGCAAGTGTTGTTGATTTACCTGAACCAGTAGGACCTGTTACTAGCACAAGTCCTTTATGCATATCTATTATATCATAAAGCACTGGAGGTAAATCAAATTGATCCATAGTTGGGATTACACTTTCCACTCTTCTTAATACTGCAGCAGGTCCCTGAATTGTTTTGTAAAAGTTTGCTCTAAATCTTAGTCCGCTTAATGTCACCGATGAATCTAGCTCATGAGTGTCCTGAAATCTTTTCATTTCGATTTCATTACAATTCGTAGACAATAAATCTTGAAGGTCTTGTGCTTTGACTAATACATCAGGTATTTTGTGAATTTCACCAGTTTGTCTATAAGCTAAAGGCCAACCAGTTCTGATATGAAAGTCGGAAATTTTTTTGTTATTTTTTGCTAGTTCCTCTAATTTTTCAAACATACTGAATTTTATATATAATTTTTAGAAAAAACAATATTTAGTTAACCAAGAGCGACCAAAATAGGTAATCATTTAATAGAAAAAATAATACAGAACCCATGCAATCAGTGAGTATTCGAAAAAGTTTTTTGCAAAAAGCAATTGTTTTTCTGTGAATTTTGTCTTTAAAAATTTACCTAAGAAGATAAATCCCACATGAACCAAAGCAATTGAAAGTACAATTCCAATTAAAATGTATTCAATTGTAAAATTCTTATAACCAAAATAAATTGCAGCTAAAAAGGTTAGCCAAGAAACTTTGGAAATAAAGATCTTGAATATAAGGCCTGCTTTTTTACTAAAAATAGATTGCGTCTTTATTAAAGAGTAAGACCACGTTAGACCAATTAAAAAACTAATATACTTTAAAATCATTTTTTGTTTTTTTCATGAAATATTAAACAAACACCATTGTTACAATATCTTTTGCCCGTAGGCTGAGGACCATCATCAAAAATGTGTCCATGATGGGCGTTACAATTTTTACAATGATACTCTGTTCTAGCATAGCCAATTAAATAATCAGTTTTAGTCTCAAAGACATCAGGCAAAGATTGATAAAATGATGGCCACCCTGACCCGCTTTCATATTTTGCATCAGAGTCGAATAATTTTATTCCACAATTAGCACAATGATAGCTACCTTCTCGTTTTTCACTATTGAGTTCACTACTACCTGCACGCTCAGTGCCATCTTCAAACATTACTAATTTTTGTTCAGCAGTTAAATTAGGATTCTTTTTAGTCATTTAAGTAATTTAGCACAAGATTGATGTAAAAAAGAATGCAATTCAACTAATTTGTTAAAATCTTTATTATAACCACCACCAAGAACACCACACAAAGGAACTCCTTGTGAAAAAAAATTTTTTGTTACTATTTCATCTCTTTTTCTTATTCCCTCATCAGAAATTTTTAGTTTTCCTAAACGATCGTTATGATGAATATCTACTCCTGCGATATAAAAGACAAAATCAAAATTTTCTTCGTTTAATTGATGTAAATAAAATTCAAGTACTTTTATATATTGTGTGTCTTCCATATTATCCTCCAGCTCAACATCAAGATCACTGATTGATTTTTTTGCTGGATAATTTGATTTTGAATGCATACTAAAAGTAAATACATTTTTATTTTCCTTAAAAATATCTGCATTGCCATTCCCTTGGTGAACATCTAAATCGACAATTAAAATCCTGCCAGCTAAACCTCTATCAAGCAAATATTGAGCGGCAACTGCTACATCATTGAATACACAATAACCTGCACCTCCATCATAATTAGCATGATGACTACCACCGGCAGTATTACACGCTACACCGTTTTTTATCGCAAGCTTTGTAGCAAGCACTGTTCCACCGGTTGCAACTAATGATCTTTGAATGACACTATCCACTAATGGAAATCCAATTTTC
Organism: uncultured Pelagibacteraceae bacterium; assembly: GCA_902528545.1. Lineage (GTDB taxonomy): Bacteria > Pseudomonadota > Alphaproteobacteria > Pelagibacterales > Pelagibacteraceae > Pelagibacter. Next base: position 17,776 of record CABZTB010000006.1, on the reverse strand, counting down.
TTAATTGTATTTTGGTCTAAGGTTTTATTTTTAACATCATTAATATATTTTTCAGAATGAGCTCTTTTTAAAGTTTCATCAGAGCATGCATACGGCTGATGAAATTTTTTAATTATCTTTTTATCAATTAAATACTTTGCAAGTTCTCCAAATTTATTAATTGGGAACTTATGATCATCACCAATTTTTGCAAAATAATCCTCGTGATTAACAACTGATAAATCCATAATTATTCAATTACTCGGATTGGGTTACCCGATGCACAAGCTTCAAGTGACTCTATCATTTGACTATAATAAACATTATAATTTTCTGCAGTCACATATCCTAAGTGAGGTGTTAATAAAGCATTAGGTAAAAATCTTAGTTTGTTATTCTCTGGTAAAGGTTCTTTTTCATAAACATCCAATCCTGCACCTGCGATTACATTTGTAGATAAAGCAATAATTAAATCATCTTCATTAATTATTGGACCTCTTGAGGTATTAATCAAAAAAGCAGTTTTTTTCATTTTATCTAGTTCTTTTAAAGTAATACAATCTTTATATCTTTTGCCACCCTGAACATGAATAGATAAGAAATCAGAATTTTTAATTAAATCTTCTTTGGTGCAAGGTAAAACATCGAGCTCTTTACATTTATCAAGATTTAGATTTTCACTCCAAGCCATTACTTGCATACCAAAAGCTTTGCCTATCTTTGCTACTTGAGAGCCTACTTTTCCAAGCCCAATTAATCCTAGGATTTTCCCTTTGAGTTCAACACCAACTGTGGTTTGCCAATATCCCTGATACATATTATCTATTTCCTCTTTAATATTTCTGGCTAACCCAAGAATTAAAGTCCAAGTTAATTCTGGAGTTGGGTTTAAATTACTTTCGGTTCCACTAACTATAATCTTTCTTTTTTTTGCAGCATCCAAGTCAATTGATTTATTTCTCAACCCACTGGTGATTATAAATTTTAGCTTAGACAAATTTTCTATAATATTTTTTGTAATTGGTGTTCTTTCTCTCATGACTAATAATGCCTCGAAATCAGCCAATTTATCTATGACATCAGCCTCATCCTCAAATGGCTCACTAAAAATTTTAATTTCATATTTTCCTGCAAGTTTTTCAAGATCAACAAATTGTTGAGAAACATTTTGATAGTCGTCTAATATTGCAACTTTAAGCATTTTTAATTTCTTTATTTGATAAAAATAAACCTAATATAATTAAAATTGCCCCAATCAAGTGAAAAAATTGAAACTGCTCATTATAAAAGAATATCGCCATCAAAGTACTAAATAATGGAATTAAAGATAAAAATATTCCAGCTCGATTTGCCCCAATGATTGAAACAGCGCCAGCCCAACAATAGTAAGAGCCAATACTTGGAAATATTGCAACATAAGCTAAAATATAAAAAAAATTACTACTCATCTCAATAATTTTGCCTTGTGTCATATCTAAAATAAATAGAGGTAAAAGAAAAATTAATCCAAATGTGCAAATTATATGGACAAGAGCAAGTAAAGATACTTCAAAGGTTCTTTTTCTCAAATATGCAGAATATATTCCCCAAGCAATAATTGCTCCAACCATAAATAAATCGCCTTTGTTAAAATTTAAGGTAAGTAAAATATTTAGATCAAGTTTAGTAATAATAGCTAAAATTCCTAAAACTGAAATGACTAATCCAGATATTTGAAAAATATTTGTTTTTTCAATTTTTAATAAAAAACAAACTAAAATTATTGTTACAGGTATTGCAGTATTAAAAAGTGATGCATTAATTACTTGAGTGTAATTTAAAGCGTTATAAGTAAAAGAAGTAAAAATACATACACTAGTAGAACCTAGAATAAGAAATAATGATAAATTTCCTTTAATTTGATTTTTTAATTTTAATATCTCTTTATAGGTGAGGGGAAGTAATATTATCCATACTAGGCACCACCTTAAAAATGCGAGTGAGTTGGGAGGTATATTTTCTAAATAAGCAAGCTTTGCTAATGTAAAGTTTCCTGCCCAAAATAATGTTGCACATACTAGCATTATGTATGCCTTAGTATTTTGCATTTGATTAACTAAATCTTACTGAGCTATAAGGATCTAAATTTAGATTTGTGTTTTCTTTAGCTATCATTCCAGAGACAATCTTTCCAGAAATTGGACCTAATGTCCATCCTAAATGATGATGACCAAAACAATAAAATACATTTTTATAATTTTTTGAGGGTCCCATTACAGGTAAAAAATCTGGCAGTGTAGGTCTAAAACCTAACCATTCATCCTCATGTTCTGGAAGATCTCCTAACATATACTTGGCATTACTAATTAAATTTTTAATTCTTGATTTGGAGAGTGGATTATCTAATCCACCAAACTCAACTGTACCAACTACTCTTAATCCCTGTTCCATAGGGGTGATACCAAATCCTCTGTTAGAAAAAATAACTGGTCTACTTAATAGGTGATCACAATCTTTAAAGTGAACATGGTAACCTCTTTCAGTATCAAGCGGAATTTGTTCACCTAAATTATCTGTTAATTTTTTTGAGAAAGCTCCACAAGCAATTACGATTTTATCAAAGGTATGTCTTTCGCCATCAGTAATAAAAACAGGTTTTTCTGTATCAAACTCAATATCATTAATATTCTTCTTTTCAAACTTTCCACCTTTTTTTAAAAATAAATCAAATAATTTAAGTAAGATCTTTTTAGGGTTTCGGGCGTGCCTTGCATATGGATAATAAACTCCTGCATGATAAAAAGGTTTGATATTAGGTTCTAGATCGTGAATTTCAGATTTATTGACAAGTTGTTGTTTTACACCAAGCTCATCTCTTACTTTTATTTCTAATTCTCTACTCTTTAAATCTTTATCATTCCAAATATAAAGAATACCTTTGTTTTCAACCAGACCATCTAAATTAATTTCATCAAAAAGTTCATCATACGCTGGTAACGCCAAGTCTAAAATTTGATGCATATTTCTTGCGGTATGCATCATTTTGTTTTTTGTTGTATTCAAAATAAACTTGAAAAACCAAGGCAACATTTTCGGTACATAATTCCATTTCAAAGCAAGTGGCCCTGTTGAACTTAATAACATCGCTGGTACATCAGCAAGAACATCGGTTCTATTCAGTGATAATGAAGCGTAAGGTGAAAAGTGACCTGCATTCCCATATGAAGCTGCTGGACTGCCCGGGTCATCTCTATCAAATATAGTTACCTTAAAACCTTTTTTTTGAAGAAATAAAGCGTTTGAAACTCCTTGAATTCCTGAGCCAACAATCCCCACATGTAAATTTTTACTCATAAAAAAATATACAATCTATCTGTCAAATAAGTTAAGCGACAAATTATACTTAGGCAATCAATTGTTGATTGTGGACTCTAGCACTCATAACAATTCCAAAGCCAGTCATAGTTGCTAGCATAGAGGATCCACCATAAGACATGATTGGTAAAGGAGAGCCTACTATAGGTAGTAAACCTAGAACCATACTCATATTTATAGTAATGAATACAAAAATAGCTGCACCAAAACTATAACAAAAAATCTTTGCAAAATAACTTCTGGAACTAGCTCCTATTGCAACAATTCTGTAAATAATAATTGCATAAATAACTAAAAGTATTGCAGAGCCCACAAAACCAAATTCCTCTGAGAAAAGTGTGAAAATAAAATCAGTATGTTTTTCTGGTAAAAACTCAAGATAGCTTTGAGTGCCTTTTAAAAAACCTTTACCAAATATACCTCCAGATCCGACAGCTATTTTTGATTGTATAATTTGATAACCAGCGCCTAGAGGATCTTTGTCAGGATTTAGAAAAGTTAATACTCTTAATTTCTGATAGGGCTTCAAGAAAGCAATGACAAAAGGTAAAGAGATTATAAACCCAAGGATAGTATAAATAAAATACTTATAATTAATACCTGCAAACCATAATACTGCTATTCCGCTTATAGCAATAAGAACTGCAGTTCCAAGGTCTGGCTGCACAATAACCAGTCCCATCGGTAAAAGTATTATTATTAAAGAAGTTAAAATTGTATAAATTGAATTTACATTTTCTAACTTCATTCGGTGGAAAAATTTAGCCAAGCAAACAATAATAAATATTTTCATTAATTCAGATGGTTGTAAATTTATGAAATATAAATTTATCCATCTTTGAGACCCTGAAGAAGTAATTCCAAATAGATAAGTCCCAACTAATAAACCTACAACTGCTATATAAGCTAAGTAGCCTAATGAGAACCAATATTTGATATTTATGAATGACATCACTAACATCATTAAAGTAAATACTGCCAATTTTGTAAAATGACTTTTGGTATGAAATTTAATTTCACCACCATCAGTAGAATACATTGTTGCTAAACTAATAAAGCCAAGTAACAATATACAAACTAAAAGTATATAATCAAAGTTTCTAAATTTTTGAAAAAAACCAAGTCTATTTGTTGTTAATCTTGTGTGTTGATACATCTATATCTCCAAATACTTTTTATTTCTCAATGACTCTCTGATCTTGTGTCGGTCTATAATTAATTTAAATAATTTAGTCGCCATGGGAGCAGCAGTTGTACTTCCGTTTCCTCCGTGTTCTACGATGACACTTAGTGCGTATCTAGGATTTTTATATGGCCCAAAGGCTACATACAAAGCATGATCTCTTTGCTCGTATGGAATCTGAAATGTTTTAAGATCCAATTCTCTTTCTTCCTCAGTAATTTTTTTAACCTGCGCAGTACCAGTTTTACCAGCAAACTGATATTTTGGGTTGTCTATTCTTGAGCGATAAGATGTACCCATTACTTCATTAGTTGAGCCAAAAATAGCATCTTGGACAATCTTAATATTTTTTGAATTTTTATAGAGTGGTGTAAATTTATCTATAGGCTGATTTTTAACTTTGTCATCTACAACAAGATGAGGGTAAATTTTATAACCACCATTTGCAATTTGTGCTGTCATTAAACATAGTTGAATTGGGGTAGTTTGTATATAGCCTTGTCCAATTCCTGTAATTATTGTTTCACCTAATAACCAACCCTTTCCAAGAGCATTTTTTTTCCATTGAGTACTTGGAATTAATCCCTTTTTTTCAATATCAAATAAATTACCAAAAACTTTTTCTCCAAGGCCAAATTTTTTTGCTGTTTCGCTTAATTTATCAACACCAAGTTTACGTGCAACTTCATAAAAATAGGTGTCACAAGATTGCTTCATTGCATTTCTTAAACTTACATAACCATGACCTTTTTTCTTCCAGCAATGATAAGTTTGGCCATACATTTCTGTTTTTCCAGTACATCTAACTGTAAAATTTGTGTTAACTATTCCATTCTCAAGTGCAGATAAAGCAACAATTGGTTTAATCGTTGAACCTGGTGAGTAATTCCCTTGTAAAGTTTTATTAACTAATGGTTTCATTGGATCATTTCTAATTAATTGCCAATCATCTTGACTAATACCAAATACAAATAAATTTGGATCAAATGATGGTGAAGAATGCATTGCGATTACTGCACCTGTATAAATATCCATTACACAGATAGAACCTGCTTTATCTTTTAATAATTCATTAGTTAACTTTTGTACCTCTGTATCTATGGTTAATCTTAAAGTTTTACCTTTTTCACCTTTTTGAAATTCCAATTGACTTATTCTTCTGCCATAAGCATTAACTTCATATCTTTCAATATCATTGGTTCCTATTAGTTTTTCCTCAAATGTCTTTTCTAAACCTACCTTTCCAACTTTTAAACCTGGAACAAAATTCTTTTTTATGGCTTGTGTTGACTCAATATCGTCTTGGTTTGCTTGACTGACATAGCCCACTAAGTGTGTGAAATTTTCTTTAAAAGGATAGTTTCTTGAAATTGATATAACTGGTTTTACACCGTTTAAATCATACAAATGATTATTAATTTTTGAAAATTTTTGCCAACTCAAATTATCAGAAACAATTAAGGTCTCCCATGGCTTTATTTCATTTTTCTTTTTTAATACTTTTTTAAATTCTTTATCTGACAATTCTAGTAAATCTTTTAATCGATAAATAACATACCTAAAATCCTCAACTTGCTCTGGTATTACATGAAGTTGATAAGCTTCAAAATTACCTGCAATAACATTGCCAAAATAATCATGAAACTCTCCCCTAACAGGAGCTAACTTCCACTCTCTAATTCTATTTTTATCTGAAAGAGTTAAATACTTTTTATTTTCTTTAACTTGTAAAAAAAATAATCTACTTACAATCCCTAACATTATAAAAAATTTTAACGATCCTGTAATAAACATTCTTCTATTGATAGAATTAAGTTTCTTTACATTGTCACTTGAAGAGTTAATCATTAATTGCTTTCATGTAATACTTAAATATAGATAAGAAAATTATATATAACAAAAATGTACAAGTTGTGTTGACTAAATAACTTGTTAAAACCAAATCATAAGAAAAGAATAAAGTTAATACAGAATAATTTAATGAGTTAATCAGACTTATGATAAATAAAAAATAAAACCAATCTTTTATCGGGCTTGGTCTTATTGTGATATTCCTTATATAGGCCGTAGCAATACAAATTAATGTATAAGACAAACTACTTATTCCCAAAGGCAAACCTATAACTGTATCGTTTAGTAGCCCAGCAAAAAATACAAAAAGATAATCAAAATGTTTAAAATCTTTTAAGGTAAAGAAAAAAATTAAAATAAATGGGAAATTAAAAGAAAAATACTCAAGGTTTAGATAATTAAAATCAAATTCATTAAGCACTGAAACAAATAATAAAATTATCGGTAACCAGGTATATAATTTAGAAAATGTTCCTTTAGTTTTTAAATTAGCCACCTGTTCTACCTCCATTTAAAACACAACTCTTGTATTCTTCAGTTCCAACATTGAAGCCGTCTGTATTAAAAAAAGATTTTCTACATTTGTGACCATGTTCTAAGTTTAACTTTAAAAATTCTATCTCTTGAGTATCAATATTGAATTGATTGATTTGTTGTTTTTGAGAAAAAATTTCACTATTTAAAACTGAAATTTGATTATTTAAATCATTTATTTCACTTATCAAATTTTCATTTTCCTCTATAAATTTTGCATTGGTCTCCTCAATTATTTTAAGCTCATCTTCTAAAATCTTTAATTTTGTCTCTACAAGTTCTTCACTTTTATCCTCGACTGGAGCTATATCTGGTTCAACTTGCGGAATTTCAATTTGGGTGATTGTTTCTGCAAATACGTATTTTAATTGCGTGAAATCGCTATAAAATTCAACATTATATCTATTTGAAGAACCAAGTTTATCAGATCTTAATTTTCCTATTGGCACTCCACTCTTAAATATTGCTCCAGTGCCTGATGTGTAAACTATACTCTCATCAATCAAGTCCTCTGACAAACCAGCTTTAATATATTTAATTTGTCCGAAATTTTCTCCAGTCCCCGTGACAATTGCTTGGATATTTTGTGGCGCAATAGTCACTGGCACGTTAGAATTTAAATCTGATAATAATAATACTCTTGATGTCTTGTAATTAACCTCGATTACTCTACCAACTAAATACGATTGATCGTAGATATTGGTACCTATTTTAATACCATCTTTACTGCCCTTATTTATTATAATGCTTTTTAAAAAAGGGCTTTCATGATCGACAATAATTTTTGCTAAAATTTTATTTGAGCTTGAAATATAGTCATCAATTAACACTTTTAGTTCTTGATTTTCATACTGAATAATTTCGTTCGATACAAAATCAGATTTAAGATTGTCTAATTCGTCTTTGTTTTTTTGATATTTATTAAAGAAAGTTGTGTATTCAATAATATTTATTATAGAATTCTTAGCAAAGTTTTCTGGTATCGAAACTATAAAAGATGATCTGTAAACAAGCTCGCTCAATCCAGCTTTCAAATACTTAACTGCTTTAAAGTCTAGGCTAGATAGCAAGATAATAAATATTGAAATAAATACTAAAGTGAGTAAAGAAAATTTTTGCTGAGTGCTTTTTTTTAAAAAAGCAGAACGAATTGCTATTATAAAATCATCTCTGCTTGAGGCCATTACTCTTAATATTCAGTCAACATAGTCGAGAATGTTTGTTCTTGATCGAGAGCTTTTCCAGTACCAACTGCTACACAAGATAATGGATCATCAGCTATGTGAACTGGCAAACCTGTTTCCTTAGAAAACCTTCTGTCTATATTTTTTAATAAAGCTCCACCACCAGTTAAAGTTAATCCCATATCAACTAAGTCGGCAGATAATTCAGGAGGAGTGCTTTCTAATGCATCCTTAATTCCATTGACCATCTCTTTTAAAATATCATTTAATGCTTCTGCTGTATCTTCCTCTGTAATATTTACTTCTTTTGGAGTTCCAGATCTTAAATCTCGACCTTTAACTGCATAAGTGTTACTATTTGTAGGTATAGCAGTACCTATTTCTTTTTTAATTTTTTCTGCAGTACTATCGCCTATCATCAAATTATATTCTTTTCTCATATAGTTGACCATTGCACCATCCATTGCATCTCCTGCTACTCTCAGGGATTTGGAATAAACCAAACCTCCTAAGGACATAACTGCAATTTCAGTTGTACCACCACCAATATCAACTACCATAGAACCAGTTGCCTCAGATATTGGAAGATTAGCACCAATTGCGGCTGCTATTGGTTCCTCAATCAATTGGACTCTTCTGGCACCTGCTGCTAAAGCGCTGTCTTGAATAGCTTTTCTCTCAACCGGAGTTGAGCCCGTTGGAACACAAATTAAAATTCTTGGATTAGCAAAAGTACTTCCTTTATGAACTTTCTTAATGAAGTGTTTTATCATTTCTTCAGTCACGATAAAATCGGCAATTACACCATCTCTCAAGGGTCTTATAGCTTGAATATTTCCAGGAGTTCTTCCCAGCATCGTTTTAGCTTCATCTCCAACAGCTAAGACTTGTTTTTTTCCTGATTGATCAACAATTGCAACAACAGATGGTTCATTTAAAACAACTCCTTGCCCTTTAACAACTACTAAAGTATTTGCTGTTCCTAAGTCAATTGCCATATCTTGACTCCAGATTTTCTTCATTCTATCAAATAAGCCCATTAAAACACTCCTTTTACTTTTTTAGGTTCTATATTTTTATAAAGAGTTTTCTTTTCTCTTTTAATTAACATTTTATTTAAAGCATTTAGATAAGCATTAGCTGATGCTACTAAAGTATCTGTATCAGCTGATTGTCCAACAGTAGTTCTGTCGCTCTCCTCGATCTTAACACTGACTGTAGCCTGTGCGTCTGTTCCCTCAGTGACCGCGTGAACTTGGTACAAAGACAACTTCACATCATGTGGATAAAGTTCCTTAATACATTTAAATATTGCATCGACAGGTCCATCGCCTGTTTGAGAAGTATGTTTTATATCTCCAAAAACATCTAGTGTCATCTCAGCTCTTTGTGGCTCGCCTGTGCCAGCAAAAACTTTCAAAGATTTCAAATTTATTGCATTGATTTTATTGTCGATAATCAAGCTATCATCAACAAGAGCAACTATATCTTCATCATAGATATGCTTTTTTTTATCTGCTAAAATTTTAAATTTTCCAAATGCTGCTTGAACAACATCATCCGTTACATCGGTATAACCTAAATCACTTAATTTATCTTTAAAAGCGTGTCTTCCAGAATGTTTACCCATAACAAGCGATGTTTTTTTTACCCCAACACTTTCAGGTGTCATGATTTCATATGTTTCTCTATTTTTAAGCATTCCATCCTGATGAATTCCAGACTCATGGGCAAATGCATTTTTTCCAACAATTGCCTTATTAAATTGAACTGGAAATCCTGTGGCATTAGAAACAATTTTTGAAGCCTTACTAATTAATTCTGTTTTTATTCCTGTTTCATATGGTAATAAATCGTCTCGCGTTTTAATTGCCATAACTATTTCTTCTAAAGCAGCATTACCTGCCCTCTCACCAATTCCATTAATTGTACATTCAATTTGTCTTACTCCAGCTGACAAGCCTGACAATGCATTTGCAACAGCTAAACCTAAATCATTGTGGCAATGAGCTGAGATAATTGCTTTATCAATATTTGGAACATTATTTTTGATTAGTTTAATAGTTTTTGCAAATTCTTCTGGTATTGAATATCCAACTGTATCAGGAATATTTATTGTCGTAGCACCACATTTAATTGCAAGCTCGATTGTCTTATACATAAAATCTAAATCTGTTCTTGTGCCATCTTCACATGACCACTCAACATCATCAGTAAATTTTTTTGCATAAGTAACACTCTCTTTGATTGCCCCTAAAACTTGTTCATTAGTCATATTTAATTTATGCTTCATATGAACTGGGCTTGTTGAAATAAAAGTATGAATTCTAAATCTTTTTGCAAATTTTAATGACTCGTGACAAGCATCAATATCTTTTTTGGTTGCTCTTGCTAAACCACAAGGGATTGAATTTTTGACACTTTTGCTTATTGCACTTACAGCCTCAAAATCGCCAGGTGATGATATAGGAAAACCAGCCTCAATAATATCAATCCCCATTTCATCAAAAACTCTTGAGATCTGAATTTTCTCTTCAACACTCATTGAGGCTCCAGGTGATTGTTCACCATCTCTCATCGTTGTGTCAAATATAAATACTTTATCTTTATCAGCCATATTAAAAGTTTTTGTTTTTTGAAATATACAACCTCTCGTTTAGATTGCAAAAATAAAATGCGAAATTTATCCCAATTTGGAACTAAATTTACTTCTTGTCACTATCTACTAATTTCTTCTTACCAATCCAAGGCATCATAGCTCTTAAACTGGCCCCTACTTTCTCGACTGGATGTTCGGCTAATTTTGCCCTTGTAGCAAGAAAATTTTTTTGGCCACTTTTGCACTCATCCATCCATTCTTTCGTAAATTTACCAGATTGAATATCAGCCAAAACTTCTTTCATTCTTTTTTTAGTTTCCTCTTTATTTATTACTCTAGGTCCAGATTGATATTCTCCATATTCTGCAGTGTTTGAAATAGAGTAATTCATATTTGCAATTCCACCTTCATAAATTAGATCAACAATAAGTTTTACTTCATGAACAGTCTCAAAATATGCCATCTCAGGTTCATATCCAGCCTCCACTAAAGTTTCATAGCCATTCTTTATTAATTCAACTAAACCCCCACAAAGAACAGTCTGTTCACCAAATAAATCTGTTTCAACCTCATCTTTAAATGTTGTTTCAATAATACCTGATCTTCCACCACCTACTGCTGATGCATAAGACATAGCAAGATCTCTTGCTTTACCAGAACCATTTTGGTGTACTGCAAATAAACATGGCACTCCCCCACCTTTTTCAAACTCGCTTCTTACCAAATGACCTGGTCCTTTAGGAGCAACCATAAATACATCTAAATCTTTTCTAGCTTTGATTAAATCGTAATGAACATTTAATCCATGAGCAAAAGCAATTGATTTCCCCTCTTTAACTCTTTGTTCTATGTGATTTTTATAAATTGAGGCTTGTAATTCATCTGGTGTCAAAATCATTACAACATCAGCCCACTCAGCAGCATCAGACAAATTCATAACTTTTAATCCTTTTGACTCTGCTTTAGGTATACTTGATGAACCCTCCCTCAACGCAACTACAACTTCTTTTACACCACTATCTTTTAAATTCAAAGCGTGAGCATGTCCTTGACTACCATAGCCAAATATTGCAATTTTTTTATCCTTAATCAAATTTACATCCGTATCTTTTTCATAAAACATTTTCATAATTTTCTCCTTAATGATTAATTAAAAACTTTATCACCTCTTGTCATAGCAACAGCCCCTGTCCTAGAAACACTTACTAACCCAAATTTTCTTAAATTTTTAGCCATCTTATCTATTTCTCTTCTAAGAGCAGTAATTTGAATAACATTTGATTTTTTCGTTTTATCCAATATTACAGCATCATACTTTTTACAAGCATTAATAGCCTTTTTAATTTTAGTATTGTTGCCAACAACTTTGAATAAGGCCATTTCTTTAAATATGACGCCTTTATCATTCCTTTTAAAATCTGCAACTTTATGAACTGGAACCAGTTTTTTTAATTGTAATTTAATTTGATCAATAACTTGAGGTGTTCCAGTTGTAACTATCGTTATTCTTGATATATTTTTTGAAGCATCAACCTCTGCAACCGCCAATGATTCTATATTATAGCCCCTACCAGAAAACAATCCAACAACCCTTGCTAAAACACCAGCTTCATTGTCAACCCAAACAACAATAATGTGTGTATCTGATTTTTCTTTTTTTGAAGAAACACTATATGCAGATTTTGGATTTGCCATAATTAAACCAAAGCTTTTCCTTTACCAGTTATTTTGTTTTCCTCTTTTTCACTTGGTCCTAATATCATTTGGTTATGAGGTTTTCCTGATGGGATCATTGGAAAACAATTTTCGTTTGGATCAACTCGACAATCAAAAATAACTGGACCATCAAACTCCACCATTTCTCTGATTTTTTCATCTAGTTCATCTGGTTTTTCAGCTTTTAGACCTTTGCAACCGTAGGCTTCAGCCATTTTGATAAAATCAGGTAAAGCCTCTGTATAACTTTCAGAATAATTTTTTTCATGTAATAATTCTTGCCATTGCCTTACCATTCCCATGTATTGATTATTTAAAATAAAAATTTTAATAGGTAGATTATATTGAACTGCTGTAGACATCTCTTGCATTGTCATCAAAACTGAAGCTTCACCAGCAATGTCAATTACTAATTTTTTTGGATGAGCTATTTGAACACCCACAGCAGCAGGTAATCCATATCCCATTGTGCCAAGTCCTCCAGAGGTCATCCAACGATTTGGTTTATTAAATTTATAATGTTGAGCTGCCCACATTTGATGCTGACCTACCTCAGTAGTAATGTAAGTATCCATGTGTTTGGTAAGTTCATACAATCTTTGAACTGCATGTTGAGGTTTTATTGTTTCATCACTATTTTTAAAATGAAGAGAATTTTTAGTTCGCCATTTTTGTATTTGTTCCCACCATTTAGCAATTTGTTGCTTATTTGATTTTTTCAGATCTAGGTTTTTTTTCTTAAGGGTTTTGGTAATTCCTTTTAAAACTTCTTTAACATCACCAACCAACGCTAAATCAACTTTAATGATTTTATTTATTGATGAAGGATCAATATCAATATGAACTTTTTTTGATTTTGGAGAGAACTCATCAATTTTACCAGTTATTCTATCATCAAACCTTGCACCAATATTGATTAATAAATCACAATCATGCATCGCGTTGTTAGCTTCATAAGTTCCATGCATACCGAGCATGCCTAAAAATTGATTGTCATCTCCTGGATAAGCTCCTAAACCTTGCAGCGTTGAAGTGATTGGAAAACCTGTAAGTTCAACAAGTTCTCTTAAAACATTACTCGCCTCTGGTCCTGAATTTATAACACCACCACCAGAATAAATGATAGGTTTTTTTGATTTATTCATTAAACTGATCAAAGTATCAATGTCCTTTTGCGAAAAATGATTCAATGATTTTCCATTAAGTTTTTTTTCAACTTTAGGTTTTGAATAACCTATTTTAGCAAACTGGATATCTTTAGGTATATCAACTAAAACTGGTCCAGGTCTTCCTGTAGTTGCAACTCTAAAAGCCTCATGAAGAGTTTTTGATAAATCTTTAACATCTTTGACTAACCAATTATGTTTTGTGCATGGTCTTGTAATACCTGTCGTGTCACATTCTTGAAATGCATCAGTACCAATTAAATGTGTTGGCACTTGTCCCGATATACAAACTAGTGGAACAGAGTCCATGTATGCATCTGTTAATGCAGTAACAACATTGGTTGCGCCAGGTCCAGAAGTAACAAGTACAACACCTGGTTTGCCTGATGATCTTGCATAACCTTCTGCAGCATGACCTGCACCTTGTTCGTGTCTAACTAAAATATGTTTAATAGTATTATGATTTTTTAACTCATCATAAATTGGTAATACTGCACCACCTGGATAGCCAAAAATAAAATCCACTTCTTGATCTTCAAGACATTTGAATACAATTTCAGCACCTGTATATAATTTAGACATTCAACCAATCTAGCTGAAGTTGTGCTTATTGGTCAAGAATTACTACGTGATATCTAAATTTTTTTTAAAAATTTATTTAGATCCTCTGACTTTATTTTGTTCCAATCCATCATATTGCCTCTGCCCCAAGTAGATTGTCTCTTTGCATATTGCCTAGTCTTTATTGATATTTTTTCAATTACCTCTGATATCTCAATTTTTTTCTTAAGATATTCTCTAATTTCTGCAATTCCAATTGCTTTAGAGGCGGTTTTAACTTTTGGAACCTTTAATTTTATAAATTTTTTTACCTCTGAAACTGCTCCATTTTTAATCATGTTTTCTGTGCGATCACTAATTCTCTTAATCAACTCAACTCTTGGATAATCAATATAAATTTTAAAAAAATCGTCATTTTCATAATCTGATCTTGTGTTTTTGAGCCAATTGTAAATTGATCTTTTTGTAAATGATTTAACCTCATAGGCTCGAATAACTCTTTGAGTATCTGTTGATTTGATAAAATTTTTTGATACGGGGTCTAATTTTACTAATTTTGAAAAAAATTTTTTTGCTCCAATTTTTTTATGTAACAACCTTATTTTTGATCTAAAACGAATTGGAATATTTGGAATGTTTACTAAACCCTCGGTTATTACTTTAAAGTACAATCCAGTACCACCTACGAGAATAGGTATTTTTTTTCTTTTTTGTATATCTAGAATTTTTTTATTAACTAATTTTAACCAATCTCCTGAAGAAAAGTTTTTTTTAACACTTTGAAATCCATATAAATGATGCTTAATATTTTTATAATTTTTTTGAAGAGGTCTTGCAGATAAAATTTTTAATTCTTTATATACCTGCATGCTATCAGCATTAACAATTTCTCCATTGATCTTTTTAGCTAATTTAATTGCAAAATTAGACTTTCCAGATGCTGTTGGGCCATAAACTAAAATAATTTTGGATTTTAAATCCATTAATTAATCTAATTTAACACCAATATATCGTCTCTGATTTTGGCTATTATAAATAACTAATAAAATAGTCTTTTGATTGCTATCTAAAACTTGTTTAACTATCTGAGTTAAATCATTTACATTTCTAACTTTTTTCTTTTGAGCTTCTAAAATAATACTATTAACTTCAACAGAGTTAAATAAAGGACTATCATTTGCTATTTTAGTGACAACTAACCCAGAAGTTTGATTAGGTAAGTTTCTTGTTTTAATATCGTCTTTGGTAATTTGTCTAACAGTCACTTTTAAATCTTTTATCTCAGTTTCTTTAGGACTTTCTTTTTTTTCTGAAACTTTAAAATCTTCTGAAGTTTCCAATCTTCCAAGAGTAACTATTTTAATAATTTCTTTTTTATCTCTCCAAATTTTTACCTCTACTCTTTTTCCAACCTCAGTTCTTGCAACAATCATAGGAAGTTCCTTCATCTGATTGATTTTTTCACCATTAAATTCTAAAATGATGTCACCAGCTTTTACACCTGCTTTGGCTGATGGACTGTTCTCTGCAACACTTGCAACTAATGCTCCACGAGCTTTATCTAATTTTTCAACTTCAGCAATTTCTTTTGTAACATCTTGAATCCTTACACCTAACCAACCTCGTTTTGTTTCTCCAAACTCTATTAACTGATTAATAACTATTTTTGCACTATTCGAAGGTATTGAAAAACCAATTCCAATCGATCCGTTTCTTCCAAGAATAGCAGTATTGATTCCAATCACATCTCCGTTCATATCGAACAAAGGTCCACCAGAGTTTCCTTGATTAATTGATGCATCAGTTTGAATATAATCTTCATACCTAGTTAACCCTATTGATCTATTTCTTGCAGAAATAATTCCGGAGGTTACAGTTCCCCCAAGTCCAAAGGGATTACCGATTGCTATAACCCAGTCACCAATTCTAGCTTTGTCAGAGTCACCAAACTTAACTGGTTTAAACTTTTCATTTGTTTCTAGTTGAAGTACCGCAATATCAGACAATGGATCAGCACCTAGAACTTTAGCTTTAATTTCTTTGTCTCCTACCCTTATTATGATATCATCTGCATCTTGAATGACGTGATTGTTTGTAACAACGATACCTTTTTCATCTATAATAAATCCTGACCCTAAAGCTGCAGATGGTCTTTCTTGTGGTGTTCCAAATTCTTTAAACATATCCTCAAATGGTGAACCTGGAGGAAATTGAAAAGGGAAAGGATTTGTTTGAGTTTTTACCATTGTCGTTGTTGAAATATTAACTACAGATGGCATTAACTTATCTGCTAAATCGGCAAAAGAACTAGGATGATTTTGGGCAAGCGATTTAAATTGAGGACTTATAATTAAAATAATAGCTATAAATAGTGTATTAATTCTACTCATTTTAGTTCTTCGTGTAATAAATAATTATAAAACCTATAACTGCAAAGATTAATCCACCTGATCTTAACTGGCTATCCTTTATAAGTTCTAATTTCTTTAACATACTTTTCATTTTTGATGGAAATATGGCATATAAAATTCCCTCAATAAACAAGAATAGACCAAATGCTATGATCAATTCTTTCATGAATAATTTATTGTGAATTTGGTTTTATGTTTCCAAAAAATTTAAAGAACTCACTATCAGGAGATAATATTAAAGAAGTCTCCCCACCGATTAAAGCTTTTTCGTAAGCCTGCATAGCTCTGTAAAAAGCAAAGAATTCTGGGTCTTGGCCAAAAGCGTTAGCGAAAATATTATTTCTTTTTCCATCGCCTTCTCCTTTCATAATCTCAGATTTTTTTTGTGCATCTGCTAAAATAACAGTTACTTCTTTATCAGCAGTCGATGTTATCGTGACCGCCATTTCAGCGCCTTTTGCTCTAAACTCTTTTGCCTCTCTCTCCCTTTCTGTTTGCATTCTTCTAAAAATCGCATCGCTGTTTGCTTGAGGAAGATCAGCGCGTTTAATTCTTACATCAACTATTTCTATACCAAAATTTTGTGCTTCATTGTTTACACCCTCTTGAATTAAAGCCATTTGTTTTGTTCTATCTTCTGATAAAAGTGTCTGTAATTCTTGTTGACCTAATACGTTCCTAATTCTTGAATTGATAATTGTTGCCAATCTAGATCTTGCAACTCTTTCATTTCCAACTGAGATATAAAACTTTAGAGGATCTATTATTTGAAATCTTGCAAAAGCATCAACAATTAATCTTTTTTGATCCGATGCAATTACCTCTTCAGGTGGTGTATCTAAATTTAAAATTCGCTTATCCAAAAATACAACGTTTTGAATAAATGGTAATTTAAAGTTTAATCCAGGTTTTAAAATTATTCTTTTTGGATCTCCAAATTGAAGTACTATTGCCTGATTAACTTCTTTAACAATAAATATTGAAAAAAATAATGTTGCTGTAATAAAAACAGCTAATCCTGCTATAATTTTTCCTGCTTTCATTTTAATTAGTCACTTTCTTTTTTAATTCTGGTAATGGTAGATATGGAACAACGCCTGAGCCAGCGTTTTTCTCTATGATTACTTTATCAATGTCAGCCAAAACTTTTTCCATTGTTTCTAAATACATTCTTTCTTGAGTTACAGATTTTGCTTTTTTATATTCATTATAAATAGCCAAGAACCTACTTGCTTCAC
>CABZTB010000005.1:0-46845 GCA_902528545.1 uncultured Pelagibacteraceae bacterium | reverse complement strand
TGATGTCTCAAAATCAAAACCATTTCTTGCCAATAAAGAAATATCCTTTTTAAAAAAAAGTGGTCTATTATCATCAATTCTTGCAGGTCCAATTCTTTTCTTTTTACAAATTTTAATTGCTGAAAAAAAATCTTGATCCGAATTATCTTCATTAATTTTATTAACTGTATTTTTTATAAATTCATCATTTACTCCTTTGCCAATTAAGTAATTTCTGATTTTATTAATCGAACTTCCTCTTCGGATCATACTCTTGGCTTTACTTTCAGAGTAAAATTTATCATTAATGAATTTATTTTTTTCTAAATCAGATAAAACAATATCAATTAAATTTGTCACATCCTGTTTTTTTACATTTGGAACAGATAACTTGAGATATTTTTTTAGTAAATATGTTCTTAATTGTTGTTTAGATGGGGCATATTTTTCAACATATGCTAAAGCAAAATTTCTCATTTCATCTACAGTCACCTGTAATGTTTTTCTCTTATTTCTTATAGGAATCATTGTAAGATCTAATATAATATAATTTAAAATGATCGAACAAATTTATGCCTACTTTACAATTGAAATTCTCTACTTCTGGGTGAATTTAGGAGTTTTGCCTTTTTGGTTAATATTAATATTTTTTCCCCAATCAAACTTTACAAAATATTTTGTCACTTCTATTTTTCCAATCACATTATTGGGAGGTGCTTACATATTTGTACTCTATAAAGCTTATTTAAGTGCGTATGATTTCGACAGTAATTTTGAATTATATTTAAGTATTAGTAATTTATCAGGTTTGTTTTCAAGTAATATTTTTTTAATGTTATTTTGGATCCACTTTGTATCAATTAATTTATTCGTTGGTGGCTGGATTGTAAGAGACTCACAAAAGTTTTTTATCAATAAGGTTCTTGTTGGCATCCCATTAATAATCACTTATTTAATTGGTCCTTTAGGTATCTTTATTTATTGGCTCATTAGAATATTTTACGCAAAAAGTATTAATCTGTATGAGTAAAATCATCGATTTTTACTTCGATTTTATTAGTCCATATTCCTACATTGCCTATAAAAAGATTAAATCAATGCAAAATAAAAATGGGATCGATTTTAATTATAAACCTATTTTGCTTGGGGGTTTACATAAGTTAGGTAACATAACTGCTCCTGCTTTCAATGAACGTAAAATGAAAAATATGAAGAATGATTGCGAAATTATAGCTAACAAAAATAATATATCTTTTAAATGGAATGAAAAATTTCCAATTAATACCCTTTATTTAATGAGAGGATTTATTTCAATTGATGCAAATAAAAAAAATGAATACTTTGATATTTGTTTTGATGCCTATTGGAAAAATAATATAGATATATCAATCGAAGCTAACGTAAACGAAATTTTAGATAATTGTAAAATTGATAAAAAAAAATTTTTTGAAGATATTAGTAATCAAAAAGTAAAAGACGAATTAAAAAGTTTAACTGACAAAGCTTTTCAAAATGATGTGTTTGGTGCTCCAACTTTTATAGTTAACAATAAACTTTTTTGGGGACAAGATAGACTTGAATATGCTCTAGAGGAGTGTGTTTCTTAAACAATCTTAAATTTACTATTTTTAATAGCTCCAAACCCACCATCAATATGAGAAACTTTTTCAAATCCCATGTCTTTAAGGGTTTTTGCAGCCAATGCTGATCTCATACCGCCAGCACAAAAAAGAACCATGTCTTTATTCATATCTAATTTACCGTCTTTAAAATATGGACTATCAGGATCTAACCAAAATTCTAACATGCCTCGCGGAATATGATTTGAATTTTCAACTCGCCCGTCCCTTTCAAGTTCTCTGATATCCCTGATATCAATTAGATTGCATTTATTTTCATTCATCATTGATAATGCTTCGTCTGGTGAAATTGTTTTAATTTCGCTTAAAGCTTCTGTAACTAAGGTTTTTGACGATTTTATATTCATAAAACTAAATTTATTATATAGTTTTTTTTGAAATCACATAAATAAAAATGAATAAAATTTGTATCGTTTACACTCATCATAAATTAGGTGATTTAATCTGGCAATTACCCTACATAAAAGCTATCAGTCAACATCATCAAACAAATATAGATTTAATTGTCAGAGAAAAAACTCAAGCCCAAAATATACTTAAAGACCTTAAACATATAAATCAAATTTTTTACAATGATTTCAGGAAAGGTATATTTTATTGGTTAGATGTTTTTAAACTAAAGAAAATATTTGATACAGAAAAATATGACTATGTATATATTCTAGATAAAGTAAATAAACCTGCAATTGCAGCAAAATTGTCAGGTATTCAAAATATAATTGCCCCAGGCATAAAAAATCAAAAAAAATGGATTACTTCTAAAAATTATCTTAATGAGAATGATTGGAATTTAAGTTATTCAGAGCAATCACAGAAATTTTTAAAGATAAATTCAATTAAGTTAAATGATAAATTTCCCTCTTTAGAGATTGATACTGAAAGATTAAAACAAGGTAATGACGATCTTATAGTCAAAGGAAAAAAGATTGCATTTGGAGTTGATTCTTTTGAAGATTTCAAAATGTGGTTTGAGGAGGATTTTATTGAACTAGCAAGTTTGTTATATGACAAAGGATTGTGTGATTATATTTATTTGATTTGTGGCCCAGACAAATCCCATATAGCTAAAAAAATTATAAATGACTCAAAAAAACAATATTTTATTGATTGTTCAAACAAAGATCTTCAAGGAGTAATTTTGGCAATTAAAAATTCTGATTTTTACATTGGAAATAATTCTGGCCCTTTAAACTTATCCGCAGCTCTAGGAATAAAAACCTTCGGTCTTATAGCTAATGATCCTGTCAGTGAACTTAAATATAGTAATATCAAACCTATTACCCCAGAGGATTACGTTGATGATATTTGGATTAGAGACAGGATGGGTATGAAAAAACTTAAACCAAATTATGTTTTTAATCAAATTGAAAAAAATTTGTCGTCATAGAGTTTAAATTAAATTCAAAATTTAACTAAAAAAATAAAAAGCCCCTTGAGGGAGGGGCTTTTTTTTCGTTTAACTAACTTTAAGAGAGAATTTTAGGGACCCTTCGATGAGTAATCGCGGAGATACACAGAGAGCGAAGAGTCCCTTATTGTTAACAATTAGTCACGTATTGCATATGCAATCACGCCAGTTTCAGTGACATCAGTACCTTTGGTTTCACCTTCTTTACTTAACCTTAGGCCAATTGTTGCTTTGATAGCGCTAAACACTATGTAAGCTACAATAAACACGAAAATGTTTACTGATAATACACCAATTAACTGGGTACTAAAATTTGCACCAGAATTTGTTGCAGGTACAATTAGCGTACCCCAAATTCCAGCAAATAAGTGAGCAGGGATAGCACCAACTACATCATCAATTTTTAAAGAGAATAATAGTTTAGTACCATACACTACGATTAATCCACCTACAGCACCAATTAAAATTGCAGCAAATGGTGATGGTAATAATGGTTCTGCAGTTACGGCAACCAGACCACCAATACATCCATTTAACATTTGAACTACGTCAGTTTTACCAAAATGTAATCTTGTTATAACTGCTGCACCCATAACACCACCTGCACCAGCAAGGAATGTGTTAATAAATATTTTTGATACAGCGATCGCATCTGTAGCTGTTCCCAATGCTAATTGTGAACCACCATTAAATCCAAACCAACCTAGCCATAAAATAAAAACTCCAATTGTTACTAATGGTATCGAGGATGCTGCAAACGGTTTAAGCGGTGCTGGAGCCCCAGATTTAGTAAATCTTCCTAATCTTGGACCAATTATCATTGCACCAGCTAAAGCAGCTGCACCACCGGTTGAGTGTACTAAAGTTGAACCAGCAAAATCAGAAAATCCTAACTCTGCTAACCAGCCTCCACCCCACTGCCAACCCATTACGATTGGATAAATAATTCCTGATAGAACTGCAGCAAATGTAAAAAATGGCCATAGTTTAATTCTTTCAGCCATTGTACCTGATACGATTGAAACAGTAGTTGCACAGAATACCATTTGGAAATACCAATCTGAACCATCGGAATAACCTGTATCTATTTTACTGCCATCTGCCCATGGAATAAATTTTCCAATATATCCACCTGGACTGATACCATAGGCTAAATTATAACCTACAAGCCAGAACATTATACCTGCAATTGAGAATAACCCTATATTTTTTGCACAAATAACGGATACACTTTTTGATGTAACCATTCCAGACTCTAGCATAGCAAAACCACATGCCATGAACATTACTAGAAATCCACAAATCAAAAATAATAAGGTATTAAAAATAAAACCTACTTCAGCAGAAACTGTTGTATCTGCCATACCTGCACTACTCATGTTTAATAAAAAAATTAAACTAATAAGTGGCGCACTTATTTTTTTTATTAATTTAGTCATAAGACCTCCCTGTTATAGGATGTGCTTGTATTTTAATAATTCCTAAAAACTAACGCTGATTATGAAAATTGGGTATGCAGATTTTGCATATAGAAACAGCCTTAACGCTTTTTAACGTTAAGGCTGTAAAATTAACTATTTATTGAATACTTCTTTTAAAGCTTTGGCAGGTAAGAATTTAACCTTTTGCGATGCAGCAATTTGAATTTGCTCACCAGTTCTAGGGTTTCTTCCAACTCTTGCTTTTCTCTTAGCCACTTTATATGTACCAAATCCTGCAATTTTGACTGAATCATCAGCTTTTAGTGCATCTAAAATAGTGTTGGTAATCGTGTCAAAAGTTCTTTCAGCATCAGCTTTACTTAGGTTTAAAGCGCCTGATAATTTGACAACTAGTTGTTTTTTGTTCATTTTAGCTCCGGTTTTATTAGGTTATTTACTATCTTTATCAAAAGTATTGATAAATCAAGCCTTTTTTTAGTGTCTAGCTCAAAGTTATACACAATATCTGGTATAGTGAAAAAAACCTTAATTTTAAAGGGTTATTTAAAGATATTAATTTAATTAACTAAATAGGCCAAGATCTTTGAGATCATTAAATGTTGTAAATATCATCAAAGTTAAGAGCAAAAACATCCCGATTCGAAAAAAACCCTCTTGCGTTTTTTGTGATAAAGGGCGTCCTAACACTTTTTCGAAAGCATAAAACATTAAATGACCTCCATCCAACATTGGTATCGGAAATAAATTAATTAATCCTAAACTTATAGAAATGTAAGCCATCATGCTTACAAAAGCCAACAAACCAAACTCTGCTACTTGACCTGAAATTTTAGCAATTCTAATGGGTCCACCAAGTTGTGAAGTATCTGCTTTTCCAAAAATCATCGCACCGATATATTTAAGTGAGGATATGCTCACGAAATATACCTCATTTGCTGCGTGGTATATAGCTTGTGCGGGTCCTAATTTTACATGATTTATCTCGTTGTTGTAAGCACTTAATTTAATTCCAACAATCCTTTTGTTAATCTTATTTCCAAGATTGTCTTCACTTAAAACCATTTTAGGTTTTACTTTTAATAATATTTCGTCGTATGAACGTTTGACCTTAAAATCTATAAAATCATCTGTTGATAACGTTATAAATTTAGAAACATCCATAATGCTTTTAACTTCATTTCCATCTATCTCTAAAATAATATCATTTTGTTTCAAACCACCGATCATTGCAGGGCTATCTTTTTGTACCTCATTGATCATTGCAGGAGTAAAATCTTTTCCTGCAAAAGTATAAATAGAAAAGAAAATTAATAATGAGAGTAAGAAGTTTGCTAATGGTCCACCAAAAACAATTAAAGTTCTTTGATAAAGTGGTTTTAAAACGAATAATTTTTTCCTGTCTTCCTCATTATACTTTTCAATTAATTTTTCTTGATCAGCTTGTGAAAAAACATTTCGATCTCCAAAGAATTTTACATATCCACCAAGAGGTATCCAGCAAATTTTCCATCTTGTTCCAGATTTATCATTCCAACCAAATATTTCTTTTCCAAATCCAATTGAAAAATCAGTTACTGCAACACCATATCTTTTTGCAAAATAATAATGACCGTATTCGTGGATGAATACCACAATCATGATAAGTATTAAAAATGGTAATATATAATCTATCATCTTAGATTGATTGTTTTTTAATTAGTTCTTTAATTTGATTTATCATCATATCTGGTGACTTCATTGTGGGATATATCTCTTTAGCTTTTTCATAACTCTTAATGGCCTTATTATAATTTTTTAATTGGATATTTACAAGACCTTGTCCAGCAAGAGCGCCGAAATGCCTTTTTTCTAATTCTAAAACTTTATCAATATCTTTTTGCGACTTTTCAAAATTACCAGATAAATAAAATACAGTTGCACGTTTATTCCATGCCTCAGCCCATAATGGATCCATATTTATTGCTTTAGAAAATACATCTATTGCTTGATTATACTTTAATTCATTTACTAAACTTGATCCTTTATTTAATAACATTGTCAAATTTTCATCATTTGGATGTGTGCTCCATATTTGCCAAATTTCTTGTTCAATTTTATATGCGGCTGAGTAATTTTGAGTTTTTAAATCATCAAACAATTGATTAAGTTTTTTAATTCTTTCATCTGCAATTGAATTACTAAAATATGAAAAAAAAATTATAAAAATTATAAAAATTTTTTTCATCAGAACTAAAAGTATAACAAAATCAATACTGCTAAGACAAATAATATGGCTGCAGTTAAAATAACTAAATTAATTTTAACCTTAAATTTTTGGTAAATTTTCTCATTAATTTTTTCCCAAAAAAGAACAATTAAAAAGAATATGACTGCAGGAATTATAAATTTAAGCATATTTTTTAATTTTTATCACCTACATAAACCGAAACACCTCTCAGATTTATATCGACATCAAATTTTTTGTGTAAAGGAGGAAAAGCTCTTTGAGAACAATCTAATCTATCGCAGGTTCTACATGACACACCTATTGGAATTTCGGATGACTTTTCACTCAAGTTAACATTTTCAGTATATACAAAATCTTTAGCATATTTAGCTTCACAACCTAACCCAATAGACAAAATACTTTTTGCTCTACCAAATCTTCCAATCCCTTTTTCAACAGTTCGTGCAATACAAACATATTTTTCTCCGTTGGTCATTTTACTTACAGCACTTTGAATAACTCCAGGTCTTGTAAATGCAGAATAAACATTCCATCTTGGACACGCACCTCCATATCTTGGAATTTCAATTCCAGATAAAGAAAATCTTTTAGAAATATTTCCAGCCATATCTACCCTTAAAAAATGAAACGGGATTCCAGGTAGTTTTGGATCTTGCAAACAGGTTACTCTATGAGCTACTTGTTCAAAAGATGTTGCAAAAGTATTTTGTAATAATTCAAGATCGTATTTAAGTTTTTTGCACTCTGAATGAAAAAGTTTGTAAGGCATTAATATTGCGGCACCACAATAATTAAGCAAAGCAATTTTAGTTAATTTTTTAGACTCTTCTGATGGAAAAGTAAATTTAGTTAAATAATCCTCAATTTCTTTAATTGCACCCTCCTGTGCAATTTGTGCAGCTGCATGAAGTTTCTTTGTTTCAAGAGAACTATAATCACTCAACAGAAGTTCTTTTTTATTTTTGTTATAAATTTTAGAAAAAGGTTTATTTTCCTCTGGAATAACATCTTTAACAATAATGTCGTATTCAGATTTTAAATGATCACAAAGAGCAACATATCTTGTACGATTATTTTTTTGAACTTTTTCAAAAACTTTATTGGCAAAATCCTCTAATTTTGGGAAATAGTTTTTATTTTCTTGAAGAAAGTCAGAAATAACTTCGCCTGGAAATGAATTCTTTCTATTATCAACAATTTTTCCAGAAATTTTTTCAATCTTATTTACTAATTCATGATCTTTTTTTTTTAAAATATCTCCTAATCTTACAATTGCTTTTCCGATTTTTGGATTAGTTCCAACAAGATCTTTGACCTCTGGCCCCAAAATATCAAGATCCTCAAATAATTTATCATCTAAAATTTCTGATAAAGTATTTTCTAAATTTACATCATCTTTTGATGTTAATTGAGAAAGTTCGATGTTTAACTTTTCGCAAATTTTTAAAAGCAGATCCCCGTCAATTTTTCTTTTTCCCCCCTCAATTAAATTTAAATAACTAGGTGAAATATTTATCTCTTGCGCAAGTTTATTAGCTTGAAGACCCAGTTGACGTCTAAAAGCCTTGATTTTTGGTCCTATTTTTAAATCATTTTGACTCATATTTTCTATTTGTAAATTTTGTAAATTTATATTTACAATTATTTTCCTTAATTTACAAGCTTTTTATCCTTTTTTATGGATTTTGTAAATTTTGTAAATTATAAGATTTACATGACTGATAAACAAAAAAACACAGAAAATGAGGCTCAAATCATAAAAAATGAGGATCTTGCTAGACATAATAGCAGAGGTATTTACATGAGAGATGATCATTGTGATTGGGGTTCAAGTGGAATGAAAGATTTAGTTGAGACCCTTAACGACTCAAACTAAATCAAATTTTACTTTTTCATTTTAATATTAACTTCTGAGGTAATTACCAATTATGAGTGCAGAAAACATCTCATACGAACTAAAAAGATTTGCAGGCATTAAAAGAGATTATACCCCCGATGAAGTTGAAAGATTAAGAGGCTCAATAAAAATAGAATATTCCCTATGTAAACAACAATCAGTTAAACTTTGGAAACTTCTCAATACAGAAAATTATATAAGTACTTTAGGATCTTTATCAGGAAATCAAGCAGTTCAACATGCTAAAGCTGGTCTAAAATCAATTTATCTAAGTGGTTGGCAAGTGGCTGCAGATGCTAATAGTGCTGGCGAAATGTACCCAGATCAATCTTTATATCCATATGATAGTGCTCCAAAACTTGTGGAATCTATGAATAACGCTTTGCTAAGAGCAGACCAAATTCAACATATGGAATTAAAAGATGGTGATATGAAAAAAGAAAAAAGAATTGATTATATGCTTCCAATAATTGCTGATGGTGAAGCAGGTTTTGGAGGTCCATTAAATGTTTTTGAACTTACAAAAAAGTTTATTAAAGCTGGTGCAGCAGGTGTTCATTTTGAAGATCAATTAGCGAGTGAAAAAAAATGTGGTCATATGGGTGGCAAAGTACTTGTCCCAACAGGGACTATGATTAAAAATTTAAAAGCTGCAAGATTGGCAGCTGATATTGCTGATGTTCCATTGATAATTTTAGCTAGGACAGATGCAAATGCTGCAAAACTAATTACAAATGATTTTGATGAAAACGATAAACCTTTTTTAACTGGTGAAAGATCTCCAGAAGGATTTTATTATGTAAAATCAGGGATTGAACAAGCGATTTCAAGAGGATTAGCATATGCACCTTATTCAGACTTAATTTGGTGTGAAACAGCTACACCAAATCTTAAAGAGGCTAAAAAATTTGCAGATGCAATTCATGAAAAATTTCCAGGAAAACTTTTAGCGTACAATTGTTCTCCATCATTTAATTGGAAGAAGCATTTGTCGGATGAAGAAATTGCTTCATTTCAAAAAGAAATAAGTAAAATGGGCTATAAATTCCAATTTATAACACTAGCTGGTTTTCATACACAAAATATTGCAATTTTTGAATTAGCAGAAAAATACAAAAAAGAAGGTATGGCTGCTTACTCAAAGATTCAACAACAAGAATTTGCTCGTGAAAAAGATGGTTACACAAGTGTAAAACACCAAAGAGAAGTAGGTACATCTTATTTTGATGCTGTTTCTAATACAATAAGTAGTGGAAAGAGTTCAACCACAGCAATGGATGGCTCAACTGAGTCTGAACAATTCTAATAAAACAACTCCTCTTATTATATTAGTATATTAACTGGCCCAGAAATGGGTCAGTTAAATTTTCTAGTGATAAATCTTAATTTCCAAAAAAGATTTTTAATTAATTTATTTAAAATGAAATTATCAGACATTTTCTTTCTATTTTCTTTATCAATTATGATTTCATTAATTTGAAACTTACAGGCACCTCTAATGTCAAAGTAATCTTTTTTGTCTAAATCAGGAAATTTTTCATAATAATTATTCGTCATGTGTTCAATAAAAGAATCTGAATGTGGTTGATTATTTTTTTCAGGAATTAAAGTTGCTTTGAAATAATTCATACTAAGAGCGTGGAAACCAATTGATGATCTCTCTGTAATACCATAATTATGTCTAAAGTTATGTGCTCTTTTTTCAAATGACCACCATTTGGATTTTAAAAAAGTTTCAAATTGTTTTTTTGTATAGATCCAGAAACAACAATAATTTTCTAAGTCATTAACGATGAAATTTTGACCCTCAATTTCAAAAAATTTGTCTAATTTTTTTGAAATATGAATACTATGCTTTTGATTAGTTTTGTTATTCATTTCATATATGAAAAAACCTAAATGAAACCCTTTATTTGCTAATAAATCTTGATATTTCAGCCAATATTGTAAATTAACTTCTGAGAACTTAATGTCGTGCTCTAAGTAAGTAAAGTATTCATAGTCATTTTTTTGTTCTTCCATTAATGATCTACACTTCCATGTTAAATACCCTTTGTTCAGGTCACTATCACTTATTTGATGTTTGATAATTTTAGCATTTATATTTTTATCATCCAAAAAATCATTATGCGTGTGAATAAAAATATCATTTTTAATTGAAAGTGTTTTTAGATTGATTACATTTTCTTCAAGATAATCAAAACGTCTTAAATTTCTATAACCTTCTTTTTTTTCGGGATTTGGATTGTAAAAAGGTATATGAATAGATATAGACATTATTTATTTTAAAATTATAAACATATTTATAACATTTAATAATGAAAAAAATTCTAATAACGGGTGGTACAGGTTATCTAGGAAGAAATTTAGCTAATTTTTATAAGAAAAAATATAAAGTTTTTCTTGGTGCTCGTAATAATAAACAAAATTTCTTAGTAAAGAATTTAACGAATTGTGAAGTAGTACCTTTAGATGTTTCTAATATTGAGTCGGTACATGATTGTTTAAATTATACTAAACCTGATATCGTAATTCACGCTGCAGCTACAAAATTTGTCGACTTATCAGAAAAATTTCCATTTGAATGTATTGATATAAATATTCTTGGATCTACTAATATTGTTCGAGCCTGTATAAACAAAAAAGTTCCGACAGTTATAGGTGTTTCAACCGACAAAGCATCACCACCAATCAAAAATATTTATGGTTTAAGTAAATCTTGTATGGAAAGACTTTTTTCATCAATTAAATCTTATAGTAAAACTAAATTTATTTGTGTGAGGTATGGTAATGTAACATGGTCTACTGGATCTGTTCTACCAATTTGGAAGCAAATGTATAAAAAAAATAAGACTATACTTACCACTGGTCCTTATATGAGGCGATTTTTTTTCTCAGTCAATGAAGCTGTAAGTTTAATTGATCAGGCTCTAAAACTTAAAAATAAATTAAATGGAAAAATTCTTTCAGCCGAAATGAAATCTGCAAAAATGATCGATTTCTTAAAAGTTTGGACAAAAAAATTTGGTGGTAAATATAAAATAATTCAATCTAGAAAAGGTGATCGACAAGATGAATATCTAATTGGTGAGGACGAGTTAAAATATGCCAAAGAGATGAAAATTAAGAATAGAAAATATTTTGTAATCGATTTTAATAATCTTTTAAAAAAACCACTTAAAGAAATAGTGTCCTCTGAAAATGCAAAGAGATTAGCGCAGTCTGAAATTGAAAAAATTATCAAGTTTGGTCTGAAATCTAATGACTTATAGAAAAATAAATCATGCTTTTATAATGGCAGCTGGACGTGGAACCAGATTAATGCCACTTACCAAAAAAATACCTAAAGGTTTAGTTAAATTTAAACAAACTTCATTAATAGCAAGAGGCATCAAAAGACTGAAAAAATATATAAATTTTGTTCATATTTCAGTTGGTTATAAAGGGCCTATTTTAGCTAAACATTTAATAGAGAAAAAAGTTTCATCAATAATAAATACAGACAAAAAAGGTAATTCTTGGTGGATATTCAACTCTATATTTAAATCATTTAACTCTCCAATTTATGTCTTAACTTGCGACAACGTCACTAACATTGATTTTAAAAAACTTGAGAGAGATTATTATAAAAAAGGCCAGCCCCTATGCATGTTAATTCCAACAAAACCAATTAAAGGATTAGCGGGAGATTTTATTTTTAAAAAAAAAAATATTGTTAAAAAACTCTCAAGAACAGAAAAATCTGATATTTACTGCACTGGTATTCAAATATTAAATCCAAAAAAGATAAACGATAAAATTAAACCAACTGATGACTTTAATATTCTCTGGAAAAAACTAATTAAAATCAGACAATTATATGTTTCTGATGTAATGCCAAAAAAATGGTACACAGTTGACAATTTAGATAACCTCAAAAAACTCAAAAAAATTTTTAAATAAATCTTTTAAGACTTAATGCTGTAACCCTTTTTAAGTAATATAGAGACAATAATTACGCAAACTGACAAAAATAAGACCATTAACCCCACACTAATCCAAATATTAAAATCTGATATGCCATAGAAAGAGTATCTAAGGCTACTAATTAAGTAAACAACTGGATTAAAATAAGTAACTACTTGCCAAAATTCAGGTAACATATCTAATGAATAAAGACTCCCACCTAAAAATACCATTGGTGTTATCACAAAAGATGGGATTATTGACATCTGTTCAAAGTCCTTGCTAACTAAACCAACTAAAAATCCAAATAATGCAAATGTAAAAGAAACGAGAACTAATAAAAAAATCATTAGCAATGGATATTGAACTTGTACATCAGCAAAAAATTGTGCTGTCAAAAAAATTACAAAACCAACAATCAGTGTTTTGGTAGCTCCAGCACTTACAAATGCCAATACAATTTCATAAGCGGATATAGGTGCAGCTAAAATCTCATAAATAGTCCCATTAAATTTTGGAAAAAATATTCCAAAAGAAGTATTACTTATTGATTGAGTTAATAGAGTTAACATCAGCAATCCTGGAACTATAAAAGATCCATAACTGATACCATCAATTTTTTGAACGTAACCACCGATCACAGAACCAAAAACAATAAAATATAATGATGTTGAGATTACTGGTGATAAAAGAGATTGACCTAAAGTTCGTCTAAATCTATCCATTTCATGAAAGTAAATTGCTTTAAATCCATAATAATTAATTTTCATTATTTTCCCTTACCAAAGTTACAAATATTTTTTCTAAATTACTTTGTTCTGTTTTTAAATCTCTCAATTTTAATCCTGAGTCTTTTATATCTTGTAAAAGATTTGTAATCCCTGTCTGTTTTTCTTTGAGGTTATAAGTGTAAACTAGCGACATTTTATTATTTCCGATAATTAAATTATATTTTGTTAATGAATCTGGAATATCTTGAATTTCCTCCTGTAATTCAACAGATAAAACTTTTCGACCCATTTTTTTTATAAGTTCTTTCTTTTGTTCTACAATGATAATTTCTCCTTGATTAATAACTCCTACTCGATCAGCAATCGCTTCGGCTTCTTCAATATAATGAGTTGTTAAAATAATTGTAACACCTATTTCTCTTAATGATTTTACCACCTTCCACATCTCTTGTCTTAATTCAACATCTACACCAGCAGTAGGTTCATCTAAAAATAAAATTTTTGGCTCATGAGATAATGCTTTAGCGATTAAAACTCTTCTTTTCATTCCACCTGATAATTTTCGCAAAATTAAATCTTTTTTGTCCCAAAGACTGAGTTGTTTTAAGACTTTTTCAATATGTGTTGGATCTGGTTTTTTTCCATACAAACCTCTTGAATACGAAACGTTATTAAAAACAGTTTCAAATTGCTCTAAAGTTAATTCCTGAGGAACGAGTCCTATACGTGATCTTGTTTCCCTATAATCTTCAATGATATCAAAGTCTTCAACTGTAACTTTTCCTGATGATGGTTTTACAATGCCACAAATAATGCTAATCAAAGTAGTTTTACCTGCACCATTGGGTCCAAGCATCGCAAAAATTTCTCCTTTTTTGATATTGAGGTTTATATTTTTTAAAGCATTAAAGCCATTATCATAAACTTTTGAGAGATTATTAATTATTATTTGATTTTCTGACATTCGGTCAGTTATATAACTATTAATTCACTTAATACAATCAACTAAAATTTGATCTTTTTAGTTTTAAGAACCAATAAAGGTAAAAAAGTTGCGATGATAAAAGACAAAAATAATAATGATTGGGATATAAACGGACTAAATATTTCTTTTGATAACAATATTCCAACTAACAAACTCTTTGAGAAATCTGGTGAAGGAAATAACAAAAATCCAGCTATAAACCCAATAATGATTGATATATATGCGGTTTTTTCATCAATCTTATTATAAAAACTATAAAAAACGGTTATCACGAACGCACAACAAAATAAGTCAGCCAGTAAAAACAAATATAAAATATCAAAGCCATAAGATGCAATTACAAAAGATATTACAGATAAAAATACAATTATATATTTTGAAAAATTTAAATAATTAGTCTTTTTTTTAAATTCAAATGTAGCTTTTCCATCGACTATAATTAAACTTGATATTGCATTAATTAAGGTATCTACT
The DNA here is from genome assembly GCA_902528545.1 of uncultured Pelagibacteraceae bacterium. Classification (GTDB taxonomy): domain Bacteria; phylum Pseudomonadota; class Alphaproteobacteria; order Pelagibacterales; family Pelagibacteraceae; genus Pelagibacter. Next base: position 32,117 of record CABZTB010000005.1, on the reverse strand, counting down.
GTGGAAATAGTTAATGCTAGACCTAAAATAATAATTACTATTGATAAAAATATTGCTTGTTCATTTAGTAATAAGTAAAAAAAACTTAGATCGGGCCTTATTGATGAATTGAGTGAAAAACCAACAAGTCCTGTGAAACCCATAAAAAAAACAATCGGCACAATTATCAAAAAAGATATAATCAAACTTTTTTTTAGAGTTTTATAATCTTTTGCTGCATAAATACGTTGCCAATTGCCTTGGTGAAATAGATTTGTTGCTGCAACAGCAATAAAAAAAGTTAAACCAGAAGTGTAACCAGGCAAATAAGATCCACTTAAAAGATGCGGGTTTTTTTCTTTTACAAAATCAAATGAAAATTTTGATCCTGTGAAATACAAAATATATATAAAAGAAATCAATAATAATAAACCAATGACAAACATTTGAATGTTATCAGTCAATATTGAAGCTTTTAATCCACCATATAAAGTATAAGTTAAAGTACACAATAGCACAATTAAAGCAGTAAACCAAAGTTCAGTACCTGAAATATAGTTAATCAAAACTGCAACCGCTGTAACTTCAGCACATAAGAAAATAAACATATAAAAAATTGTCATCAGCAAAATAAGTTTAAATAAACTTTTACCAAATTTTTTTCTTAAAAATTCAATGAGCGTGAAACCTTGAGGAAACTCTTTTCTAATTTTTTTTCCAAGATATATAAAAAAAAACATTGGAAAAGCTGTCCCAAGGGAATATCCAGTTACTGCACCCAAACCGCCCCAAGTTGCAGCTGAAGCAGGACCAAAAAGAATCCAAGCTCCTAGCGCAGACGCTGTCAAACTTGTTGTTAATGAGAGAAATCCAATATTTCTATTTGCAGTTAAATAATTTTTTAATCCTTGATAGTTTTTAGAATAATAAATTCCAAATGATAAAAAAATTAAACATATAACAATTACTAAAGATAATGCGGTTGATTGTGTTAAAAAGTATGTTTTATCCATCGTTCCCTTTCTGAATTACCGGACAGGTTCATAGGGTTTAATCTCAGTCTGTTAAGACACCCCTTTAAACATATTAATTTATTTTATTGAATTAGAAAAGAGCAAATCAAAATTTCGAAATTAATTTAAATTGATTATAGTTTTATTTTATCAATTTGTGCGTGAGCTTCTTTAATTGATTTTTCATAATCTAGAGCCATTTGATCCGCACTGATTGTCTCAACTTTTTCTATACCAAAGAAATTCAAAATAAATTTCAACCAAGGAGTTAAAAAGTCTTCATTACTATTTAACTTAGTTCCTCCTGATGTAATTACTAAATAAGCTTTTTTATTTTTTAACAAACCTTCTCTTCTACCATTAGGTTTAAATTTAAATGTTTCTCCAATTCTTGCTGCCAAATCCGACCAAGCTTTTAAAGTTGCAGGAGGACCATAATTATAAATTGGTGCTGAAATAATTATAATATCACTCTCTTTAAGTTCTCTTACGAGTTGATTGGAGAGCTCAAACATTTTTTTGTGATTTTCATTTTGATCTTTTTCATCAATATTCATTCCAGATTCTGTTAAACCACTCACAAAAACCATTTCTTCATTTAGATCTCTATATATAACCTCATCTTGAGGTTTTTTAATTTTTTCTAGTAACTTTTTAGCTAAAGCTCTTGATGTCGAACCCTCTTTTCTAGCACTTGAGTCAATTTGATAAATCTTCATAAATAATCATCCAAAATTTTGCAAAAAAGGAAATAAATTAAGTAAATAATAACCTAATGCTTGTAAATGATTTGTTAATATTAATATACCGGTAATTAATAATATTACACCACCAATTTTTGAAATTAAATTAATGTTCTTTTTAAAATTTTTTGAAAAAATTAAAAATTTTTGAATTAAATAACCCGATAAAATAAATGGTAACGCAAGACCTAAAGAGTAAAATGATAAAAGTATTATACCTCTATTGATACTCTCCTCTGTTGAAGCAAGTGCTAAGATTGATCCAAGAATAGGACCTATACATGGTGTCCAACCAAATGCAAAAGCCATACCAATTAATATTGGACTAAAAAAATTAGTATTACTATTTGTGTGAAGCCTTTTTTCGTAATTCAAAAATTTTAAATTTATAATTCCAATTAAATGTAAAGACAAAATACAGATTACTAATCCAGCACCAATTCTTAATTCATTTGAATTTTGTAATAATACTTGGCCTAAAAAAGTTGAAGCAGCTCCAAAAATAATAAAGACAATTGAAAAACCAATTGTGAAAAGAATGATAGGAATTAAGTTTATATTTTTTTTTTCTATTAATTCATTGAGTGAAGTACCAGAAATATAAGATATATAACCAGGTATTAATGGTAATACACATGGGGATAAAAAACTTATCAAACCTGCGCCTAAAGCAATAAAAATTTCTAACATCTAATAAATAAAATTTATATTATTCCTTATAAGGAACAACCTGGTGTTTTTGAGTACCAAGTTTATCTATGCCTAGAACTACTTCCTCCCCACCTTTTAAAAAATGAGGTGGTTTCATGTTCTCTCCAACACCTGGAGGTGTCCCGGTGCAACAAATATCACCAGGATGTAAACTCATACACGAGCTCATATAAGAAACTAAAGTTTTAACATCAAAAATCATTTTACTTGTATTTCCAGTTTGCATCCTTTTCCCATTTACATCTAAAAACATATTTAAATTTTGATAGTCTGGTAATTCATCTGTAGTAACTATAAATGGGCCTATCGGACCGAAAGTATCAAAACCCTTTCCTTTGTCCCAAGTTAGACCTCTATTCTTTTGAAAATCTCTTTCACTAACATCATTAACTAGAAAAAAACCAAGAACATGGTCTAAGGCGTTTTCAATACTAACATTTGTAGCTTTTTTTCCAATCACAAAACCAATTTCAACTTCCCAATCAGTATGGTTAGATCCCTTAGGAACAATGATAGGATCATTTGGTCCAGTAATACAACTAGTAAACTTTGAGAAAATAATCGGTTCTTTTGGTATCGGCAAATTTTGTTCTTCGGCATGATCTTTGAAATTTAAACCAATACCAATAAATTTTGATGGGTTAGAAACGCATGCACCTATTCTGGAACTTGAATCAAGCTTTGGTAAACTTGAAATATCAGTTTTTTTTATTTTCTCTAATGTATCAAAATTCAATGTGGCAGGGTTTAAATCATTAATAATTGATGACAAATCTCGGTAATTGTTTTCACTATCTATGATTGCTGGTTTTTCATCTCCAACACTACCTATTCTACATAATTTCATATTTTTCTTCCTGGACTTAAATAATTAGCTCCTTTTGTAGTAAATGAATTTTATTCACTAGTCAATAATTAGTGGTTCTTGCTAATCGAGCTGCACCCCGAACACCGCTTGCATCACCAAATTTGGGTTTTAAAAAAGTCCCTTCAAATTCACCCCCTGCTACAAATTTTTTCATTTTTTGTTTAATTTCATCTAAAAAATTTATTTCGTTAGATACCCCACCCCCGAAAACAAACACATCTGGATCAATAATATTAACAACAGTGGCTAAAGACATAGCGAGTTGATCTTTATATTTATCAATTAATTTTTCTGCATCTAAATCAAGTTTTCTATGCATCTCAAATATCTTTTGGGCAGATAAATCCTTTTTAAACTCGTTTTTGAACGCTTTAGAAATACCTATACCCGCAACAAAATTTTCTATTTCCCCAGCTCTTAAATTAGTTTTTTTAATTTGAACACCTTCAATACAAGCACTCGGTATTTGATTATGCCCCCATTCTCCAGTAATTCCATTAGGTCCATTGACAATTCGTTTATCTATAACTAAACCACCTCCAACACCAGATCCAAGAATTACCCCAAAAACTATTTTGTAATGTTTTCCAGAACCGTCTATTGCTTCTGATAAAGCAAAACAATTTGCATCATTTTCACAATAAATTTCTTTACCAATCTCACTCCGTAAATCTCTTTGTAAAGGTTTGCCATTTATCCAAAAAGAATTAGGCGCATTTTTAACTAGTCCTGTTTGAATAGAATGAATCCCTGGATGACATACACCCACTGGTAATTCTTTACCAGCTTTACGCTCAAGTTCGATAACTATTTTTTTAATTATGGATAATGTATCTTTATAATTTTTTGGAACTTCAGTTCTTTCTCTATGATGCTCATTGCCAACATCATCTAATAACACATACTCTATTTTACTTGCCCCAAGATCAATACCAATCTGCATATTTTATCTCATTAATTTATTTATTTCTTTATTAATAAAAAGTTTTGGGATTTTACATGTTGTACTAAGTCTAATTGGTTTATTTGTTTTAGCAGATTGCATAGTTGATTGTATCAAGTCAAGAACATGCAAAGATACTTCTCCATTGCATCTATGTATCTTTTTTTTATCAATACAATAAGCCATTTCTGCAAGACCAACTCCTCTGTAATTAGCGTTAGTAGGTGACTCATTTGCTCTAGAACTTTGCGTTCTAATATTAATTTTTCCAAGTGGCATGCGATTTGTTTTAAATTCTTTCCATGGGCTTCCTAATTTTTTACATAAATATACTGAACCGCCAAACATATTAGGATCTGGCACAATCATTGAACCTTTGGTTCCATAAAGTTCAATATGATTTCTTTGATGAGCTATAACATCAAAAGATAAAGTAAGTCTGATTATACTTCTATTTTTAAATATGATTGTTGTAAAATATGTCGTTGGACATTCTACCTTAATTCTTTTTCCTTTTTTAGGACCAATACCAATTGTTCTAAATCGTGAACCTTTCATTAAACTTGCTGCTTTTACCTCTTTTGCTGGACCCAATAAATTTACTAATGCTGTGAGGTAATAAGGTCCCATATCAATTACTGGACCACCTTCTTTTTTTGCAAACCATGGTTCTGGATCTGGATGATAAGATTGAACCCCTGGAAAAGCAAAAATCGCATTACCTAAATTTACTTTGCCTATACTTTTACTTTCTAATAATTCTTTCGATTTTTGATTGCCTCCTCCTAAAAAAGTATCTGGAGCATTTCCTAAGTATAATTTCTTTTTTTTTGAAAGCTTTAGTAATTCTTTTCCGTCTTTTAAATTAATTGCTAATGGTTTTTCTGAGTATATATGTTTACCATTTAACAAAGACTTTTTTGCAATTTGGTAATGAACTTTTGGAGGGGTTAGATTTAATATTATTTCAACCTGTTTATCTTTTAGTAAATTACTTACCGAAACTGCTTTAATTTTATAAATTTTAGCACATTTCTTAGCTGCTTTTTCTTTAACATCTGCACATTTAATGATTTTAAAATTTTTGAAATATTTGTGAGCTCTAAAATATGTTTCTGCGATATGACCACAACCAATTAAGCCAACTTTGAATACTTTGCACATTAGGGTTATACTCCCTGTCTTTGTTTTGCTTTACCTTCTTTGTGTAATTTTAGAGCTTTTTCATTTTCTTTAGTTTTGGGAATTTCTAAAGTTGGACTTTCCCAATAAGCTGATCCTTCAAGCCATTGATAGGAATGAGTTTTGATTGAAATAACGTAAGTCACTTTTGATTTCTTCGCTCTTTTGAAAGCTTCCTCTAATTCACTGATAGAACTTACCTCTTCAGACATTGCGCCCATACTTTCTGCATGTTTTGCAAAATTTACTTTTACTAAATTTGATACATTTGAACTCTCAAACAAACAATTAAATTCTTTTCCACCTTTAAATAATTGAAGTCTATTAATGACAGCGTGACCACCATTATCACAGACTATTACTATTAATTTATTATTAGTTATTACAGATGAATATATATCTGAATTATAAAGTAAATATGATCCATCACCTACAAATGTGATAACTTCTTTGTTTGGGTTGGCCATTTTAATTCCTAAAGCTCCAGAAATTTCATAACTCATGCAACTAAAGCCCCACTCTGTTTCATGAGTATTAAGTTCTCTTGGTCTCCAAATTTGAACAACTTCACCTACCAAACCTCCAGCTGCAGTTACAGCGATATCACTTGGATCAGAGTTTCTATAAATTGCACCAACTGCATGAGCGTAACTTGGGAGATTTTGATTAGTTGGCCCACTTTCTTTATCAACATATTCATTCCAAGATTTAAGTTCATCTCTAGATTTTTTATGCCATTCCTCGGATGCTTTCCAATCACCTAAGGCTTGTGATAGTTCATTTAGAGAAACTTTTGCATCTCCAATAATTGATTGTGCCATATGCTTACTAGCATCAAATCTTGCAACATTAATTGATACTAATGAAAAATTTGGATTTTCAAAATTGGACCATGACCCGGTTGTGAAATCTCCTAACTTAGTTCCAATAGCAATCGCTAAATCAGTTTTTTTTGCAAAGTTGTTTGCTGCTTTTCCTCCTAAACCTCCAATAGGTCCTAAAAAATGAGAATGATCTCTTTTCATAGAAGAATAACCCATTACAGTTTGTGTTACAGGTATATTGTGTTTTACAGCAAAAGTAGAAAGTTCCTCCATTGCATCGGAGTAAAAAACACCTCCACCAGAAATTATGATTGGATTTTTTGATTTTTTGATTTTTTCAGCTGCCTCTTTAATTTGAAAATCATCAGGTCTTGGTCTTCGTATATTATGGATTTTTTCTTTAAAAAAATCCTCAGGATAATCAAAAATTTCTCCTTGTATATCCTGACATAAAGATATGCATACTGGACCACAATCAGCTGGGTCTAATAAAACTTGTACAGCTTGGGGAAATGTTTGTAAAATTTGTTCTGGTCTAGTTATTCTATCAAAATATTTTGTAACTGGTTTAAAAGCATCATTTTGAGTAATTCCTGGATTATTAAAATGTTCTACTTGTTGTAAAACTGGATCAGGCATCCTGTTTGCGTAAGTATCACCTGGAAGAAATAAAATTGGCAGTCTATTACTCATCGCAACTGCTGCAGCTGTTACCATATTAGTAGAACCAGGACCTACAGAACTTGTTGCTACAAATACTTGTTTTCTTCTTTTTGCTCTAGCGTAAGCAATTCCTGTTAAAGCCATGTTTTGCTCATGATGACCTCTATAAGTTGGAAGTTTATCTTTATTTTCCTCTAAAGCTTGTCCTAAACAAGCTACATTACCATGACCAAATATTCCAAAAGCACCAGCGAATAAAGGTTCTTTTTTACCATCGATAAGAATTTTTTGAGAAGTCAGGAACTTTACAATTGCATGAGCACATGTAAGCTTTATTTTTTTCATAATTGTAGATATATTCTCTTAAAATTTCGCTTAATTAACCATAAAATAAAAATTATGTATAGTAAATTTGGGCAGTTCATTGATGGTAAGTGGCAACAAGCGGAAAAAAAAGAAACTTATGATGTTATAAATCCTGCTACGGAAGAAATTATTGGCCAAGCGTCTAAAGCGTCTTCAGCAGATGTTCAAAAAGCTCTTAAATCTGCAGAGAAAGGTTTGGAAGTTTGGAAAAACACTTTACCTTGGCAGAGATCATATATTATTAGAAAAATTGCTGATCTTTTAAGAAAAAAACAAGATGTTTTAGCAAAATGGTTAACGATTGAAGTTGGAAAACCTTTAGCAGAGGGAATTGGCGAAACTGGTGGGGCTGCTGATATTTTTGAGTGGAATGCTGAAGAAACAAAAAGAATTTATGGACAAACAGTCGAAAGTCGATTTCCAGATACCAGAGTTCATGTTTATTATCAGCCAGTTGGAGTTGTGGCAGCTTTAGTGCCATGGAATTTTCCTTTAATTCTAGCAGCAAGAAAAATTTCAACAGCATTAGCTGCCGGATGTTCAGTAATTTGTAAGCCTGATGTAATTACTCCAGGAACAGTAATGGAGTTAGTAGATATTTGTAAAGAAGCGGGAGTCCCTCCTGGAGTTGTAAACTTATTATCAGGAGACCCTGAAAGTATTTCAAATGAGTTGTTAGAGTCTGATATTATTAAAAAGGTTTCTATTACTGGATCAACAAGAGTAGGTAAATTAATCTTAAAAAAGGCCGCAGACAAAGTTCAAAGAGTCACTATGGAGCTTAGTGGACACTCACCTTTTATAGTTTTTGATGATGTTGATATAAATAAAGTTGCAGATATGGCAATTACTGCAAAATTTAGAAATAATGGTCAAGTTTGTATTTCACCTAACAGATTTTATATACAAGAAAATAAAAAAGACGAATTCATTAATGCGTTTATTGAAAGAACAAAAAAATTAAAAATTGGTAATGGTTTAGATGAGGGAGTTCAGTTAGGTCCTCTAACAACTGCAAAAAGATTAGGAGAAATTGAAGAATTAGTTGAAACAACTAAAAAGGAAGGAGCAAAAGTTTTATTGGGTGGAAAAAGACCTCAAGGTTTTAACAAAGGATATTTTTATGAGCCAACAGTTTTTGACAATGTAAAGGATAATTTTACAATAATGAAACAAGAACCATTTGGTCCATTAGTTCCAATGTTGTCATTTAAAACTTTTGATGAAGTAGTTGAGAGAGCTAATGATAATGACTTAGGATTATGTAGTTATATTTATACAAATTCTATGGACAAAGCTCACAGAGCTTCAGAATTAATGGAAACTGGTACTGTAGCGGTTAATACTCCTGCAGTTGCGATAGCTGAGGCACCTTTTGGTGGAATTAAACAAACTGGATATGGACGTGAAGGTGGTTCAATGGCAATTAAAGATTATCTTAATATAAAGTACACTCACCTTGGTTTGAAATCTTAAAATGAGACCAAATAAAATAAAAAAGATGATGAGAGATGGTGAGCAAATAATTAATGGCTGGTTACAAATTCCTAGCTCTTTTTCAGCGGAAGTAATGTCTCATCAAGGTTGGGACTCGCTTACAATTGATATGCAACATGGTGTTATAGATTATCCAAATGCATTACAAATGCTGCAATCAATTTCATCTACAGATGTTACTCCTTTAGCAAGAGTAAACTGGAATGAACCAGGACAAATAATGAAAATTTTAGATGCAGGGTGCTACGGCGTAATTTGTCCAATGGTGAGCAACAAATTTGAAGCTGAAAAATTTGTTCAAGCATGCATGTATCCCCCTAAAGGGTATAGAAGTTTTGGACCAATCAGAGGATTAATTTATGGAGGTTCAGATTATGGAGATTTTGCAAATGATGAGATTTTAAAAATGGCAATGATAGAGACAAAAGAAGCCTTAGATAAATTAGATGAAATTATGAGTACGCCTGGAATAGATGGAATTTATATTGGACCTGCTGATTTAAGTCTGGCTATAGGTCAAAAACCAGCTTTTGATAATCCTGAAGGAAGTCCAACTTATGAAAAGATTTTGAATATATTGGAACATGCAAAAAAAAATAAAATTTTTGCAGGTATTCATAATGCTAGTCCAGAGTATGCAAAAAAAATGCTTAATTTAGGATTTAATTTGGTAACCATTGGATCCGATCAAAGGTATATGAGTGCAGGTGCAAAAGACGCTGTATCTAAATTAAAATCAATCAAATCAAAAGAAGACTCCAAAGCTTACTAAATTTAAGTGTCAGATAAAAAAAAAATTTTGATAATTCAACCTATTCATAAAGCGGGGATAGATCTCATAAAGAATAACCCAAATTATGATTATGAGATTATTGAAAATATAGATGAGAAAGATATTAAACAAAAAATTTTGGAGTGTGATGGTCTATCAATTAGAACAGCAAATTTATCTAGCGAATTAATCAATATATCAAAAAAACTTAAGATTATATCTCGCCATGGCGTTGGGTACGACAATATTGATCTCAAGTCTTCTAAAGAAAAAAATATCACCTTGGCAATTACGGCTACAGCAAATGCTGTTGCGGTGGCAGAACATGTTATGTTTATGTTGCTCAATATATCAAAGAGAAAAAACATGTATGATGAGGCTGTTAAAACAGGAAATTTTTCTAATAGAAACAAACTTCCAAAAACAATTGAACTTTGGAAAAAAAATATTTTAATTGCTGGATTTGGTAGAATTGGTCAATCTTTAATTAGAAGATGCAAAGGATTTGAAATGAATGTTTTTGTTTATGATCCATTTGTTTCAAAAGATATTATTGAGGAATTGGGTGGAAAAAAAGTTGAAGATCTTACAGAAGCAGTAAAATCTATGGATGCCATTTCTTTACATATGCCTCTTAATGAAAAAACGAAAAATATTATTAATTATGACTTACTTAAAACAATGAGGAAAAATTGTATAATTATTAATGCTGCAAGAGGTGGAATGATTAATGAGAATGACTTAGATAAAGCATTAAATGAAAGTCTTATATTCGGTGCAGGTTTAGATGTTTTTGAAACAGAACCACCTAAAGAGGATAATCCTTTGCTAAAAAACAATAAAGTTTTTTTAAGTCCTCATACCGCTGCATTTACTGAGGAATGCATGATAAGAATGGGAAAAGAAACAATACAAAATATAATTGATTTTTTTGAAAAAAAATTAGACAAATCAAAAATTATTAAACTTTAATTATGCGAATAAATTTCAAAAATTTTGGACTATTAGAAGCATTAGTATTGTTATCATTAGTATATGTGGTTGGAATGTTGATTTGGACCGCAAGTACAAGGCCCGCAGTTGAAGCAAAAGCTAACTTGGTTAAAGAAAACCATAAGAAAGTAGTCGATTTTATCAATGGAGAAATAAATAATTGCGGGAATAATGATGAAGGTAAATTGACTGTTTGGGGTGATCCGTGTAATGGCGAGTGGTCCTCATCCAAAGTTGTGAATTATATAAACAAAAATCTTAATATAGAGAATCCCTTTTCAGAGTATACTAAAGTAAAAACTGATCCTGATCCTAGAATTAAAGCAGAAGGTAAGGCGGGGCAATCAGTTGAGATGGGTGTTATATTTGTGATGTCATCAAATTTTTTACCTGATCCTGGATCTGAATGGGTTGTTGGTACTTGTTTTAAATCTCCATGTGTTGCTGCTGGAAATAATGAACTAACTTCACTCTATAGATAATCAATTTTTATAAATTTCAATTTCAGATTTTTTCAATGTATCTGTAAGATAATTATAACCAATTTTCGCATATTCTAACGGATTTGCTTTTGCCGGATCCTGCTCTGCCTCAACCACCAACCATCCTGAATAATTATTATTTTTTAATACATTAAATAAAGGTTGATAATCAATACAACCATCTCCTGGTACTGTAAACGCACCCTCTAAAAAAGCACCTCTAAAACTTAAATCCTCTTTTAAAGATTTTTCAAGAACTTGTTTTCTTATATCTTTACAATGGACGTGCAAAATTCTTTCATGATAATTTTGTAATATGTATTTTGAGTCCCCTTTTGCAAATAACATGTGTCCTGTATCTAATGTTAATTTTACACTTTCATGAGTATTTTCTATAAGTCTTTCAGTATCTTTTTGAGTTTCAATTACTGTTCCCATGTGATGATGATATGCCAAAGGCATTCCTTCATCCTCTAAATATTTTCCTAGTTCAGAAATTTTTTCACAAAACTTCTGCCATTCGTCCCTTTCCATTTGAGGCCGAGTTGATAATTTTCTATTAGGATCTCCTTGAATAGAACCAGAAACTTCCGCAAAAACTATACAAGGTGCATCACAATCTTTAAATAAATCTAGTTGTTCTTGAATGGATTTTTTTTCTTCCTCAACAGAATTTTTTCTTAGATTAGCACCATACCATCCTGAGCAAAGTTTAAGATTAAATTGATCTAATTTTGGAATTAATTCCGAAGATTTCTTTGGAAATTTTCCGCCAGACTCTATGCCTATATAGCCTGCTTCATTGGCTTCTTTTAAACATTGTTCTAATGAGGTGTCACCACCTAACTCAGGCATGTCATCATTACTCCATGCAATGGGTGCAACTCCTAATTTTACTGACATAAGAAATTTTTTTAGTTAAGTTATTATTTTAATACAAATTTTAAATGATTGATATAGCTTTATTTGGACTTGGTAGAATTGGTATTATGCATGGAAAAAATTTAATGCGTAGTAAAGATTTTAATCTTAAATATATTTATGACATTGAACAAAAATTATCTAAAAAGTATTCAAAAACATTAAAAACAAAAGCTATAAACAATCCATCTTTGGCTTATAAAGATAAAGATATAAAAGCTATTTTTATTGCCTCAACAACATCAACACATATTAAATTTATTTTAGATGGTATTAAGAATAAAAAAATTATCTTTTGTGAAAAACCACTGGATTTAAGTATTAAGAAAATTGAGTCCTGCAAAAAAAAAATTAAAAGATTAAATCCAAAAATACAATTAGGTTTTAATAGACGATATGACCCAACACACAATAATTTAAGAAAACAATTACTAAGTGGAAAAATAGGTAAATTAGAAAAAATTATTATCACTAGTCGTGATCCTGCCCCACCAACTATGAAATATCTAAAAGAATCTGGTGGTATTTTTAGAGATATGATGATCCATGATTTTGATCTTGTTAGATTCTACCTTGGTAATGATGAGCCTGCGAAAATAATAGCTTCTGGTAGCAACATATCAGACAAAAGATTTGATAAAATTAAAGATTTTGAATTAGCATCTACCATAATTAGATCTAAAGCTGGTGTTCAGTGCATAATAACTAATTCCAGACATTGTAGTTTCGGTTATGATCAAAGAATAGAATTATTTGGATCAAAAGGTATGTTAATTTCAGAAAATAAAAGACAAAACGAGACATCTTTATATTCTGCACAATCAACTTCGAACAAATCTCCTTTGCTTAATTTTTTTATTGAGAGGTATAAAGATGCTTATAAAAATCAACTAAAGGATTTTGCAAAATTTATAAGAAAGAAAATTCAACCTCTTGCAGGATTTGAAGAGGGAAGAAAAGCTCTGATAATTGCGAATGCAGCTCAAAAATCTTTACAGTCAAAAAAGTTTGAAAAACTTAATCTTTAATTGAATCAACCATAAGTAGAATGCAACCTGTCTGCTTTACAACCAAATAATATTTTGATTAGATTTTATTTTTAAAAGTTAACTTTAATTAGAGGAAAATAATGAAAACAATAAAAAACTTTATATTAGCTTTAGCTGCATGGGCAATGATGTCTGTATCTGCTTTAGCTGTAGATATAATTGTGGTTTCTCATGGTCAAGCAAATGATCCTTTCTGGTCAGTTGCTAAAAATGGAGTTGATGCTGGATGTAAAGACATGGGAGTGTCTTGCAAATACACAGCACCAGCTACTTTCGACATGGTAGAAATGGCAAAATTAATTGATAATGCTGTATCACAAAAACCGAAAGGTATTGTGATAACATTACCAGATGCTGCTGCTTTAGGAAAATCAGTTAAAGCTGCGATTGCTGCTGGTATTCCTGTAATATCAATGAACTCTGGATCTGATGATTATGCATCTTTAGGAATTAGTGCACACGTTGGACAAACTGAGTTTGAAGCAGGTGTAGGTGGTGGACAAAAAATGAAAGCCGCTGGTGGAAAAAAAGCATTATGTGTTAACCATGAGGTAGGAAACGTTGCACTTGATAGAAGATGTGCTGGTTTCAAAAAAGGTTTTGGTGGATCTGTTGATATTTTAGGTACTTCAAATGACCCAACAGAAATTCAAAAAGCTGTTGCTGCAAAATTAGGTGGTGGCTATGACACTATTCTAACTTTAGGTGCTGGATTGTCTGGTGAAGCAGCATTGAAAGCACTTGAGTCAGCTGGAAAAGTTGGTTCTGTAAGATTAGGAACATTTGATATGTCTCCAAATATGTTAAAAGCTGCTGCTGCAGGAAAAGTAGAGTTTTTAATTGACCAACAGCAATATCTACAAGGATATTTACCAATAGCTATCTTTGGACAATATATGAGATGGGGAACAATGCCGGCAGGTGTAGTAATGACTGGACCTGGGTTTGTAACTCCTGACAATGCGTCTAAAGTAATTAAATGGGCAGCTCAAGGTTATAGATAAAAATATGAATTAAAGGCCTGACTAATGTTAGTCAGGCCTTTTTTTTAATCATCTTTAAATTATAATTTTTATATGTCTGTAAAATCAGAGAGTATTCAATCTAAAAAAGATAGTGGACAAGATGAAAGACTTAAAAAAATTTCACCTCTTAGAGTTTTATTAAACAGACCAGAGCTTGGTGCTTTGGGTGGCTCAATTTTAGTTTTTATTTTTTTTGGAATAGTTGCTGGTGACACTGGAATGTTTAGCGCTTATGGGACATTAAATTTTTTAGATGTTTCAGCTAATTTAGGAATTATTGCTATTGCTGCTGCAATGTTAATGATCGGTGGAGAGTTTGATTTATCAATTGGATCAATGATTGGTTTTGCAGGAATCTGTATCGCTATACCTGCAATTTATTGGGGCTGGCCTTTATGGACGAGTATTATTTTTGCTTTTGCTATGGCAGTACTAATTGGTTATTTCAATGGTATAATGGTAGTAAAAACTGGTCTTCCATCCTTCATAGTAACTCTTGCAATGTTGTTCATTTTAAGAGGAGCAACTTTGGCTATTACGAGATTAATTACAGGAAGAACTCAAGTACCAGGGTTAAGAGTTTTAATAGAGGATGATCCAATCGCTTGGTTGTTTGCAACAGATACTTTTCAATGGTTATTCACATGGCTAGGATCGATGAAATTAATTGCACTGAGAACTGACGGTACACCATTAGCTACAGGTATTCCACCATCAGTAATATGGTTTATTGCTCTTACATTATTTGCGACTTGGATACTTATGAAAACTAGATATGGAAATTGGATATTTGCATCAGGTGGAGATAAAGTTGGTGCTACAAATGTTGGTGTACCTGTTGGAAGAGTAAAAATAAGTCTATTTATTGGAACAGCTGTGGCATCGACAATATTTGCTTGTATTCAAGTTTTAGATGCAGGTTCTGCAGATACTATGAGAGGAACTTTAAAAGAATTGGAAGCAATAGCAGCTGCCGTGGTTGGCGGTTGTCTTTTGACTGGAGGTTATGGCTCTGCCATCGGAGCAGCATTGGGCGCTATTATTTTTGGCACTGTATCAATGGGAATTTTTTATACAGATGTGGATACTGATTGGTTTAAGGTTTTTTTAGGCGCAATGATGTTAATTGCAGTAGTATTCAATAATTATATTAGAAAAAAAGTTACGGAGACTAAGTGATGTCTGATTATTTAGTTCAATTCAATAATATAAGTAAATTTTTTGGTAAAGTAATTGCTTTAAAAGACGTCACCATGAAACTTAAAAAAGGCGAAATAATGTGCTTACTTGGTGACAATGGAGCTGGAAAATCTACTTTGATAAAAACTTTAGCAGGCGTTCATAAGCCTGATGAAGGTGAAATTATTTTTGAAGATCAAAAAATAGTTTTTGACTCACCACGAGATGCTTTGGATATTGGGATAGGTACTGTTTATCAAGATTTAGCATTAGTTTCCCTTATGAGTGTAACTAGAAATTTTTTTATGGGCAGAGAGCCACAAAAAGGTTTACCTTTTTTCAAAACTTTTGATATTGAAAAAGCAAACACTATAGCTGCAGAAAGAATGGGACAAATAGGTATTGATGTGAGAGACCCATCACAAGCCGTCGGTACGATGTCTGGAGGTGAAAGACAATGTCTCGCTATTTCTAGAGCAATTTATTTTGGGGCAAAAGTTTTGGTATTAGATGAACCAACATCAGCATTAGGTGTACATCAAGCTTCAATGGTCCTGAAATATATTGTTAAAGCAGCATCACAAGGTTTAGCTGTAATTTTAATAACACACAACGTTCATCATGCTTATCCTGTTGGAAATAGTTTTACAGTTTTAAATCGAGGAAAAAGTATGGGGACATTTCAAAAAAAAGATATATCTAGAGAAAAACTTTTAAGCATGATGGCAGGTGGTGAGGAATTAGATAAGTTAGAAGTCGAACTTAAAGAAATGGACCGAATAGAAAACAATTAGACAAATATACCACTTCTACAGACATAAATTTTGCTGTAATATTTTTTAAATAAAGAAAGGGGTAATATATGAAAGCATATATAATGGGAAACTACACTGAAAAAGCTTTTCAAGGTTTTTTAAAAGATCCTAAAAGTGATAGAAAAGCAGTAGTTGAACAATTAACAAAAGCTATGGGTGGAACAATGCATAGTATGGATATAGTTAGAGGTCCATATGACTTTATAGTTGTAAATGAACTTACAACGTTTGAAGACTTTGCGGCAGTAAAACTTGTAGTAGAAGCATCAGGTGCAGTTAAAAATTTAACAATGTTAGAAGCTATTGATTTTAATAAAGCTACTGTTAAAGCAAGTGAAGTTGCGTCAGGTGCATACAAAGCGCCAGGACAATAAATAGATTATTACTTCCAGTGCGCGGGCTGGAAGTAAATTTATTTACTTTTTCAATTTAGAAGAAAACTTAAGATTAGTATTATCAAACTTTTTTATATTATTTTTAATATAATTATCCATAATTTCTAATTTATCTCCTTCGAATTCTGAGACTTTTCGAGTATTTAAATCAACATATAATGCAAGGACTTCAATCGTAGATGCTAAATATTGCTTTTGCTTATGGATCATTTCCATCTTGTATTGCAACCTTTTTTTATCGTGATCAAAAAAAACTAAATTAACATCTACCTCATCATTCATCTTTAGTTCTTGATTATATGTAATATGAGACTCAACAATCATCGTACTTTTTCCGGTAGTCCTTGCAGAATACTCACCCATTTTAAAGGCGTCATTTAATATATCAGCCCCATATTTATCAAAGATCAAAAGATAATAAGAAACATTCATATGATTGTTATAATCAATCCAATCCTTCACAATTTTTTGTGAACTTAAAAAAATCGGCATTGTTAAATAAATTTAATGATTTGGATTATCGTTATCCACTACGAGGCATATTTCAGATTTAGTTAAAAATCTTCTTCCAGTTCCATTATCTAATGAAAACATTCCACCAATTCCTTTTACAGCATCTATCGTAAGATCAGTATGTTTCCATTTTTCATATTGATCACCATTCATATAAAATGGAACTCCACCTATTTCGCCAAGTTTAATATCGTTATCTCCCAATGGAAATTCACCTTCTTGGAAACACATAGGTGCACTCCCATCACAACATCCACCTGATTGATGAAACATTAACTTTTCACCATATTTTTCTTTAAGTTCAGATAATAAACTAAGTGCCGAATTTGTTGCAGATACTTTCATATTTTTTCTCTGGCCCATGATATCGAATCATGGACCAGTATATATTATTTGATTAAAAGAAGCCTAATTTTTTCTCAGCGTAAGAAACATGTAGATTCTTATTCTGTCTGTAATGATTAAGCATCATTTTGTGAGTTTCTCTACCAACTCCAGATTGTTTGTATCCACCAAATGGTGAGTGAGCTGGGTATGCATGATAACAATTAGTCCATACTATCCCTGCTTGTATTGCTCTACCCATTCTATAAGCAATATTACCATTTCTAGTCCAAACAGCTGCTCCTAAACCATAAAGAGTATCATTGGCAATTTTTAATGCCTCTGCTTCATCTTTAAATTTAATTACAGACACAACAGGTCCGAAGATTTCTTCTTGAGATATTCTCATATCATTTTTTGCTTCAAAAACAGTTGGTTGAATGTAATTACCTTTTTCTAATCCACTGTTAAGTTTTGCAACACTTCCTCCTGTTAGGACTTTCGCACCTTCTTTTTTCCCTAGATCAAGATAAGATTTAATCTTCTCCATTTGTTCTACGGAAGCCTGTGCTCCAATCATAGTTTCCATTTTTAAAGGGTTGTCTTGAACAACAGCTTTTGTTCTAGCTATAGCTCTTTCCATGAATTTATCATAGATTGACTCTTGAACTAAAGCTCTACTCGGACAAGTACAAACCTCACCTTGGTTAAGATTGAACATAACGAAACCTTCAATACATTTATCGAAGAAATCATCATCTTTATCCATGATATCCTCAAAGAAAATGTTTGGAGATTTTCCACCTAATTCCAAAGTAATTGGAATTATGTTTTGTGCAGCATACTGCATTATCAATCTTCCTGTTGTTGTTTCACCAGTAAATGCAACTTTAGCAACTCTTTTTGATGATGCTAAAGGTTTACCTGCCTCTAATCCAAAACCACTAACAATGTTGACAACTCCTGGAGGTAATAAATCCCCAATAAGTTCCATCATCACCATTATCGATGCTGGCGTTTGCTCAGCTGGTTTTAAAACTGAACAGTTACCTGCTGCAAGAGCTGGTGCTAGTTTCCATGTAGCCATAAGTAATGGGAAGTTCCAAGGAACTATTTGACCAACTACTCCTAAAGGTTCAGGTATGTTGTAAGAGTATTGAGAATTGCTAATTTCTGCAATTGATCCCTCTTCTGCTCTTATTACACCAGCAAAATATCTCCAATGATCAACAACCAAAGGTAAATCTGCTGCCATACATTCTCTTATTGGCTTTCCATTATCTAAACATTCAGCTGTTGCGAGTAAGTTTAGATTTTTTTCTAAAACATCAGCGATCTTATATAATATGTTTGATCTTGTTGTGATGTCTGTTTTTCCCCACTCTGGGAAGGCTGCGTGAGCTGCATCTAATGCTGCTTCTACGTCTTTTTCGTCTGATCGTGCAACTGAACAGATTTTCTCATTTGAGATCGGGCTTACATTATCAAAATACTTGCCTGATTTTGGTTCTACAAATTTTCCATTAATGTAGTTTCCATATTTTGCTTTGAACGGAAATTTAACCTTTAAATGAGAAGTATCTAATACAGATGACACTTTCATTGCTTCTGCACTCATTTTTTTCTCCTCTTGTTATTTATATAAATTAATTAAAAACCTTTTTGGGAATGATGTAAATGGGTCAATAATGTTTTCAACTAAGAATTGTATTAATCGAGCTTTATTTTACTAATTTTATTGTCTGCTTTTCTCACAAAATAAATTCCTACTGATACTGCAATAAGAGATATCAAAACTTTGAAAGTGATCAATTCCTTCAGGAAAATATAACTCAAGATAGTTCCAAAAATTGGAATTAAATATGAAACTTGTGACTGAAATATCAGTCCATTATTAACTAAAATTCTAAATCTCAATAACCATGCAATTCCAGTAGAAACTAGGCCAAGATATATCACGGATATTGTTGAATCTAACCTTGGCGAGACATTCCATGGTTGTTCAACAATACTTACAATAGGTATCAAAATCAAAACTGCCCAAACCAGTATTGAGCCAGTTACATTTTCATTTTTTTTCTTACTAATTTTTAAGGTTAGAACACCACCTATTACATAACAAGTTGAGCCTAATAGAATTAGTATTGCGGAAAAAAAATTATTTTCATTAATCAAAATATTATCAGAAAATAAATAAAGTATTCCAGAAAAACCAATTAAGATTCCTATTGTTTTGATGAAATTGAATTTCTCATTCTTTGTATAAAAATGGCCAAGCACAGTTGAACTTAATGGTGTAGTTGACATCAATATCGCAGCCAAATTACTTTGAACTGATTGCACGCCGTAGGCAATTAAAAAAAAAGGAGCTACTAGATTTATAAATCCTATAATTGCGAACCAATACCAATCTTTTGAAAAAGCTTCGATCTTTATCTTTTTATAATAACAAAGCAACAAAACTGGTATTGCTCCAAAAAACACTCTTAAAAATGCAATGGTAATTGGTCCAAATGAATAGGTTGCAATTTTGATATTAAAAAAAGCTGATGCCCATATTAAAGCTAACAAAATTAATAAAAGATAATCTAATAGTTTTGGTTGTCTCATTCGGTAATATCTTCAATTGTTCCTTTTGTAATTTTCTTTAAATCTGAGAAATTGATTTTAAATATACAATTTGGATGACCTGCAGCAGCAAATAAAAAATCAAACCTATTTAAAGAATTATCTATGTAAATATCAACATTTTTTAAATGGCCTACTGGTGAAACACCACCAATAGTATAACCAGTAATTTTTTTTACATCTTCAGCATTAGCCATAGAAACATCATCAAATTTAATATTTTTCTTAATTTTTCTTAGTGAAGCTTTCTTATCTCCAGCAACCAAAAATAAAGTAAACTTATTATCTGTCTTAAAAAGTAAGCTTTTAACAATTGCTCCTACCTCACATCCTAAAGAAGATGCGGCTTCTAAAGCAGTTCTAGCTGATGTTTCTAAAACACTAACACTTAAATTTTGATCGAATTCTCTAATAATTCTTCCAACTCTTCGAACTGGTTCTTTATCAAGTAATGTCATTATTCAACTCTGAATTGTTAGTATTCTTAGTCTTTTCAATATACACTTATGTTAAAAATGCATAGGTGTTATTAAGTAAAAGAGGATTATTTATCAGTCTTTATTTGGTATCACAACCCACAAGATTACAGAGGAGATATAATGAGTGCAAAAAATGTATTAAAAGTTATTAAAGACAAAGAGATCGATTATGTTGATCTAAGATTCACTGACCCTAGAGGTAAACTTCAACATGTTACAATGGACACCAAGGTAGTTGACGAAGATATGTTAAACGATGGAATTTTCTTTGATGGCTCCTCAATTGCAGGTTGGAAAGCTATTAATGAATCTGACATGATTTTAAAACCTGATTTAAGCAGAACTGTGGTTGATCCGTTTACGTCTCATAATACATTAAACATTTTTTGTGATATTTTGGATGCAATAAAAAAAGATCCTTACGAAAGAGATCCTAGAGGAACAGCAAAAAAAGCTGAGGCATATTTAAAAGAATCTGGAATTGGTGACAAAGCATTTTTTGGTCCAGAAGCTGAATTTTTTGTATTCGATGATGTAAGATTTAAAAATGACATGAATGAAACTGGCTTCAAAATTGATAGTACTGAAGGCCCTTACAACACTGGAAAAAAATATGAAAATGGAAATATGGGACATAGACCTGGTATCAAAGGTGGTTACTTCCCAGTTCCTCCTGTTGATAGTGCACAAGATATGAGAAGTGAATATTTAAAAGCAATGAAAGACATGGGTATTAAAGTTGAGAAACATCACCATGAAGTTGCTCCAAGTCAGCATGAACTTGGAATGTATTTTGGAACTTTAGTTGATCAAGCAGATAACTTGCAATTATATAAGTATGCGGTTCATATGGTTTCACATTCATTTGGAAAAACTGCAACTTTTATGCCTAAACCAGTAAAAGGTGATAATGGATCAGGTATGCACGTGCACCAATCAATTTGGAAAGGAAATACAGCATTATTTTCAGGAGATAAATATGCTGGCTTATCCGATTTAGCTTTACACTATATTGGTGGAATTTTAAAACATGCAAAAGCTATAAACGCTTTTTCAAACGCAACAACCAATAGTTACAAAAGATTGATCCCGGGATTTGAAGCCCCAGTGTTATTAGCGTACTCAGCGAGAAACAGGTCAGCTTCATGTAGGATCCCTATCACTCTAAGTA
Source organism: uncultured Pelagibacteraceae bacterium (assembly GCA_902528545.1). Taxonomy (GTDB): domain Bacteria; phylum Pseudomonadota; class Alphaproteobacteria; order Pelagibacterales; family Pelagibacteraceae; genus Pelagibacter. The sequence goes on along the minus strand of CABZTB010000005.1, from coordinate 10,582 downwards.
AAAAAGCTGCGAGATGTGAAATTAGATTTGGTGATGCAGCTGGAAACCCATACTTAACTTTTGCAGCAATGCTTATGGCTGGACTAGATGGTATTAAAAATAAAATTGATCCAGGTAAATCTTTCGATAAAGATCTTTATGCTTTATCTGAAAATGAAGTTAAAAAAATCCCTACTGTTTGTGGCTCATTAAGAGAAGCAATGGAAAGTTTGGATAAGGACAGAGATTTTTTAAAACAAGGTAACGTATTCACTGATGATCAGATAGATGCTTACATTGCTTTAAAATTTGAGGAAATACATAATTTCGAACACACACCACACCCAATAGAGTTCGATATGTATTATAGTTGTTAAAAATTATTGTCTAGTAGTGGCAATTTTGTTTTTGCCAGAACCTTTTTTAACAACGTAATCTTGAGTTCCATTAGCTCCTGTTTCAACAGATTTGATCAAAGATCTTTGTAAGCTTTTTCTTTTTTCTTTTCTGTCTTCAGACGCTAATAAATTTCTAAATTCAAAAACGTTCATGTAATTATTATATACTAGATATGCATTTTAAGCAATACAGCTATGCAACTTATGGGATACTAAATTTTATTCTACTTTAAAGGACTCCCCGCAACCACATCTCTCTGTTTCATTGGGATTATTGAACACAAAAGTTGAGGAAAAATCCTCTTTTTTGTAATCCATTTCAGTACCTAATAAATACATCACTGCAGCAGAATCTATAAAAATCTTAACTCCCTTGTCCTCAATTACCTCATCATTCGGATTAAGTTCTTTAGAATATTCCATTACATATGACATGCCTGCGCATCCTCCAGATTTAACTGAAACTCTCACTCCTAAAGCATCTTTTTCGGCACTAGACATGATTTCTTTAATTCTGTTTGCTGCATTTTCACTTAATTTAATTACAGGATTCATTACAAATTTAACTCCAACTTAGCAGCATCTGACATCATATCTTTGTTCCAAGGTGGGTCCCAAACTAGTTGAAGATCAACATCATCAATTTCTTCAACTTGCATAGCTCCTTCTTTTACTTCTTTTGGTAAACTCTCTGCAACAGGACAATTTGGTGTGGTTAAGGTCATTTTAATTTCAGCTTTTTTTCCTTTTACTTGAATATCATAAATTAAACCAAGTTCATAAATATTAACTGGTAACTCAGGATCATAAATTTTTCTAATTTCGTTTATAATTTTTTCTTTTATTTCCATAATATTAATCTTCTGTGCTCACTTGCTTTCCGTCATCTTCCATTGCAGAAATCAAAGTATGCCATGATAAAGTAGCACATTTTACTCTCATAGGATATTGTTTTACTCCGGATAGACACATTAGTTTTGTTTTATCATCTTCCTCTAAAATCGTAGACTTTAATTCAGGATTTTCTTTTATCATTCCAAGAAAATCGTCTATGATCTCCTTTGCTTCATTGTCACTTTTGCCTTTAATCAAATCTGTCATTATTGAAGCTGAGGCCATTGATATTGCGCAACCACTTCCTTCAAAAGAAATATCTTCAACTTTTCTTTGATTATTCAATTTTAGATAAACATGGACATTATCCCCACATAAAGGATTATTCCCTTTAGCATCTTTATTAAAATTCTCAGTCTTCCTCAAATTCCTTGGATTTTTTCCATGTTCTAAAATTATTTCTTGATATAATTCTTTTAAATTCATTTTAAATCAAAAATTTTTTTACATTTGTTTATAGACTCGTTTAATTGATCAAAATCACTTTTAGTATTATAGACACCTACTGATGCTCTTGCACTAGCAGGAATCTCGAGTTTGTCATGTAAAATTTGACAGCAATGGTGTCCAGCTCTAATAGCTACACCATCTTCGTCAAGTATTGTCGCGATGTCATGTGGATGTACCCCTTCAATCGTAAACGATATTACACCGCCTTTATCTTTTGGATTGCCAATTATTTTTACTGAATTATTCTTTTTTAAAATTTCTTGACCATATTCTATTAATTCTTTTTCATGTTTAATTATATTTTCAATTCCAATACTTTCTAAAAATTTGATAGACTTATCAAAAGCTATCACCTGTGCAGTGGCCATAGTGCCTGCTTCATACTTATTTGGAAGATCACCATAAGTAATACGATCTTTTTTAACCTCTTTAATCATTCCACCACCACCTTGATAAGGTGGTAATTCTTCAAGCCATTTTTTTTTTCCATACAAAATTCCAAGTCCAGTCGGTCCATACATTTTATGACAAGAAATTGCATAAAAATCACAGTCCAGATCTTGCACATCAAGTTTCAAATGTGGTGCACCTTGACATCCATCTACAACAACAATTATATCTTTTGCGTGTGCAAGCTCAGTAATCTCTTTGATTGGTAGGATTGCGCCAGTGACATTCGATAGATGATTAATGGCAATCACCTTTGTTTTTGGCGTAATTTTTTTTTCAATATTTTCAATTGGAATTTCTCCCTCTTCATTTATTTCAGCAAAATTAATCTTTATATTTTTTGATTTTCTCAAATAGTGCCATGGTACATAATTTGAATGATGCTCTAACTCAGTGAGTAAAATTTCGTCACCTTCATTCAAATACTTTTGGCCAAGTGTATTAGCAACTAAATTGAGTGCTTCAGTTGCACCCTTAGTAAATACAATCTCATTTTTATCTTTTGCATTAATATATTTTTGGACAGAAGATCGTGTATTTTCGTATAAATTTGTAGCTGCCACTGCCAAATAATGAATACTTCTGCCCACATTTGAAAATTCTTTAGTATAGAATTCATTTATTCTATCAATAACAACTTTAGGTTTTTGAGAAGAATTAGCACTGTCCAAATAAACTAGATCATTGTTTTGTATCTTTTCATCAAAGATAGGAAACTCTTTTTTGATATTATCTATGTTCATTTTTTTAAACCGATCATTTTTTTTAATAAATCTTTAATTTCAGCGTCAGTAATCTTTTCGATTACATCAAGCAAAAAACCATTTATTAATAGTCCTTTAGCTTGTTTATAATTTAGTCCTCTAGACATTAAATAAAAAATTGAATTATCATCAAGACTACCAGATGCTGATCCATGAGAACATTTAACATCATCAGCATAAATTTCTAATTCAGGTTTTGCGTTAAACTCTGAGGTCTCGTCTAACAAAATTGCTTTACTTAATTGATATCCATCTGTTTTCTGAGCCTTTGAGTCTACATATATTCTTCCTTGATAAGCAGACTTTGTATTTTTTCCGAGCACACTCTTAATTAACTGATAGCTTTTTGTATTTTCAACCAAATGATTTATAGTAGTTCTTATTTCGTGCTGTTTATTATCATCTAACGAAAAAATACCATTTATAAATGCTGAAGAATATTCGCCTTTTAGATTACAATTTATCTCATTTTTGAAATAATCTGAACCTGCAGAAAAAACAAAAGTTTCAGAAATACTATTTTGTTTTTGATCTATATTATTAAATGAATATTTTAGATTTTTATTCAACGACTTATCAATTTTATAATTTTTAAGAATCGCATCTCTATCCAAATTAAAATTGTAAAAAATATTCATAAAATTTTTTTCACTATCATCACTAAAGAAATCTATTAATTTTAGTGAGCTGTTTTGTTCAAGTTCAAAATCTAACCTTAAATTAATATTCTTTGATTTCATTTTCTCATTGGACAAATGATAAATGATTAAAGGTTTTTTTAATGAGTAGTCTTTTTTAATTAAAATTTTAAAATGTTTATTACTTAAAGCAATATTCAAATCAATTAATGAATTGTTGTTTTCAGACTTATCAATTGTGTAAGAGTCCTCAATTATTTCAATCTGTTTTTTATCCTCATAACTAAAGTCAATTTTTTCAACTCTTCCATTAATAAAAATAATTTTATTATGTTCTAAATCATCAATAAAAATTGATGGATCAATCTTATTTTCAATTGAATAGTCATTATAAAAGCTCAAATCTGAAATATTATTAATAATTATTTGATTTATATCTAAAAACTTCCAATTTTCTTGTTTTCTATTTGGGAAACCATTTTCAATAAATTTATTTAGGTAAGATTTTTTTATCTCAATATCTCTATTAGAAAAATTAGAAACTTCTTTAATTTTGTTAAAATCTATTTTTAATTGTTCCTTCATCTAATTAAAACTCTCATATCCTTTTTTTTCTAATTCTTCTGCAAGTTCAGGTCCACCTGATTTGATAATCCTTCCATTCATTAAAACGTGAACGAAATCTGGCTTAATATAATCTAATAGTCTTTGATAATGAGTAATGATTAAAAAAGAATTTTCATTATTCCTTAATGTGTTTACACCATCTGCAACTATTTTTAGAGCATCTATATCTAAACCTGAGTCTGTTTCATCTAAAATTGAAAGTTTTGGCGCCAGCATTGACATTTGTAGAATTTCATTTTTCTTCTTTTCTCCACCAGAGAAGCCTACATTTAATTGCCTATTAAGTTTTTCTTCATCAAATTTCAGTTCTTTAGCTTTTTCTTTTACGAGTTTTAAAAACTCGATAGCATCAAGTTCTTTTTGTCCACGAGCTTTTCTAATTGCATTTAGAGAAGTCTTTAAAAAAATATTAGTATTTACCCCAGGAATTTCTAAAGGATATTGGAAGGCTAAAAATATACCTTTGTGCGCTCTTTCCTCAGTTTCAAGTTCAAATAAATTTTTATTTTCAAATAATATTTCTCCAGATACCTCGTAACCTTTTTTTCCCGATAAAATATTAGATAACGTACTTTTTCCAGAGCCATTAGGACCCATTATTGCATGAACCTCACCTGGGTTTATATTTAGTGAAAATCCCTTTAAAATTGACTTATTTTCAACATTTGCGTTTAAGTTATTAATTTTCAGCATTAACCCACGCTCCCTTCAAGACTAATTCCAACAAGTTTTTGTGCCTCTACAGCAAACTCCATTGGTAATTGCTGAAGAACTTCTTTGCAAAATCCATTAACGATTAACCCAACAGCTTCCTCAGGATTTAATCCTCTTTGTTGACAATAGTGCAATTGCTCTTCACTTATTTTTGACGTTGTTGCTTCATGAGCAACATTTGAGTCAAAATTTTTGTTCTTTATATAAGGAACAGTATGTGCTCCACATTTATTTCCCATTAAAAGAGAGTCGCATTGAGTATAGTTACTAGAATTTTTTGCTTTTGAATTTATATCTACTAATCCTCTATAGGTCATATCAGAAAATCCAGCACTAATACCTTTGGAAATTATTTTACTTTTAGTATTTTTACCAAGGTGGATCATCTTTGTCCCAGTATCTGCTTTTTGATGATTATTTGTAATTGCTATTGAATAAAATTCTCCAATTGAGTTATCACCCTTTAAAATACAACTAGGGTATTTCCAAGTTATAGCAGAACCTGTCTCTACCTGTGTCCAAGAAATCTTAGAATTTTTTCCCTTACATAGTCCTCTTTTAGTTACAAAATTATAAATTCCCCCTTTTCCATTTTCATCTCCCGGGTACCAATTTTGAACAGTTGAATATTTAATCTCTGCATCATCAAGAGCTATTAGTTCAACGTTAGCAGCGTGTAATTGATTTTCATCTCTCATCGGCGCAGTACAGCCCTCTAAATAACTCACATAACTTCCTTTATCAGCAATAATCAAAGTTCTTTCAAATTGACCAGTTTCTGATGCGTTAATTCTGAAATAGGTCGAGAGCTCCATTGGACACTTTACACCTTCAGGAATATAAACAAATGACCCATCGGTAAAAACTGCAGAGTTTAATGTTGCAAAAAAATGATCTGTTGTTGGAATTACTGTTCCTAAATATTTTTTTACTAAATCAGGATGTTTTTGTATTGCCTCTGACATTGAACAAAAAATGATTCCATGTTTTGTTAATTCACCTTTAAATGTTGTGGCTACTGAAACAGAATCAAATACCGCATCGACAGCTATTCCATTTAATCTTGCTTGCTCTTGAAGGGGAATTCCTAATTTATTATAGGTTTCTAAAAGTTTAGGGTCTAATTCATCTAAGCTCTTAGGTTTATTCTTCATGCTTTTCGGAGCCGAGTAGTAATATAAATCTTGATAATCAATTTTAGGATACTTAGGTTTTTGCCAGTTAGGCTCTTTGAGAAGCTTAAATCTTTCAAATGCTTTTAATCTAAAATCCAACATCCATTTAGGTTCTTTTTTAATATTTGAAATAAACTTAATTACATTTTCATTTAGACCTTTTGGTGCTTTAATATTTTCAATATCGGTTGTAAAACCGTATTTATAATCTTTTAAATTTTCTATATCTTTTTCTCTAGTATCCATTTTATAATCTTCTTTCAAAGTTTTCTTTTACTAAGTCGTCTAAACTTTTTTTATCAAAAAAATTATTGATGTGAGTTTCAAGTTCATCCCAAAGATTGTGAGTTAGACATTTTGTAGATTTACCGTTGCATCCTTTTTTTGACTCTTTTTTACATTGGACAGTTTTTACTTTTTCATCTACTGCATCAAAAATATTTGTTAATTTTATTTCTTTAGCTTTCCTGTTCAAAATATATCCACCTTGAGTTCCTCTAACGCTTTGAACAATTTCTTTTTTTCTCAATTTTGAAAAAATTTGTTCTAAATAATCTAACGAAATGCCTTGTCTTAAAGATATATCCCTTAGAGAAACTGGATTAATTCCATCAAATCTAGCCAGATCCACCAAAGCCATTACCGCATATCTGCCTTTAGAAGTAAGTCTCATAATTCCTTATTTTACTGGGGTATATATAAACCTGACCAAAATAGTCAAGTATCATGAGTAAAAAAAAGCTAACATTTTGTCACGCAGTTGTGATAAACCTAATTTTTTTTTGAGAATAATAATCAATAACAATTATGGAAAATAAAATATTAGAAATATTTATTCCAGGACCTGCAGGTAGACTTGAAGCAAAATATTATAAGAGTAAAAAAAATACTTCACCAATAGCTTTAGTCTTACAACCACACCCTCAGTATGGAGGGACAATGAATAATAAAGTTGTTGTGGAAACTTTTCATACTTTTATGGAAAATGATTTTTCAGTTTGCAGAGTAAATTTTAGAGGTGTAGGAAAGAGTGATGGAGAATTTGACAATGGTCAAGGTGAATTAGCAGATGCTGCAGCTGCTCTTGATTGGCTAGAGAGAGAAAATTTTGATAATTCTCAGTGTTGGGTTTCAGGTTTTTCCTTTGGGTCATTGATTGCTATGCAACTTTTAATGAGGAGACCAGAGATAAATAGATTTGTCGCTATCTCTCCCCAGCCAAATGTTTATGATTTTTCATTTTTGTCTCCGTGTCCAACTTCTGGGATAATGATCTATGGAAAAAAAGACGAATTGGTGCCGGTTGAACATATCAATGAACTAAATAAAAGATTAAGTGCACAAAAAGGTATTAAAGTTGAATTTCAATCAATCTCAGAAGCAAATCATTTTTTTTCAAAAAATGAGAACGCACTTTCAAAATCTCTTGATAAATACATAAAAAAAGAAACAGCTTTGTATTAAAAATTTTCAACTAGAACTCCACCAGTTACTGATTTTTGACATCCAGTCGTATTTGGAAATGAAATTGGCATACCTTTAAGTGATCTTATAGCTAAAAAAGCAAAAGCTTGGGACTCAATAAAGTCTCCATCTAATTCATATTGATCAATTGAATTAAGATCTATATCATCAAAATTACTTTTTATACTATCTAAGAGATATTTATTTTTTCTTCCTCCCCCACATACTAACCATTTACTTTTTTGAGAATTATTCTTATTGTGAATAAAACTCATTCCATTAGAAATTAATTTAGCGGTAAAATCAGTAATGGTTGCAGCACCATCCTCTAATGAAAGTCCTTTTGCAAAAAAAATATCAAAATTTTTAATATCTAAAGATTTTTCAAAATTAGATTGTTCAGTAAAATTATCTAAAGCTTGATTTAAAATTAGTTTATCTGTTTTTCCAGATCTTGCTACTAAACCTTCTTTGTCATACCCTTTTTTTGAATTTTTTCTCATCCATTCGTCTATCAAACAATTGCCAGGTCCGATATCACAGGCAAAAATTTTTTCTTCTAAATCCAAATTATTATATTCTGTTGTAGAGGTAACATTAGAAATACCTCCAATATTAAGAATATTCATTGGAAAACCTAAATTAAATTTTTTATTTAATTCATTAGCTAGAACATTATGAAAGATTGGCGCTAAAGGAGCGCCCTGCCCCCCATTTTCTAAATCATTTTGTCTAAAATTATAAATAACTTTCTTTTTCGTTAATTGAGATAGTAGCAATCCGTCACCCAATTGTTTTGTAATTTTTTTTTCGGGAGCGTGAAATATTGTTTGACCATGGAAACCAATTAAATCAACATCAGATTTTGATAGTTCAAGGCTTTTACTAACAGCCTTAAAATGAAATAAAGTTATTTCTCTTTCTAAATCTTTGATTTCAACTTGATATTTGGTTAAATCATCTGGACTTAAGATTTTATCCCTAATTTTATGTATTTTTTGAGTAAATTCTTCATCATATTGAAAGTATTTATCAAATAATATTGAAAATTCTTGATTACCATCTGACCTGATTATGGATACATCTACTCCATCTGTTGAGGTACCGCTCATTAGACCCATTGCTGTGTAAATTTTATCCATTCTTATTTTTTTTTACTAAATAATGTATATTGTGGAACTATAGACTTATGGATAAATTTTTAAAAGAATTTAAAGATAGAGGCTACTTCTATCAGTGCACGAATGAAAATGAGTTATCCAAATTAATAAATAAAGAAAAAATTAAAGGTTACATAGGTTTTGATTGTACTGCTGAAAGTCTTCATGTTGGAAGCTTACTTCAAATCATGTGTCTTAGACTTCTTCAAAAATATGGGCATAGACCGATTGTCTTATTAGGTGGAGGGACTACCAGAATTGGAGATCCCTCAGGTAAAGACAAAACAAGAAGAATTTTAACTGAAAAAGAAATAGATAAAAATACAAAAAATATTGAAAAAATATTAAAAAAATTTTTAAAAAATAAAGATCCAAAAACAAAACCTATTTTTGTAAATAATTATTCCTGGCTTAAAAATTTAAATTATATTTCATTTTTAAGGGAAATAGGAAAACATTTTACAATTAATAAAATGCTTACTTTCGAAAGTGTTAAAGCTAGATTGGATAGAGAACAATCTTTAAGTTATATGGAATTTAATTATATGATTTTGCAAGCTTATGATTTTTTAGAGCTAAATAAAAAAGAGAATTGTTCATTACAAATAGGAGGTTCTGATCAATGGGGAAACATTATAAATGGAACAGAACTTATAAAAAGGTATTCTGCTAAACAAGCTTATGGTTTAACTACCCCTCTCATTACATTATCCTCAGGAGCAAAAATGGGAAAAACTGAGTCAGGTGCTATTTGGTTAGATGAAAAATTATTATCATCATATGACTATTGGCAATTTTGGAGAAATATCGATGACAGAGATGTAATAAAATTTTTGAAAATGTTCACAGATTTAAATATTGAAGAAATTGATAAAATGAAGGGTGAAGACATTAATAAACTTAAAATTAAGCTAGCTAACGAGACAACTACTATGCTTCATGGTTTAAAAGCTGCTAAAAGTTCAGAACAAGCGGCAAAAGAAGCTTTCTCAGGAACTTCGCTTGGTTCAAATTTACCTTCAATTAAAATTAAGAAAACTGATATTGAAAATAAAATTAGTATTATAGATCTCGTGATCTTATCTAAATTAGAAAATTCAAAAAGTGAAATCAGACGTCTTATTAAAGGAAATGCAATAAAACTGAATGATGAAATTATATCTCAAGAAAATCTGATTATTTCTTATGAATTATTCAGACAAAATTATTTAAAACTTTCTGTGGGAAAAAAAAGACATTTAAAAATTGAGTTAAGTTAATTCTTTTTAATTTTTTCCAATGTTCTTGTAATAAATCTGGGTGTTAAAGTTTTGACAGGATTTACTGAAGTTTTTAAATTTTTTGGAGGACCTTTGATCTTAAAACTTACTCCAAATACTCCCTCACCGGTTTTTTTTCCAACTAATATTTCACCTACCATAGGTAATGAACCAATAAAATTATTAATTGTTGTGGCTGGCACCAATGTGCCCTTTAAACTAATTAGTTTGTTTTTTTCAACATAGCCCTCCATTAAAATAGATATTGCAGGACCAATCGCATAGATTTCTTCTATGGTCATTAAATCACCCTCATTTTTAAAATTCATTTCAAATTCCGTAAAACGTATACCTTCTCCAGATAAAATATCCGCAATACCTTGTAAGGATGCTAACGTGAGAATCTTTGTTAATATAGGTAGCTCTTTTAATTTAAAATCATAAATTTTTATTTGTGAAACAGATTTTTTCGATTTTTTTGAACTGAAGAAATCGAGTGATCCTTCATCAAAACCTTTTATAAATTTATATCTTTTTACAATAGGTTTTGCCTCATCAACAAACAAGGTGGTAATTTTATTATTATTATCTTTGTTTATTGTGAGTTTAA
>CABZTB010000004.1:0-103683 GCA_902528545.1 uncultured Pelagibacteraceae bacterium | reverse complement strand
ATTTTTAAAATTTTTCTTTCCATATTTTATTTCTTTGCCTTCAAAATCTGAAATTATTCCTCCAGCATGTTGTAAAATTGCATGACCAGCTGCTATATCCCATTCACAAGCTCTAGGCTCAGCCACATATCCATCATATTCACCAGTGGCAATTACACAAAATTTAAGAGAACTTTTCATTCTTACATATTTTTTTACATTAAATTTTTTATGTAATTTTTCTATTTCAGGTTTAATATTGTTTGAATAAGATACAAATTTTACGTCATTTTTATCAAAATTTTCAGAACAATTTAAATTCTTGGTTTCACCATTTGTAAACTCATAGGCATTATTTGGACCATATGAATAAAACATTCTTTTTTTTGAAGGGGCATAAATTAATCCAGCGACTGGATGTTTGTTAATTATTAATCCAGCATTAATTGTAAATTCTTCAAGATTATTTATGTAGTCGTAGGTGCCATCGATAGGGTCAATTAGCCAAAAGTTTTCAAGATTGTTTATTGATTTATTATCAGATGTTTCTTCTGAAATGATAGGAAGTTCAGGTGTTAATTCTTTAATTTTTTGAGTAACAATTTTATTAACCTCTAAATCTCCATTACTAACAGGAGTATTATCGGCTTTAATTTTTTTTATAAGTCCTTGTTTTCTTAAATCTAAAGAAATTTTTCCTGCGTGAATAAATGTATCAATTAAATTTTCGACAAGCTCTTTTAAATTCAAATTATTCATTGATCTTTATTAATTCTATATTTTTAGTATTTATTACTTTTTTTCCAACATTTTCAAAATTTACTGTCACTTTTTCTTTTATAATCGATTGAACCTGACCTATACCCCAGTTTTTATTAGAGGGATTGATAACTTTGTCTCCTGGTTCAAAATCTAATATCATTTAATTTAACTTATATTAGAAATAAGTATAAATACCATCAAATGAATAAAGAATTAAATTCAATAGGATTAAATAAAAAACCATCAGACACAAAAGTAGTTGTTGCAATGTCCGGGGGTGTAGATTCATCGACTGTCGCAGGTATGATGAAAAAAGAGGGATATGAAGTAATTGGTATTACTTTAAAACTTTATGACGATGCAAAGCAGGTCGCAGAGTCGAAGCAATGTTGTTCAGGTCAAGATATCATGGATGCAAAAAGAGTTGCTCAAAAATTAGATATAGAACATAAAATTTTATATTATCAAAATAAGTTCAAGCAAGGCGTTATAGATAATTTTGTTGATAGCTACCTAAAAGGAGAAACTCCAATACCTTGTGTACAATGCAATCAAACAGTTAAATTTAAGGATTTGTTTGAGGTTTCTAAAGAGTTAAATGCTGATGCTTTAATCACTGGTCATTATGTAAAAAGTGTTACTTCAAATAATAATACAAATATGTATAGAGCTATCGACGAAAATAGAGATCAAAGTTATTTTCTTTTCAATACTACTAGAGAACAACTTGATTACTTAAGATTTCCATTAGGTGGTCTTCATAAAAATGAAACACGTGAAATTGCAAAAAAACTGGATCTTAATGTTGCTGATAAACCAGACAGCCAGGATATCTGTTTTGTACCTGGTGGAGATTATGCATCAGTAATTCAAAAATTTAGACCAGACTCATTTAAAAAAGGAAACATAAAGGATTTAAAAGGTAATGTTATTGGTGTTCATGATGGAATTATTAATTTTACCATTGGCCAAAGAAAAGGAATAAAAGTCTCTGACAAAGAAGCTTTATACGTTAAAAAAATTATTTCTGAAAAAAATGAGATAATTGTTGGACCAAAAGAATATTTAGGAAAGAAAAATATCTTATTAAAAAATGTTAATCTATTAGCAGATGAACAAGAATTTAAATCCAGCATTTTTGTAAAAGTTAGATCTACTGGTAAATTGCTTGAAGCAAACGTTAATCTAAGTGATCAAAATGGTGCAAATGTAAATTTGAAAAGCCCTGAAGATGGAATATCACCAGGTCAGGCATGTGTTTTTTATAATAAAGATGCTTTAGGCTATAAAGTATTAGGGGGCGGATGGATAAAGGAATAAGCTATTTTTTCTTATTTTTTTTTCTAGCTCTTCTTTTTTTCGACCCCATTTTTCTTCGGCCTCTATGTTTCTTTGGGTAACTCATTAAATCCTTTTCATTAATTTATTGAATTTTTGATATGGATATAGCATTGTCCTTTAATCATATCAATTTTTTTATGGGTAAATCTTTTAAGACATTTTTAAAACACACTGCAAAAGATTTTCATAACCAATCAGTAAATCCACCAGTAGTCAGAGCATCGACAATTATTTTTAAGTCTATGCAACATATAAGAAAAACTCAAAAAAAAGCTCTAAGAAATCCAACAGGTGGTCATTTTGATTATGGCAGACAAGGAACCTCTACTACTTACATATTACAAAAAATTTTAACAAAACTTGAAGAAAGTTATCATGTTTTTACGACACCAACAGGTTTTGGCTCAGTTTTTTTAGCAATATTCAGTGTTGTTAGACCTGGAGATGAAATGTTGGTTGCAGATCCTGTTTACAGCCCTACACGAATTTTAACTGAAGATTATCTAAAAGATTTTAATATAAAGACAGTTTTTTATAATCCGCATGACCTCAATACATTAAAAAACAATATTACAAAGAAAACAAAATTGATTTTTGTAGAAAATCCTGGAAGTAATACTTTTGATTTTCAAGACTTGGGTAAAATTATTTCGATTGCAAGAAAACATAAGCTATACACTGCAATTGATAATACTTGGGGTACCCCTTATTACTTAAAACCAATCAAACTTGGTTTTGATATGTCAATTGTCTCTGCAACTAAATATTATTCTGGGCATTCAGATGTTATGGGTGGAAGTTTGGCAGTAAATAAAAGAGTATTTTCTAAAGTTAAAGCAGCAGAAAAAATTACTGGTCTAAGATTAGGACCTGATGATGCTTATTTAATAACTAGAGGGTTAAGAACTTTAGATGTGAGATTAGACAGACATAGAGAAAATGCTAAAAAAGTTGCAGCATTTTTATCAAAAAATAAAAGAATTAAATTGTTATATCCTTTCAAAAAAAATTCACAAAATTTTAGAATGTGGAAAAAATATTATTCTGGAGCGTCAGGTTTAATGGGATTAAAGATAAAAGCTAAGAATATTAATTCTGTTCGAAAGTTTGTTAATTCACTGAAATTGTTTGGCTATGGCTATAGTTGGGGTGGATTTGAGAGTTTAGCGCTTCATCAAGAATTTAGAGAAACTGGTAAAAGAAAATATATGAACTTACCAAAAGATGAACATTTAGTAAGATTACATATAGGTCTTGAAGATCCTAATGATTTGATTGCTGATATCAAACAAGCTTTAAGACATTTAAGATGAGTTCTGAAAAATTTTTTCGTTCAAAAACAGCGATAGTAACTTTATTTGCTGCATGCTTTGTTGTTTTGATTTCTTTGGGTGTCAGACAAACATTTGGTTTGTTCTTTATGGACTTCAACGAGAGTTTAAAGATAAGCAACACCGCATTTGGTTTTGCAATCGGGATGCAGATGTTGATGTGGGGTATAACAGGTCCTATCTTCGGCGCTATAGCAGATAAATACGGAGGACATATAGCTATAATCGGAGCATTTATTTTTTATACTTTAGGTGTTTATTTTTTATACACGGGTCCAAACACTGGAATATTTTTTCAAATCCATATGGGTTTATTAATCGGAATAGGTCTTGGGGGAACAGCAATAAGTATTCCTATGTCAGTTGTGGGGAAACATTTTCCATTATCTACAAGAACGATTGCGATGAGTTTTGTTACTGCTGTTGGATCATTTGGTTACTTTCTTTCACCAATTTTTACTAATTTTTCTCTTACAGAGTTTGGTTGGAACTACACATTATTTGTTTTTTGCTTATTTTTGTTATCCGGTTTGGTTGCAGCATATTTTGTGAGATCTCCATCTAAAACGGAAAGTGTCGAAAAAACTTCAGATCAATCTTTTAAGGAAGCTCTCTCAGAAGCTTTTAAAACTAAAAGTTATGTTTTACTTGTATCAGGGTTTTTTGTCTGTGGTTTTCATATAACTTTGGTTGGAACGCATGTACCTAAATATGTAATAGATAGAGGACTTGAGGATTGGACTGCAGCAGCAATTTTATCTTTGATCGGTTTATTTAATATTTTTGGTTCACTATTAAGTGGCTACCTCTCTGCAAAAATGAGTAAGAAAATTATCCTTAGTGCAATTTACTTTTTAAGAGGTGTTTCTATAATTTTTTTTATATTTATGCCCGCAAGTAATATTAATGCATTTTTATTTGGTGCAAGTTTTGGTTTCTTATGGCTATCAACAGTGCCTGCAACAAGTGGAATTGTAGCTCACCTATTTGGGACAAAATATTTAGGACTTTTGTATGGAATTGTTTTTTTAAGTCACCAAGTAGGATCTTTTTTTGGCGCTTATCTAGGGGGTTTATTCTATGATCTATATGGGTCATATGATTATGCGTGGTATTTAGCAATTGCATTATCAGTTTTTGCAGCAATAATTCATCTACCAATTAGAGAAGAACCAGTTTTAAGACTAAAAACAGAATAATTTGAACAGATTAAATCAATTAGCAGAGATACATCAGTCAGGTAAACCCTACATTATTTATAAATCAAAAAAAGGATTTAATCTTTATACCAATTTTTCAAAAAAAATTATTTTAAATAATAAAAATATTAAAAGTTTTTTAACAAAAAAAAATAAAAAGAAATTAAAAGATACTGATCTTTTTATTGGTTTCTTTGGATATGAGTTATTGAATAATCTGATTGATATTAAAATCCCAAAACAGAGGAATTTAAACTTTCCTAAGGGTATTTTTTATAAACCAGAAAAAAAGATTAAACTTAGTAACAAGTTAAATCTTAATTTTAAAAATTTTAAATCAGGTAATTTTAAAATAAATATTAATAGAAAAAACTATACAAAAATATTCAATAAATTTAAGAAAAAAATAAAAAGTGGTGAAACATACCAAATTAAAATTTGTACTAAATATAAAACAAAGTCGAAAATTAATCCGTTAGATTTTTTTTCAAGGTTATCTAATACTAATCTAGCTCCTGAGGCTTTTATGATTAAAGATGATAATTATTCAATAATTAGTTGTTCTCCAGAAACTTTAATCACAAAAAAGGGGAGTGATATATCTACAAAACCAATAGCTGGAACTGTAAAAAAAACCAAGCATTTGAATAAAGCAAAAGCATTAAATTATTTTAGAAAAAATTTAAAAGAAACCAAAGAGCACAACATGATTGTTGATATGGAAAGAAATGATTTATCAAGAATTTGCAAAGTGGGTACTGTAAAATTATCTAAACAAAAAATCGTAGAAGAATATAAAGACCTTTTTCATTATGTCAGCCTCATCAAGGGTAAATTAAAAAAAAGTATAAATAATTTTGAAATCATTAAAGCAATGATGCCTGGTGGTTCAGTTATAGGGTGTCCAAAGATAAATACGCTTAATCTTTTAAATAATCAGGAAAAAGAAAATAGGAATATTTATACAGGTAGTTTTGGCTACATAAAATTCAATGGTGATATGAGATTTAACATAATAATACGCTCAATTTTAAATTTTAAAAATATATCTGAAATTTCAGTTGCTTCAGGTGTTGTTGTCGACAGTAATGCCAATCATGAATTTAATGAAAATTTTCTTAAAGCTAAAGCGTTAATAGATTTATTTAAATGATTTATGTAATTGACCATAACGACTCTTTTACTCACAATGTAGTTCATCAGTTTGCTTTGTTTGATAAAGTTGAGTGTGATAACTATGATAGAATTAGTGAAAATAAAATTAAGCAAGCATCAACAATAATTTTTTCACCTGGTCCTGGTAATCCAAAAAATTATCCAATCACTTCAAAAATTTATAAAAAATATAAAGGTAAAAAGAAAATCATAGGGATTTGTTTAGGATTTCAACATATTCTGTTTTGCGAAGGTGCAAAAATTGTTGAACAAAAAAAAATTTATCATGGATTTCAATCAAATATAAAAGTAATCACTAATAAATCTTTATTCAAAAAAGGAAAAATATTTAAAGTTGGTAGGTATCATTCTTTAAAATTAAAAGAACCTTTCAAATCTAATAATTTTGAGATAACTATGAGATGTTTAAATTCAAAAGTCGCAATGGCATTTGAAAATCAAAAGGAAAAAATATATGGATTTCAATTTCACCCAGAATCTTTTTTAACTATCAATGGTAACTTACTTATTAAAAAAATCTTATCAGCTTAAAGATTTAAAACAGATAGAATTCCAAGATCTTTGGGGGGACCATGGAATTTTTACAACGATGTGGATTTTTGGCAAACCTGCAAAAATCTTATTTTTTGATAATCATTTGAAAAACTTAATTTTATCACTAAAAAAATATCAAATAAAAAAGAAATCTTTAAAGTCGGATATTTTAGAAATAATAAATAAAAATTTATCCAAAAGGATGAAATATAATCATTTATTGAGAATTGCTATAAATAAGAAAGTCATTTCAATATCTTTAAGGAAAAGAGTTAAACCAAAATTAAATTTTAATTTGAGGTTAGTAAAATTAAAAAGAGAAAAACCAGAGTTTAAAAATCTTAAATACAAAAAGATCTTATCTTATCTATCTAAAATGGATAACTCCCAATCAGATATTGCATTGGTATCTAATAAGAAATTATTAGAAACTGGAACCTCAAATTTATTATTTGTTAAAGAGCAAAAATTTTTTACTCCCAAAAAGGATTATTATGAGGGAAATACTTATAAATTTTTTAAAACAAAATTAAGAAAGATTTTTAAGAAAGATATTTTACTCAAAGAGATAAAAAATTATGATGAAATATTATTGATAGGTTCTGGGAAAGGCGTTGCTTCAGTTAAAACTATAAATGAGCTTAAATGGAAAAGAAAAAACTTAAAACAATTTAAGTTTCTATCAAAAAAATATGATGCAGTTATAAACAAATGTAATTCTTATAGATTTTAATAGATGAAAGATCCAAACAATCCTTGTTTATTTTGTGATGTTAAAAAAAGTGGATGCGCTTATGAAAATGATTTAGCATATGCAAGTTATGACTCTTATCCAGTTTCAGAACATCATTGTTTAATTATACCTAAAAGACACATAAAAGATTATTTTGACTTATCTAATGATGAATTGATTGCGTGTAATGATCTTATAAAAGTTGTTAAAAAAGAAATAACTAATAAAGATCCGTTAGTTAAAGGATTTAATCTAGGCACAAATATAGGAATTGTATCTGGTCAATCTATTTTTCATTGTCATTTTCATCTGATTCCCCGAAGAGAAGGAGATGTTGCTAATCCCCAGGGTGGAGTACGATCAGTCATTCCAAACAAACAACATTATAAAAGAAATAATTAGCCTGTTATAAAAGACAAATTGACCCCAGTTTGAGGTTGAACTATAAGTTCAACTAGATATAAAACTTAAGACTAATTCAAAATTTAACAAAAGGCGGAAATGTTAAGTAATAATCCATTTTCAATTTTATCAGAAACTATATCACCCTTTGCAATGCAATCTTTCATTATTGTTATGGTTTTGTTGATTGCAGTAGGAACTATTATTCAAATGATACATCATAAAAATTTGACTTATTTTTTTAACAACGCGAAAAAAGCAAAACTATCAGCAACAAAAAAATTAGGTGTTGGAGAAAAGGTTTCAGTCATTGCTAAAACAACAGTTGTTGATATTGGCACAACTTCTGAATTAGGTTTTGGTAAAAGAAGACTGGCCCATGTTTTGGGAATGTATGGTACAATTTTATTTTGGGTATCTACAGCTATTTTAGTTTTTTATTACACAGGTGCTGATAAACCAAGTTCTCAAACTTGGTCAATGATTTGGCATGCAGGAGCGATATTAACATGTTTAGGTGGATATTGGTTTTGGTTTTTTTTAAGAGTTGATGTTTCAGCAGAAGCCCATCCTTGGTATAGAATTATTAAAGCTGATTTATTTGTTTTAGCTTTACTTGCTTGTTCAACTTTTGGATTAGCTTGGTCATTCACTCAATTTAATGGACAAATAGGTTTGTCTTATTTGTTTTTAATTTTATTTGTTGCATCTAATCTTATTTTATTTGGTGGTGTTTATTGGTCAAAATTTGCTCACATGTTTTATAAACCTGGAGCAGCTATTCAGAAAAATTTAGCAGAGGCAGATGGATCTAGGGATAATTTACCTCCACCAGCTGACGCCCCAGAACAATTTGGCCTGGGTATAAAAAGAGAAGAGCCAAAACATTATTAATATGTTAATAGAAAAAGGAGAAAATTAAAAAATTATGTCAACTTTTGTATACATGACAAGATGTGATGGCTGTGGTCATTGCGTAGATATATGTCCTTCAGACATCATGCACATTGATGAAAATATAAGAAGAGCAAAAAATATTGAACCAAACTTTTGTTGGGAGTGTTATTCGTGTGTTAAAGCATGTCCTAATCATGCAATTGATGTAAGAGGGTATGCTGATTTTGCCCCTATGGGTCACAGCGTTAGAGTTAGAAGAGAAGAAGAAAAAGGAACTATTTCTTGGAAAATTAAATTTAGAAACGGAACAGAGAAAAACTTTGTTTCACCTATAACAACAAAACCCTGGGGAAAATTTATTCCTAAACTTGCTGAAGGTGATACTCCTAACCAAGGAGAGATTAATTCACAAAGATTATATAGTGAGCCAGAAGGATTAAATACCAATAAAGAATTACCATCGGTTCCAAAAGAGTCTTTTAAAAAAGGTGTTTATTATTAATGGCTAAGCACAAAACACATTATGAGGAGTGTGATGTATTAGTTGTTGGTGGTGGAATGGCCGGCACAGGAGCAACATTTGAGGCTAGACATTGGGGAAGAGATTTAAAGATTGTTTGTGTTGAAAAAGCAAATATTGATCGAAGTGGTGCAGTAGCACAAGGTTTATATGCAATCAATTGTTACATGGGCATGCAATGGGATGAAAATCAACCTGAAGACCATGTAAGGTATGCCAGAAATGATTTAATGGGAATGGTTAGAGAAGATTTGGGTTATGACATGGCTCGTCATGTAGACTCAACTGTTCATATGTTTGATGAATGGGGTCTTCCCATGATGAAAAATGAAAAAACTGGAAGATATCTAAGAGAAGGTAAATGGCAAATAATGATTCATGGTGAAAGTTATAAGCCAATTGTTGCTGAGGCAGCAAAAAAATCCGCAGATAAAATTTACAACAGAATAATGATTACTCATTTGTTAATGGACGAGTCTCAAGAAAATAGAATAGGTGGTGCAGTTGGTTTTAATATGAGAACAGGTGATTTTCATGTGTTCAGAGCGAAAGCAGTTATAGTTTCAGCTGGTGGAGCATCACATATTTTTAAACCAAGAGCGGTTGGAGAAGGTATGGGTAGAACTTGGTATGCACCATGGAGTAATGGATCTGCTTATGCTTTACCTATTGCAGCAGGTGCAAAGATGACTCAAATGGAAAATAGAATTGTATTATGCAGATTTAAAGATGGTTATGGACCAGTTGGAGCATACTTTTTACATTTAAAAACATATACACAAAATGCTAACGGTGAAAATTATGAGAAAAAATGGTATGAGCAAACAAAAGAATTAGTTGGTGAATATATTGATCATCATCCAACTCCTACTTGTTTGAGAAACCACGCATTTATTCAAGAGGTTGCTGCAGGGGGTGGACCGATACATATGGTCACTAAAGAAGCTTTCCAAGATCCTCATTTAGAAACAGTAGGTTGGGAAAACTTTTTAGGTATGACTGTTGGTCAAGCTGTAGTTTGGGCATCACAAAATATTGACCCTAAATATACAAATCCTGAATTAACAACTTCTGAGCCTTACGTGATGGGATCACACGCAACTTGCTCTGGAGCTTGGGTAAGTGGACCAGAAGATCTATCTCCACCAGAATATTTCTGGGGTTATAACAGAATGCTTACAATCGATGGTCTATTTGGTGCAGGAGATACAGTGGGAGGTAGTGCTCATAAATTTTCATCAGGTTCTTTTACTGAGGGAAGATTGGCAGCTAAAGCAGCAGTAAAATATATAGAAGACAAAAAAGCAGAGGGAATTAATGTTACAGATAAACAATGTGAGGATTTTAAAAAGGCTGTTTACAAACCTTTAGAAACTTATACAGTAGCTCAAAATGAAATCACTGGTGGAACTGTTTCACCAAGCTATATTTCTCCAATACAAGGATTACAAAGACTTCAAAAAATTATGGATGAGTATGTTGGGGGAATTACCTCAAATTACATGACTAACGGTAATATGCTTAAAAGAGCCCTCGAACTTCTAGAATGGTTGCAGGAGGATTTGGAAAATGTTGGAGCTGAGGATTATCATCAATTAATGAGAGCTTGGGAGCTTAAACATAGAGCTTTAACCTCTCAATGCGTGACAGAGCACACATTATTTAGAGAAGAAACTCGTTGGCCAGGTTATTATTACAGAGGTGATCATATGAAATTAGATGATGAAAATTGGCATTGCTTAACAGTTTCTAGAAGAGACCCTAAAACAGGAAAATTTACTCTGGAGAAAGTACCAGTTTACCATATTGTTGACGAAAAAGAGAAGAAGAAGGCTTCGTAACACCATATTTCAAACTTCTTTATGGACCTTTTGAAAAAATCTGATGAGGAGATATTCACGATAGCCAAGCCTTTTTGGGAAAATCTCGTTAGAGCCTCAAATATGAAAGACTATGGTGGCTTTACTAGAGATTTCTCTACCCAAATGCTGTTTGGGGCTAACGAAGTAGAGCTTGGAAAGCAATGGGCTAACAACAAGATTATTACCAATTTAAATGAGACCTACGAGCCGTTCGGAACATTAAGAAGAGGTGATCATATTACTGTATTGATTAAGCAGACTAATAAGGAGGTGCCTGGAGAATTTTTAGGAAGGTTGGTCCTTGGTGTTGAGGATGGAGAGGTAAAAATTTTTGGAGCTACAATTTATTAATTAAGGTTTGACAATTTTTCTGCTGGTGCTATTGAGGATATAGATGCACCTTTCAAATATAAAAATCCTACATAAAATCTTAAATTATAAAACAGTATTAATTAAAACAGGAATTTTTTCAGCAATATTAGCTTGTTGGGGTGTAATATTATTTGGAACTTTTTTAACTTTTAAATAAATTTTTTTTAAAAAAGTTAATTATTTTAAATGGAAGTATTTTTACCAATAGCACAAGTACATGTTACTGCTATTGAAATCATTTTATTAAGTGCTTTAGTTGGAGTTTTATCAGGACTATTTGGCGTAGGGGGTGGTTTTTTAATGACACCTTTTCTAATTTTTCTAGGTGTTCCACCAGCTTATGCTGTTGCTAATGAGGCAAATAACATTTTAGCTACTTCTGTTTCTGGATCTACTACTCATTATCTAAAAAATACATTGGATTATAAAATGGGTTTTATGATTGTCATTGGTGGCGCAATAGGAACCATAATTGGAATTTATACATTCACTTACTTTAAAGATATCGGCAAAATAGATACAGTTATCTCACTTGCTTACATGTATATCTTGGCAATTATTGGAACTTTAATGCTTGTCGAGAGTCTTGGTGAAATTGATAAAGCTAGAAAAAATACTATTGTAAAACGAAAATTACACGTTCATTATTGGATACATGGTCTTCCATTTAGGATGAGATTTCCTAAATCAAAATTATATGAGAGCGCATTTACGCCAATTATTATTGGTTTATTTGTAGGTTTTATAGCAGCAATTATGGGTATTGGAGGAGCTTTCATATTAGTACCTGCAATGATTTATATAATTGGTATGCCAACAAAATTAGTTCCAGGAACTTCTTTGTTTGTAACTATTTTTGTAAGTGTAATCGTAACATTTTTACATGCATTCAATTATGGATCCATAGATTTAATTTTAGTTTTAATGCTAGTTATCGGTTCGATCATTGGGGTACAAACAGGTCAAAAAATTGGACAATCAATTGAAAGTTCTGGGCTTAAAGCTTTATTAGCAGTTTTATTATTAATTGTTGGAATTGCGATTGCGTATGATACTTTTTTTGTTGATCATACTATGAACGGCATCACTAAGGTTGCAGAAAAAGACTTAACACCATTGTCAGTTTTAGTTCAAAAATTTTCAAAAGATATGCCAATTGTATATAGTTTGTTTTCTATATTTTTTGCGATAGCATTAGGTGTTGCTGCAGCATTTATTCGAAGATTTTTATCTGATTTAAAAAAAAAGCACTTTAGCAGACCAGCTAAGTAAAAATTTTAAGCACTTCGGTACAATTTGGTCATTACGAATTCTCTATGACCTAGAGCTTCAGCACAAGTAAGTCTACCATTAGCAACTTTTAAAGTTGTTTTAATCAATTCATCTCCAGCCTCAGACAAATTCATTTCTCTCGAAAGAATTTTAGAAACATCACAATCAATATGTTCTCCCATAGATTTAACAGTTAATGGATTCGCAGTTAATTTTATAACTGGTTCAATTGGATTACCAACAATATTACCCTGACCAGTAGGGAATAAATGAATATTAAATCCTGCAGCTGCTTGTAGTGTCACACACTCTGCTGCAGCAGATGACGTATCCATAAAGTATAAACCTTTTCCCTTTTTAGGTTCTTCAGCTGGTTCTAAAACATCAACAAATTTACAATTTCCAATTTTTTGAAAATTTCCAAAAGCTTTTTCTTCAATAGTTGTTAAACCACCCGCTATATTACCAGCAGTTGGCTGACTTTCAGAAAGGTCATCAGTTGCCTCTTTTAAAATAAAATCATTATAAGCGCTCCAAGTCTTCATAAATTTATCTGAAGCTTCTTTTGTGGCACCTCTTGTAGCACAAACTTTTTCTGCTCCAGTAAGTTCTGATGTTTCTCCAAAACATAAATGAACTCCAAGTGGTTCAAGCTTATCCATTAAATTTCCAACAGTTGGATTAGAAGCTAAACCAGAGGTAGTGTCAGACTCGCCACATTTTACTGAAATCCATAAATCACTTATCGGGCACTCCTCTCTTTGTTTTTCAGAAGCCCACATAACGAATTCTTGAGCTTTTTTTGAGGCTTTCATTACAGTTCCAATATCGCCAGTACGTTCAATATGGAAACCCTCGACTGGTTTTCCAGTTTTTGCAATTCCATCTACAATTCTCTTAGTCCATTTAGGCTCGATACCAATCACAATTACCGCAGCAACATTTGGGTTGCTCCCAGTTCCAATCATTGTTCTAAAATGTAATTCTAAATCCGCTCCAAATTGTAATCTTCCATAAGAATGGGGCAGAGCTATTGTTCCTTTAATATTATTTGCAACTGCTTCAGCACATGCGTTTGAAATATCATCAACGGGTAATATAATTACATGGTTTCTAGTTCCTGCTCTGCCATTTTCTCTTTTATAACCTAAAAAGCTTTTTGGAATTTCCATCTAATTACCACTTTTTTGTTTTGACGTTATGAACGTGCACATGTTGACCTTTTTTAATTGCTTTGACTACTTTACCTATATCGTGACCATATTTTAAAATCGTATCCCCTTCTTTTAAATCAATCATTGCAATTTTATGGCCTAGAGGGATTTCATCTGCTGATTGAATGTTAACTGAGCTGTCATTCTCCATTATCCAGCATTTACAGTCCTGTTTCGGAGTTATTTTTTCTATTACTACTACACCGACATTGTCTTTTTTATCGTGAATTATAATATCTGTAGACATTTATATAGTGTCGATTTGTTTGTTTGAATTTTCTAAAATCTTATATATTAATCGCAAAAATTAACAATTAATTTTTAAAAAATTGTTCTAAAGTAATTTAGAAAGGTTCTACAAATGACTAAAATGACAACAGAAGAAGCTTTTGTAAAAGTTTTACAAATGCATGGTATTGAACACTCTTTTGGAATTATTGGTTCAGCGTTCATGCCTATATCTGATATTTTCCCAGATGCAGGAATTACTTTTTGGGATGTGGCACACGAAACTAATGGTGGTTTGATTGCAGATGGTTACACAAGAGCTACAGGAAAAATGTCAATGGTCATTGCACAAAATGGTCCAGGTATCACAGGATTAGTAACACCAATCAAAACTGCTTATTGGAACCACACACCTTTATTACTTGTAACTCCACAAGCTGCAAACAAAACTATGGGGCAAGGTGGTTTTCAAGAAGTAGAACAAATGAATTTATTTAAAGATATGGTTTGTTATCAAGAAGAGGTAAGAGACCCTTCAAGAATGGCTGAAGTTTTAAATAGAGTAATAGAAAAAGCAATAAGAGGTTCAGCACCAGCACAAATAAATGTTCCAAGAGATTATTGGTGTCAAGTAATTGATATAGACCTTCCTCCCATCGTCAGATTAGAAAGACAAGGTGGAGGTGCTGATGCAATTGCTAAGGCAGCAGATTTATTATCTAAAGCGAAATTTCCAGTAATTTTATCTGGAGCAGGCGTAGTTATTGGTGGTGCAATTGAGGAAACTAAAAGACTAGCAGAAAAACTTGATTCACCTGTTTGCTCTGGTTATCAACATAATGATAGTTTTCCAGGAAGCCACCCGTTGGCTGTTGGACCACTAGGATACAATGGATCTAAAGCCGCGATGGAATTAATTTCAAAGGCTGATGTCGTTTTAGCTTTAGGAACAAGATTGAATCCTTTTTCAACTCTACCAGGTTATGGAATTGATTATTGGCCAAAAAAAGCAAGTATAATTCAAGTTGATATGAATCCAGATAGAATTGGATTAACTAAAAAAGTTACAGTTGGAATTAGTGGTGATGCAAAATTAGTTGCAACGCAGATTTTAGAAAAGCTGTCTTCAAATGCAGGAGATACCGATAGACAAAAAAGAAAAGATTTAATTCACCAAACAAAATCAGCATGGTTACAAAAATTATCAAGTTTAGATCACGAAGATGATGACGAAGGAACAGTTTGGAATAAAGAGGCAAGAGAAAGAGATAAAGACAGAATGTCACCAAGACAAGCTTGGCGAGCTATTCAAGCTGGTATGCCTGAGGATGTAATTATATCAAGTGATATTGGAAATAACTGTGCAATTGGAAATGCCTATCCAACATTCGAAAAGCCAAGAAAATATTTAGCGCCAGGTTTATTTGGTCCTTGTGGTTATGGTTTTCCATCAATACTAGGTGCTAAAATCGGTTGTCCAGACACACCAGTAATTGGTTTTGCAGGAGATGGAGCATTTGGAATAAGTATGAACGAAATGAGTTCTTGTGCACGAGAGGAGTGGCCTGCAATTACAATGGTAATTTTTAGAAACTACCAGTGGGGTGCTGAAAAAAGAAATACGACTCTTTGGTTTGATAATAATTTTGTTGGAACAGAACTCGATCCAGAATTAAGTTTTGCGAAAGTAGCAGAGGCCTGTGGTTTAAAAGGAGTTACTGTTAAGACTATGGAAGAGACTACAGCTGCCATTAAACAATCTTGTGCTGATCAAAAGAAAGGTATTACAACATTTATTGAAGTGATATTAAATCAAGAATTAGGTGAACCTTTTAGAAGAGATGCTATGAAAAAACCAGTAAGAGTAGCTGGTATTAAAAAAGAAGATATGAAGAAGCAGCCTTCTTTAAATTCTTAATGTAAATCTATATCTGGCCAGTCTTTATCATTAAATCTATCCAGTTCTTTTTTCGTGATAGGTCTAAATAATATCCACCCGATCACAATAACTAAAGCTAATAGAATTAATGTTTGCATGATTTAATTTATTACAGACATAGGATCTAGTCTAGTCTGAAACCAATTCACTCTAAAATCTAGATGTGGACCAGTTGATCTTCCAGTTGAACCTACAGTTCCAATGATATCTCCTTGATTTATTTTATCTCCAACAGACACCATTACATTTTCAAGATGTGAATAAATAGTTGATATGCCATGACCATGGTCCATAATTATTGTTCCACCCGTATAATAAAGATCATCTTCTGCCATGGTAACAATACCCGATCCGGATGACTTGATCATAGTTCCTTGTTTAGCAGCAATATCAATTCCATAATGAGGCCATTTAGGTTTACCATTTAAAATTCTTTGGCTTCCATAGACACCACTTATAATACCTTCAACTGGCATAATAAATTGATTTTTGAAAAAGGGTAAATCCGAGTTAATTGCTCTGGCTTCACCTATTTTATTATTTTCTTCTTTTATTCTTTTGTAAACAGACTCAGGAGGCGTGACTTTACTTTCTTCCAAACCATCTATTCTTTGAATATTATATTTCCTTTTAAGAACTTTCTTTATTATTTTATCTTTTTTTCCATTAACAATTTTTGTAATTGTTAAATCAAACTTTCTATCTCTATCTAGACCAAAAACAAAAAAACCATCATCTGATACTTTGACTTGTTTTTTATCTATTATAATTTTTGCTGTTGGATCAGTCTTTCCAATAATAAAGTATCCTTGTAGAAATTTTCCCGTAAATTCTATTGCTATTGAATGTGTTGGTATAAAACAAAAAATTAAAAAAAATAATTTAGTTATTATCTTGCAGTCCATCCACCATCAACCAATAATGAGGTTCCTGTAATCATTGATGCAGCATCAGAGGCAAGAAAAACAGCTGCACTTGAAACATCAGAAAGTTCTGCAAATTTTCCTAATGGAATATTTCCTAATACTTCTTTTTTAAATTTTTTACTTTTTAGAAATTTTTTTGTCATTGGAGTAACTACAAATGTAGGACAAACTGTATTTACTCGTATGTTGTATTTTGCAAGATCAATAGACATACCTTTTGTTAATCCCTCTAAACCAAATTTTGTCATGTTGTATACGCTTCGAATAGGACCCCCAACATGACCCATTTGTGATGACATATTGACAATCGAACCACCAATTTTTTTTCTATTTTTTGACTTTATCATCTTAAGAGCACACAGCTGAGCAAGGTTAAAAGTTGCCATCGTATTAATCTTTACAAGATATTCCATGTTTTTAGTCTTCACTTTTGTAAAATGTTCAGGAATATTATTGCCTGCATTATTAATCAAAATATCTATTTTTGGTTGTTTGTTAATAATGCCTTTAATTTCATTATAATTTGTGATGTCACATACATAAGATTTACATTTTGACTTTAATTTTTTAATCTTTTTTTCAACTTCATCTAGATCTTTTTTAGTTCTACTAATTATAATTAAATTTGCTCCAGCTTCTGCAAGAGCTATTGCGCAAGCTCTTCCAAGCCCTTTACCAGCACCAGTGACAACTGCTGTTTTATTCTTTAAGTTATAATTTTTTAAATACATTATAAAAACAATATTTTAATATCTGTGTAAATCAATTCAATAGCAACAATTAATATTGCAATCAAACCTGCCCAAGCAATCCATTTATACTTCTTAATCCAATTTGATATTAAAGTTGCCGCAAATGCCATTAAGGCAATCGATAGAACTAAACCAAATACTAATAATCCATAATGATCTCCAGCTGCCCCCGCAACTCCTAAAACATTATCTAAACTCATTGTAAAATCTGCTAAGAGGATTGTCCAAATTGCTTTGAAAAAACTGGAATTATCAACTTTTATATCATCATGATTTTCAGAACCTTTAATGACATCTACATATAATTTGTAGACAATATAAAGAAGAAGCAAACCTCCAAAAAACCTTAGCCCAGTTATTTGAAGTAAATATGCAGTCAGTAAAGTTAAAATAATTCTTAAAACTACCGCACCACCAATTCCAAAAATGATAATTTTTCTTCTTTGCTCTAAAGGAAATTTTGATGCAACCATACCAATTATTATTGCATTGTCTCCTGCGAGGACTAAATCGATTAAAATAATTTGAGTTAATATAGTTAATTGTTCTGGTGTAAATAATTCAGTAAACATCAATGGGTAAGTATCATATCTGCACCTTTTTCTGCAATCATTATTGTAGGTGCATTAGTATTACCTGATGTAATGTTTGGCATTATAGAAGCATCAATTACTCTTAAATTTTCAATTCCCTTTACTTTTAGTTTTTCATCTACTACAGCCATATCATCTTGACCCATTTTACATGTGCCAACTGGATGAAAAATTGTTTGTGCAAAATCTGAACCTGCTTTTACAAGTTCCTCATCATCATTAATGTCAATACCTGGTCTATATTCCTCAGGTTTATATTTTTTAAATGTTTCAGATTCCATGACAATTTTTCTTGTAAGTTTTAATCCTCTAGCTGCAATCATTCTGTCGTGATCGGTTGAAAGATAATTCATTTTTATTTTTGCATATGTTCTAGAGTCTTTATCTACAATACTCACATGGCCTCTACTTGTAGGTCTAATATTTGAAACAGTAGGTGTGAAAGCATGAAAATCATGATTTTTAGTTGCTCCTAGGGTGTCCATACTCATTGGTTGTACGTGCCATTGTAGATCTGGTAATTCTAATGAGGGATCACTTTTAGCAAACATACACATTTGGCTCGCTCCCATGGTCATTGGTCCGCTTCGATTAAAAACATATTCTAGACCAATCATTAATTTTCCAAATAAACTATTAACCTTTTTATTTAGCGATTTAAGTCCTTGAATTTTATATATAGGTCTAAACATTAAGTGGTCTTGTAAATTTTCACCCACACCTTTTAATTCTTGCACGACATCTATACCTAAATTATTTAATTTTTGAGAATTTCCTATCCCAGAAGTTTGCAATATCTGAGGTGAACCAATTGAGCCTGATGATAAAATTATTTCTTTATTACAAGTAAGTTTTTTAAGCTCATCACCTTGCCAGTATTCAATTCCTATTGCAGTTTTACCTTTGAAATTAATTTTTTTTACATGAGCATTAGTTATCGTTTTTAAATTTTGTCTATTTTTTATTGGGTTTAAATATCCAACTGATGTACTACATCTAAAGCCATCTTTTTCGGTAACTTGAAAATAACCACATCCATGATTGTTGCCTGTGTTAAAATCTTTTGTTTTGGGGATACCAAACTCTTCTGCAGCATTTTGAAATTCATTCAATAACGGTAATTGAATTCTTTGATCAGAAACTGATAGAGGCCCTCCAATACCATGAAATTCATCTTTTCCTCTCTCTTGGTTTTCTGCTTTTATAAAATATGGCAGAACATCATCCCAACCCCAACCAGTATTTCCTAATTGTCGCCAAATATCATAATCTCTACTTTGTCCTCTTATATAAAGTAGTCCGTTAATCGAAGAGCTACCACCTAATGTTTTACCTCTTGGATAACGGATTGATCTATTGTTCATTGAAGCATCAGGCTCAGTTTTATAACACCAATCAACAGAGGGATTGTGCATCGTTTTAAAATATCCAACAGGAATATGTATCCATGGATAATTATCTTTTCCGCCAGCTTCAATTAATACGACTTTGGTATTTGGATTTTCAGAAAGTCTGTTCGCTAGAACACATCCTGCAGATCCTGCTCCAATAATTATGTAATCAAAATTTTCCATCAATAGTTGAATCGTTTTTTAGTTTAAGCTTTTTAATGCTTTTACACTTATATTTATCAATTGTCACTTGTGTCAGGTTTGTTTTTCTGATTGAATTAAACAAGTTAAATTTAACTAACAAGAGGATAAATAATGAAAAAAATCGTTTCAATGTTATTTGCAACAATTTTAGTTCTTGGATTTACTTCAAGTGCCAATGCTGCAAAAACATTAAAGTGTCAAACTGTTCTTAACACTAAAGCTGATGAAGTAAAAATGTTAAAGGACTTTACTGACACAGTAACTGAATTAACGAGTGGATCGTTAAAATTTGAAATATTACCAGCTGGCGCAGTTGTAGGAGTTAAAGAAACTCTAGATGCTGTTGATAAAGGTTTGATTGATTGTGGTTTCGCATGGACTCATTATTGGTCAGGTGATCACCCTGCTGCTATGTTATTTGGTTCGCCAGTAGCTGGTGGTGGAGTAGGTATCGACAATATCGCATTCCTATCATGGTTCCAATATGGTGGTGGTAAAGAATTATACGATCAACTTTGGAAAGAAATGGGAAGAGATATTAAAGGATTTATGATTCAACCAGTTGGTCCAGAAGCTTTAGGTTGGTTTCCAAAACCAATTAAAGATATGGCTGACTTTAGAAAATATAAGTTCAGAACTCCTCCAGGAATTCCAGGACAAACTTATAAAGACATTGGTATAGCATCTGTTGCAATGGGTGGTGGAGATATTCTTCCAGCTCTTGAAGCAGGAACTATCGATGCTGCTGAGTGGTGTTGTCCAAAACCAGACTTAACATTTGGTTTCCAAAAAGTATTAAAGCATTATTACTTACAAGGTTTACACCAAGTAGTCGTAAATGCTGACTTTTATATAACTGGAAAAACATATAATGCTATGAGCGCTCATGAGAAAAAGTCACTTGAAGTAGCAGCTAATGCTTCGTTAGCAAAATCTTTAAGTTACAGAATCTATGAGAATGGTAAAGCTTTAAGAGAGCTAACTACTAAACATGGAGTAATTCTAGAAGATACACCTTCAGATTATTTCACAGAATATATGGCTGCAGCAAAAGCATCTTTAAATAAGAATGCTAAAGATAATAAATTTTTTAACGAAGTTTACACTTCAATGAAAAATTTTGCTGATGTTGCTGTTCCTTTCTGGAGTGGTGCTCAAATGTCTAATGCGAAGCTAGGAATGGCTCACGCAGCAACATTAAAGTAATCAGTAATCAATCTTGATTTTTTAGAGCGGACTTTAAAAGTCCGCTCTAATTTTTTTAACTAAAATTTTATGGCAGACGAACCTGGTAAACTAGATATCTCTGATGAAATGATTGCCGAAAGGCGAGGTGGATCAGGTAAAATGCCAACCGATATGCCATCATGGATGGCTAAATCTATTATTAATATTGATAAATTCAGTAAGTGGATTGGTAGTATTGTTTGTTGGATATTGATGCCACTCATTTTTGCAATGACCTATGAAGTTCTTGCACGAAAATTATTTTTAGCACCAACAATTTGGGCTTACGACATAAGCCGTTTTCTGTATGGAGCATTATTTATGCTTGGTGCAGGATACGCTCTTTCTAGAGGGGTCCATATAAGAGCAGATTTTTTATATAGAAAT
Source organism: uncultured Pelagibacteraceae bacterium (assembly GCA_902528545.1). GTDB lineage: Bacteria > Pseudomonadota > Alphaproteobacteria > Pelagibacterales > Pelagibacteraceae > Pelagibacter. The sequence goes on along the minus strand of CABZTB010000004.1, from coordinate 82,442 downwards.
TTTAAAACTAAAACACAAGGTCTTATTGATTTCTGGTTATATCTTTTATTTTATTTCCCAGGACTAATTGTTTTTCTTTATATGACTATAGGTTTTGTTGAAGAGTCTATTAGAAGAGGCGAACGAGGGATGGATACTACTTGGATGCCTTACATGTGGCCTATTAAAACGTGTTTATTACTTGGAATTATTTTTTTATTAATTCAAGGTTTTTCGGAATTACTTAAAAGTTATTGGGCAGCTAAAAAAGGTGAGTGGCCAGGAGAGAAAAAATGATAGCAGAATTCATTGATCCGGCTATTTTAGGTTTCATTTTAGTTGGCGTAATGCTTTTCGCAATATTTATAGGTTTTCCAATTTCCTTCACTTTAATATTTTTAGGATTTGTATTTGGTTATCTTGGGTTTGGAAAATTAGTTTTTTATTTAATGACCCTTCAATTTTCAATGGTCATGACCGAACAAACCCTTGCCGCCGTCCCACTCTTTGTTTTTATGGGTATTATGATGGAACAAGCTGGATTGATGGAGAGGCTGTTCTCAGCATTTCAAATGATGCTAGCAAAAGTAAAAGGGTCTTTATATTACGCAGTTTTATTTGTTTCAGTTATATTTGCTGCGGCAACAGGAATTGTTGGTGCATCAGTCACAATTCTTGGAATTATGGCTGCTAAGTCAATGAATAGATCCGGTTATGATGTAAAACTTGCTGCTGGCACTATTACTGCTGGTGGTACTTTAGGAATTTTAATTCCACCAAGTATTATGCTTGTTGTAATGGGACCTATAATGGAAATCCCAGTCATAGATTTGTTTGCAGCTGCAATCTTACCAGGAATTCTTCTTGCAAGTTTGTATGCAGCTTACACAACAATTAGATGCATGATTAATCCAAAACTTGGACCTGTTTTACCTGATGACATGAGGGCTGCAAGCATGAAAGAAGTATGGATAGAATTTTTCTTAGGTTTAGTCCCTCCAGCGGCTTTAGTATTTGCTGCATTAGGTAGTATTTTATTTGGATTTGCAACTCCCACAGAAGCAGCTGGGTGCGGAGCTATGGGTGCTTTATTACTTTCATTAGCTTATAAAAAATTAACTCTTTCAAAACTTCAAGAAGCATTAGTGAAAACATTGGAGATTACTGCTTTGATAATGGTGTTAGTTGCAGCATCAAATTTTTTTGGTGCAGTTTTTGCAAGACTGGGCACTCCAACACTTTTAACTGAATTTCTATTAGGTTTAGAGATGAACAAGTACTTGATTCTAGCAATGATCATGGTGATGATTTTTTTATTGGGTTGGCCGTTAGAATGGGTACCGATTGTGATGATTATTATTCCAATAATTTTACCATTGGTAGAGGCATTAGGATTTAATTTAACTTGGTTTGCAATTTTAGTTGCCGTTAATTTACAAACCGCCTGGCTTTCACCTCCAGTGGCACTCTCAGCTTATTTTTTAAAAGGGGTTGTTCCTGAATGGGATTTAAAAGATATTTATTATGGAATGATGCAGTTTATGGTCCTTCAAGTGATAGGATTAGTCTTGATCATTATATTTCCTAAAATTGCACTTTGGTTGCCAACTCTCTTATATGGACAGTAGAATATTAAAGTTTTATATTGTCTAAGTGAGTCAGCAAAAAACAAAAAAAACTCTCATTAACTGGGATTTAGTAACTGTAAACCCTAACAATAAAACTTGGGACTGGAAGGACTTATTTTGCTTTTGGGGGGTTAATATTCAAAGTGTTATTGGATTTTCACTAATTGCATCTTTGTACTTAATTTATAATTTGAATACTGCTGTAGTTCTTTTTGGAACAATTTTAGGAACTTTTTTTGTTTATATATTTTGTAATTTAATTGGAAAACCGTCCCAGAAATTTGGATTACCATTTGTTGTCTTATTAAGATCGTCATTAGGATTTAGAGGGGCCCAATTTTTTGGGTTATTGAGAAGTATTGTTGGAATATTTATGTTTGGTATCCAAACATACTTTTTATCAAAAGCGATTGGTTTCTTAGTTCGGGTTTTGATGTACTCAGTAGATAATTCAATTTTACAAAAAGAAGTTTTATTAGTTTTTTTCATAGGATTAAACATTATCGATTGGGCCGCTATATTGATTTCAATTATACTGCAAACTTACTTGTTTAGTGTTGGCATGAATTATAACAAAAAATTAATCAAGTTTTCTGCATTAACGATTTATGCTGCAATGATAATGTTTTTCTTTATTGTTTTACTATCTGATGTGAAACTGACTGCAAAATCATTCACGGATGTTTTAGATTTTCAGAATTTTTTTATTCCAAATAATATTGGTCCAATAATTACAGTTGCAGGGACTACATTTACCTTTTTTTCAATTATAATTTTATCATTTGGCGATTTTTCTAGATACGTTAAAAATGAACAAGAATTAAGAAAAGGCAATTTAAGCTTAATTTTAAATCTAATAATTTTTTCATTTTTTTCATTATTTATTGTTACTGGTGCTGATGCATTTCAAAATTTAAATCAACAAAATGTGGAGATGATCTTAACTAACCCAACAGATATAATAGGAAAATTGGATAATATTCTTTTAGTTTCTTTGGCTTTAATTTTTATAATCATTGCCTCTGCATCAACAAATTTAATAGCAAACTTTATTCCTTCTCAATATACTTTAATTAATTTTGATCCTTCATCTTTTTCTCTCAAAAGTGCCAGTTATGTAATTGCTATTTTTGGATTAATTATAGGAGTTTTTTGGTTAACTTTTTTAAGCCAAGTCGGGGTATTATCTTATATAGATACAATCGGTGCATTTTTTGGTCCTTTATTTGGATTAATGATTGTTGATTTTTATATGATTAAAAAAGGAAAATTAGAAAATAAAGATATATATTCACTTGAAACTAGTGGTACTTATTATTATTCGGGAGGATGGCATCTTAAAGGAGTTTATTCATTATTATTAGGATTTATTTTTTCTGCCTCAACAATTTGGAACACAAATCTAATGTTTTTACAATCTTACTCTTGGATTATTGGTGCTTTTGTTGCAGCTTTCGTTTATTACCTCCTAGCTAGAGAGTAGTTTTATGGATAAAATTTCTTTTGATTTTAAAGGCAGAACTGCAATTGTCACTGGAGGTGCACAAGGTTTTGGTTTAGATATTACAAAAAGATTAATAAGGTCGGGAGCGAGTGTAATCATCTGGGACAATGATCAGAAGATGGTCGAAAAATCAATTGAAGATATTAAAAGTCCCAATCTAAGTTTTAATATTGTTGATATTTCAAATTACTCAAAAGTTGAAGAATGTGTGCAAGAAATCACTAAGCAAAAAAATATTGATATATTGATTAATAATGCTGGAATTACTGGGCCAACAGCAACTTTATGGGAATATGATATTGAGATGTGGAAAAAAGTTGTAGATATAAATTTAATGGGCACTTTTAATTGCTGTCGGACAATTGTACCGAACATGATTAAAAATAATTATGGCAGGATAGTTAATGTGGCTTCAGTTGCAGGTAAAGACGGTAATGCAAACGCGAGTGCTTATAGTGTTGGAAAAGCAGGGGCAATTGGACTAACAAAATCATTAGGTAAAGAGCTTGCGGATAAGAATATAGCAGTAAATGCTGTAACCCCCGCAGGTGCTAAAACCAGAATTTTGGACCAAATGACCAAAGAACACGTTCAACGAATGCTATCAAAAGTGCCAAGAGGACGATTTCTTGAAGTTGAGGAGTTTACCTCTTTAGTCTGCTGGTTATCTTCAGAAGAAAATACATTCTCAACCGCCGCAGTTTTTGACATCAGTGGGGGTCGTTCGACTTATTAATTTTGTGGCTTTGTATCTACTATTTTTGTCTTATTGAGCTTAGCTCTACTAAATTTTATATCTTTTGACATCACTGGAGCAAAAATCATTATTGACCAGTAAATTAACAAAATAAAAATGGAAATTGTCTTCATAATTAATATATACGAATAGAAATTGATTTTTGATTGTTTAAATTTTGAAATAATGTATTAAAAATTTTTTTTAAAAATTTATGAAAATAGTTTTAAAACTTTTAATCAGTGTCTTTTTATTTATTAAGATAGGTGTAGCTAGTGAAATAAAAGTATTTGAATTTACCGAAGCTGAGCTTTCACAGCTTGAGGTCAGAAAGGTAAGAGGTGCGGACAATAAGACAGATTATTCGGTTGGATCTAATGAAAATGGTAATTTTTTAAAGTCTGTTGCCGACAATGCTGCTTCTGGTTTAGGAAAAGAAGTGAGAATTGACCTTAATAAGACACCTTTTATTAATATCACATGGAAAGTTGAAAAAGATTTATCTGGTATAAAAGAAAACACAAAAAAAGGACATGATTTTGCAGCCAGAGTATTTGCAGTAAAAAAAACTGGTGCAACACCACTTTCTAATAGGGCAATAAACTATGTTTTCTCAAGTAATAATGAAATTGGATTTAGTTCACCTAGTCCTTATACCAAAAAGTCTATAGATAATGTTTTGTCTACTACTAAAAATAATCTTAATCAGTGGGTTACAGTAAAAGCAAATGTTAAAGAGGATTTTAAAAAATTCCACAATTTAGATGTTAATGAATTAGATGGGCTGGCTATAATGTCTGATACTGATAATTCGAAAATGAAAGCTATAGCCTATTTTCAAAATATCTATTTTTCAGCAAATTAGATAATTATTTGATATAATTTTTTTATGCATGAAAATTTTTTTCACAAATTGAAAGTTTATTATGAAGATACAGACTCTGGTGGAGTGGTTTATTATGCTAATTATTTAAAGTACTTGGAAAGAGCAAGAACCGAGGCTCTTTTTTCAATAGGTTTTAGTAATAAGAAAGTTGAAGAACAATTTGGTTCATTAATAATCGTCAAGTCTTGTAACATTGAATATAAAAGATCAGCTTCTTTAGAGGATGAATTAACTATTAGATCTTTTGTTAAATCTATAACTAAAACATCTTTTTTTATGAATCAAATTATAACAAAAGGTGAGGAAACTATAGTTGAAGCAAAAGTTCATTTAGTTTTCGTAAATAAAGATGGTAAGCCGGTTAAAATTCCTGAAGATATATACTCAAAATTTAAACCTTACTTTTGTGACACAATTAAAGTGTAGAAAATTTTTTTGCTTTTTTAAACAAACTATTTATCATTAAAGGTGTTACAACTTTTGTATTAACATTCCTGGGACTTGGATGATAACAGGCAATTAATATTTTATTATCGGGTAGTAAATATTTTTTTCCGTGTTTAAATTCAAATTTTCTATTTATATCAAACTTTTTTTTGTAGATTTTAAGACAATTATCAAAAGCAACTTTACCTAATGCTACAATTACTTTAAGTTTTTTTAATTGATCTAATTCACTAATAAAATAATTAGAACATTTTATTAATTCGCTATTTTTAGGTTTATCTCCTGGGGGGACACATTTAAGTATATTAGTTATGTAAGTCGATTTTAATTTTAATCCATCATTTTTATTTTTTGAGAAATCTTGATTTGATATATTCACTTTATGGAGACTTTTAAATAAAAAATCACCTGATTTATCTCCAGTAAAAGCTCTTCCAGTTCTAGTTCCACCATGTGCTGCTGGAGCCAAACCTATAATCATTAATTTTGCATTGACGTCACCAAAACCAGTAACGGGCTTTCCCCAATATTTTTCATTTATGTTTTGTTTTCGTTTTTCTAATGAAATTTTTTTTATGAAATTAAATAAACGTGGACATTTTTTACATTTAATTATTGTGTTATTCAATTTTTTGAATTTAATGTTCATTGATGAAATTACTAAAGATTATAATAATTATATTTTTTGCTTTAACAATTGAAATAAAAGCAGATACAGGAAAAGAAATTATAAACAACCTTCAAAAAGGTGGTAATTTAATTTTTATCAGACATGCTTATGCTCCAGGTAATGGGGACCCTGAAAATTTTGATATCAATAATTGTGAGACGCAAAGAAATCTTAGTCAATCAGGAAGATTGCAATCAAAAAAAATTGGAAATTTTTTTAAAGAAAATGAAATTCCTATTAAATTAGTAATTTCAAGCGAATGGTGTAGATGTAAAGAAACAGCCTTAATTGCTTTTAAAAATTATGAAACAGAAAATTTTCTCAATTCTTTTTACAGTGCAAAATTTGCAAAAAATAGAAAAATGCAAATGAAAAAGCTTAGAGATTATGTAAAAAGTTGGAATGGTGATAAAAATTTAGTGTTAGTCACTCATTATGTAGTAATATCAGAAGCTCTGAATTATGCACCAAGTTCAGGAGAAATTGTGATTGCTGATAAAAATTTTAAAAAGTTGAATAGTATAGAAATTGATTATTAAAGATTATGTCCTCAAAGAGAGCAATGAAACAAGCACAAAAACAAGCTTATGCTAGACATAGAAGTAATATTACTCAAAGTCGATTCGGTCAAAAAAAAAGAAACTTTACAAAAAAAGGTAAAAAAAATTAGCTTTCACTATCAAATTTTTCAATTTTTTTACATGTAGAAATTTTGGAAATTCCTTCTTCATCATTTAAAACAGTTTTCATATAAACTTCTTGTTTGCCTTTTTCAAAAAGTATTTGAGTATAAAATTGTGGATATCCATGTTTGTGAGTTAAAATTTTTCCATTTTCCTCATAAATATTTCTTACATATGAGTTAGATTTCTTTACACTAAGGTCTGTTAATCTGTATTTTTGATAAGTTTTTTCTTTGTACACATAATTTCTGACCATAATTAATTCATTCAAATTAAGTATGTATTCATTCTTTAAAAACTCATCTTGTTTGTCGTCACAAGAACTCATTACTATAATCTCAGATTTTAAATTTTGAATAGGTGAAATGAGTAATAAAAAAACGATAAAATATTTAACTTTTTTCATGTTTGTCAGCTAAAAATAAACTTATCAAAAATATAGCTGTCCAGCCCAATCCTAAAAGGCCTTTGTATACATTGGTTTCGGCACTCCATATTTTAAGAAATAAAGCTCCAAAGATAAGACCAATTATGTAAATTATTGATACTATTGTAGTTCTACTCATTTTTTAAACTTTTTTTATAAAGAGAAATACCATTTTCAATTTTATATGTATAGGACTCTTCAAAACTTTCTAATTGCCATCCAGACAATCTAGCTTTAATTGTTTTAAGGTTTTCTATTTTCCATTGATCTGAAGTATCTTGTTGTTTCCAAACTTTTTTTTCCTCGTTATTTCTACCACAGCCATAACAATATCCGGTTTTAGGATCAGTTTTACAAATGCTTATACACGGCGAAACAATCATAATAATCATTATAGAGGAAAAATTATAAATTTTACAACAAATCTCGTTGGACAAATAGTTTCAATAATATATAAAACTTCAAGATTTGTGGGGCGATGGCGGAATTGGTAGACGCGTCGGTCTTAGGAACCGATAGAGCAATCTGTGAAGGTTCGAGTCCTTTTCGCCCTACCATCAATAGATTATGAAAGTAACAATAGAAAATAAAAAAGGTTTAAATAAAGACTTAAAAGTATTCATAGATAAAAAAACTATGAGTACTCATATGGATCAAAGATATGAAGAAATTAAAGGAACTATAAACCTCAAAGGTTTTAGACCTGGAAAAGTACCAAAAGAAATCTTAAAAAGACAATTTGGAAAAGCAGTCTTTGGTGAAGTTTTAGATAAAGTTATTAAAGACACTTCAACCAAAGCTTTACAAGAAAATAATATAAAACCTGCTGGTCAACCTAAGTTGGATCTTAAAACTTACGGAGAAGACAAAGATCTTGAATATATTATTTCAGTGACAGAGCTTCCAAAGGTTGAGGTAAAACCAATAGAAAATATTAAGTTCGATGAATATTCAGTAAAAATAGATGAAACTGAAGCAGATAAAAGAATAAAAGAAATAGCAAAAAATCAACCAAACTTTAAAGAAGCTTCAAAAGATACAATTGCAAAAGAAGGTGATTTAGTAGCCTTTGATTATAATGCCACTATTGATGACAAGCCATTTAAAGGTGGTGAAGGTAAAAATACACAATTAACTTTGGGTAAAGATTTATTTTTAAAAGGTTTTGATAAACAACTAATGGGTGTCAAAGTAGGTGATGAAAAGACAGTTGAAGCTACTTTGCCTGAAAACTTTCCTGAAAAAGAATTGGTAAATAAAAAAGCAAAATTTAAATGCAAAATAACTATATTAAAAAATCCTGAACCCGTGAAAATTGATGATGAATTTGCAAAAAATTTTGGTGCAAAAGATTTAAAAGATCTTAAATCTTTAATTTCAAAACAAATAAATGATGAATATAAAAATTCTCTTGAGCGTTTGTCTAAAAATCAAATCTTAAAAGAGATAGAAAAATTTAAGATCACTGAAATTCCTGAGAATCTGATTGATGAAGAAGTAAAGATTCTTTCTCAAGGAATGTCAGAAGAAGATGCGAAAAAAAGTAGGAAAAATTTTGAAGAAATTGCAAAAAAAAGAATTAAAGTTGGATTAGTTTTAAATGAATTTGGTGAGCAAAATCAAATCAAGGTAACAGAACAGGAACTACAAGCTGAAGTCCAAAAACAAATTAGAATGATGCCAGGTCAAGAGAAAATGGTCATGGATTTTTATCAAAAAAATCCTTCAGCATTATCTAGCTTGAGAGGCACAGTCTATGAGGAAAAAATTTTAAAACTAATTAAAGAAAAAGCAAAACCTAATAAGAAAGAAGTTTCAAAAGAAGAGGCAGAAAAAATTTTGAAACAATCTCAAATGCAAGAATATAGTCATGCTAATGAGGGCAAAGAAAAAACTGAAAAGAAGGTTGAGACTAAAAAACCTTCAACGAACAAAACTAAAACAAAAACTGCAAAAACAAAGTCTCCAGTTAAAAAAACAAAAAAAGTTAGTAAAAAGTAATCTCAAGTTGTATAAGTAAAGCGAATCAACTTATGACAAATAAAATATCAGAACATATGAGCACGTTAGTACCTATGGTTGTTGAACAATCAAGTAAGGGAGAAAGAGCGTATGATATTTATTCTAGATTATTAAAAGAGAGAATAATTTTTTTAACAGGACAAATTAACGACAATGTTGCTTCTCTAGTTACTGCACAACTTTTATTCTTGGAGGCAGAAGATCCAAAAAAAGAAATTTATTTATATATAAATAGTCCTGGAGGGTTAGTAACTGCGGGTCTTGGTATTTATGATACTATGCAATATGTAAAGCCTGATATTTCCACACTATGTATCGGCCAAGCAGCATCAATGGGATCATTTTTACTTTCAGCTGGAAAAAAAGGTAAAAGATTTTCATTACCAAATTCAAGAATAATGGTTCATCAACCATCAGCCGGTTTTCAAGGACAAGCAACTGATATTGAGATTCATGCTAATGAAGTTTTATCTTTAAAAAAAAGATTAAATGAAATTTATTCTAAACATACAGGCAAGTCAGTTGATGATATCAAATCTGCTTTAGAAAGAGATAATTTTATGACAGCAGATGCTGCCAAGTCATTCGGTTTGATAGATGAAGTGGTAGAAAAAAGATCTTAATACACAAGATATTGAAAACAAATTATTAGAAACTTGATTAACATAACTCTCTTATAATAGAGTAAGTTAATTGATTCGTTATAGAAATTATGAACACAAATAATAAAAATATTTTATATTGCTCTTTCTGCGGTAAGAGTCAGCACGAAGTTAGAAAACTTATTGCAGGCCCAACTGTTTTTATCTGTGATGAGTGTGTCGAACTTTGTATGGATATTATAAAAGAGGAAAGCAAAGACACTTTTGTAAAACATCAAGATGGGCTACCTTCACCTAAAGAGATTTGTTCTGTCTTAGACGATTATGTAATTGGACAATCTCACGCAAAAAAAGTTTTATCTGTTGCAGTTCATAATCATTACAAAAGACTAAATTACGAAAATAAAACAAGTAAAAATGTGGAACTTGCTAAATCAAATATTCTATTAGTTGGCCCGACTGGATGTGGAAAAACATTATTAGCACAAACACTCGCTAGAATTTTAGATGTTCCGTTCACAATGGCTGATGCAACAACCTTAACTGAAGCAGGTTATGTTGGTGAAGATGTTGAAAATATTATTCTAAAGTTATTACAAGCTGCAGACTATAATGTTGAAAAAGCACAACGTGGAATTGTTTATATAGATGAGGTTGATAAAATTAGCAGAAAATCTGAGAACCCATCAATAACTAGAGATGTTTCAGGTGAAGGTGTACAACAAGCGCTTTTAAAAATTATGGAAGGAACAATAGCAAGTGTTCCACCTCAAGGCGGAAGAAAACATCCTCAGCAAGAATTTTTACAAGTTGATACTACAAATATTTTATTTATTTGTGGTGGTGCGTTTGCAGGGCTAGATAAAATTATCTCTCAAAGAGATAAAGGAACTTCTATCGGTTTTGGTGCTGATGTAAAAAATACACAAGATAAAAAGACAGGTGAATGGATGAAAGGTTTAGAGCCTGAAGATTTATTAAGATATGGACTTATTCCAGAATTTATTGGTCGATTACCAATGATTGCTACTTTAGACGATTTAGACGAAAAATCTTTAATTAAGATATTACAAGAGCCAAAGAATTCTTTAACAAAACAATATCAAGAATTATTTAAATTAGATGGTGCAAAACTAAGTTTTAAAGAAAGTGCATTAAAAGAAATTGCCCTTAAAGCAATTAGAAAAAAAACAGGAGCAAGGGGTTTAAGATCAATATTGGAGAATATTTTACTTAAGACGATGTATGATTTGCCGAGTCAAGAGAATATTAAAGAAGTCATAGTTGATGCCGCATCTGTAAAAGGGCAATCGCAACCAATTATAGTTCATTCAGAATCGGACGATAAATCAAAGTCTAGCAAGACCTCAGCGGCGTAATATCCTTAATAAATAAGAAAAAGGTATTGCAATATAATTTATAATATCCATATTCTTACTCATGGAAGTTAAAATTTCATTACCTTTATTACCACTGAGAGACATAGTGGTGTTCCCAAGTATGGTGATTCCTCTTTTCGTGGGGAGAGATAAATCTATCTCTGCTTTAAATGAAGTAATGAAAAAAGATAAAAAGATTATTTTAGTAACTCAAAAGAACTCAGAAATAGATGACCCAAAAAAGACAGATATTTTTATGTATGGTTGTGAGGGTAGTATTCTTCAACTTTTAAAATTACCCGATGGAACAGTCAAAGTTTTGGTGGAAGGAATAAAAAGAGTTAAGATTATAGATTTTAAAGATAATGAAAAATTCATTACTTGTGAATTTACTCATTATAACGATATCTTAACTAAAGATGAAGATCTATATCCGCTAGCAGCAACAGCTTTAAGAAGATTAGAAAAATTAACATCAATAAATAAAAAAATTTCAAATGAAACTATTAATTCTATTAAACAATTAAAAGACCCTTCTCAAATTGCTGATAATATTGCATCACATATAACTGCTACTATTTCAGAAAAACAACAAATCTTCGAAACTGTAGATGTTAAGAAAAGATTGAATTCCATAATTAAGATTATGGAAAACGAGACTAGCATTATAGGTGTTGAAAAAAGAATTCGTGGCAGAGTTAAAACTCAAATGGAAAAAACACAAAGAGAATATTATTTAAATGAGCAACTTAAAGCTATCCAAAAAGAGTTAGGTGAAATTGAAGATGGAAAAGATGAAAGTACCAGCCTTAATAAAGCAATAATTAAGGCAAGAATGCCCAAAGAAGTTGAAAAAAAATGTTTACAAGAATTAAAGAAATTAAAAAACATGAGTCCAATGTCAGCTGAAGCAACTGTTGTAAGAAATTATCTAGATTGGATGACAGAACTTCCATGGCATAAAAAAAGTGCTGTAGACATTGATCTTAAAAAAGCTTTAGAAATTTTAGATAAAGATCATTTTGGTTTAGAAAAAGTAAAAGAGAGAATTATTGAATTTTTAGCTGTTCAAAAAAGAATGGAAAAAATAAAAGGACCTATTTTATGTTTGGTTGGTCCTCCTGGTGTTGGCAAAACATCTTTAGGAAAATCAATAGCAAAAGCTACTAACAGAGAATTTGTAAGAATGTCAGTTGGTGGTATGAGAGATGAGGCAGAAATAAGAGGACACAGAAGAACATACATAGGCTCTCTACCTGGTAAAATAATCCAAATGATGAAAAAAGCTGGTACAAAAAATCCATTAATTCTTTTAGACGAGATTGATAAAATTGGTAATGACTATAGAGGTGATCCATCTTCAGCATTGCTGGAAGCATTAGATCCTGAGCAAAACACGACTTTTAATGATCATTATCTCGAAGTGGATTATGATTTATCTGATGTTATGTTTGTTACAACAGCCAACACTTTAAATATACTTCCACCTCTATTAGATAGAATGGAAGTTATAAGACTCGCGGGCTATACAGAAGATGAAAAAATAAATATTGCTAACAAGTATTTATTACCAAAACAAATCAAAGATAATGGTGTTAAAGAAAAAGAGATGAATTTACAAAACGACATTATCAAAGAAATTATTAGAAGTTATACAAAAGAATCTGGTGTTAGAAATTTAGAAAGAGAAATTTCTAAAGTTGCTAGAAAAGTAGTTAAGAAAGTTGTTTCTGGAGAGGAAAAAGAAGTCAAGATTAATAAAGAAAATTTGTCAGATTTTTTAGGTGTTCCCAAGTTTAAATCAGGTGAGTTGGAAACTGAAAATAGAGTAGGAATAGTTACTGGATTGGCATGGACTGAATATGGTGGAGAAATTTTGAAAATAGAAACTGCTACAATGCCAGGTAAAGGAAGAATGCAGATAACAGGTAAGCTTGGAGATGTAATGCAAGAGTCGGTCAAAGCTGCAAAATCTTTTGTTAGATCTAAATGCTTAGAGTATGGAATAATACCTCCATTGTTTGAAAAAAAAGACTTTCATATTCACGTTCCAGAAGGAGCTACACCAAAAGATGGTCCATCTGCAGGAATTGGAATGGTTACTTCTATAGTATCTTCTATTACAAACATACCAGTTAAAAGAGATGTTGCCATGACAGGTGAGGTTACTTTAACAGGGCAAGTATTGCCTATTGGTGGCTTAAAAGAAAAACTTATTGCAGCGCATAGAGCAGGAATAAAAGAAGTCTTAATTCCAAAAGAAAATGAAAAAGATTTAGTTGATATGCCAAAAAAAATAATTGATGAAATTAAAATAACTCCGGTTGAGTACGCCGATGAAGTTTTGAAGATTGCTTTAACTAAGGAGTTAAAAAAAACAGAGTGGGTTGAGGTTGATATTTCTAAAAAGGACGACAAGTCCCAAGCAAGTATTCAATAAAAAATTTATTTATGGAACTATATATAATTTTACTAATGGTAGTCTTTTTCACTTACTATTTAACAAGACCGACATCAAAAATTGAGAAAGATAATTTTAACTCCAAAAATAATTGGAGAGGTGGATTTTAAAAAATTATCTTTTATTTATAACAACTAATTAATCTTGACCTTATTTAACTAAAAGATATAACCAACATTTTGGTTTTGGGCGGTTAGCTCAGTTGGTAGAGCATCTCGTTTACACCGAGGGGGTCAAAGGTTCGAGTCCTTTACTGCCCACCAAAAGAATCAAAAGTGGGGGTGTAGCTCAGTTGGTTAGAGCGATCGCCTGTCACGCGATAGGTCGAGGGTTCGAGTCCCTTCACTCCCGCCACTTATTTAATTTAAAGCTGATAATCGTTATCAAATTAGCTGTTTATTTTGAATAATGTGACCTAACACCACTTCATCTAGCTTTAAAAAATGATATATATTCCACCATGACTGCGGAATTTTTAAAAGATTATTTACCTATAATATTATTCCTGATTATAGCATTGGGACTTAGCTGTGCTTTTATAGTAATTAATTTTATCTTATCTCCAAAAAATCCGGATCCAGAAAAGTTATCAGCTTATGAATGTGGATTTGAACCATTCCAAGACTCAAGAATGGAATTTGATGTGAGGTTTTATTTAGTTGCAATTTTATTTATTATTTTTGACCTTGAAATTGCATTTTTATTTCCCTGGGCAATTTCTTTGGGAAATATTGGTATCTTAGGTTTTACGTCAATGATGATTTTTTTATTCATACTTACAATTGGATTTATTTATGAATGGAAAAAAGGTGCATTAGACTGGGAATAAAAATTTTTTTAAATGAACAATAAATTAGATCAAGTACCTGATGAATTTAAACAACTTGCAGAAGATTTTGGCAAAAATGGATTTATAACTACTTCATTGGAAAATTTGGTAAATTGGTCAAGATCTGGATCTCTGCATTGGATGACTTTTGGTCTTGCTTGCTGTGCAGTTGAAATGATGCAAACAGCCATGCCAAGATATGATCTTGAGAGGTTTGGTGCTGCTCCAAGGGGATCACCTAGACAATCTGATGTAATGATTGTTGCAGGAACTTTAACAAATAAGATGGCACCAGCATTAAGAAAAGTTTATGATCAAATGCCAGAACCAAGATATGTTATATCAATGGGAAGTTGCGCGAATGGTGGTGGTTACTATCATTATTCATATTCTGTTGTAAGAGGTTGCGATCGTATTGTGCCAGTTGATGTTTATGTACCAGGTTGTCCACCTTCTGCTGAAGCATTGTTATATGGAATAATGCAATTACAAAAAAAAATTAGAAATAAAGGATCTTTTAATAGGTAAAAATGAATAATTTAATTGATTTAGAGAAAAAAATAAATTCAGAACTTACGACAAAGATTAATAAGACTTCAATAAAACATAATCAAATTTATGTTGAAATTGATAAAGAAGATTTAATTGACGTCGTTTTATTTATAAAAACAAACAAAGATACTAAGTTTAAACAGCTTATTGATATAACTGTTGTAGATTATCCTGAGGAAACTCAAAGATTTAAAATTGTGTATTTATTCTTAAGTCACGAGTTTAACCATAGAATGATCCTAAGTTATTTTATCAATGAAAGTGAGCTTATCTCTTCTTTAACATCTGTATTTCCATCAGCCAATTGGATGGAAAGAGAAGTTTTCGATATGTACGGTGTAAATTTTAAAAATCATCCTGATTTAAGAAGAATTTTAACTGACTATGGTTTTGAGGGCCACCCATTAAGAAAAGATTTTCCTTTAACTGGCCATTCAGAAGTTAGATATAGCGAAGAGAAAAAAAAAGTTATCAATGAACCTGTAAAACTTGAACAAAATTATAGAAATTTTGATTATGAAAGTCCCTGGGAAGGAACAAAATATATAAAAGAAATATCAGAAAACGATGACAAAAAAAATTAAAAATCTTAATTTGAATTTTGGTCCACAACATCCAGCTGCTCATGGTGTGTTAAGACTAATTCTTGAACTGGATGGGGAGGTTGTGGAAAAAGCAGACCCACATATTGGTTTATTACATCGAGGGACAGAAAAATTAATTGAAAATAAAACATATATGCAAGCTGTCCCATATTTTGACCGACTTGATTATGTTGCTCCAATGAATCAAGAACATGCTTTTGCTTTAGCTATTGAAAAAATTTTAAATATCGATGTTCCAATAAGAGCGCAATATATAAGAGTTATGTTTTGTGAAATTGGAAGAATATTAAGTCATATATTAAATGTTACTACTCAAGCTTTAGATGTGGGTGCCTTAACACCATCATTATGGGGATTTGAGGAAAGAGAGACATTAATGACTTTTTACGAACGAGCATCTGGATCTAGATTACATGCAAATTATTTCAGAGCAGGTGGAGTTCATCAAGATTTACCGGCTGGTTTAGAAAAAGATATAGCGAAATTTTGTGAAACTTTTCCAAAAATAATAAATGATCTCGAGAACCTTTTAACTGATAATAGAATATTTAAGCAAAGAAACGTGGATATTGGAGTGGTAACTAAAGATGATGCACTAGACTACTCTTTTAGTGGTGTAATGATTAGAGGTTCGGGGATACCTTGGGATTTAAGAAAATCTCAACCCTACGATTGTTATGATCAGTTAGAGTTTAAAATTCCAGTAGGTAAAAATGGTGATTGTTATGATCGATATTTATGTAGAATTGAGGAAATGAAGGAAAGTGTATCAATTATAAAACAATGTTTAGCGAGAATGGAGAAAGGTCCAATTAAAACTTTTGATGGTAAAATATCTCCACCATCTAAAGCAGAAATAAAACAATCTATGGAAGCATTGATACATCACTTTAAATTATTTACTGAGGGATATCGTGTACCAAAAGATGAAATTTATACCGCTGTTGAAGCACCTAAAGGTGAATTTGGTGTTTATTTAATCTCAGATGGATCAAGTAAACCTTACAAGTGCAAGATTAGAGCGCCAGGATTTTCACATTTACAATCAATGGATTATTTGATTAAGGGTCACATGTTAGCGGATGTACCTGCTGTTCTTGGTTCACTTGATATAGTTTTTGGGGAGGTTGATAGATGAGTTTAAGAAGACCTGCAAAAAACCAACCTGAAAATTTTGAATTTAACCCCGCTTCATTAGAGGCAGCAAAAAATATTGTTGCCAAATATCCAGAAGGTAAACAACAAAGTGCTGTGATGGCATTATTATATATTGCTCAAAAACAAAATGAAAACTGGATACCTTTAGCTGCAATGAAATACATCGCAAAATTTTTAAATATGCCATACATAAAAGTATATGAAGTTGCTACTTTCTATAGCATGTATAATCTATCCCCAGTGGGTAAATATTTTGTTCAAGTGTGTACCACAACCCCATGCATGATAAGAGGCGCAAACAAATTAGTCGAGGCATGTAAAGAAAAAATTTCAGAGGATGAATCAATCCTTTCAAATGATAAAAGTTGTTCATGGATGGAAGTTGAGTGTCTTGGTGCATGTGTCAATGCCCCGATGATGCAAATTAATGACGACTATTATGAAGATCTTGATAAAGAAAAAACTTTAAAAATTTTAGATAAAATTTTAAAGGGAGAAAAACCAACACCTGGTTCCTATAGAGGAAGAATAAATAATGAACCAGAAAATAATAGAAAAACATTAATGGATTTAAAAAATGCTTAAGGATCAAGACAGAATTTTTCAAAACTTATACAATGATTTAGGACCCGACCTAACTTCATCTCAAAAAAGAGGTGATTGGGTTAATACTAAAGAAATAACAGATAAGGGCAGAGACTGGATTATAAATGAAATCAAAGACTCTCAACTTAGAGGAAGAGGTGGTGCAGGTTTTCCAACAGGTTTAAAATGGTCTTTTGCACCTAAAGAGGTCGGCTCTAGACCTCATTATTTAGTCATCAATGGAGATGAGTCTGAGCCAGGCACTTGTAAAGATAGAGATATTTTAAGATTTGAACCTCATAAATTAATCGAAGGTTGTTTGATTGCATCTTATGCAATTCAAGCACATGTTTGTTACATTTATATTAGAGGTGAATATTTTGTAGACGGACAAAAGCTACAAGCGGCAATTGACGAGGCTTATGAAAAAAAACTATTAGGTAAAAACGCTGCAGGCACTGGGTGGGATCTGGATATTTATATTCACTATGGAGCTGGAGCATATATTTGTGGAGAAGAAACTGCATTACTCGAAAGTATTGAAGGAAAAAAAGGTCAACCAAGATTAAAACCTCCTTTTCCAGCACTAATTGGACTTTATGGTTGCCCAACAATAATTAATAATGTGGAAACTATAGCTGTTGTACCAACTATATTAAGAAGAGGTGGGAAATGGTTTGCATCTTTAGGAAGAGAAAAAAATACGGGTACCAAAATTTTTTGTATATCTGGAAATGTAAATAATCCTTGTAATGTTGAGGAAGAAATGAACATTCCACTAAAAGAACTAATTGAAGTACATGCCGGTGGTGTCATAGGTGGCTGGGATAATTTACAAGCTGTCATACCTGGTGGATCATCAATGCCATTAATACCAAAAGAAAAATGTGAGACTTTGACTATGGACTTCGACTCATTAATGGCTGAAAAAAGTGGATTAGGTACAGCTGGTGTAGTTGTGATTAATAAAGATCAAGACATTATAAAATGTATGGCTCGAATAGCGAGATTTTACAAACATGAAAGTTGTGGCCAATGCACACCTTGTAGAGAAGGTTCGGGCTGGATGTGGAGAATGCTTGAAAGAATGGCAAAAGGAGAAGCGTCAAAAGATGAGATAGACATGTTGGGTGATGTTACAAAACAAATAGAAGGTCATACGATTTGTGCATTTGGTGAGGGTTCTTCTTGGCCAGTTCAAGGTTTATTAAGACATTTCAAAGATGAAATTAAAAAAAGAAATAAATTTGATCCAATTGTAAAAGAAAATAAAAATATACCTTATTTGGTAGATCAACACTTATTGGATAAAAATGCTTAAATTAAAAGTTAATGATATTGAAGTAGAGGTTGAGGAAGGGTTGACTGTACTTCAGGCTTGTGAAAAAGCAGGCGCAGAAATACCAAGATTTTGTTATCACGAAAAATTATCAATTGCTGGTAACTGCAGAATGTGTTTAGTTGAAATGGAAAAATCTCCAAAACCAATAGCCTCATGTGCAATGCCCGCTGCAGATGGAATGGTTATAAAAACTAATACTCCAAAAATAGAGAAATCAAGGAAAGGTGTGATGGAGTTTTTATTAGCAAATCATCCGTTGGATTGTCCAGTATGTGATCAGGGTGGGGAATGTGATCTTCAAGATCAATCGATGTTTTATGGAATAGATAAGTCAAGATTTAAAGAAAACAAAAGAGTAGTGCCTGAGAAAAATATGGGTCCACT
This sequence comes from uncultured Pelagibacteraceae bacterium, assembly GCA_902528545.1. GTDB lineage: Bacteria > Pseudomonadota > Alphaproteobacteria > Pelagibacterales > Pelagibacteraceae > Pelagibacter. The sequence goes on along the minus strand of CABZTB010000004.1, from coordinate 63,563 downwards.
GATCAAAACTCAAATGACAAGATGTATTCATTGTACAAGGTGTGTGAGATTTGCAACCGAGATAGCTGGAGTTCCTGAATTAGGTGCAATTGGAAGGGGTGAGGACATGCAAATTACTACATATCTAGAGCAATCAGTTCAATCAGAACTGTCAGGAAACGTAATCGATCTTTGTCCAGTAGGAGCTCTAACATCTAAACCTTATGTTTTTGAAGCAAGACCATGGGAATTAAAGAAAACGCAGACTATTGATGTAATGGATGCGGTAGGTTCAAATATTCGAGTTGATACCTATGACTGGGAAGTGAAAAGAGTTTTACCTATTATAAATGAAGATATAAATGAAGAGTGGATTTCAGATAAAACAAGATATGCTTGTGATGGATTATTAAATCAAAGATTAGACACTCCGTATATAAAGTATAATAATAAATTTGAAAAAGCCTCTTGGGATGAGGTTTACAAAATCATCAAATCAAAAATAGAAAATGCAAACAAAGATAAAATTTGTGGGTTTGTTGGTGACTTAACAAATATGGAGACAAGTTTTATTTTCAAAGAATTTTTAGAAAGAACAATTGGTACGAAAAAATATGATTTTAGACCTACGAAAAGATTTATCGAAAATTCTAAAAGAGAAAATTATTTATTCAATTCATCGATAAATGGAATTGAAGAAGCAGATTTAATTTTATTGATAGGTACAAATCCTAGATTTGAAGCAACAATGATTAATGCGCGAATTCGAAAAGCATATTTAAGTAATAATACCAAAGTTGTTTCTTTAAACGATCTTGGAGATCTAACTTACAGCTATCAAAGTTTAAATGGGAAGGCAAAAACTATCAAAGATATATTTGAAAATAATAATGAATTGTCAAAAGAAATTATTGAGTCAAAAAAACCAATGATTGTTTTTGGCGAGTCTTTTTTTAAAATAAAATCAGCAAGTCATTTATTTAATCTATCCAAAAAATTTTTATCCAAGAATAATAAATTGAATGATGATTGGAATCCAATAAACATATTATCAGTGGATGCAGCTACAGTTGGAAATCTAGATTTAGATATCATTGATAAAAATGATAAAATTTTAGATGAACTTCATGAAAATAAATTTGAAATTATTTTTTTACTTGGCCAAGACAATTTAGATTTTAAAAAGAAAGATGAATTTATTATTTATCAAGGAAGTCATGGAGATAGAGGTGCAGAAATTGCAGATATAATTTTACCAGGTGCTGCTTATACTGAACAATCTGGACATTACACTAACTTGGAAGGTAAATTACAAAAAGCTTATAAAGCATCTTACCCCCCAGGTAACGCAAAAGAGGACTGGCAAATTATTAATGATCTCGCTGAGGTTATGAATAATAGAAAACTTTTTAATGATAAAGATGAACTCGAAAGTAGTATGTTTAACTATTTAAAGATGAACAAAGACCAGCAAAATACAGAATTAGAAGATAAATTAAACGAAAATGATTTTGCTGATGAATTTTTAAAAGTTGATTATAAAGACTACTATTTTTCTAATGTAATTGCACGTTCATCAAAAACTATGCTTGAATGCAATAACGCAAAAATTGATTTAAAAAAAACAGGGACAGAAGGTTAATTCATGGAATACTTAAATATTATTTTTCAAGAAAGTTACAAAATTTTATTTTTATTAGTGCCTGTTTTAGTTTCAGTTGCTATGATCGTGTGGTTAGATCGAAGAGTTTGGGCTTTTGTTCAAAAAAGACAGGGTCCAAATGTTGTTGGTCCATTTGGCTTATTACAATCCCTAGCAGATGCCTTAAAATATATTTTCAAGGAAATTATAATTCCTGCTAGTTCAAACAAAGTAATTTTTATTCTTGCTCCAATAATAACAATGACTCTAGCTTTAATAGCATGGGCTGTAATTCCTTTTGGAGTTGAACAAGTGTTAGCAGATATAAATGTTGGAATTTTATATATTTTTGCTGTCTCATCATTAGGTGTGTATGGGATAATAATGGGTGGATGGGCATCGAATTCAAAATATCCTTTTTTAGGAGCAATTAGATCTGCTGCACAAATGGTATCTTATGAGGTATCGATTGGTATCATTATAATTAATGTCTTATTATGCGTTGGATCTCTAAACTTGAATGATATTGTAGTTGCTCAAAAAGAAATGTGGTTTGTAATACCATTATTTCCAATGTTTGTAATTTTTTTTATATCAGCTTTAGCTGAAACGAATAGACCACCTTTTGATTTACCGGAAGCAGAAGCTGAATTAGTTGCGGGTTACCAAACAGAATATTCTGGGATGATGTATGCAATGTTTTGGTTGGGAGAGTATGCAAATATTTTGTTAATGTGTGCACTAGGGTCAATTTTATTTTTAGGAGGCTGGTTATCTCCAATCGATCTTTATCCTTTTAATTTAATACCTGGCGCTCTTTGGTTAATTTTCAAAATTTTATTTTTATTTATTCTTTTTGCGTTGGTCAAAGCGATTGTTCCAAGATACAGATATGATCAATTAATGAGACTAGGTTGGAAAATATTTTTACCATTATCTTTAACTTATGTTGTTTTGACAGCAAGTTATCTTTTTTACTTTAATCTTTTACCTACAATATAAATGAAAATATCAAGATTTTTTAAAACAATATTAATGACCGATTTTATTAGTGGGCTTTTTATTGCTGTAAAGGAACTTTTCAAATCAAAAAAAACAATAAATTATCCATTTGAAAAAGGCAAAATTAGTCCAAGATATAGAGGTGAACACGCATTGAGAAGATATCCTAATGGAGAAGAAAGATGTATAGCTTGTAAATTGTGTGAAGCTGTTTGCCCTGCTCAAGCAATTACAATTGAATCTTCAGAAAGAGCTGATGGAAGTAGAAAAACTACACGCTATGATATTGATATGATGAAATGTATTTATTGTGGATTATGTGAAGAGTCTTGTCCTGTAGATGCAATTGTCCAAGGACCAAATTTTGAATTTTCAACTGAAACTCGTGAAGAACTTTATTATACAAAAGAAAAACTCCTAGATAACGGAGATCGATGGGAAAATGTTTTAGCGGCAAATATTAAATCAGACAATCCATACAGATAATTTATGATTGCACATGCAATATTTTTTTATGTCTTTTCTGTCATTGCAGTTGTTTCTGCCATAATGGTAACTGTTTCTAAAAACACAGTTCATTCAGTTTTTTTTTTAATTCTTGATTTTATAAGTATATCTTGCCTCTTTATAATGATTGGTGCCGAATTTTTGGGGATGATTATGTTGATAGTTTATGTTGGTGCAGTTGCAGTCCTATTTTTGTTTGTTGTAATGATGCTTAATGTTGCTCAACAAAAAAATCAGTGGTTTGTTTCAAAAGATAGCTCAAGACATATTCCCATAGGATTATTAATCAGTGTAATAATATTTTTTGAATTGATAATTGTAATAGGTGGCTGGAAATATAAACCTGATTTATTTAATTCTACAAAATCATCACTAGAAAATGGGGTTAGTAACACTCATTCATTAGGTCAAGTTTTATACACTGATTATATACATGTATTTCAAATTAGTGGGATGATACTTTTGATTGCTATGATAGGAGCAATAGTACTTACTTTTAGACAAAGAGAGGGTGTTAAAAAACAAAGTTATTTAAAACAAATATCTAGAGAAAGGACTGAAGGTGTGGAAGTACTTGAAGTTGCATCTAATAAAGGAGTAAAAATAGATGATTGATATAGGTTTAGGTCACTATTTAACTTTAGGTGCTGTTATTTTTAGTATTGGAATAATTGGTATATTTCTTAATAGAAAAAATATTATTGTAATCTTGATGAGTATTGAACTTATCTTACTAGCTGTAAATATTAATTTAGTATCTTTTTCAATTTATTTAGGAGATCTTTCTGGTCAAGTGTTTACCCTCTTTATACTAACTGTTGCTGCAGCTGAGGCTGCAATTGGTCTTGCGATCATAGTTGTTTATTTTAGAAACTCTGGAACTATTCGAGTAGAGGAGATAGATAAACTAAAAGGTTAAAATGGAAATTTCAATTATAGCATTACCATTAATTGCTTCAATTATTTCAGGATTTTTTGGAAAATTGATAGGAGATAGAAGTTCAGAAATAATTACCAGCCTATTGGTATCTATTTCAGCAATTTTTTCTGTCCTCGTTTTGTATGAGGTTGTTGTTAATCAATATCAAGAGAACATCATCATAGCCACATGGATTAGCTCTGGATCGCTTGAAGTAAATTGGTCAATGAAAATTGATTCATTATCTGCTGTGATGTTAGTTGTTGTTACATCAGTTTCTGCCTTAGTTCATATTTATTCAATCGGTTACATGTCTCACGACCCGCACAAACCAAGATTTATGGCTTACTTATCTTTATTTACATTTGCAATGCTGATGTTAGTTACTGCAGATAATTTCATTCAATTATTTTTTGGTTGGGAAGGTGTAGGCTTATGTTCGTATTTTTTAATAGGATTTTGGTTTAAAAAAGAATCAGCTAACAGAGCTGCAATTAAAGCATTTGTAGTGAATAGAGTGGGTGATTTTGGATTTGCTCTAGGAATATTTTTAATTTTTTACTTATTTGGAACTGTAAATTATACCGAGGTTTTTGCTGAAATTCCAAACATTGCAGATAAAAATTTGGTATTTTTAGGTATCACATTTAATGCTGTAGATTTGATTTGCTTACTTTTATTCATTGGTGCAATGGGTAAATCAGCACAAATTTTACTTCATACTTGGTTACCAGACGCTATGGAAGGACCAACACCTGTTTCTGCACTAATTCATGCCGCTACAATGGTAACAGCAGGAGTTTTTCTAGTTGTAAGGTGTTCACCAATTTATGAATACTCTGATTTAGCTTTAAATATCATTACAATTGTTGGTATGAGTACTGCGTTCTTTGCTGCAACAGTAGCTCTGGTACAAAATGATATTAAAAAAATAATTGCGTATTCTACTTGTAGCCAATTAGGTTACATGTTTTTTGCCACTGGCGTGGGAGCATATAATGTTGCAATGTTTCATTTATTCACTCACGCGTTTTTTAAAGCACTATTATTTTTAGGATCTGGTTCAGTTATTCATGCTTTTAAAGACGAACAAAATATAAATAATATGGGCGGAGTGTGGAAAAAACTTCCATACACCTATTCACTAATGATTATAGGAACGCTAGCTTTAACGGGGTTTCCATTTTTGTCAGGTTTTTATTCTAAAGATGCAATAATTGAATTTGCTTATTTGAGAGGAAATACAACAGGTTATTATGCTGCTGGTATAGGTATTTTTACAGCACTTCTCACATCAATTTATTCTTGGAGATTAATTTTTAAAACTTTTCATGGTGAGTATAATAATAAAGAGATTAAGATAGATGAGACGCACGAGTCTCCTATCGTGATGTTGATACCTCTAGTTTTATTATCAATTGGTGCAATATTTGCAGGATTTTTATTTAAAGAATTATTTATCGGTTACGAAGGTCTAAATAATTTTTGGCGTGACTCAATATTTTTTCTAAAACCATTAAGCACTGATCACCCACCACTATGGTTTTTATTACTTACTCCAACTTTGGTAATATTATCTATTCCACTAGCATATTATTTATTCATTAAAAATAGAAATTTACCTGAACGATTAGCTAGTATAAATAAACCGCTTTATCAGTTTTTGTTAAATAAATGGTATTTTGATGAACTTTATGATGTTTTATTTGTTAAACCATCAAAAAAATTAGGTTTATTTTTATGGAAGTTCTTTGATTTGAAAATTATCGATGGGTTTGGTCCAGATGGTATTTCGTCGATGATCAAAAAATTTTCAGTAAAAGCTAATAAATTTCAAAGTGGGTATATATATCAATATGCTTTTGTAATGTTACTTGGTTTTTCTGCTTTATTAACATTCTTAATTGTAAAATAATGAACTTTCCTATTCTTTCCTCTTTGATTTTATTACCATCTATTGGAGCTTTATTCTTATTTTTTACCAAAAGTGATAAAAAAAATAATTTTACTGGAAAATATGTTGCTTTATTTACTTCAGCAGTAAATTTTTTTTTATCAATTTATCTATGGATATTATTTGATCCAACAACTTCTGAGTTTCAATTTGTTGAGGAAAGAATTTGGATTAAAGATTTAATAAATTACAAGGTAGGTGTTGATGGTATTTCAATTTTGTTTATTTTACTCACAACATTTATTACACCACTTTGTATTTTATCGGTAAATAATTCAATCAAAGAGAGACTAAGTGAATTTTTGATAGCTGTACTTATCATGGAGTCTTTTATGATCGGTGTATTCTGCTCTTTAGACCTTGTTATTTTTTATTTATTTTTTGAGGCAGGCTTAATACCCATGTTTTTAATTATTGGTATCTGGGGTGGTGCCAGAAGAGTTTATTCAGCATTTAAATTTTTTTTGTATACCTTGCTTGGTTCAGTTTTAATGTTAGTAGCTATAATTACAATTTATTGGCTGAATGGAACTACAGATGTAGTTGAACTTTATAATTCTGGAATTGATATAAAGTATCAAAATCTTTTATGGTTAGCTTTTTTTAGCTCTTTTGCAGTTAAAACTCCTATGTGGCCAGTTCATACATGGTTACCAGATGCTCATGTTGAAGCACCAACAGCAGGATCTGTTTTATTAGCAGCTATATTATTAAAAATGGCAGGTTATGGTTTTATAAGATTTTCTCTTGGATTATTTCCGGCAGCATCAGAAATCTTCACCCCATTGATTTACACACTCAGTGTAATTGCGATTATTTTTACTTCTTTCATAGCTTTGATGCAGGAAGATATGAAAAAGCTAATTGCTTATTCATCAGTTGCCCATATGGGTTATGTTACTTTAGGAATATTTACTATTCAGCAACAAGGTATTGAGGGAAGCATTATTCAGATGATCAGTCATGGACTAGTTTCTGCAGCACTTTTTTTATGTGTAGGTGTTGTTTATGATAGAATGCATTCAAGACTTATAAATACTTATGGTGGAATCGTGAGTATTATTCCAAAATATTCTATTTTGTTTATGTTATTTACTTTAGCAGCTCTAGGCCTACCTGGAACAAGTGGTTTTGTTGGGGAGTTTTTAATTTTGATGGGCGCATTTAAGGATAATTTTTTAGTAGCTGTGATTGCTAGCTTAGGGGTAATTATTGGTGCTGCATATATGCTTTGGTTATACAAAAGAGTAGTTTTTGGAAAATTAATAAATACAGATTTGAAACAGATGTTTGATTTAAATAGATCTGAGTTATTTATTTTATCTTGTTTAGCTGTACCAACTCTATTTTTTGGATTTTATCCAGATCCTCTAATTAACACAATTGAGGTTTCTATCTCAGATTTAATTGATCAATATAATTTTAAATTAGCAAGTAAAACATAATGGAAAATTTACAATTAGTATTACCCGAAATATTTTTATCTTTGTCGATAATGTTTTTATTAATATTAGGTGTTTTTAAAAAAAATAGCTCAAGACTTGTTCAGAGTCTTTCTTTAGCTGTTTTGATTGTAACGGCTGTTATTACTTTTAATGAAACAATTGGTATTAACGAAACAAAATTATTTAATAATAGTATTATTATTGATTATTTATCTTCTTTAATGAAGATAATTACCTTATTAGCTGCTTTCTTAGTCCTAATCATTTCTTCGAACTATCTTAAAACTTTTCAAATCTTTAAGATTGAGTATCCAATATTAATTTTAAGCTCTGTATTAGGAATGATGGTTATGATTAATTCTAATGACTTAATAGTATTTTACATGGGTCTTGAGCTTCAGTCATTGGCCTTATATGTTTTAGCAACATTCAATAGAGATCAAATCAAATCTTCTGAAGCGGGACTTAAATATTTTGTTTTAAGTGCCTTATCCTCTGGTTTGTTGCTATATGGTTGCTCTTTAATATATGGGTTTACTGGCTCTACTAACTTTAATGTAATAGCTGATCAATTGAACTCTAATGAGTATGCTTTAACATTTGGTATTGTATTTATTTTAGTAGGACTAGCGTTTAAAATTTCTGCTGTTCCTTTTCATATGTGGGCCCCAGATGTTTACGAAGGTTCACCAACTTCAGTGACATTATTTTTTACAATGGTTCCAAAAATAGCAGCATTGACAGTATTTATTAGATTTTTATATGTCCCATTTTTAAATCTGATTGATCAGTGGCAAATGATTTTAATTTTTTTATCGATCGCATCAATGCTATTTGGTGCTATTGCAGCCATAGGACAAACAAATTTGAAAAGACTTGTTGCCTATAGCTCCATAGGTCATGTTGGTTACGCTCTAGCTGGTGTAGCGGCAGGTACTAATGATGGTATTCAAAGTTCAGTAATTTATATAACCATATATATACTAATGAACTTAGGATTATTTTCATGCTTGTTAATGTTGAAACGAGATAATAACTATTACGAAAAAATAGATGATTTGTCAGGTTTATCTAAAAATCATCCAATGCTAGCGTTATCATTACTAATAATTTTATTTTCACTAGCTGGAATTCCTCCTCTAGCTGGTTTTTTTGCCAAGTTTTATGTTTTTAAAGCAGTCATTGAACAATCAATGTATTTTTTAGCAATCGTTGGTTTATTATCAACGGTCGTTGCAGCTTTTTATTATTTAAGGTTAATTAAAATTATGTATTTTGATGAGCAAAAAGAAAAATATGATACTGATCATGGTTTTTGGTTAAAATTTTCTTTAACAGCATCTACATTCTTAATTCTGATATACTTCATATTTCCGAGCCAATTAATAGAGGTAGTTTCCAGAATTAACATAATTTAATGAAATTTAGAATTTTAAGATTTAAAAAATTAAGAAGTACGAATGATACAGCCATAAGAATGGTTAAAAGTTCTAATTTAAATTATGGAATGATAATTGCAGATAGCCAAAGTAATGGACGTGGGCAGTACGGAAGAAAATGGATTTCATTTAAAGGAAATTTATTTGTAAGTTTTTTTTATAGTTTAGAAAATATGGATTTAACTACAACTAAAATTACAAAATTAAATTGTATATTAGTAAAAAAACTAATTTCAAAATATTACAAAAAAAGAATTGTATATAAAAAACCAAATGATTTGTTAATTAAAGGAAAAAAAATTTGTGGAATTCTCCAAGAGATAATAAACAAACAAAATCAAAAATTTTTAATACTTGGAATTGGAATAAATTTGATAAAAAACCCTATAATTAGCAACTATCCAACTACTAATTTAAATGATTTAATTAATAAAAAAATTTCAAAAAGAAATATTGAGATACAATTGAAAAAAATTTTTGAAAAAAATTTAAAGATTTATAAACATGAAAAAAAATAAATAGTTATATGTATATTTTGGGTGATATTGGAAATTCAGATACGAAGATATTTTTAGTCAACAAAAAAGATAGAATTTTAAAAAGAACAAGTTTAATTTCAAAAAATATTAATAATAAAAACTTTGACACAAAAATTAAATTTTTGATTAAAGATATTAAAAAAGTAGAGAAAATCCTTTTTTGTAGTGTAGTACCGAAATCTTTTAATTTAATTAAAAAATATTTTCATAAAAAAACTAAAATTAGATGTTATGAGATTAAAAATCTTAATTTGAGTTCTTTAATTAAAATCAAAGTTAATTATAAACAGGCTGGTTCAGATCGTTTAGCTAATGCAATTAGTTTACAAAATGGTAAAGATAATTTTATAATTTTGGATTTTGGTACTGCCACCACATTTGATGTAGTTGAAAAAAAATATTATAGAGGTGGCATAATAGCCCCTGGAGTTAAAATATCGCTTGATACTTTGTCTGACAAAGCCTCATTGATACCCCAAATAAATTTAAAGAGGATGAGAAATATAGTTGGCAACAATACAATTTCAGCAGTCCGTTCAGGTTTTTTTTGGGGTTATATAGGACTAATTGACAATATTATTAATTTGATTAAGAAAGAAACTAGAAAATCTTTCAAACTTGTAATTACTGGTGGTTACTCTGATTTGTTTAGAAAATCATTAAGTACTCGTGTAATACAAAATAAAGATATCACAATTAAAGGATTAATTAAAATTGCTAAGTTGATTATATAAATGAAAAAAGAATTATTATTTTGTCCATTAGGAGGTTCAGGTGAAATTGGAATGAACATGAATCTTTTTGGTTATGGTGAGCCTGGAAATCATAAATGGATAATGGTAGATATTGGAGTAACTTTTGCAGATGACACTATACCAGGCATTGATCTTATATATCCAGATCCTGGATTTATTGTTGAAAGAAAAGATAATTTATTAGGAATAATATTAACACACGCACATGAAGATCATATTGGAGCAATTGCACATTTATGGCCTAAATTAAAATGTAAGATTTTTGCAACTCCTTTTACTGCTGTTTTAATTAAAGAAAAATTTAAAGAAAAACACATCGATATAACAAAAGATTTACAGATAGTTGAGTTAAATGGAAAGGTGATGTTGGAAGATTTTGAAATTGAGTACATTACTTTAACCCATTCTATTTTGGAACCTAATGGTTTAAGAATTAAAACTCCAGCAGGTGTTGTTTTGCATACTGGTGACTGGAAGGTTGATCCAAACCCTTTAATAGGTGACGAAATAAATGCAAAAAGATTAAAAGAAATAGGTGATGAAGGCGTTTTAGCAATGATTTGCGACTCAACTAATGTTTTTAGTGCTGGCAGATCAGGTTCAGAGTTAGATGTAAGAAAAAATTTATTAAATATAATGGGTCGATTAAAAAAAAGAGTAATTGTAACATCTTTCGCCTCAAACATTGCTAGAATGGAAACAGCTTTTTATTGCGCTGAACAAACTGGAAGACAAATTTCATTAGTCGGAAGATCTATGCATAGAATTTATAAAGCAGCAAGACAATGTGGATATATGCAAAATACTATTGACCCAATTGATCCAAGAGAAGCTAAAAATTTTGCTAGGGAAAAAATAGTCTATTTGTGCACAGGAAGCCAAGGTGAACCAATGGGTGCAATGATGAGGATATCAAATTATACTCATCCAGATGTTTTTATTGAAAAAGGTGATGCAGTAATCTTCTCATCAAAGATAATTCCTGGAAATGAGAAAAAACTTTATAAATTACACAACCAGTTAGTCAAATATGGAATTGAGGTTATCTCAGAAGAAACAGAATTTATACACGTCTCTGGACATCCAAATCGTGAGGATCTTAAAGATATGTATCAATGGGTTAAACCAAAATGTGTAATCCCTGTTCATGGAGAGCACAGACACATGATAGAACACATAAATTTTGCTAAAGAGATGCAAGTACCTCATCCGGTTCAAGTTGAAAATGGTGATATAGTCAAGCTATACCCCGGTGAAGCACCTGAGGTATATGATAAAGCGCCTAGCGGAAGATTGTATTTAGATGGAAATGTGAGTGTAGAAGAGGATTCTCAATCAATCAAAGATAGAAAAAATTTAAGTAGCAATGGATATTTGGAAGTCACTATATTAATAACACCTAAAGGAAATATCCATAATAACCCTGTCACAACATTTAGAGGTTTGCCCATTTATGAAAAAGATGAATTCCTTTATGGGTTAGAAGACGAAATTGAAAAAACAACAAGATCCTTTAAACTTGGAAGCAGACAGCAAGAAAGTAATTTGATTGATGCTCTCAAAATTGCTTGTAGAAAATTTACAAAAGAAAAAACAGGAAAAAGACCATATACTAATATTAATTTAGTAAGGATTTAATGAGTCCAACTGGCTTAGCTATAATCTACATTATTATCTGGTGGATTGTTTTTTTTGCGATTTTACCAATAGATGTTGAAAGAAAAAAAATAGTTAAAGTAGATGGTGAAGATCCGGGTTCACCAGAAAATCCTAAAATGTTAAAAAAATTCCTTTATTGTACTGGAATAACAACAATTATATTCATAGCCATTTATTTATTAATGAAATTTGAATATTTAAATTTAAGAAATATAATCATTTAGCATGCATATTTCTAAATCATTTATTCCGATTTTAAAAAATAACCCTTCAGAAGCAAAGATAAAGTCTCACCAGCTAATGTTAAGAGTTGGTATGATAAAACAATCTTCAGCAGGCATATATTCTTGGTTGCCTTTAGGTTTCAAAGTAATGAAAAAAATTGAGAGAATTGTGAGAGAAGAACAAAATAAAATAGGTGCACAAGAAATACTAATGCCAACAATACAATCCAGTGAGATTTGGAAAGAGAGTGGACGTTATGAGGATTATGGTGAGGAAATGTTACGAATTAAAGATCGTCAAGATCGAGAAATGCTTTATGGACCAACAAATGAGGAATTAGTAACCGATATTTTTAGATCTTCCCTAAAATCATATAAATCATTACCTCAACTTCTTTATCATATCCAATGGAAATTTAGAGATGAAATCAGACCAAGATTTGGAATTATGCGATGTCGGGAATTCTATATGAAGGATGCATACTCTTTTGACATTACAGATAAAGATGCTTTATTTTCTTATAATAAATTTTTCCTATCTTACTTAAAAACTTTTAAAAGATTAGATCTTACAGCAATTCCAATGGCAGCCGACACAGGCCCAATCGGTGGGAATCTTTCTCATGAATTTATTATCTTAGCAGAAACTGGAGAGAGTAAAATTTATGCAGATAAAAGAATATTTGACTTAAACTTTGAGGGAACAAAACTTGATGTAAAATCTCTACTTGAATTGAGAAATCAATATGAAAAATTTTATTCAGTTACTGATGATAAATTTAAAGAGGATGAGTTTAATGAAAAAGTTTCAGAGAAAAATAGATTGAAAACAAAAGGTATAGAAGTTGGTCATATTTTTTATTTTGGAGACAAATACTCCAAACCAATGGATGCAGCAGTAGATTTACCTGGAGGTAAAAAAGACTATGTAAAAATGGGGTCTTACGGAATAGGAGTTTCAAGGTTAGTAGGTGCAATTATAGAGGCAAAATATGATGAAAAAAATGAAATCATGAAATGGCCAATTTCTATTGCACCATATGATATTGCAATAATCCCTATGATAAATAAAAATGATACATCTGCACTCGATAAAGCAAACAAAATAAGTCTTGAGTTAAATCAAAATAATATCGATGCGATTATTGATGATACTGATGAGAATTTATCCTCAAAAATAAAAAAAATGAATTTAATTGGAGCTCCATATCAAATAATTATTGGAAAACAAACTGAAGGTGATTTATTTGAATTTAAAGAAATAAACAAAGAAACTCAAAAAATTAATTTAAAAGAAATTATTAAGATTATTAATAAACAAAAAGCTCACAATTGATTTCAACTTTAGAAAAAGAAATTACATTTAGATTTTTAAAAGCTAGAAAAAAAGATGGCTTTTTAAATGTTATATCTATCTTTTCCTTTATTGGAATAAGCCTAGGTGTTGCAGTCCTAATCATTGTTATGTCAGTAATGAACGGATTTAGATCAGAATTAATAAATAAGATAGTTGGTTTTAATGCTCATATAACAGTTGATACTTATGAAAATCAAATTCAAATTGACAAATTAAAGAATACTAATCTCGATTTTATCGCGAGTGAAATGATATTAAGCAACTCTGGAGAAGCAATAATTATTAAAAAAGATACCTCTAAAGGTATTGTTTTGAGAGGTTATTCAAGAGAAGATTTTACCAAACTAAAGATAATAAAAGATAAAACATTTGTAGGGAATAAAAGTAATTTAACAGGTAACTATATTTCTATAGGGAAAGAGTTAAGTTTCACATTGAATCTTAAGCTTGGTGATGATGTATCAATAATGTCATCATCAGGTGTAGATACAATAATTGGTAGTATCCCAAAGAAAAAATCTTTTACTATTGTTTCATTGTTTGAAAGCGGTTTAGCAGATTTCGATAATAATGTAGCATTTATTAATATTGATACTCTTGATGAATTTATGAATCTTTCAAAAAAAGACAGAAAGTTAGAAGTTTATTTAAAGGATCCACAAAATATTGAAAATCAAAAAGATATTGTTCAAAAAATATTCCCTAATGATTTTGTTTATAGTTGGGCTGATACTAACAGTTCTTTATTCTCAGCTTTAAAAGTAGAACGAAATGTTATGTTTATTATATTATCTCTCATAATTATTGTTGCTGCTTTTAATATTATTTCAGGCTTGACGATATTGGTAAAAAATAAAACTAGAGATATTGCTATTTTAAAATCTATTGGTGTATTGAATAAATCTATTATAAAGATATTTTTTTTAGTTGGTGTAACTATAGGTACATCCGCTACATTATTTGGAATAATATTAGGAGTTACATTTTCTATGTATGTTGAAAATGTTAGAAAATTTTTAAGTGATGTTTTTAACATAAGTTTATTTCCTGAGGAAATATATTTTCTAAGTACAATGCCGTCTGAAATAAACCCATCTTCTATTTTTATTATTTCATTGTGTTCAATTTTTATAACGATAATTGTGTCTATATTTCCAGCTATGAAGGCAGCTAAACTAGATCCAATAAAAGCATTAAAATATGAGTAATTTAATACAGCTATCAAAAATTAATAAAAGCTTTTTAAGTTTAAAAAGGATAAATGTTTTAAAAAAAGTTTCATATAAATTTAAGTCTGGAAAAATTTATTCCCTAATGGGACCTTCAGGCTCAGGTAAATCAACTTTATTAAATTTATTGTCCTTAATAGATCGACCTAGTTCAGGATCTATAATTATTGATAATAAAAAGATTGATCCAAACAATTTTCAAAAAAATGATCTATTAAGAGCTAATAAAATCGGGATAATTTATCAACAAGATAATCTTCTGTCTGATTTCACAGCAATAGAAAACTTAACCTTAGCTAGTTTAGCAAGCGGTAAAAATAAAGAGAACGCTTTAAATATATCAAAAATAATGCTCAAAAAAGTTGGTCTAGCAAAAAGATTAAATCACTACCCCTCACAATTATCTGGGGGTGAGAAACAAAGGGTATCGATTGCTAGAGCTTTGATAAACAATCCACAAATTATACTTGCTGATGAGCCAACTGGAAGTTTAGATATTGAAACTGCAAAAGGAATTTTTGAGCTTTTAAAAAAACAGATAAAGCCTGATAGAATAATAATATTTGCAACTCATAATAGATTTTTTGCTAATAAGTCGGATTGCTTATTGGAAATAGTTGATGGTAATATAAAAACCATTAATGGCTGAGTCTCAAATTCAAAACTTTAATCATCTAAAAATACACTCTCAATTTTCAATATGTGAAGGAGCAATCAAAATTGATGACTTAAAAGAAATATCTAAAGAAAAGAAAATTAGATCTTTAGCTTTATGTGATACATCAAATTTATGTGGTGCCTTAGAATTTGCAGAAAAGATATCTAAGGTTGGAACTCAACCAATTATTGGTACTCAGATCAATTTTAAATTAGATGATACTATTGGTTTATTACCATTATTCGCATTGAATCAAATAGGATACAAAAGAATAATTGAATTATCTTCGTTATCATATCTTAATAATGATGGAAATTCCGATCCACATTTAAATTTTGAGGAATTATTAGAAAATAATGAGGGAGTTGCTATTTTTTCAGGAACAATAAATGGATTAGTTGGTCAATTATTCAATAAAGGAAAATTTTCAGAAATTGAAAAATTATACTCTAAACTTAAAAAAAAATATGGTGATAAATTTTATATAGAAATACAACGTCATGGAGATCAAAATGAAATTTCATTTGAAAAGTTTAATCTTTCGCAGTCTTTAAATTTAGAAATATCAATAATAGCCACTAATGAAGTTTTTTACTCAAATAAAGACATGTATGAGGCTCATGATGCATTAATTTGTATTAAAAATAAAACTTATGTAAATGAGAAGAATAGAGTCAAATATTCAAATCAACATTATTTAAAAGATAACTCTGAAATGTCAGAATTATTTTCTGATTTACCTGAAGCGTTAGAAAATAACTATAATTTCCCGTATCGTTGTAATTTTCGACCGCATTTTTCAAAACCCATATTACCTGACATTAGTTCTGATAAAGGTGGAAGTGCCGATGAAATATTAAAAAAAAACTCTTTGGATGGATTAAAAGAAAAATTTAAAAATATTTTTAAAATTCAGGGTGAGGATCTTTCTAATAATGAAAAATTTTTACTTTACAAAGATAGATTAGATCATGAACTAGATATTATTATACAAATGAAATATTCCAGTTATTTCTTAATTGTTTCTGATTATATTATATGGGCAAAAAAAAATGATATCCCAGTAGGGCCTGGAAGGGGATCTGGTGCAGGTTCTTTAGTAGCATGGTGTCTTTTAATAACAGATGTTGACCCAATAAAATTTAATCTTATTTTTGAAAGATTTTTGAATCCTGATCGTATTTCAATGCCAGACTTTGATATAGATTTTTGTGAGGAGAAAAGAGACCTAGTTTTTGAATATTTGACTGAAAAGTATAAGGATAGTGTTGCTCATATAATTACTTTTGGGAAATTAAAAGCCAGAATGGTTATTAGAGATGTTGGAAGAGTATTAGGGTTATCCTATGGTTTTGTTGATAGTATATCCAAAATGATACCTTTTGATCCATCAAGACCTCAAAATTTAACAGAATGTATTTCTGGGGAACCAAGACTTCAAAAATTAATTAAAGATGATCCAAGAGTTAAAAAACTTACAGAGCTCTCTTTAAAACTAGAGGGATTGAATAGAAATGTTGCAACTCACGCAGCAGGTGTTGTTATAGCTGATAGAAAATTACAGGAAGTTGTTCCTTTATATAAGGATGCATCGACAGATCTATTACTTCCATCAACTCAATTCGATATGTATTCAGCTGAAGACGCTGGATTAATTAAATTTGATTTTTTAGGATTAAAAACATTAACAGTAATTAATAACACCCAAAAATTAATAAAAATAAAAGAGAAAAATTTCAATATTGAGAATATTAGTTACGAGGATAAAAAAGTTTTTGAAATGTTATCTTCGGGTAATACAGTTGGCTTATTTCAAATTGAAAGTTCAGGAATGAGGGAAGCGCTAACTCATATGAAGCCAAATCATATTGAGGACATTATTGCATTAGTTGCTTTATATAGACCAGGACCTATGAGCAATATTCCAACTTATAATGATTGTAAACATGGTAAACAAGAGCCAGATTATTTACACCCTTTATTAGAAGATATTTTAAAACCAACCTACGGGGTAATTATATATCAAGAACAAGTAATGCAAATTGCACAGAAATTATCAGGTTTTACTGCTGGTCAAGCAGATATTTTAAGAAGAGCGATGGGAAAGAAAAAAAGATCTGAGCTTGAAAAACAAAAACAAAATTTTATTGCAGGGGCTGTAAAAAATGGAATTAGTAAAGAAGTGGCAGCTGGAATTTTTTTGAAAATAGAACCATTTGCAGAATATGGATTCAATAAAAGTCATGCTGCTGCGTATGCGATTATATCTTATCAAACAGCATATTTGAAAACTTATTATCCAAAAGAATTTATTGCTGCCTCGATGACTATGGATATATCTAATCAAAATAAACTTAGTGAATTTTATGAAGAGCTTAAAAGATTGAACATCGAAATTGTTAGACCTGATATAAATCAATGTTTCGCAGATTTTAGAGCTGAAAATGGAAAATTTTATTATGCATTAGGTGGTATTAAAGCTGTGGGGTATGAAGCTGTCTCTAACATAATTCAAGAAAGATTAAGCAATGGACCATTTAAATCAATTAAAGATTTTTTAAATCGTGTAAGTCCAAAAGATATAAATAAATTACAACTTGAGGGACTTGTAAAAGCAGGGGCTTTTGATAGTTTAAATACTAATAGACAATCTCTATTTAATTCCATTCCCAACTTTATTACGAAATCCAAAAACATTTTTGAAAATAAATCTGCAAATCAAATAGATCTATTTGGTGAAAATGCTAATGAAGAGGATGAGATAACTACTAATATCGATGATTGGAAGTTTGAGGAAAGATTGTCCAAAGAGTTTGAGTCAGTAGGTTTTTTTATTTCAGATCATCCATTAAATCAGTTTAAAGATGTTTTTGATGATTATAATATTTATGATTATCAAAAATTTAATAGCCAAGATGATCTTAAGGAGTCAAATATAGCTGCAACATTACTTAAAATACAAGAGAGAAAAACTGCAAAAGGCAACCCTTATGCAGTTTTAAAGCTAACTGATTTATCTAGTGTTTTTGAGTTATTTGTTTTTTCAGATACATTGGAATTAAATCGAGAAATTCTAAAAGAAGGAAATTCTTTTATTTTGACTTTGTTTAAATCTTCGTCAGACTCAGAAAATAGATTTAAAAGATTAAATGTTCAAAAAATTGTATCTTTAAAAGATTTGTTAAACAGACCAATTCAAGAAGTAACATTTAATTTAAAATCTACAAAAGAACTGGATGAGATATCAAAATATTTGCCTAAACAAGGAAACACATTGATAAAGATTAATATAAGTGACAATAAAAATGATTTAAAGTTTCACCTAAAAAATAAGAGAAATATTGACAGAAAAACAATAAATATTTTGAGAAATAAGGAAATTTCAGCAATAATTGGATAATTAAGACTTGTCTAATTCAAAATTTCTTTGTAAATAATCTTCAATTTTAAATTAATACGCACACAGTTTATTGGTTTTAAACCTCCGGTCCTTAATTGGAAATAACTGTGGTGGCTTAACCGGGAAAAAATATGAAGATACCAAACGTTACTATTCAACAATTATTAGAAGCAGGAGTTCATCTTGGTCACAAGACTTTAAGGTGGAATCCAAAAATGAAGAAATATATATTTGGAAAAAGAGATAGTATTCACATTATCGACCTTACCCAAACTTTAGAATTAACTAAAATTGCTTTAGAAAAAGTTTACGAAACTATTTCAAACAATGGAAAAATCTTATTTGTATCAACTAAAAAACAAGCTTCCGAGGCAATTGCAGAGGTAGCGAAAGAAACAGACCAGTATTTCGTTAATTATAGATGGTTAGGTGGTATGCTCACAAATTGGGGTACCATTTCAAATTCTATTAAAAAACTGAAAAAATTAGAGACAGATTTAAATGCTGAAAATAGAGGATTTACAAAAAAAGAGCTTTTAAAAATGAGTGTAAAAAAAGATAAATTACAAAGATCACTTGGAGGGATTGCTGAGATGAAAAAAGTTCCTGATTTAGTATTTATTATAGATACAAATTACGAGTCACTTGCAATTCAAGAATCAGTAAAATTAGGAATTCCAATAATTGCAATATTGGATAGTAACTCAAATCCTGATGGAATAGATTTTCCAATACCCGGCAATGATGATGCAAGACGATCGATTGATCTTTATTGTAATCTAATTAAAGAAACAATTGTAGGTGCAAAAAAAACTACTGCTGCTATTGAGACAAAAAAAGATACTGAAAAAAAAGAAAAAGTTGATAAATCTAAAACTGTTGCTGAAATAGACCGGGAAAAATTGGAAAAAAAATTCTCGCCAAAAAAGCCTGAAAAACTAAATTAAATGAGCGACATAGAAAAAGTAAAAAAACTTAGAGAGGCAACAGGTGCAGGATTTAAAGATTGTAACTTAGCAATTAAAGAATCTGGAGGTGATTTAGATAAAGCTGTTGAAATTTTAAGAGTAAAAGGAATTTCAAAAGCCTCTAAAAAAATGTCTAGAGATGCAAAAGAAGGGGTAGTGGCAGTTAGTGGAAACGAAAATAAAACATCTATTATAGAAGTAAATTGTGAAACAGATTTTGTTGCTAAAAATGACGATTTTATAAATTTTGTCAAAGAATTAAGTGAAATAAACAATCAAAATAATTCAGATGTTGAAAAACTAAAAAAATCTAAAATGAAAAATGATATTACTGTTGAGGAAAATTTAGTTGCTTTAATTGCTAAGATTGGAGAAAAAATTACAATTGGTAAAACAAAAACCATTTCAAATTCTTCCTCAGTAAATTATCAATATTTACATACTGTGGTTAAAGATAACTTAGCTAAATTAGCTGTGATTGTATCATTGGAAACTAAAGATAATTCTGAAACTGTAAAAACATTTGGAAAACAATTATCTATGCATATAGCAGCATCAAATCCTTTAGCTTTAGAGTCCAAATTAATTGATAAAGCCATAATAGACAAAGAGCAAGAATTAGTTACAGAGGAACTTAAAAATTCAGGTAAACCAGAAGAGATTGCGAAAAAAATTAGTTTAGGTAAAATGAATAAATTTAAAGAAGAAAATGCTCTTTTAACACAAGCTTGGGTTATGGAACCAAAAAAAAAAGTTCAAGATGTTTTAAAAGAACTTGCAATTAATGATTTAAAGATCAAGGAGTTTAGCAGAATTAAAATAGGGGAATAAATGTTTGATGAAAAATCACATAGCCTCAAAATGGATAAATCTATAGAAGCTTTTTCAAAAGAATTATCATCATTAAGAACAGGTCGCGCAAATGCTGCGATGTTAGATATTGTTAGAGTGGATGTTTATGGACAACAAATGCCAATTAATCAAATTGGCAGTATAACAACACCAGAGCCGAGAATGATAAATGTTCAGGTTTGGGATCAAAACAATGTTTCTTTGGTTGATGCTGCTATAAAGAAATCTGAATTAGGATTAAATCCACAAATTGATGGTCAATTAATTCGTCTACCAGTGCCTGAACTTAATGAGGAGAGGAGAAATGAGTTAAAAAAATTGATTAAATCGATGGGTGAAAAATGCAAAATTTCTATTCGAAATATCCGAAGAGAAGCAAATGAAGAACTTAAAAAACTTTTAAAGTCTAAAGAAATTGGTGAAGATGAAGAAAAATCTTTTGAAAAAAATGTTCAAAACATCACTGATAAGCATATTCAAATTGTTGATGAAAAAGTTTCTTCAAAAGAAAAAGAAATAATGACTATATGAACCCATTAAATCATGTAGCCATTATCATGGATGGTAATGGAAGATGGGGTTTAAAATATAGAAATTCTAGAAATGTAGGACATAAAGAAGGCTTAAAAACAGTTGAAACTATAATTAAATCTTCAATAAAAAATAAAATTAAGTTCCTCACACTATATGCTTTTTCTACTGAAAATTGGAAAAGACCAAAAAAAGAAATCAATTATCTTTTTAAATTATTAGAAAATTTTTTAACAAAGAGACTTGATGATATTCATAAGCAAAATATAAAAATTAAAATTTTAGGCTATAAACGATTTTCAAAAAAATTAAATTTTCTCTTAAATTTTGCAGAAAAAAAAACAATGAATAATTCTAAATTACAAATTAATTTAGCTTTAAATTATGGCTCAAAATTAGAACTTATAAATTCTTTTAAAAAAATTAAAAAAAATAAAATTAAAATTAACGAAAAAAACTTAGAAAAATATCTACAAACTAAAAATATTCCAGATCCAGATATATTGATTAGAACTGGCAATACAAAAAGACTAAGCAATTTTTTATTGTGGCAATTAGCTTATTCTGAAATTTTCTTTGAAAAAAAATTATGGCCTGCATTTACTGAAAAAGACTACATAAAAATTATTAAAGAGTATAAAAATATAAAAAGAAATTTTGGAAGAATATGATTAACAAAGAATTACAAAAAAGAATTTTTAGTTCAATGATTTTGGCACCAGTATCGCTTTTTTTTATTATTCAGGGATATTTAACTTTTATATTTTTCTTAAGTTTAATTTTTTTGATAACAAGTTTGGAATGGTTTAAAATGACAAAAAATAAAGATTTAATTAGAATTTTTGGATTATTTTTTTTATTTTTTTCTTTTTTTTCGACAGCTTATCTTAGACAATATATTGGTTTAAATTTTTTTCTATTTTTGATTACAGTTTGCATATTTACTGACATAGGTGGTTATATTTTTGGTAAAACATTTAAGGGACCAAGATTAACCAAAATAAGTCCAAAAAAAACATTTTCAGGAGTTATTGGAAGCTTTTTGATGGCATTATTGTTTGGGTTTATTTATATTAAATATTTAGGGAAAAAAAGTAAAATTCTTTTGGAAACTGATCCAATATTTTTAGTTCTATTAATCTTATTAATTTCATTAGTGAGCCAAATAGGAGATTTGATTATCTCATATTTTAAAAGAAAAGCTAAATTAAAAGATACTGGAAAAATTTTACCAGGCCACGGGGGTATTTTAGATAGGATTGATGGCATAATTTTTGTAATGCCAATAATATATCTTTGTGTATTACCTATTTTAATCAATAAATTAAATCTTATTAAATAATGAAAAAAAAAATTGCCATTCTTGGCTCCACAGGTTCAATCGGAAAATGTTTAATTAATATAATCAAAAAGGATAAAAGAAATTTTGAGATAATTCTTTTATCAGCTGACGAAAATTATAAAGAACTTTTAAAACAAGCTAAATTTTTTAAAGTTAAAAATTTAATCATAACTAATGAGCATAGTTATAATAAAATAAAAAAAAATAAGCTTTCTAAAAATATAAATATTTATAGTGACTTCAATAATTTTAAAAAAATTTTTAAAAAAAAAATTGACTATACAATGAGTTCTATTTCAGGAATACAGGGACTTAAACCCACAATTGAAATCATTAAATACTCAAAAAGAATAGCTATTGCTAACAAGGAGGCAATTATATGTGGATGGGATTTAATTGAGAAAAGTTTAAATAAACACAAAACAGAATTTATACCTGTAGACTCTGAACATTTTTCAATTTGGTACGCATTACAAAATACTGAAAAAAAACTAATTGAAAAAATCTACTTAACAGCTTCAGGTGGTCCATTTCTCGATAAAAATTTAAAAAAATTAAAAAAAGTCAATATTAACCAAGTTATTAATCACCCTAATTGGAAAATGGGAAAAAAAATATCAACAGACTCTGCGACTATGATTAATAAAGTTTTTGAAATTATAGAGGCAAAGAAAATATTTAAAATTTCCTATAATAAATTAGCAATTATAATTCATCCAAAATCATATGTGCATGCAATAATTAAATTCAAAAATGGGTTGACTAAAATTATTGTCCACGACACTAACATGAAAATTCCAATTTTTAATTCTTTGTATTTATCAAAAAAAATGATTAATTCTAAAAAATTAGATTTCAAAATACTAAATAATTTAGATTTTAGGAGTGTAAATTCTAAAAAATTTCCATTAATAAAAGTACTTAAAATGTTACCTGATAATACATCATTATTTGAAACCATTTTGGTATCTATAAATGATAAATATGTAGAATTATTTTTGAAGAATAAGATTAAATTTACTGATATTTCAAAAAAAATGAATAAAATGTTAAATCTATATACTTTTAAAAAATATAAAAAAATTAAACCGAAAAGTATTAACGAAATTATAGATATGAATAAAAAAATTAAAAATAAAATTGAAATTTGAAATAAAAAAAGATGGATATGCTTAGATCATTTTGTAAATTTAATTTATTATTGGTTTTTTTTCTAATATTTGCCTCAATATTAAGAGCAGAAGTAATTAATAAGATTAATGTAGAGGGGAACGAACGAATTTCCTCTCGGACAATTGAAATGTTTAGTGGGGTGTCTGTTAATGACAATATAACTGAGGTAGATTTAAACAATATCCTCAAAAGATTATATAATACAAATTTCTTTGATTTAGTTTCTGTAAAAGTTTCTAATGAAACTTTAATTATAAAAGTAAAAGAAAATCCAATTATACAAAATGTAAGTTATGAAGGTGTCAAATCATCTAAAATTTTAGAAGATTTAAAAAAAAGTTCTATTCTAAAATCAAGATCCTCTTTTAATGAAGTGTTATTAGAAAAGGATAAAAAGAAAATGAAAAATTTTTTTAAAAATTTAGGTTATTATTTCTCCAAAATTGAAATTTCAATTGATGAGTTAGAGGATAATAAAATTAATTTAAATTATAATATCACTCTTGGAGAAAAAGCTAAAATAAAAAAAATTTCTTTTATTGGTGATAAAATTTTCAAGGATAAAAAATTAAAAAATGTAATTTTAAGTGAAGAATTTAAGCCTTGGAAATTTTTATCTGGAAGAAAATATCTAAATGAGTCTATGATAAGCTATGATGAAAGATTACTTAAAAATTTTTATTTAAATAAAGGTTTTTATAATGTTCAAATAAATTCTTCATTTGCAAAAATGATTGATAATCAATCTTTTGAATTGATATTTAATATTGACGCTAACAAAAAAGTATTTTTTGGCGATCTAAAGTTAGATTTACCTAATGATTTTTCTAAATCTCATTATGAAGACGTTGAAAAATTTTTTGAAAGATTAGAAAATGAACCATATTCTATGAATAGAATTGAAGATATTGTTGAAAAGATTGAAGTAATAACCATTAATGAACAATATGAGTCTATTAAGGCTAGTGTAAGTGAAAAAATAATTTCAAATAAGATAAATATAAGTTTTAAAATAGAAGAAACTGAAAAGTTCTTTATTGAACGAATTAATATTTTTGGGAATAATATTACAAGAGAGTCAGTTATAAGAAATCAAATTGAGATAGATGAAGGTGATCCATTTAATGAAATTCTTTATACAAAATCTTTAAATAACATAAAAGCTTTGAATTTTTTTGAAAAAGTTGAGGGCGAAATTCTCGATGGAAATCAATTTAACACAAAAATAATTAATATTGATATAGCTGAAAAAGCTACAGGTGAGATCTTTGCTGGTGTTGGAACAGGTACAGATGGTTCAAATTTTTCTGCTGGAATTAAAGAAAATAATTATTTAGGTAGAGGAGTCAAAGTTGATAGTAATTTAATGGTTTCAGAGGAGAGAATTAAAGGAAAATTTATAGTTTCTAATCCAAATTATAAAAATTCTGATAAAAATCTTGATTTAGCTCTTGAAGCCACCTCAATTGATAGATTAGCAACATCTGGTTATAAATCTAACATTACTGGTTTCTCTATTGGCACAAAATTTGAGTTTTTAGATGATTTGAGATTAGGATTATCCACAAAGAATAATATCGAAAAAATAGATGTCGACTCAAGTGCATCTTCTAAGCAAAAAGAACAAGATGGAAATTATTTCGATAGTTTTATTGGATTAGATTTTATTTACGATAAAAGAAATCAAAAATATCAGACAACAGATGGTTTTTTCAGCAGTTACAATGTAAATGTACCAATTATTAGTGATACAAACACTTTAACAAATATTTATAATTATAAAATCTTTAAAGAGCTATACGAAAATAATATATCAACCCTATCTCTGTTATTTAAAACTGCAAACTCCTTAAGCAGTGATGATGTTAAATTATCAGAAAGATTATATTTACCTGGAAGAAGATTGAGAGGTTTTGAGTCAGGCAAGGTAGGACCTAAAGATGGCAGTGATTTTATTGGGGGTAATTATGTGTCGAGCATTAATGCAACTACAACTTTACCTGTTATTTTTCAAAATGTTCAAAATGTGGATATCGTGATGTTTGCAGATGCAGCAAATATTTGGGGCGTTGACTACGATAGCTCTCTTGACAATAGTGGTATTAGAAGTTCAGTTGGATTAGGACTGGATTGGTTAACACCAGTGGGACCTTTGACTTTTTCATTTGCACATCCAATAACAAAAGAGTCTACTGATATTGAGGAAACATTCAGATTTAATATAGGTACAACTTTTTAATGATTAAAATAAAAAGATTTATCATTATATTATTTGCACAATTTATTTTTGTTCCAGCAGCATATAGTGAAAACAAAATTGTATATTTAGATTTAGATAATTTAGTTAATAATACAAAAGCTGGTAAAATAATTTTAAACAGGCTTGAAAAATCAAAAAAGGATGCGCTATCAAAATTTGAAAAAAAAGAAAAGGAACTAAAAAAAATTGAAAATGAAATAAAAAATCAAAAAAATATTATTTCTGAGGAAGAGTTAAAGAAAAAATTAGTGGAATTTAGACAAGAAATATCTGCTTTTAATAAGGATAAACAAATAGTCATAAATGAGTTTAACAAAAAAAAGAAAGCTGAATTTGAAGAATTTTTTAAAAAGATAACACCAATAATTGAAAAATATGTTAATGAAAAAAAAATTGATATGGTGCTTGATCAAAAAAATATTTTCGTAGCAAGTAAAAAGAAAAACATAACTCAAGAAATTATCAAAATAATTGACATTGAAATTAAATGAGCACATCATTAAACAAAAAACAAATAATTGAATTATTACCTCATCGTGAGCCAATGTTATTAATTGATGAACTTTATGATATTAAAAAATTGTTTTCAGCATCAGCTATTGTAAATGTTAAAAAAGATAGTTTT
The DNA here is from genome assembly GCA_902528545.1 of uncultured Pelagibacteraceae bacterium. Taxonomy (GTDB): domain Bacteria; phylum Pseudomonadota; class Alphaproteobacteria; order Pelagibacterales; family Pelagibacteraceae; genus Pelagibacter. The sequence goes on along the minus strand of CABZTB010000004.1, from coordinate 37,104 downwards.
TTTGTTGATGGTCATTTCCCAGGACAACCAGTTATGCCTGGTGTATTAATTGTTGAATCATTCGGTCAAGCTGCAGCTGCTTTAACAGCGCATGGTTTAGATAAATCAACATATGAAAATAAACTAGTATTCTTAATGGGAGTCGAAAAAGCAAGATTTAGAAACCCCGTTATACCAGATTGTAAATTAATTTTAAAAATAGAGGCTATTAGATCCCATGGCCGTGTCTGGAAATACAAAGGTGAAGCATTTGTAGATGATAAAAAAATGGCAGATGCAATATGGTCCGCTACAATTGTAGATAAGAAATAATTAGCAATAATTTTTGATAACATAACAATTTCTACTTTGGTAAAAGTAATTATGTTTAATCCATTCTTTACTAATAGTGGCCCTTTCAATATTTTAGAAATTTTAAAAATTTTAAAAATTGAACTTAAAATTGAAAAAAATCAAATAGTAAAAGACATTAAGGATTTATTTAGCGCTGAAAAAGACTGTATTACTTTTTTTCATTCAAAAAAATATAATGAAATAGCTAAGAAAACAAAAGCTTCTTATTGTTTAACAACACGAAATTTAAAAGATTATCTTCCAAAAAATTGTACTGCTATTGTTGTAGATAATGTATTAATTTCTACTTCACTTGTAACTCAAAAATTTTACCCAGATTCAATGGAAGACGAATACGATAAGTCTGCTATTAATATTAATGATACTAATTTCAAAGATATAGTTAAAACTGGAAAAAATGTATTAGTTGGAGAAAATGTAAAAATTGGTAAAGATTGCTTGATTGGACATAATACAATTATCGAACGTAATGTACAAATTGGTGATAATTGCAAAATCGGATCAAATACAATTTTAAGAAACACTATTATCAAAGATAATGTGACCATTTTAGATAATTGTGTTATTGGAAAAAAAGGATTTGGTTTTTTTCCTAAAAATAATAAGAATATTCGGTATCCGCATATAGGTATTGTTATAATAAATGAAAATTGTGAAATTGGTTGTGGATCTACAATTGATCGTGGTTCATTATCAAATACAGAAATTGGTAAGAATACTTTTTTGGATAACCAAATCCATATAGCTCATAATGTAAAAATTGGTGAAAATACGATTTTAGCTGGACAAGTTGGAGTTGCTGGAAGTTCAATTATCGGAAACAACGTAAAAATTGGTGGCCAGGCTGGTATTTCCGGACATATTAAAGTTGGTAATAACGTTGAAATAGGTGGCGGAAGTGGAGTCATAAAAGATGTGCCAGACAACTCTAAAGTTATGGGTTATCCAGCAAAAAATATCAGAGAATTTTTGAAAGATAATAGATGATACACAAAACTGCTATTGTTGATCCAAAATCAAAAATTTCATCCAATGTAGACGTAGGCGCCTATTCAGTAATTGGACCAAATGTTGAGGTAGGAGAAAATACTATTATCCAATCTCATGTTAGTATTATTGGAAACACTAAGATTGGGAAGAAAAATAAGATATATCCATTTGCCTCTATTGGAAACGATCCTCAAGATCTAAAATTTAATGGTGAGGATACTAAATTAGAAATTGGAGATAACAATAAAATCAGAGAGTATGTAACAATAAATCCAGGTACCAAAGGTGGCGGTGGTATTACTAAAATTGGTAATGGATGTTTGTTTATGGTCTCTTCACATATAGCACATGATTGCTTAGTTGAGGACAATGTAATACTTGCAAATAATGTTCCTCTCGGTGGACATGCACATATAGAACAAAATGTAATAATCGGAGGCAATTCAGCTGTGCAACAATTTACTAGAGTAGGTAAGTTTGCAATGATAGGTGGAATGTGTGGTGTTGTAAGAGATATCATCCCTTATGCTATGGTTCATGGTAATAGAAGTGTTCTTCAAGGGTTAAATTTAATTGGTTTAAGAAGACAAAATGTGCCTAACAAAGAAATACTAGTTTTAAGTGAAGCATACAAAATAATTTTTAAAAGTGAAAATTTAACAGATAATTTAAAGAATTTAAGTTCTGAATTAAAAAAGAATACTCTTGTAAAAGATGTAATTGAATTTTTAGAGAAAGATAAAAAAAGGCCAATATGTACACCTTTTTCAAGATAAAATGATTGGCTTATTTTTAGGTGATACAGATTTTCCAAAAATTGTTCTCAAAAAGATAAAAAAATTAAAAAAGAAATACTTTATAATTGATTTTTCTAAAAATAATTTATTTGCAAAGGAAAAAAACTCTTACAGAATAAGTATTGGAAAATTTGGAAAAATTCTAGATTTAATAAAAAAGAAAAAATCGAACAAAGTTCTTTTTGCAGGGAAAATCGCTAAACCAAAGTTTTCTGCATTGAGATTAGATTTAAAAGGTATTTATTATATGCCAAGTATATTAAAAGCTGCCAAACTAGGTGATGCAGCTATAATAAAAGCCATAATAGAAATTCTTAAAAATGAAAAAATTAAAGTTATAAGCTCAATCCATTTTAATTCTGAGTTAACTGGTAAAAAAGGCAATTATACAAAATCCAAACCTTCTCGGGCAGATATCAAATCAATCAATCAAGGTATAAAACATTTAGCCAAAACCAATAGTTATGATCATATTCAAGCACTAGTAGTAAAAGATAATAAGATAATAGCGAAAGAAGACTATAGAGGTACCAAAAAAATGATGACTAAATTAAAGAATAATTCTGGTGGTATTTTAATAAAATTTCCAAAGAAAAAACAAGATTTGAGAATGGATTTACCAACAATAGGGATACAAACCATTAAAGATTGTAAAAAATATGGATTTAAAGGAATAGTACTTAAATCAAAAAAAAATATCTTTTTAGATAAATCTAAAAGTATTGAATTTGCTGATAAAAATAAAATTTTTATTTTGATAAAATGAAAAAAATATTTGTGCTTACAGGAGAACCCTCTGGGGATAAATTAGCTTCTACAGCAATTTTAAAACTTCAAAAAGTTTATACCGATATTGAATATTTATCTGTAGGCGGGTCAAATTTAAGAAAAATTGGCATAGAGTCCATCTTTGATTTGAAAGAAATAACTTATTTGGGTTTTACGAGTGTTTTGTTAAATATTTTTAAGATTAATAAAAGAATTAATCAAACTGTTAAAGAAATCTTGAAATTCAATCCAGATATTTTGTTTAGTGTCGATAGTCCAGATTTTACTTTAAGAGTTGCAGAAAAGGTAAAAAAAATTAATCCTCAAATAAAGACAATTCACTATGTAGCCCCACAAGTTTGGATTTGGAGAAAAGGAAGGGTAAAAAAGATTAAAAAATTCATTGATCATATTCTTTTATTATTTGATTTTGAAAAAAAATTTTTTGATGAAGAGAATATAAATAATACTTTTGTAGGTCATCCGTTAATAGAAAATAACAAAAATAATAAAACCGATATCAATAATTTTATTTTTAATAATAAAAAAAAAATCTCTATATTTCCAGGTAGTCGAAAATCAGAAACAAATGTTTTGTTACCAATATTGATTGATTTTATAAATATGATGAACAAAAGAAATTCAAATTACAATTTTATTTTTCATGCTACTGAAGAAAACAAAAATGACATCATTGAGTATATCAAAAATAAAGATTTGAATAATGTTGATGTAATTTCAGATGAAAATATGAAAAAGGAAATATTATCAAATTCAATTTTTGCTGTATGTAAGTCAGGAACAATATCTCTTCAAGTCTGTAATGCTAATGTTCCTTCAATAATTATTTATAAGTTAAATTTTGTAAATTTCATGATATTTAAATTATTGGTAAATGTTAAATTTGCAAATATCATCAATATAATTAATAATAAAGAAGTCATTCCTGAATTGTTGCAAAGTGAGTGTAATGCAAAAGAAATTTATAATTCTGTTTTATACATGCTTAAAAATCCAGAGATTGGAAAAAAACAATTAGAACAATGCAATCAAACTTTAAAGGGAATTAGATCGAATTCTTCATCATCTAATGAAGTAGCCACAATCTTAAGAAATAGTCTTGTTGGATAATCTTTTTTCAACCTCCTCTTTACCTAGAGATATAATTATATCATAAATACCAGGACCAAATTTTGACCCTGTTAAAGCCACTCTTAAGGGCTGACCAACACCTTTAAAATTGGTGTTATTAGATTTTATTAGTTCCTGAACTATCGGTTCTAAATTTTCTCTTGTAAAGTTGCTTATTTCTTTAATATTATCTTTAAATTCAGAGATAATTTTTTGTGCATTAGCATTAATTAATTTTAGATCTTCTTTATTAAAGTTAACTTCATCGTTAATAATATATTGGCTATTATTATATATATCCTCTAATGTTTTAGCTTTATTCTTAAGAAAAGTTAGGGATTTTTTAATTTTATCTTTTTTTTCATCAGTAATCTTATTTTTAAAGATCTCACAATAATTAATTAGTTGATTAAATAGTTCGTTTTCATCAATGCTTTTTATGTAGTGTTCATTCATAGATAGAATTCTACTTAAATCTAATTTTGATGGTGATTTTCCAATACCTTCAAGATTAAAACATTTAATACTTTCATCTAAAGTAAAAATTTCTTTATCTTCATATGACCAACCCAATCTTAAAAGATAATTTCTCAAAGCATCCGGCATAATACCTATTTTAGAATAGTCCTCTAGAGTTGATGCTTTATCTCGTTTTGATAATTTTTTACCCTCAATTGTATGAATTAATGGTATATGTGCAAACGTTGGTAAAACCCATTCCATTGCTTCATAAATTTGCATTTGTTTAAATGTATTGATTTTATGATCATCACCTCTAATAATATGTGTCATATTCATCTGATGATCATCAACAGCAGCAGATAAATTATAAGTTGGTGTGCCATCATTTCTCAAAATTATAAAATCTTCGATGGTATTATTTTCAATTTCTACATTTCCCTGAACTTTGTCTTTTAATACTGATGTACCATCAATTTTACTTTTAAATCTAATTACTGGTTTTATATTCTTAGGCGCTTCATATTCATTTCTGTCTCTCCACTTTCTATCATAAACGTATGGGATTTTTTTTTGTTTAGCCCTTTTTTTTTGTGCTTCAATTTCTTCAGCTGAACAATAGCATTTATAAGCACTACCTTTTTTTAATAGCTCATTTGCAACTTTAATATGATCATCAATTTTTTTAGATTGTATATATTCTGCTCCATCATGATTGATACCTATCCATTGAAGAGATTTTATGATTTGATTTTTGTACTCCTCTTTTGACCTTTCTTTATCTGTATCCTCTATCCTTAAATAAAAATTACCATTTTGGTTTTTTGAATATAACCAATTAAATAAAGCTGTTCTCACCCCACCAATATGCAAAGGCCCAGTAGGTGACGGAGCAAATCTAGTTGCTACTTTTTTCATTAAAAATGGTTTAGACTATTTTTTTAGAAGTTTCTATATAAAGATACTAAAACACCTTGAACTTTTACTCTATCAGGGCCAAAAATTTTGGTTTCATAGTTTTTATTAGCACTTTCTAATGCTACTACTTTACCTTTTTTTCTAATCCTTTTAAGCATAGCTTCGTGTTCGTCAATTAAAGCTACCACAATTTTTCCATTATCAGCTGTATCAGTTCTTTTGATGATGACTGTGTCACCCTCATGAATTCCAGCTTCAATCATAGAATCTCCTTGAACTTTAAGGCCAAAATAATCTCCATTTTTTTCTAAATTATTCGGTAATGGAATTCTAGAAACTTCATTTTGAATTGCTTCAACAGGTGTTCCGGCTGCTATTTTACCTAAAACTGGCACCTCTGCATCGTCGGATAAAGGTTTTTCTTCATCCAAACCTCCTTTAATGACACTTGGGGAAAAATTATTGTAAATATCATTTGCAGAAGCAGTCTCTGGTAATTTTATAACCTCCAAAGCTCTAGCTTTATGTGCAAGCCTTTTAATGAAACCTCTTTCCTCTAAAGCACTAATCAATCTGTGAATCCCAGATTTTGACTTAAGATTTAGAGACTCTTTCATTTCCTCGTAAGAGGGGGAAACACCAGAGCTTCTCAACTTCTTGTTGATAAATAAAAGCAGGTTTTTTTGTTTTTTTGTTAGCATAAGAACAAATATCGTACAAACAATGTTCTATAAAAGTTCTTTATAATTAACAATAGTTAAAAAGCTATGAAAATAAAGACTTTTTTGACTATAAAACTGAAAAAATCGAATTATCGTTTAAATTTTTTAAAAGTGATTCACCAATTAAAAAGGTTTTGATGGATGTTTTATTTGATAGTTCCAACAGTTCTTCTTTAGTCTTAATTCCACTTTCGGAAATCAATGGGCCAGGGTGATTAACCAAAACATCGTGAATATCATAAGTTGTATTAATATCAGTTTTTAGAGTTTTTAAATTTCTGTTATTAATACCTAATAAAGCATCTTTAAATCTAAGTGCTTGTTTGGCTTCATGAACAGTATGAACCTCTACAATAACTGAAATATTCAATTTTAAAGCTTCTTCATATAATTCATCTGCCAATTTATCTGAAACTCCAGCTAAAATAATTAATATAGCATCGGCACCATAACTTTTGGCTAAAGGAATTTGAAATTTATCTATAAAAAAATCTTTACAAAGAATTGGTAAATTAACTTTTTGCTTTATTTGACTAATATGTGTTAAGTCCCCTAAAAAAAAATCCTCCTCAGTTAAAACAGATAAACAGGTTGCTTTATTTGATTTATATAGATTAGCTATTTTTATAGGATCATAGTCTTTTATAATTATACCTGCAGAGGGACTTGCTTTTTTTATTTCAGCAATAATTGAGAATTTTTTATTTTCAACATTTTTTTTTATTGTATCTTTAAAATCAACGTACGAACTATTTTTTTTTATTGATTCCTCGAGTGTCTCAAGATTTATACTTTTTTTAAGTTCTAAAATTTTTTCACTTTTATTATTTATTATTTTTTCAAGAACATTTTCAGCCATTTTGAATTTTCTCTAGTTGTTTAAATACTTGACCTGATAAAATATGCTTTCTAGCATCATCATAAGCTTTATCGAAATCCTGATGAGTTTCATTAACAACTAATCCTGCTGCAGCATTTAAGCAAACTGCTTTAGAGAAATCATTATCCTCACCTTTAAATATATTAATCATTCTATCTGCATTAAATGTTGCATCATTACCAATGAGATTTTCAAACTTATCTGCATTTATATTTAAATTATTTGGATCAATAATAATTTCAGAGATGACACCATCTTTTAATTGAATTATATTGGTTCTAGCATAAGGTGAAATTTCATCTAATCCATCTTCACTATTGACTATCCAAGCAAATTTAATGTCTAAATTTTTTAAAGCATTAGCAAATATTTTTAATAGTTTCTTATCAAAAACACCAACAACTTGTCTTTTTACTAGAGCAGGGCTACTTAAAGGTCCGATCATATTGAATATAGTTCTTTTTCCAATTTTTTTTCTTGTAGGTCCAACAAATCTCATTGCGCTGTGATAGTTGGGCGCAAACATGAATCCAAAATTATTATCATTAATTTGATTTTCAATATCTTTTGGCTCTAAATTTATTTTTATATTTAAAGCTTCTAAAACATCACCAGATCCACATTTTGAGGATACAGCTTTATTTCCATGTTTCGCTACTTTAACACCCATACTTGAAAGTAATAGTGCTGAGGCTGTTGATATGTTTAGTGTATTCATACCATCTCCACCAGTTCCACAAGTATCAACACAGTTTTCTACATTTACCCTTTTAGATTTGTTTCTGAGAACAAAAACTCCACCAGCTATCTCATCAGAAGACTCACCTTTAGTTGACAAAAGTGTCAAAAAATCAAATATTTCTTGGTCTTCTGCTTTACCCTCCATCAATAATTCAAAAGCAGCTTTACTTTCATCAAAAGTTAAATTTTCTTTTTTTTTAATTTTTTCGATGAATTGTTTCATTAATCTTAAATTCTTATAAAATTTTTTAAAATTTTAATCCCTAATTTAGTTTTAATACTTTCAGGGTGAAATTGCACTCCATGTATATGATATTTCTTATGTTGCACTCCCATTATTAGTCCATCTTGAGTCTGAGCAGTAATTTCAAGATCTTTAGATAACGATTTTTTATCAATAATTAAGCTGTGATATCGAGTGGCTTCAAACGTTTTAGGGAGATTCTTTAAAATACCCATTTTTTTTGAAAAAATCTTACTAGTTTTTCCATGCATTAGCTTTTTAGCTTGAACAATCTTTGAGCCAAATACTTGACCTATAATTTGATGGCCTAAACAAACTCCGAGTATTGGTATTTTTTTATATAAAGATTTAACAATTTTAAGACAATTACCTGATTGATTGGGGTTACCAGGTCCAGGTGAAATTACGATCTTATGATATCTTTTTTTTAAAATCTCATGAGATGTAATTTGATCATTTCTAATTACCTCAACATTCACTTTTAATGAAGACAAATAATGGTAGAGATTAAAAGTAAAACTATCGTAATTATCAATTAAAATTATCTTTTTCATTTTAACGCATTAATTAAAGCTTTTGCTTTATTTACAGTTTCTTCATATTCTTTAAATGGTTTGCTATCTGCAACAATTCCGGCTCCAGCTTGTACATAAAATTTATCATTTTTTGCAACAGCTGTTCTTAAAGCAATACATGTGTCAAATTCTCCATTAGCAGCGAAATATCCAATGCCACCGGCATAAACTTTTCTTTTTGTGGACTCAAGTTCATCAATAATTTCCATAGCTCTTATTTTGGGAGCTCCAGATACAGTTCCAGCTGGAAAACCAGCTAAAAGAGACTTAAATTTAGAAAATCTTTTATCATGTTTACCTATTACGTTCGAAACTATATGCATTACATGTGAATACCTTTCAATAATAAAACTTTCAGTAACTTTGATGGAATTAGTTTTAGACACTTTTCCGGCATCATTTCTTCCAAGATCTAATAACATTAGATGTTCAGAAAGCTCTTTTTTATCTCTAAGTAAATCTTTCTCATAAAAACGATCCTCTTTAATTGTTTTTCCCCGAGGTCTTGTTCCTGCAATGGGTCTAACAGTTATTTCACCATCTCTTAACCTTACTAATATTTCAGGACTGGCACCTATTATTTGAAAATCAGTGAAATTAAAAAAAAACATAAATGGAGATGGATTAGTTATTCTCAATTTTTTATAAATATCGATTGGTTTTTTTGTTAATTTAGTCTCAAAACGCTGGCTTAAAACGACTTGAAATATATCTCCTAATTTAATGTATTTTTTTGCCTTATTAACTATAGATAAAAATTTATTTTTAGAAGTATTTGAATTAATTATAATTTTTTGTGACTTTCGATTTATTTTATTATCTATTTTTTGAACAGATGATTGCAAATAAAGCTTAAAAAGATCAGATTGGATATCTTTGTATTTATTTTTATAATTCGTAATTTTTTCATCTTTAAAAATATTATTGATAAAGAATATTTTCTTTTTTAAATTGTCATGAATAATAAGTGTTCTTGGACGTAATAATCTAACATCAGGTAATTTTAGGTCATCTTTACAATTGTTTGGGATTTTTTCGATGTACCTAATTGTATCGTATGAAAAATATCCAGAAATTAAAGAACAAATTTTCGGTAATTTATTAGGAGTTTTAAACTTAAAATCTTCAATTATTTTTTCAATTAGATATTTAGGTTTATCCTTTAATTTAATTTTTTTATTTTTCTTTATTAGATAAGAATTATTATTGTTAAATTCCCAAATTTTATCGGGATTTTTACCAAATATAGTGTATCTGCCTCTAATCTTACCTTTTTCTACTGACTCAAATATAAAGCTGTTTTTTTCAGTTAAAAAGTTATCAATTAAATTAATTATTTCGTTGTCAGTTTTTACTTTTTTTGACGTATAGATTATTTGATTTTCATTGTTTCTGTGTCGAAACTTGAATTCTTTGAAGCTTCGATTAATTTTCATTTAAAATAGTTCTTAACTCTGTCAATAGTCTGTTGATTTAAAGAAACATCATATTTATCGTTTAAAAATGTATCATAAGATTTTAATAATGAATTTTTGCTTTTAGAATTTTGTTTATCAATATATTGTTTAAATTCTTCTTTATTAGTATCAATGATTTGTTTTTCAAATTTTTTGACTTTTGCTAAATAAATATTGTTATTTTCGTCATTTATTAAAGTAAATGATTTCTCAGGTAAGCTATATAAGACTTCAACAGCATTGATATCAAATTTTTTATTATCTCGCACAGAATTCAGTTTTATCATTTGAATTTTTTCTTTTCCCAATTCTAAAAAATTATTGTTATTAAATTTTTTATTAGTAATTTCATTTAACAATTTTTGGTTATAATCAAATTTATTTTTTTGAAAAACTAATTCAAGTACCTCTTGCTTAATTTGGTCATCATTCAAGTCTGGTTCCCTTTGTGAGATATTTTTTATATGATAAAGAATAAAATCATTTCCAATTTCAAAAATATCAAACTTATTATTTCTTAGCTCAAAAATTTTTTTTTCAATTTCGTTACTATCTGGTGAAAATTTAAAGTCTTTGATATCAATTGATGTTAAATCAAAATTAGATATTATTGTTTTAAAATCAAATTCATTTGAAATATCAATTTCTATTTGATCAATTTTATCAAAAAATGTCTGATTAAAATCATCAATTCCAATCAGATTTTTAGGATTTATTATCGAGTAACTGAAATCAAGATATTCAACTTTTAATTGTTCTTTATTTTCAATAATAAATTTATTTAATTCTTCCTCAGTAATATTTTCTTTTTTTATATAGAAATCCTTTAAATCAATAAATTCTATATCAAGTTTCTGACTTTCTTCTTCATAAAGTTTATTTATCAAAAATTGTGGAGATGTTGTGCCAGCACCGATATAATCAAAAAGATTTTTTTGTAGTTCTCTGGTTTTTAATCTTTGTTCAAAACCTGGTGCAGATAAATTATTTTCTAGTAAAAATTTTTCATATTTAATTCTTTGAAAAATACCATTTTCATCTCGAAAATTTTTATTTTCTTTTATTTTCTTTAATAGGATAAGTTTAGAAATGCTTAACTCAAAATCTTTAATTTCTAAATCAAGCAATGTTGTAGAAACTAAACCAGAAAGAAGCTCTTCTATTATATTTTGGTCTATGTTTTCTCTAATTGTTTTTTCAGGAATTCCAGAACTATTTAAGTAATCAATAAATTCTTCAGTAGAAATACTTTTTTCATTAATCTTCACTACATTGTTTGTATTTCCACTACTAAACATATCACCCATTCCCCAAAAAACAAATGGTAAGATAATTATACCAACAAAAACACCAGCAAGTTTTGTTTTTGCAAAATTTCTTAGACTACTAATCATTATTATAAATTTATTGATCTATAAAAAGCAAACCTATAAATTAAAAAACGTCTCATGACAAATAAATATATGTACTTTATTGCAAATTGGAAAATGTTTGGTGTTTTAAATTCCTTAAATTCACTGAATAAAATTGTCAAATTTTTTAAGAACTTTAAAAAAAGAAAATCTTTGAGAATAATTTACTGCCCACCAAATACCTTGATAGGAGAAATGTCAAAAAAATTGAGAGGTTCAAATATTGAAGTCGGTGCTCAAAATTGTCATGAGCAGGATGTTTATGGTGCTTTTACAGGTTCAGTCAATTCCTACATGTTAAAAAGTGTTGGTGCTAAATATGTTATTATTGGCCACTCCGAAAATAGACAAGCTGGTGAAACTGATAGATTAATAAATCTTAAAATTAAAAGTGCATTGAAGTCTGGGCTGAGGGTAATTTTTTGTATTGGTGAGACGCTTAAAGCAAAAAGAAAAAAAATTACCAAAAGTGTTTTAAATAGACAGATTAAAGCAGGTTTGAAAAATATTAGAAATAATAAAAAAATTATAATCGCATATGAACCAGTTTGGTCAATTGGTACAGGAATTATACCAAAATCTGATGACTTATTTAAGACAATCAGTTTTATTAAAAAAGAAAAAAAGAATTATAAAGTTCTTTATGGTGGCTCAGTAAATCCAAAAAATATTAATCAATTGAAATCTATAAATAATATTGATGGTTACTTAATAGGTGGGGCATCTCAAGATCCTAAAAAATTTATTGATATAATTAAAAAAACATATAATTAACCCCTCATGGAAAATATATTGTTAATTTTGAACATCATATTTGGATTAATATTGGTGTTACTAGTTTTGATGCAAAAGTCTGAGGGTGGTGCTTTAGGAATTGGAGTTTCTCAGGAAAGTTTTATGTTTTCCAGATCAGCAGGTAATTTTATGACCAAAGCAACAGCCGTAGTTGCCACTTTATTTATAATTTGTAGTTTAGCACTTACAATTGTATCTAGAGGAGAATTAACACCTACATCATCTGTTTTGGATACTCTTGAAGAAAAAGCAGAGGATACTCCCGCTATTCCAGAAAATAATAATTAATACTTTTAATTTTCTTTTTTATTCGCTATAAGATACTTCCATGGCGCGATTTATTTTTGTCACGGGCGGCGTGGTTTCATCGTTAGGAAAAGGTCTCTCCTCTGCATCTCTAGCTTATTTACTTCAATCGAGAGGGTATAAAGTTAGATTGAGGAAATTAGATCCTTATTTAAATGTAGATCCTGGAACAATGAGCCCATTTCAACACGGAGAGGTTTTTGTAACTGATGATGGTGCTGAAACAGATTTAGATCTTGGGCATTATGAGAGATTTACTGGAGTATCTGCAAAGAAGTCTGATAATATTACAACAGGTAAAATTTATAATGATGTATTAAAAAAAGAACGTGAAGGAAAATATCTCGGAAAAACAGTTCAAGTTATTCCACATATAACTGATAGAATAAAAGAGTTTATAAAGAATGACTCGTCGAAAGAAGATTTTGTTATTTGTGAAATTGGTGGAATTGTTGGTGATATTGAGAGTCTACCATTTATTGAGGCCATAAGACAATTTGCAAATGATATAGGAAAAAAAAATGCATTATTTATCCATCTTACCTTAGTACCTTATTTAAAGTCCTCAGATGAAATTAAAACTAAACCTACTCAACATTCTGTTAAAGAATTGAGAAGTATAGGTGTTCAACCTGATATTATAATATGTAGATCAGAAAGACCTATCCCATTAGAACATCGTAAAAAAATCTCACTTTTCTGCAACGTAGATATTAAAAATGTAATAGAAACTGTTGATGTAAGAACAATTTATGAAGCACCGATAAGTTTTTTTAGAGAAAAACTTGATGTTCAAGTATTAAATTATTTTAAGCTTAAATCAAAAAAACCCGCAAACCTTAAACCATGGAAAAAAATAACTAAAATTATTTTACAAACTAAAAAACAGGTGAATATTGCAATAATTGGTAAATATGTTGAGTTAAAAGATGCTTATAAATCTTTAGATGAAGCTCTTACTCATGGAGGTATTCAAAATAATGTAAAGGTAAATTTAGTAAGAATTGACTCTGAAAAATTAAAAGTTTCTGAGATTAAATCAAAACTTAAACACATTTCAGGTATATTAATACCTGGTGGTTTTGGTAAACGAGGAACGACTGGAAAAATAGAGTCAATAAAATATGCTAGAAAAAATAAAGTTCCCTTTCTTGGGATATGTTATGGAATGCAAATGGCAATTATAGAATTTGCGAGAAATCAATTAAATTTAAAAAAAGCAACTTCGAGTGAATTTGATAGAAATGGCATACCTGTTATTGGATTAATAAATGAGTGGATTAAAGATGGAAAAACTATCAAAGGAACAGATAAAAATTTAGGTGGAACAATGAGATTGGGTTCTTATGATGCGAAATTACAAAATAATTCTAAAATTAAAAAAATTTATGGAAAAAAGATTATCAAAGAAAGACACCGACACAGATATGAAGTTAACATCAATCTAAAAGACAAATTTGAAAAAAAAGGAATGAGTTTTTCTGGTTTATCGCCTGATGGTTTTTTACCTGAGATCATTGAGTTAAAAAATCATCCTTGGTTTATTGGCGTACAGTTTCATCCAGAATTTAAATCTAGACCTTTTGCTCCACATCCATTATTCTCATCTTTTATCAAAGCATCAAAAAATCATAAATGAGTAGCATTAAAGTAAATTGTGGAAAAATAGACATTTCGAACAATGATAAAATTTGTATAATTTCTGGACCTTGCCAGCTTGAAAGTGAACAACATGCAATGGATATGGCAGGAAAAATTAAGGAAATTACCTCAAAATTTGGTCTTGGATTTATTTATAAAACTTCATTTGATAAAGCTAACAGAACAAGTTTAAAAGGCAAAAGGGGAGCTGGATTAGAAGCTTCTTTACCTGTCTTTGATAAGATTAAAAAAGAATTAAATATCCCTATCCTAACAGACATTCATAATGCTGAGCAATGTGCAATCGTTTCAAAACATGTTGATGTTTTACAAATCCCAGCTTTTTTATGTAGACAAACAGACCTGTTAATTGCTGCAGCTAAAACAAATAAAATTATTAATGTAAAAAAAGGTCAATTTCTTGCACCATGGGATATGGTTAATGTAACAAAGAAAATTTCAGAATCTGGAAATGACAAAATATTAGTAACTGAAAGAGGTGCAAGTTTTGGATACAACACTTTAGTTTCCGACATGAGGTCGTTACCAATAATGGCTAAGAATGGTTATCCAGTAATTTTTGATGCAACTCACTCAGTGCAACAACCAGGTGGTCTTGGAGAAAAAAGTGGTGGTCAAAGAGAGTTTGTTGAATATTTAGCAAGAGCTGCAGTTGCAGTTGGAGTTGCAGGAGTTTTTATTGAAACCCATCAAGATCCAGATAATGCTCCATCTGACGGGCCTAACATGGTACCATTAGATAAATTAGAAGATCTTCTAAAACAATTAAACGATATTGATAATCTTATTAAAAATTAAGTGAGTAAAATTCTAAAAGTTAAAGCAAGACAAGTTTTTGATAGTAGAGGAAATCCAACTATTGAAGCAGAGGTTCATGTAAAAAACAAAAGTGCAAAAGCAATTTGTCCCTCAGGAGCTTCTACAGGTACTTATGAAGCCTACGAAAAAAGAGATACCAATAATAAAAGATATTTAGGCAAAAGTGTTTTCTCTGCAATTAATTTAATTAATTCCAAAATATCAACAGCTCTGAGAAATAAAAACGTACATAATCAAGAAAGAATAGATGAAATACTTATTAATTTAGATGGCACTAAACAAAAAACAAAACTAGGAGCTAATTCAATATTAGCGGTATCGATGGCTGCAAAAAAGTTATCAGCAAAAGTAAAAAGAATTCCTCTTTATAAATCTTTTTATGTAACAAAAAATTTTCAATTACCTTATCCATTAATGAACATTATTAATGGTGGAGCACACGCAAATAATGGTCTTAGAATTCAAGAATTTATGATTAGACCAGATAAAGCAAAATCTTTTTCTGAGGCAATGAGAATATGTTTTTTAGTAATTAAAAACTTAAGTAAATTAATTAAAGCAAAAGGTTTAGCCACATCGGTTGGTGATGAAGGTGGATTTGCACCGATGATTAATAGCAACAATCAGGCCTTAGATTTGATTGTTTTATCAATTAAAAAATCAGGATTTAGAAATGGTAAAGATGTTTCAATTTGTTTGGATGTTGCAGCTAATGAATTATTTAAAAAAGGTAAATATTCTATTCACTCAAAAAAATATGTTTCTGTTGATAAAACAATTTCAGAATACAAAAAAATGATTGATAAATATAAAATTAAATCCATTGAAGATCCATTTTCTGAAAATGATTGGACGTCGTGGGGTAAATTAATGAGATCTATTAAAAAAGTACAGATAGTTGGAGATGATCTCTATGTTACAAATTTGGAAAGGTTGAAAAAGGGATTTTTAAATGTTTCATCAAATTCAATTTTGATAAAACTAAATCAAATTGGTACAGTTACCGAAACACTTGATGTCATAAGATTTGCTCAAACTATTGGGTTTGATACTATTATTTCACATCGATCAGGAGACAGTGAAGATACATTTATTGCCGATTTAGCAGTGGGTACCAATTCCAACCAAATAAAGACAGGATCTTTAGCTAGATCTGAAAGAGTGGCCAAATATAATCAATTAATTCGTATAGAAGAAGAACTTGGAAAAAAAGCTAGAATGAATAAGATTCATTAATGCTTCAAAGATTAAAAAAAAATTACCTTTTGTTAGTTTCTACATTTCTGATTCTTTATTTCTTTTTTAATCTTTTATCTGGTCAAAGAGGATTAATTTCATATTTTGAGAAAAAGGAGATTTTAAAAAACTTAAAACAACAAGAATCTTTAATAATTAACCAAATAAGCGACTTGGAATTTAAGAATTCATTGTTAAGTGACAATCTAGATCTTGATTATATAGAATCTTTGATTAGAGAAAGGTTCGTATTTGGTAAAAAAAATGAAAAAATTTATATAATTAAAAAAAATGAAAATTAGACACCCAGAAAAACAAAATAAACCGATAAATCCAATTAAAAAAAAACCAGATTGGATAAGATCAAAATTAGTAAATAGCAAAGAATTTTTTTTAACAAAAACAATTGTAAATAAAAATAATCTTGTAACAGTTTGTCAGGAAGCTAATTGTCCAAATATTACTGAATGTTGGAGTAAAAGACACGCTACCTTTATGATTATGGGTGACACATGTACAAGAGCATGCGCTTTTTGTGATGTAAAAACTGGTAAGCCAGGAAAATTGGATAGTCTCGAACCAATAAAGATTTCTCAAGCTGTAAAAAAATTAAATTTAAAACATGTTGTAATAACATCAGTTGATCGAGATGACTTAGATGATGGTGGTTCAAATCATTTTTTTGAAGTTATTAACCAAACAAGGAAAACAAATCCAAATACTACAATTGAAGTTTTAACTCCTGATTTTTTAAGAAAGGGTGATGCTTATAAAAAAGTTTTAGATGCCAATCCTGATGTTTTTAATCACAATATTGAAACTGTTCCTAGTCTTTATCTAAAAGTAAGACCCGGTTCTAGATATTTCGCATCTTTAGAACTTTTGAAAAATGCTAAAATAATAAATAAGAAAATTTTTACAAAATCAGGAATAATGGTTGGCTTAGGTGAAAAAAAAGATGAAATTTTACAAGTAATGGATGATTTAAAAGCTGCTGATGTAGATTTTTTAACTATTGGTCAATACTTACAACCATCTGTTAGACATCATCCTCTTGATAGATACTACACTCCAGAAGAATTTGATGAATTAGGAAGTATTGCGAAATCAAAAGGGTTTTTATTAGTTTCGTCATCGCCATTAACAAGATCTTCTTATCATGCAGATGAAGATTTTGCTAAACTACAACAAAATCGGATTAACAATCATTAATGCCAAAAGCTTCAGTTAAGCGATTAATTGAATGTGAAAAAAAAGACTTAATTGAACTTGTTTTAGATATAGAAAAATATCCTGAATTTGTTCCATTTTGTTTTGATGCGAAAATATATGAAAACAAAAAAGATGGTGATTTACAAAAAATTATTGCTGATTTGACCATCGGTAAAGGACCATTTAAAGATACATATAAAAGCGATGTTGCCTTTAATAAAAAAACTGATTCAATCTATGTAAAAAACATAGAGGGACCATTAAATCATCTAACAAATAATTGGACTTTTATTGATAAAAATAATGGTATTACTGAAATCACCTTTGATATTGATTTTGAAATAAAGAATAAATTTTTAAATTCTTTAATGGTAGTCTCTTTTCAATTTGGTTTAGAAAAAATAGCTGATGCCTTTCAAAAAAGAGCTGAAGAATTATTTGGAAATTCTAAGAATTAAATCTAAGGTTTTCTTAACAGTTGCTTTTTGAATTGAAGATCTTTTTTTACTTTTAAATAAACACTTATTAATCTGTACTTTTTTGCCTTTTTTTATACCAATAAAAACTAGACCTACTGGCTTTTGTTTGGTGCCACCTTTGGGGCCAGCGACTCCAGTTATAGAAACGTTAATATTGGCTTTTGATATTTTAGATAAGTTATTTACCATTGCCAAACAACATTGGTGGCTAACTGCACCATAATTTTTAATAATATTTTTATTAACTTTGAGAATTTTAATTTTAGCTTGGTTAGAGTAGGTGACTAGTCCTAAATTGAATACTTTTGAGGCACCACTTATTGAAGTAATTGAACCAGCCAATAATCCTCCAGTACAAGACTCAGCAACAGAAAGTTTTAATTTTTTTTTGGTTAAAAGCCTGACTAAAGTTTTCATTAAATTAAATAACTGCTTAATAACATAAAACAAATTAATGATAGAACAACATATAATCCTGCACAAACATCGTCCATTATTACACCGAAACTATTTTTATAATTTTTGTCAAAATAATTTACTGGGAATGGTTTTAAAATGTCAAAAAATCTAAAAAGTACAAAGCAAATTCCATAAAAAATTATAGCTTCATCAGATGTTTTTTGTGTTCCATGGGATATTTCGTAGAGATAAATTGGTATAGATTGACCTATAAATTCGTCGATAATGACCTCTTTTGGATCTTTATTTTCTTTCTCCTTTATATGGGATGCTACTGCTATGAATGAATAAATAAAAATAATAAGAAAACCTATTAAGACTATATTTGGTGATAACTTTAATATATGAAAAAAAAAATAAAGAAAAATAGTTGTAGCTAAGGATCCAAAAGTTCCAGGAATAATCTTAATTTTTCCTAGCCCAAACATTGTTACTAATAATGAATTAAAAGTTTTAATCATATTTTGTGATTGAAATTATGGTTTCACAAGCGATAGCCTTTTCTTTTCCTATTAAACCTAATTTTTCCACAGTTTTCCCCTTTAAATTAATTTGGTTTTCATTAATACCAGTTAATTTTGAGACTGACTTAATTATTTTGTCTCTATATTTTGAAACTCTTGGTTTTTGACAAATTAAGTTTATATCCAAGTTA
Source organism: uncultured Pelagibacteraceae bacterium (assembly GCA_902528545.1). Lineage (GTDB taxonomy): Bacteria > Pseudomonadota > Alphaproteobacteria > Pelagibacterales > Pelagibacteraceae > Pelagibacter. Next base: position 18,033 of record CABZTB010000004.1, on the reverse strand, counting down.
TTTATAATTAAATTAGATTTATTGAGATCAAATATAATTGGTTTTAGCATTTTTGGAGATCTAATATTTTTAAATTTTTTTGTATTAGGAAAATATGTTCCAATATCTTTTTTTCTAATAGCTCCTAAAATAGAGTCAATAATTGCATGTAAAATTACATCTCCGTCAGAATGACCCTTAAGACCTGAATGAAAAGGAATTTCTAATCCTCCAAGATAAAGTTTCTTATTTTTTACTAACTTATGGATATCGAAACCTATACCATAAAAAGTTTTAGGAGTTTTTATATCATCAATATATGTAATTTTATTATTTGCTTTTTCACCTGGTATAAATTTAATTTTGAAATTTTTGTTTATAAATAATGTTGCTTCATCAGTGACTTTATTTTTTTGATCTTTTGCAATTTTAAATAGCTTTTCAAATCTAAATGCTTGAGGGGTCTGTGTTAATAATAAATTATTTCTGTCTAGATTAAATATTCGATTTTGAGTTTTATATTTTATTGTATCTTTTGAATTGATAATTGGAACTACGGCTTTGTTATTTTTCAAATTTTTAGCAATATTTTTAAGTAATCTAATTGAGAAATTAGGCCTAGCAGCATCATGTATAAATACATTTTTTGGCTTATATTTTTTAAGATATTTTAAAGCTTTAAAAGAGGAGTCTGATCTTTCCTTTCCTCCTTTAATAATACTTATTGATTTAGGATACTTCTTTTTTTTTAAATGTTTAAGATTATTTGAAACAATTAAAATTTTCTTAAATAGCTTTGAATTAAGAGATTTTTCTATGGAATGATCAATTATCTCTTTATTTCGGTAATTAAAGAATTGCTTAGGTATTTTTTTATTAAATCTCTTACTTTTTCCAGCAGCTAAAATTACAAAACAGTTGTTCATTCGTTTAAATGTTATAATTCTAATTTATGTTAGAATTTTTGAAAAAAAATATAATCATCATTATTCTATCTAGTATCACACTATTTCTAGGTTTTTTAACCTTTTTGACATTTATTGATAGAAGTTTTGTTGAATTAAATGAAAAAAATTTACAATATTTACTAATTTCAAATATTTTTTTACTTATTTTACTATTCATATTTATTTTTGTAGAAGTTAAAAATTCAATCAAAATTGATATTGATAAGGATGGCTTAACATCAAATAAAAAATACATAACGTATTTTTCATTATTTACTTTAATACCATCAATTTTAATTTCAATTTTTTCCTTATTTCTTTTTTCTTTTGCTCTAGAAAAGTACTTCGATAAGAAAGTTACAACGGTTGTAAATAATTCCTATGAACTTGCCAAAAATTATGTTGAAGAAGTAAGAAATAAAATTCAATCAGACATAATTTTGATTGCTTTTGATACTAACAAAAGTGCAAATTTTTTAAATGAAAATGCAAAGGAGTATTTAAGGTTTTTAAGGACACAAAAACTAATAAGGGATGTTGACGAAATTCATATAATCGATGAAAATAAAAGGCTATTATACTCAACTGAAAAAAAAGAAAAATATATTCCTCCTGTTGATAAAGCGCTTAATTTAGTTCTTGAAGATGATAGACCATTAAAGATAATTGACGCTAAAGCAAATATTTCAGCTGCGATAATGAGATTACAATCATCAAAAGATAGATTTATTTATGTGGTAAAATTTTTAGATAAAGATATTTCGAATTATTTAGCTGAATCTCAAGAAGCTATAAATTTTTATTATACTGTTGAGGATAGAAGCACAGGCATAAAAATCTCTTTTTTTATCATTTATATTATAATTGTCTCATTGCTATTATTTATCTCTATTACAATAGCTATTAGATTTTCTTCAAGATTTTTCAGATCTATTAACAATCTTATACTAGCATCAACAGAAATAGGTCATGGAAATTTAAATACAAAAGTACCAGAAATCAAAACCGATAAAGATATGGAAGTATTGAATAAAAACTTTAATTCTATGATTAGTAGACTAAAAAACCAGCAAGAAAAATTGATTGTAAATGAGAGATATAAAGCATGGGGAAATCTATCAAGAAAGTTAGCGCATGAAATTAAAAATCCTCTTACACCAATACAGTTAACAATAGATCGTATTAGAACAAAATACACTGGACAAATAACTAGTGAAGACCAAAAATCATTTAAAGAAAATTTAAAAATTATAAACTCTCAAATAAAGCAAATAGAAAATTTAGTAAATGAATTTTCTGATTTTGCGAGAATGCCAAAACCTACTTTAAAGAGAAATAATTTGGTAAAGTTATTAAATGAAAATATTAAATTGTTATCAGAGGTTAATAAATCCATTGAGATAAACTTAAATAAAAAAGACGATGAGATTTTACTTGAATGTGACAAAGAGCAAATTTCAAGAGTTTTCATTAACCTGATAAAGAACTCTATTGAGAGCATCGAACAAAAAGCTGAAAAAAACCCTGATTTTAAAAAGAAAATTTTAATTGATATTTCATCAAATAATGACCATATTTTAATATCAATAGAAGACAATGGCGTTGGTTTTGATAAAAATAATATAAAGGAAATTTTAAATCCATATTACACAACAAAAAAAAATGGAACTGGACTAGGCCTATCTATAGTAAACAAAATTATAAATGATCACAAAGGTGAACTTGAATTCATTCCGATTAATAATGGTGCACAAATACAGATAAGATTTTATTTAAATGACAACAGAAATATTAATAGTTGATGATAATGCGGATATAAGAAATATCCTAAATGAATTAATTGTTGATGCTGGTTACAAAACTAGAGTAGCGGCTAATTATAATCAAGCGTTAAAAGAAATTGACAAAAAAATGCCTGATGTGGCTATCCTAGATGTAAAATTAGATAAAGGTGATAATGATGGAATAGAGCTGTTATCTCATATCAAGTCTAAAAATAAGGATGTCCCAGTAATTATTATTACAGGTCATGCTAATATTGAGATGGCAGTAAATTCATTGAAACATGGTGCGTTTGAATTTGTAGAAAAACCTTTTGACCAAGCTAGATTATTAAACTTTATAACCAGGGCTGTTGAAAATCTGCAATTAAAAAAACAAAATAAGGATTATGAAAATAAGTTATTTTCATCATATGATTTAATTGGTGACAGTAAAAACATATCTACAATACGAGAACAAATAAAAAAGATATCCTTAACTGAGAGCAGGATTCTTATAAATGGGCCGTCAGGTTCAGGGAAGGAATTAATTGCAAGAAAAATTCATAAAAATTCTAAAAGAGAAAAAAATCCATTTATTATTCTAAATGGAGCACTTCTTGACTCAGAAAAATATGAACAAGAATTATTTGGGGAAGAAAAGAGCGATGGTTCCATTTCATATGGTGCTTTAGAAAAAGCTAATAAAGGCACTTTATTAATTGATCAAGTTTCTGAAATTCCTCTTGTCATTCAATCAAAAATATTAAGAGTTCTTATTGATCAAAAATTTAAAAGATTAAATGGGAATAATGATATCAATGTTGACGTTAGATTAATTTGTTCATCAAGTAAGGATTTAAAAGATGAAATAAAAATAGGAAATTTTAGAGAGGATCTTTATCATAGATTAAACGTTTTTGAAATTAACATTAAATCTTTAAACGAACGAATTTCAGATATACCTTTACTAATAAGATATTTCTCAAAGATGATTTCTACAAATTATAATATTAAAGAATTAGATATTGATGAAAATGACTCGTATATTTTGAATCATGATTGGAAAGGTAATGTAAGGGAACTAAGAAATTTGATTGAAAGAATTGCAATTTTACAACCTGATACAAAAGACAAAATTTCTAACATTGTAAAAGAGTCGTTAAAAAGCGACAATTATGATGATAAAATTGGTGAAAATAGCTTATCTGTACCATTAAAAGAAGCTAGAGAAAACTTTGAAAAAGAGTATTTAACTATTCAGCTTAAAAAATTTAATGGAAATATATCTAAAACAGCCAACTTTGTTGGCATGGAGAGAAGTGCTCTTCATAGAAAGCTTAAAGGCTTAGGAATAAAAGAATTTAACTAAAATGAATATAATCATCTGTGGTGCTGGTAGAGTAGGTTTTACCATTGCAAAGTTATTGAGTGAACAAGGTCATTCGATAACAGTTATTGATCAATCAAGTGAGGACATCCAAAAAATCAATGATAGTTTGGATGTTAAGGCAATCGTTGGAAAAGCTACATATCCATCAATTCTTGAAAAAGCTAATGCTGCTGAAACAGATATGATTATTGCAGTTACTAGAAATGACGAAATCAATATGCTTATTTGTCAAATAGCATTTTCAATATTTAACATTCAAAAAAAAATAGCAAGAATTAGATCACAAGACTATCTAAACCCAAGATTTACAAGAGTTTATAATAAAGAGAATTTACCAATTGATGTGATTATTTCTCCTGAAATAGAAATTTCCAAATCAATTCAAAGAAAATTGGAGGCGCCAGGCGCGTTAGATAGTGTGCCTTTTGCTGATAATAAAATAAGATTATTGGAGATATTCATCAAAGAGGATTGTAAATCTATAGGTATTAAGTTTAATGAACTTACAAATAAGTACCCAAAATTAGAGGCCAATATTATTGGAATTAATAGAGATAATAAATTTTTTATTCCAAAAAAAACAGACTCGGTAAAAAAAGATGACAAAATTTATGTCATTATTAATTCGTCACAAATGTCAGAAACTCTTGAAGCATTTGGTCATGAGGAAAAAATTTCGAAAAAGATTTTGATTATAGGTGGAGGAAATATTGGTTTTAATTTAGCTAAGAACATTGAGGAGACCTTAGAAACAGTTCGAGTTAAAATTGTTGAAAAAAATAAGGAGCGAGCAGAGTTTTTAGCAAACCAACTTAATGATGCAATTGTTATAAATGGTGATGGTCTAGATGAAGAAGTTTTAACTGAAGCAAACTTAGGGGAAGCTGAAACTGTATTAGCTCTAACAAATGATGATGAAGATAATTTAATGGTCAGTGTGTTAGTTGAAAAATTTGCTAAAGACCAAAAAGACACAGATGATAAAAGAACAATGGCATTAATTAACAAACCAAATTATTCACTTCTTCAGTCATCACTAAAAATTGATGATTTAATTGATCCAAGAATGACGACTGTTTCAAGTATTTTAAAACATATCCACAAAGGAACAATTGAAAATGCATATACTTTATCAGACGGTGAATACGAGGTAATTGAAGCTGAAATAATTGAGACCTCTGAATTAATCAACAAAGAAATTAAAAATTCTAATTTACCAGATGAACTAAGGATTGGTGCTGTATTAAGAGATAAAAAAATAATTATACCTAGATCCAATTTTGTTTTTAAAAAAGATGATAGAGTTGTATTTATTGTTAAAAAAGACTCTATATCTTTTGTTGAAAATATCTTTAGATTAAGTTCAGTATAATTAGATGTTTGGATTGCAAATTAAATATCTAAGTTTCTTTTTTGGATTAATTTCTATCTTATCTTTTTTTAATATAATTTATTCTTACTATTTCAATCTTTATCTAAACTTAGATACTTATTATTTAAGTTTATTTTTATCTTTGGCTCTGGCAATTCTTTTCTATAGTTTAAAAATATCACCTAAAAAAACATCAATTTTTCAAAAAATTTTAACTGTTTTTCTGGGATATATTTTACTACCTTTAGTTTTATCTATTCCTTTTTATCTAAGTATTTATAATTTAACTTTTATAAATTCTTTTTTTGAATCAGTTTCAGGCTTTACCTCTACTGGTTTTACAATATTTGAAAATATTAAAAATATTGATCAAAGTCTGATATTATGGAGGTCAACTATCCAATGGGTAGGAGGATTGTATTTCTTATTCTCAATAATTTATCTAATAGATATTTATGATGAAAATTTTAAAAAAACGTTAACAAATTTTTTTTCATTTAATACATCTGAAATATTTAAACAAGCTATTAAAGTATTTTTTATATATTCAGGTATAACTTTAGTAATTTTTATAATATTGAATTTATTTTCTATAAGGACTTTCGACTCATTAAATTTAGCATTTTCTTTAATTTCTTCAGGGGGTTTTTTACCTACAAACAGTTTGTCAAATATAATCAAGAATGACACTCAAACAATTGTTTTCTCATTTTTAATGTTAGCATCCTTTTTTAGTATTTTTTTTAGTCATAATTTATTTTTCTTTAAGAAAAAAAATATTAATTTTCTATATGAAGATATTAATTTAATAATTTATTTCATAATAGTTTTAATAATTTTCTTTTTATTTTTTAGTTTTAATCAAGATTTTTTGAATTATTTTTTATCAATATCAAGCAGTATGTCGAATATTGGTTTTGCACTAGATAATTCAAATACAAATTTGACTTTCATTTATTTGATTTTGGTAATTATTGGAGGATCTTTTTTTTCCACAAGTTCAGGATTAAGATTTATGAAGATTTATTCTTTATTTATATATTCAGTAAATCAAATTTTATCATTCAGCAGACCAAAAAATATATATAAGAATAAGTTATTTTTCTCTGAAGTTAATTTTGACTTTAATGAGATAAGTAAATATTTTTTATCAGTTCTTATATTTATTTTATCACTTTTTATTTTAACAACTTTGTTGACCATAAATGAATTTAACTTTGAAAATTCATTTAAATTATCTATCTTAACATTAATGAATACTGTTAATTCAAGCTCATATGGTTTAGGTGATCTGACTTTTTATAACCTTTCATATTTTACCAAATATTGTCTTATTTTTTTCATGATTGTTGGACGAATTGAGTTGTTAACAATCTTGCTTCTTATGAAAAAATTTCTTTTTAAAAATTAATTAATTATTGTATATGTATTATGATTTTGCGCCCTTAGCTCAGCTGGATAGAGCATCGGTTTTCTAAACCGAGGGTCGTAGGTTCGAATCCTTCAGGGCGCGCCATTACTAGCACATTTTTGGTCAAAATTTATCTTGACTAGATTTTCAATTAATTTGAAATGAGATTAAATTTCCCTTGAACCCCTATTTTTATCATGCTTAAATTAAGAATATTCAAAAGTAATTTTGAATTATTTGTTAACAAATAAATAAACAATAGGAAGAAATATGTTTAAATACTTAAAACAATTAACTTCTTTAGTTGCTATGGTTGCTGTGTTGTTCACTTTTACAACAGAGTCTATGGCTGCTAAAAAATCTAAAACACTTAAAAACACTCAGAAAAAAGGGTTTGTAAGATGTGGAGTATCTCAAGGTCTTCCAGGATTTTCTAATGCTGATGCTGCGGGAAATTGGACTGGTGTTGACGTTGATGTATGTAGAGCTGTAGCTGCTGCAGTATTAGGTGATGCAAACAAAGTTAAGTTTACACCACTAAGTGCTAAAGAAAGATTTACTGCTTTAACTTCTGGTGAGATTGATATCTTATCAAGAAACACAACTTGGACTCTTTCTAGAGATGCTGATATCGGACTTACTTTCGTTGGAGTAAACTTCTACGATGGTCAAGGCTTCATGGTAAGAAAAAGCTCAGGTATCACTTCAACTAGCCAATTCAAAGATGGTATCTCAGCTTGTACAAACATTGGTACAACAACTGAGTTAAACATGAGAGACTTCTTTAATTCAAAAGGAATTTCTTATGAGCCAGTTGCTTTCGAAAAAGCTGACGAAGTTGTTGCTGCTTACGATGCAGGTAGATGTGATACATACACTACTGATAAATCTGGTTTAGCTGCTCAAAGAACAAAAATGAAAAATCCTGATGAACACATTGTTCTACCAGAAACTATTTCTAAAGAACCTTTAGGACCAGTTGTTAGACAAGGTGATGCAGTTTGGGAAGATATCGTAAGATGGTCTTTGAACACTATGATCGAAGCTGAGGAATATGGTATTACTTCAGCAAATGCAGACATGATGAAAACTTCAGACAACCCAGCAATCAAAAGATTAGTTGGAGCTGAAGGTGAGTTAGGTGCTGCTTTTGGTCTAGACAACGACTGGAGCTTAAGAATTATCAAGCAAGTTGGTAATTATGGTGAAAGTTATAAGAGAAATATAGCTGACACTGGAATTTTACCAGACAGAGGTCCAAACCAATTATGGACAAAAGGCGGAATACTTTACGTTCCACCTGCAAGATAATTGTAGTTTAAATTAATTAAAAAGGGCTAGATTTTTCTAGCCCTTTTTTTATAAACTCATATATTATCGCCAAAGTGAATTTTAAACTTAAAGATATAGTCCCACAATTAATTACGGTTTTAGCTGTAGTCTTAGTTTTCGGTTTTTTTACTTATAACGCCCAAATCAATATGGAAAATAGAGGTATTGATTTTGGTTATGGTTTTCTATCTCAAGAATCTTCCTTTGACGTTCAGTTTTCATTAATTGAATATGATGGATCACATTCATATTTTAGAGCGTATTTAGTTGGTCTTTTAAATACCATTCTTGTATCTGTAATTGGAATAATTATTGCTACAATCTTAGGTGTAATAGTTGGTATAGCAAGATTATCCCCTAATTATTTAATTAATAAATTTGCAGCTTTTTATGTTGAGTTTTTTAGAAATATTCCATTACTACTTCAAATTTTCTTTTGGTATTTTGCTGCATTACGTGCTTTGCCACTCCCACAAGATGCTGAGGCAATGTTTGGAGTTTTTTTTCTAACTATAAAAGGCCTGTACGTTCCAGCATTTATTTGGCAAAATTTTAATATTTTCTTCTATTCAATTATAGCTGCAATCATAGCAATCATTGTTATACGAGCGCATGCTAAAAAGGTTCAGGAAAATCAAGGTAAACAAATTCCAGTTTTTTTAATTTCCATAGGACTGATATTTATTCTTCCACTTTTAAGTTTTTTAATTGGTGGCGTAAAACTTTCTTTTGAAGTTCCTGTTTTAAAACAATTGGCAACAACATCATTTATTTATGAGGGTGGAGTTAGTTTACCCCCAGAATTAATAGCATTAACATTATCTTTATCTTTATATACAGCAACATTTATCGCAGAATGTGTCAGAGCTGGAATTCAAGGTGTTGGTAAAGGTCAAAAAGAGGCAGCAGCATCAATCGGACTTACTCCTAATCAAGTACTTAAATTAGTAATTATGCCTCAAGCTTTGAGAATAATAATTCCGCCAACAACAAACCAATACTTAAATTTAACTAAAAATTCATCTTTAGCAGCAGCAATAGCTTATCCAGATTTAGTGTTAGTTTTTGCTGGGACAGCATTAATGCAAACAGGTAAGGCAATCGAAATAGTATCAATCACCATGTTTACTTATCTAACTTTGAGTATTTCAATCTCAATTTTAATGAATTGGTATAACAAAAAAATAGCTATTCAGGAGAAATAATGTCTAATATTAATTTTTTAAAACCTGATAGAACTAACCTTAATACCTTTTTGTATCTTGGTTCTTTTTTATTTTTTATAAGTATTTTAGATGTTTTTCTAAATTCTTTTTTTAGATTAAATTTAACTGGTTTTTTACCTAATTTTTTAAGTTTCTTATTACCTCTAATACTTGGTTTTGTGGGTCTTTATTTCATTCGAATAGAGTATAGCGGGATAAAAAATTTAGATCTTTTAAACAAACATATTAATACAAATAATTTTAATGCTGTTTTATCATTGTTAATAATATTCATAATCATTAAATCTCTACCACCTATATTAAGCTGGTTTGTTATTGATGCTAGTTTTGCAGGAGATACAAAAGATGTTTGTACGGGTTCTGGTGCATGCTGGACGTATATTAAGGTTTGGATGAGAAGATTTATGTATGGAATGTATCCAAATGCAGAACAATGGAGAATTAATTTATCATTTGTCGCTTTAGTGTTACTCGGTTCTGTCGGATATTTTGCAACTGATAAATTTAAGAAATATTTAACACTTTATTATGTAGTTATTTATCCTTTAATTGCATTCCTATTTATCTTCTTTTTTATTTCAGGTGGCCCTGTATTTTTTGACTTTTCTTATGGGATTATTGCTGCAATTTTATCTATCATCATCGGTTTTTTTATTCCAAGTAAATTTAAGTTTTATTACTTTTTAATAGTTCCTTTAGCGCTGTATGTAGTTTTGAAATATTTTCTTTTTTTTGAGGAATACATTGAGCTTGGAAAATTAGATGGTTTAAATTGGGTTGAAACCGGTGCTTGGGGAGGTCTGTCGCTAACATTTATAATTTCTTTTTTCTGTCTTATTTTCTGTTTTCCAATTGGAATGGCTTTTGCTCTTGGACGAAGATCGGAATTTCCATTAATTAGATATATATCAGTTGGTTTTATTGAATTTTGGAGAGGTGTTCCATTGATAACAGTTTTATTTATGTCTGCTGTGATGTTTCCGATGTTTTTACCAGAAGACTTTTTCATTGATAAATTAGTCAGAGCCATAATTGCAATTTCTTTATTTGAAGCTGCGTACGTTGCAGAAGTTATCAGAGGTGGTTTACAAGCTTTACCAAGAGGCCAATACGAAGCTGCGAAATCATTAGGTATGGGTTATTGGAAAATGCATATTTTCGTAATTTTACCACAAGCTCTGAAATTAGTAATACCAGGGATAGCAAATACTTTCTTGGCACTAGTAAAAGACACTCCATTAATATTTGTTGTTGGATTATTAGAAATAGTTGGAATGTTAAATTTAGCTAAAACAAATCCCAAATGGTTAGGATTTGCAATGGAAGGGTATGTATTTGCTGCTATAATTTTCTGGATTATTTGTTATGCAATGAGTAAATATAGTTATAATCTAGAACAAAAATATAAAACCGATAGATAAAAATTTATGTCAGATAGTATTATCCAAATAAGTAATATGAATAAGTGGTTTGGAGATTTTCAAGTTTTAAAAGGAATAAATTTAGAAGTTAAACCAAAAGAAAAAATTGTTGTTTGCGGTCCTTCTGGATCAGGAAAGTCTACATTAATTAGATGTATTAATAGATTAGAAGAGCATCAAGAAGGCAATATTGTCGTTGATGGAACTGAATTAACAGAGGATACAAAAAATATTGAACAAATTAGAGCTGAAGTTGGAATGGTATTTCAACAATTTAACTTATTTCCTCACTTATCTATTTTGGATAACTGCACATTAGCACCTATTTGGGTTAAAAAAATGCCTAAAAAAGAGGCAGAAGAATTAGCATTAAAACATCTAGAAAGAGTGCAAATTCTTGATCAAGCACAAAAATATCCAGGACAATTATCTGGAGGACAACAACAAAGAGCTGCTATTGCAAGAGCTTTATGTATGGAGCCAAAAATAATGCTTTTTGACGAACCTACATCTGCTTTAGATCCCGAAATGATTAAAGAAGTGTTAGATGTCATGGTTAATTTAGCAAAACAAGGAATGACTATGATCGTAGTTACCCATGAAATGGGTTTTGCAAAAGAAGTTGCAGATCAAATGATATTTATGGATGAAGGAATGATAGTAGAAAAAGCTGATACCAAAGAATTTTTTGCTAATCCAAAGAGTGATAGAACCAAACTTTTCCTCAGCCAGATACTATAGTTCAAGCTAATTTCAAGAAATATTTCTCAAATTATAGCTGAAGTAATGCTTGACATATTTCCCCTAATACGGGTTTTTAGGCAAAAAAAATAAAAATTTATTGTTGCAGTAGGTATTAAAAACTAGTTCAATTAGTTTTTTAAAAAATTAAGAGGGGTCTTAATGGAAGATAATTTTAATAAGCATTTAGGCAATAAGCTTAAGCTTAGAAGACTAGCACTAGGTTTAACTCAAACTAAAGTAGCAAAAGCAATCAACGTCACATTTCAACAAATTCAAAAATATGAAAAAGGCACTAATGGAGTAAGTTCAATAAGGTTATTACAATTATCGAACTATCTTAAAGTACCAATTAATTATTTTTTTGAAGATTTTTCAGAATATCTTATAAATTTAGAGAAATCACAAGAAGGTCATATGAATGTAAATTATAACTTTTTAGTGAAATTATATTCTGAACTAAATGCTGATCAAAAATTAAAGTTTAATAAATCATTACAGGTAGGAAGTAACAATATTTCAAAGGTTGGATAATTTTTGGCTCCTCGGGCAGGACTCGAACCTGCGACCAATTGATTAACAGTCAACTGCTCTACCAACTGAGCTACCGAGGAATATTAAAATCTCAACTTACTTTTTTTTTTCACTAAAACAAGATTTTTTTTGGAGGCAACGCCCGGAATCGAACCGGGATACAAGGATTTGCAATCCTCTGCGTAACCATTCCGCCACGTTGCCATATGTTTTAGAAGATAGCTACATTGAGTTTTATATAAAATATTTGCAATTAGTCTATTAAATAACGTTCCAATTTGATTATTGTTAATTTAGATTATTAAATTATAAACTAATAACACCCATGATAAGCGATAAATATATACATTCAAAAGTTGAAGATAAAATTTATGCTTATTGGGAAAAAAACAAATTATTTAAACCACAAAAAAATTCAAAAAAATTTTCAATTGTAATTCCACCACCTAATGTAACTGGTAGTTTACATATGGGTCATGCTTTAAATAATTCAATTCAAGATTTGTTAGTTCGTTATTATCGTATGAATAATTATGAAACATTATGGCAACCAGGAACTGATCATGCAGGTATAGCCACCCAAGCACTTGTTGAGAGAAAATTAGAAAAAGAGAATTTAAATAAAATTGACCTTGGCAGAGAAAAATTTATAGAAAAAGTATGGGAATGGAAAAATGAATATGGAGACATCATTATCAATCAACTAAAAAAATTAGGATGTTCATGTGACTGGTCAAGAAATGCATTCACTATGGATGAAAATTTATCAAAATCAGTCATTAAGGTTTTTGTAGAATTACATAAAAAAAAATTGATTTATAAGGCTGAAAAACTTGTGAATTGGGACACTGTTTTAAAAACTGCGATTTCAGATTTGGAAGTAGATCAAAGAGAGATGAATTCTAAGATTTATTATATTAGATACCCAATAGACAATTCGTCAGAATTTATCACTATTGCCACAACGAGGCCTGAGACAATGCTAGGGGATACTGCGATTGCGGTAAATCCAAAGGATAAAAGATATAAAAACTATGTTGGCAAAACTGTCACAATACCAATCGTAGGTAGAAAAATAAAAATTATTAAAGATAATTACGCTGATCCGGAGCAAGGAACTGGAGCGCTTAAGATTACGCCAGCACATGATTTTAATGACTATGATGTTGGTCAAAGAAATAAATTAGAAATAATCAATATTTTTACAGAAGAGGGAAAAATAAATGATAATGCTCCAAAAGATTATATTGGCTTAGATAGGTTTGATGCCCGTAAAAAAATATTAAATGAATTAAAAGAAAAATATTTTTTTGTTAAAGAAGAAAACATCAAAAATAAAGTTCCATATGGTGATAGATCGAATTCAGTAATTGAACCTTTTTTAACAGAGCAATGGTTTGTTGATGCAAAGAAATTAGCGATCAAAGCTAAAAAGATTGTTAAGACAAAAAAAACAAATTTCTTTCCAACTAACTGGTCTAAAACTTATTTTCAGTGGATGAATAATATTGAGCCATGGTGTATTTCACGACAATTGTGGTGGGGACATCAAATACCAGCTTGGTATGGACCTGATCAAAAGATCTTTGTTGCGATCAATGAAAATGATGCAATTAAACAAGCAAAAAAACATTATAAAAAAGATGTAAAACTTTCTAGAGATCCTGATGTTTTAGATACATGGTTTTCTTCAGGATTATGGCCATTCGCAACTTTAGGTTGGCCTGATAAAAAAGATTACGTAAAGAAATTTTATCCAACAACAGTTTTAGTAACAGGTTTTGATATTATTTTTTTCTGGGTAGCTAGAATGATTATGTTTGGTATGGAATTTTTGAACAAAGAACCCTTCAAAGATATTTATGTCCACGCACTAGTAAGAGATGAAAAAGGACAAAAAATGTCTAAGTCAAAAGGGAATGTTATTGATCCACTAGATCTAATTGAAAAATATAGCGCTGATGCATTACGCTTTACTTTACTTTCTATGGCATCCCCAGGAACAGATGTTAAACTTTCAGAAGATAGAGTTAAAGGATATAGAAATTTTTTAAATAAATTATGGAATGCTAATAATTTTTTAATCACTAATAAATGTGATTTTAAAAAAAACAATAAAGTTCCAAAAATCTCATTAAACATTAATAAATGGATCTATTCAGAGTTGATAGAAACTAAAAATAAAATTCAAAAAAATATTGAAGATTATCGATTTGATGAGGCGGCAAAAAATGCCTATCAATTTGCATGGCACTCATATTGTGACTGGTATATTGAGCTGTCTAAAACAATTCTGTACTCTGAGGATAAAAAGGCAAAAACAGAGGTAAAAGAAGTTTCTGCTTATGTTTTTAAGCAAATATTGGTTATGCTTCATCCTTTCATACCATTTGTAACCGAGGAAATTTGGTTAAAAAACAAATTTGATGAGTCTAATAAAAATTTCCTTATGTATAAAAATTGGCCTACTGGAAAAATCAAAAAAGACCAATCTCTTAAAGAAGTTGAAAAAATTATTAAGATTATCTCTGAATTAAGATCATTTAAAAATGAATTAAATGTCAGCCCTGGTTCATTTGTTGATGTTGCGATCAATAAAATTGCTAAAAAAAACAAATCATTAGTTAATAATAATGATGTTATTTTAAAAAAATTGGGTCGTATCAATAATTTTTTTGATAAAGAACAGGATAAACCCTCTGCAACACTTGTGATTTCTGGTGACATTTTTAAGATTTATTTTGATGAAAATGTTGATCTTAATTTGATTAAAGAAAACTTACAAAAACGTCAGAACAAATATCAAGACGAACTAGATAAGATTTCTCAACGATTATCTAATAAAGGCTTTACAGATAGAGCACCAAAAAATATTGTTGAACAAGAAAAAACTAACTATAGTAGTCTTAAAGATAATATCAAAAAAATATCTTTAACTATTGAGAGTTTATAATGCAGAAATTTAATAAAAAAAAATTACCTAGTAGACATACATCCTTAGGTCCAGATAGAGCACCTCATAGATCTTTTTATTATGCAATGGGTGAAACTGAAAAAGATGTATCAAAACCATTTATAGGAGTTGTATCAACTTGGAATGAGGCTGCTCCTTGCAATATTGCCCTTATGCGACAAGCGCAATCAGTGAAAAAGGGTGTGAGAGCATCAGGAGGGACACCAAGAGAATTTTGCACAATTACTGTTACTGATGGTATTGCCATGGGTCATGAAGGAATGAAATCGTCTTTAATTTCAAGAGAAGTCATAGCTGATAGTGCTGAATTAACAGTAAGGGGTCATTGTTATGATGCATTAGTAGGTATTGCAGGTTGTGATAAATCTTTACCAGGATTAATGATGTCCATGGTTAGGTTAAATGTTCCAAGTGTTTTTATATATGGCGGCTCAATCCTTCCAGGAAAATATAAAGGTAAAGATGTTACTGTTGTAGACGTGTTTGAAGCGGTTGGAAAACATTCATCAGGTCAAATGTCTGCTAAAGAATTAAGAAAATTAGAATTAGTAGCGTGTCCTACAGCGGGAGCGTGTGGTGGTCAGTTTACTGCAAATACAATGGCATGTGTTTCAGAAGCAATCGGTTTAGCGTTACCTTATTCAGCAGGAACACCAGCTCCATATGAAGAAAGAGATAAGTATGCAAAAGCAAGTGGCCGAATGGTTATGGAATTATTAGCAAAAAAAATTAAACCAAGAGATATCGTTACAAGAAAAGCATTAGAGAACGCTGCAACAATAGTTGCTGCAACAGGGGGTTCAACTAATGCAGCATTACATTTACCAGCAATTGCAAATGAAGCAGGAATTAAATTTGATTTAATGGATGTTGCAAAAATATTTAAAAGAACACCTTATCTTGCTGATTTAAAACCAGGTGGAAAATATGTTGCTAAAGATATGTGGTTAGCAGGTGGTGTGCCGATGCTTTTAAAAACTCTTTACGATGGTGGATATATTCATGGAGATTGTATGACCGTTACGAGTAAAACTATGAAAGAAAATTTAAAAGGTATTAAATTTAATCCAAAACAAAAAGTTTTAAGAGCTTATAACAGACCTTTATCACCAGATGGTGGTGTTGTGGGATTAAAAGGAAATTTAGCTCCAGAAGGTGCGATTGTAAAAATTGCGGGTCTAAAAAAATTACAATTTACTGGAAGAGCAAGATGTTTTGATAATGAAGAAAGTGCAATGAAAGCTGTTCAAAGCAGAAAATATAAAGATGGTGATGTGATAATTATTAGATACGAAGGCCCAGTTGGTGGACCAGGTATGAGAGAAATGCTTTCAACAACTGGTGCAATTTATGGTCAAGGTAAAGGTGAGAAAGTTGCTTTAATCACTGATGGAAGATTTTCTGGCGCAACAAGAGGATTTTGTGTTGGTCACGTAGGTCCAGAGGCAGCTTTAGGAGGACCTATAGCTCTTTTACGTAATGGTGATTTAATTGATATTGATGCTAAAAAAGGAACAATTAATGTTCGTTTAACAAGAGCACAATTGGCATCAAGAAAAAGAAAGTGGAAGGCTAAAAAATCTGATTTTGGTTCAGGCACTCTTTGGAAATATGCACAAACAGTTGGGCCAGCAAGTTTAGGAGCCCCAACTCACCCTGGTAAGAAAAAAGAAGTTAAGGAATATTCAAAAATTTAATGAAAATTCGCCCAGTTATTTTATGTGGTGGCGCTGGAACAAGACTTTGGCCAAAAGCTAAAAAACATCAAGCGAAACAATTTATTGATTTTGGTAATTGGACTTTATTAGGCAAAACTTTAGAGAGAGTTAAAGCATCTATATATGATGCACCAATTATAAGCACTAATGCAAAATATTTAAGACAAGTAAAACAACATTTAAAAAAACACAAAATAAGAAAATTCAAGATAGTTTTAGAGCCAGCAAAAAGAAATACTGCACCCGCTATATTAAGTACGGCTTTAATTAAAGACATTCCAATCAAACAACCATTAATGTTTTTGGCTGCTGATCATTTGATAGAAAAAGTTGGTTTATTCAATAAAGCTATCAAAAAAAATCAAAAGAAACTTACTCAAAACAATATCTTTATTTTTGGGATTAAACCCAAAATGCCCTCAAGTGAATTTGGTTATTTTTTAACAAAAAGTAACAAAGTAACTAGATTTGTAGAAAAACCCAAAAAGGCTAAAGCTAAACAAATAATTAGTAAAAAAGGTTATTGGAATTCTGGAATGTTTTATTTGAGAAAAGACTCAATAATAAATAATTTTAAGAAATACCAACCAAATATTTATCGAAATTGTAATAAAGCAGTATTAAAAGCAAAATATAAAAGTAATGTATATTATTTAAACAAACAATCTTTCACAAAAGCAAAAGCCAAGTCTTTTGACTATGCAATATTAGAAAAAACCAAAGATATAAATGCTATCAAATTAGATATTCCTTGGTCTGATTTAGGATCTTGGAAAGAAATCTGTAAGATGTACGGACGAAATAAAAGACATTATTTTAAAAAGAAGAATGTATTTCATAGACCTTGGGGTAGTTATGTAAATCTATTTAATGGTAAGGAATTCTTAATTAAAGAATTATATGTAAAACCAAAAGGTATATTAAGTCTTCAAAAACATCATCATAGAGCTGAACATTGGGTAGTTACTCATGGTGAACCTAAAATTACTTTAAATAAGAAATATTTCACTATGAAACCTGATGAAACTATTTTTATTCCACTAGGTGCAATCCATAGAATAGAAAATCCCTATAAAAAACCAGTTAAAATAATTGAAGCTCAAGTAGGCTCGATTTTAAAAGAAACAGATATAGTGAGATATCAAGATATTTATGGCAGAGTAAAATAATTATTTTACAAGAAAATTCACTTTTTTATTTGATAGATTTAAATGAATTTTTTTAT
>CABZTB010000003.1:0-117933 GCA_902528545.1 uncultured Pelagibacteraceae bacterium | reverse complement strand
GATGTAATTCACCTCTAGCATTTCTCAGGGTTGCTATATGATCAATATTTACTCCAAGACGTCTCACTTCGTGTATCTACTTCCTGGCGTTGAAATTGGAATTAATTTCAACTCATTTGGAATGTTGTTCTTTTTATAAGTTGGAACAGAAATTTTGAGGTGTGAAACTATATTTTTTTTTATCTTTAAATTATTTTTTGATGATCTATCAATAATTGTTGCAAAACCCATTAGTTTTGCTTTTGAATTTTTAATCAATTTTACACATTCCATGCTTGATTTGCCTGTGGTTATAACATCTTCAATAATTAATACTTTTGATCCTTTTTTAATTTGAAAACCTCTTCTTAATTGAAATTTCCCTTTTACTCTTTCACAGAAAATAGTTTCTTTTTTAAGCAGTCTACCAATTTCATAACCGATTATTATACCACCCATTGCTGGTGATAAAATTAAGTCGAAGTTTTTAAATTTTTTCTTAATTTTTCCGGCTAAAGATTTACAAATTTTCTCTGCCTTATGCGGAAAACTTAATAGTTTTGCGCATTGAATATATTTTGAAGAGTGTAATCCAGAAGATAAAACAAAATGTCCCTCTAATAATGCATTAGTTTTTCTTAAAATATCTAAGGATTTTTTGTGTGAAAGCATTTCTTTTATCTTCGTGTCTAATTATCTTAAATTTTATACCTTTTTGTTTTAGCTCTGCAATAAAATTAGTGAAATTTTTTAAATCTCTTATGATTAATTGGAATTTAAAATTTATATAGTTAGGGTTTTTGCCTGCCATCACAAGGTTTGAAATATTCAGTTTATGCTCTCCGATTAATGAACTAACATTACCAAGCTGACCGGGTTTATCTGGTAAAGATATCCATAAAGTAGTATTGTACTTTTTTATTCTTTCCTCTTTTCTTTCTCCCTTTTCATGCCAATAACGTCTTATAGCTGCCCTTGCTTTTCCTGTTTTTGTTATTGGGATCCAATGCAATGATGGTGAATGATTTTTAGAGGTAATAATTTTAACTCGATCTCCATTTCTCAAAATAGTTTGGAGTTCACTTTTATTACCATTAATTTCACATCCAATTGCAGTATCTCCTATTTTAGTATGTACGGCGTATGCAAAATCAATTGGAGTAGCATCTTTTGGTAATTTAATAACCGATCCTTTTGGTGTAAAGCAAAATACATTTTCTTGGAACATTTGTAGTTTTGTATATTCATATGAATGTTCCGGATTTTCATTTTTTTCAATGATTTCTACTAAATCTTTTAACCAGTCATATTCTTTCCAAGTTAAAGAATTAAATTTCTCAGAAGATTTATATTGCCAGTGTGAAGCAATACCCCTTTCAGCGAAATCATGCATTTCTGTTGTTCTAATTTGAATTTCTATGGGTTTTTTATTAGATCCAATAACTGCGGTATGAATTGATTTATAACCATTAATTTTAGGTGAAGAGATATAATCTTTAAATTTGCCAGGTATACAATTGTATTCTTTATGTATTATCCCTAAAGTTTTGTAACAATCATCAATATTTTTTAAAATTATTCTAAATCCAATAATATCAGTTATTTGCTCAAGAGAAACTCGTTTCTTTTGAACTTTTCTCCAAATTGAAAAAGGTGTTTTGCCTCTTCCATAAATTTTAGATTGTATATTATTGTCATTTAACAAAGTGTTGATTTCAATAGAAAGAGATTCGAAAATATCTTTTTTGTCAGATTTGATTTCATCTAATCTATTTTGAATTAGTGTTCTTGCATCATTATTCAAAACCTCAAAAGATAAATCTTCTAGCTCATCACGAATTCTATGCATTCCCATTCTATCAGCTAATGGTGCATAAATTTCCATTGTCTCTTGTGCAATTCTTTTTCTTTTATCTTCTTTAGTGATAGCTTTTATCGTTCTCATATTATGTAAACGATCTGCAATTTTAACTAACAAAACTCT
This sequence comes from uncultured Pelagibacteraceae bacterium, assembly GCA_902528545.1. GTDB lineage: Bacteria > Pseudomonadota > Alphaproteobacteria > Pelagibacterales > Pelagibacteraceae > Pelagibacter. Next base: position 115,970 of record CABZTB010000003.1, on the reverse strand, counting down.
TATATCTTTTGAGGTTGCTAAAATAAGTTTTCTAAAGTTTTCTGCTTTTGAGTTTGTGGTTGCGGTGTTTTCAAAAACTGAAATTTTTGTAACACCATCAACTAAATCTGCAACCTCTTCACCAAATTCTCCTTTAATGGTCTCGTAAGTAGCGTAGGTATCTTCGATTGTATCATGTAATAAACCAGTAGTAATAGTAGCGCTATCTAATTTGAGATCTGTTAGGATATTTGCGACTTCTATTGGATGTACTGAATATGGGTCACCTGAAGCTCTCTTTTGATTACTATGTGCTTTAACAGCAAAATCATAAGCTTTATTCAGTTTTTCAGGGTTTAAAAATTTGTTATAAATTTTTACTTTATTTATTAAATCTTCAGAATTAAGCATTCAAACACTATATCACTAAATTAAATTTGTTTAATAGACCTAATGTCTCTATTTTTTAATGATAATAATAGTTTTTTTATGGAATGTTTTGAAACTGGATGTTTCCATTTTTTATCTATCTCAAATAATGGAAAAAGGACGAAATTTCTTTTATGCATTCTTGAATGAGGTAGATTTAATTCACCTTTCATTTTTCTTCTATTAAAATCAATTATATCAATATCGCACTCTCTAGGAGCATTTCGAAGTCTTTTCTTTCGTCCCAGGCTTGTTTCAATAGTTTTACAAACACTTATTAATTCAAAAGGTGATAATTTAGTTAGAACCTTAACTACAACATTGTAAAATTTAGGATTGTTATTATCAGGCCAAGACAAACTCTCATAATAGCTTGATGATTTTACTATCATAATATCATTAAGAATTAATTTTGATTTAGCTAATTCAATATTATTGATTTTATTTCCAAGATTAGAACCTATACCTAAATAGACAGGATTAACTTGATTTTCTAATATATCTTGCTCTATCACGATTCCAGTCTCTTTGTTTTTTTACTGCTCTTTTATCAAATTGTTTCTTACCCTTGGCTACAGCTAACTCTAATTTTGCTTTTCCTTTTTTAAAATACATTTTTGTAGGTACTATTGTAAGCCCGTCTCTTTGCATTTTCCCAATTAGTTTATTAATTTCTCTCTTATTTAATAACAATTTTCTTTCATCGGTTGGATTATGGTTTGAATAACTAGCTTGCTTATAAGATGCAATATGTGAATTTATCAAGACTATTTCACCTTTTTTTTCTATTGCGTAAGAATCTGCTATGTTAACTTTACCATTACGAATTGATTTTATTTCAGAACCTTTTAAGACAATACCTGCTTCAAACAAATCCTCAAAAAAATAATTGAAACTAGCTTTTTTATTAAGACAAATTATTTTTAAACCACTATTGGTTTTTTTTTCATTAAACTAGTTTTGCAGAATGAAGTGCTTTTTTAACGATATCCTTAGTTTCAGCTGTCACTTTTACAAGAGGTAGTCTTACATTATCATCACAAAGATTTAATAATTTTGCTGCGTATTTTACTGGACTTGGATTACTTTCGACAAACATTGCATGATGAAGAGGTTGTAATATTTTATCAATTTTTTCAGCCTCTTTAATTTCATCGTTATTTTCAGATTTTGAAAATTTTTGAAAATCAGAACAAAGTTTTGGAGCGATATTTGCAGTAACACTTATAGCTCCAACTCCACCTCTTTTATTAAATTCTAAAGCATTATCGTCATTACCAGTTAATTGAATGAATTCATTTCCCATCTTTTTTAAAGTTTGTTCAACCCTATTTAGGTCTCCAGTTGCATCCTTAACACCAATAATATTTTTCAATTCAAATAATCTAGCCATAGTATCAACTGACATATCAATAACCGATCTCCCAGGAATATTATAAATTATTATAGGTATTCCACATTTTTCATTTATTGCTTTATAATGTTGGTATAAGCCTTCTTGTGTTGGCTTGTTATAATAAGGTGTTACAATAAGAGCGCCTGTGGCTCCAATTTTTTCTGCATGAGTTGTAAGTGAAATAGCCTCCTCTGTAGAGTTCGATCCTGTACCTGCAAAAACTGGTAATTTTCCATTACTTTCTTTTACACATAACTCAATCACTCTTTCATGTTCATCATGACTTAACGTTGGTGACTCACCAGTTGTTCCTGCTGGAACTAATCCATTTGTCCCATTTTGGATATGAAAATGAATTAAATTAATATATGTCTCATCATCAAGTTTATCATTTTTAAACGGGGTGACTAAAGCAACATTTGATCCTTTAAACATAAATACTTATAACATACATTGTAGATTCATATAGTAAAAGATTATGATTAAAAAAATCTTATTTTGGATAGTATTGATTAATTTATTCGGTCTACAAACTATAGCTCAATCTGACATAATCCCATTAAAAAAACCTATCCAATCTGATGAGCTAACACAAAAAAAATTATTAATAGATGTACTAAAACCCTTACCCAAACCAATACCAAAAATAGTAACAAAAGAGATAGAAAAAAAAATTGAATCTAAGCCAGAAAAGAAGATAAGTGGACTGATACTTCCCAAAAAAAAACCATTAATCGCTGGAACAAAAAAAACAACAGAAATAAAGATATCAAAATATTATCGTAAAAAAGATTTTGCGTTAGCAAAAAAAGCAATTTCCGAAATGAAAAAAGCTAGTTGGACAGCTGCAATTAAAACTGCCAAAAGAGCTAAAGATAAATCTATATATGACTTTATTCAATGGAGGCATTTACTTACAAAGGGAAATCAAGCTTCTTATTATGATTATAAAACATTTATAGATTCAAATGAAGATTATCCTAGAATTGGAAGAATCAAATATTTAGCAGAGCATAAACTTTCTACAGAAAAAGTTAGTCCACGAAAAATTATAGAATGGTTTGGTCCTGCGGAACCTTTAAGTGGTTTTGGTAAAATGATATTGGGTGAAAGTTTTATTCTTAATGGTAATAAGGAAAAAGGAATAAGATTCATTAAAGAAGGCTGGATATCAGCTGAATTGTCTAAAACAGATTTAAGATTTTATCGTAAAAAATTTAAGAAATATCTTAATGCAGACGATTATATTAAACGAGCAGAATATCTTGCTTGGAATAATAAATACTGGGACTTAAAACGACTATTAAGATATTTACCTAAAGATTATGAACTATTATATACAGCGAGACAACTATTGATGAGTAAATCGTATGGTGTCGATAATGCTATTTCTAAAGTTCCATCTAATCTTAAAAATGATGCTGGTTTAAATTACGATAGATTAAAATGGAGAAGAAAAAGAGGAAGAGTTGATAGTTCTGTTGAAATTCTTCTAAAGATAAAAAACACAAAAGATTACTTAGTTCGTCCGGATAAATGGTGGATAGAAAGAGAAATAATTTCCAGATCATTAATATATAAAAAAAAATATGAATTAGCTTATAAAATTGCCAGTAACCATGGAATGAATGATGGACCTGAATTTGCTGCTGCTGAGTGGATGAGTGGTTGGATTGCATTAAGTTTTCTAGATGATCCAGTATTAGCCAAAGAACATTTTGAAAATTTTTATAATAATGTTGGATACCCTATTAGTACAGCTAGAGGTGCATATTGGTTAGGTAAAACTTATAAAAAACTTGGTGATAAAGATCTATCTTATAAATGGTTTAAAGAAGCAACAAATTATTTGACCACTTATTACGGTCAATTGGCATTTATGGAAATTAGTCCAAATGAAAAATTTGAGCTTTCAAAAGATATGATTATTAAAAAAGAATATCGTGATTATTTTTTTAAAAAAGATTTAGTCAAATTGATATATTTACTTGATGAATTAGATGAAGATAAATATGCTAAGCATATACTAAGACATTTGGCTAATGATGATGTTGGTAGTGGTAGTGAGGTTTTAGCAGCTGAACTTGCAACAAATATAGAACGATTTGATTTTGCTATTCAAATTTCTAAAATAGCATCCTATGAAAAAAGATTTCACAACAAATATAATTACCCAATCATAAGCACACCCAAATATATTAATGGAAGAAAAATTCCAGATAATGCTTTCATTCTTTCAATCATAAGACAAGAGAGTGAGTTTGATTTAAGTGCCAATAGTCATGCTGGTGCAAAAGGTTTAATGCAATTAATGCCTTACACTGCTAAACTAGTTGCTAAGCAGGCAAAACTTCCTTATTCAAAATCTAGGTTAACTACTGATGCAGAATATAATATTAACCTAGGGTCACATTATATAGCAGGATTAATTCTTGAATATGACGGTGCTTATCCATTTGCAGTGGCTGCTTACAATGCTGGACCAAAAAGAGTTCGATATTGGAAAAAAATAAACAAAAATCCTCAAAAAAATCAAATTGATTATATCGACTGGATTGAATTAATTAAATTTAAAGAAACTAGAAATTATGTCCAAAGAGTATTGGAAAACTACAATGTTTATAGATACGTGCTTGAACAACAGCCAATTGCAATGAAAGATTTCTTTAAGAATAATCCCTTGTTTTAATAATGGCGGAAGAGGAGGGATTCGAACCCTCGGTACAAGTTTCCTCGCACGGTCATTTAGCAAACGACTGGTTTAAGCCTCTCACCCACTCTTCCAAGAAATTTGTCGCCTTTGATTGTATTGAATAATCAACATTAATAAAGTAATTATTCATTAATTATGAAAAATAAGTATTCAATATTTTCGCTTATTAAAAATGCTTTTTCTTATCATGAAAATTGGGAAAAAGCATGGAAAGACCCTGAGCCAAAAAAAGAATATGATGTGGTAATTATTGGTGGTGGTGGCCATGGTTTAGCAACAGCTTACTATCTCGCAAAAAAACATAATATGAAAAATATTGCTGTTGTTGAAAAAGGTTGGATTGGTGGTGGAAACACAGGAAGAAACACTACAATTATAAGATCTAATTATTTATGGGACGCAAGTGCTGGTCTTTATGATCACGCTCTTAAAATATGGGAAGGCCTTTCTCAAGAATTAAATTACAATGTAATGTTTAGTCAAAGAGGAGTAATGAATCTTGCTCATAATCTTCAAGATGTAAGAGATTTGAAAAGAAGAACCCATGCTAACAGACTTAATGGTATTGATGCGGTATATTTAAATACTGAAGAAGTTAAAAAATTTTGTCCAATAATAAATACATCTCCAGATATAAGATACCCTGTATTAGGTGGAACTTTACAAAAAAGAGCTGGAACCGCAAGACATGATGCAGTTGCATGGGGATATGCACGTGGTGCAGATGAAATGGGTGTGGATATAATTCAGAATTGTGAGGTTAAAGGTATTAAGAGAAATGGCGATGCAGTTGAAGGTATTGAAACTACAAAAGGATTTATTAAAACAAATAAAATTGGTGTAGTAGCTGCAGGTCACTCTAGTGTGATAGCTAATATGGCTGGATTAAGGTTGCCATTAGAGAGTAAACCGCTCCAAGCTTTAGTTTCAGAGCCTGTGAAACCAATCATAGATACAGTTGTTATGTCAAATGCTGTTCATGCATATGTAAGTCAATCAGATAAAGGTGAATTAGTCATCGGCGCAGGAACTGATGATTATGTATCGTACTCACAAAAAGGAAGTCATGATATTGTTGAAGGGACATTAAATGCAATTTTAGAGTTATACCCTATCTTTAGTCGTATGAGAATGTTAAGACAATGGGGTGGAATTGTAGATATTTGTCCAGATGCAAGCCCAATTATAAGTAAAACATCAATCAAAGGTTTATATTTTAATTGTGGTTGGGGAACAGGAGGATTTAAAGCTACACCGGGCTCTGGAGATTTGTTTGCGCATACAATAGCCAACGATGAACCACACAAACTTAATGCTGCATTTAATTTGAATAGATTTGTAAGTGGTGACCTTGTCGACGAACATGGTGCAGCAGCTGTAGCGCACTAATGTTTTTAATTAATTGTCCTTTTTGTGGTGAACGTGAACAAAGTGAATTTAAAGCTGGTGGAGAAGCTCATATTGTTAGGCCTAAACAACCAACTGAATTAAGTGATGATCAATGGGCAGAATATTTATTTATGAGAAAAAATATTAAAGGTATTCAATTCGAAAGATGGTACCACATTCATGGTTGTAGAAAATGGTTTAACATGGTGAGAGACACATCAAATGATGAGATTAAAGCCGTTTACAAAATGGGTGAAAAACCACCGGTTAAATAATCAATGACAAAAAATTTAAGAGTTAAAAGTAGTAAATTAGTCGATGAAACATATCGAATTTCATTTAAATTTAATGGTTCAACTTATTATGGATTTAAAGGTGATACACTTGCTTCTGCCCTATTGGCTAATAACATCCACCTAGTTGGTAGAAGTTTTAAATACCATAGACCTAGAGGAATTATGACTGCTGGGTCAGAGGAACCAAACGCCATTGTTCAACTTCATAATGGAACTTCAAGAACAGAACCAAATGTACGAGCTACTGAAATAGAAATATATGAGGGTCTTGTTGCTACAAGTCAAAATTGTTGGCCTAGTGTAAAGTTTGATATTGGAGGTATAAACAATTTTTTAAGTCCATTATTACCTGCAGGTTTTTACTACAAGACTTTTATGTGGCCAGCAAGTTTTTGGGAAAAATATGAATATTTTATTAGAAAATCTGCTGGTTTAGGAAAATCACCTGATGTTCCAGACCCTGACATATATGAACACAAATACATTCATTGTGATGTATTAGTTATTGGTGCAGGTATTTCAGGACTTATCGCAGCAAAAACCGCAGCAAAAAGTGGTTTTAAAACACTATTGGTTGAGGAAAAATCATATTTAGGTGGTTCTACAATTTATCAAGACTCAGAATTTTTTAAAATTAACAATCAAAATTCAGCTTCATGGTTAGAAAAGGAAATCAATGAAGTAAAAAAAATTGAAAATTTAGAAATTAAAACCAGAACAAGTGTTGCTGCTTTTCATGGTTATAATTTTTTATTAGCAAGAGAAAATTTAACTGATCACTTGCCACTTGAACAAAGAGAAAATAAAACTCGTCAAAGATTACTTAAAATACGCGCTAAAAAAGTTATTACAGCCACAGGGTCTATAGAAAGACCTTTAATTTTTGACAATAACGATCGCCCAGGGATATTACTTTCATCTGCTATAAAAAAATATGCAGATTTATTTGGTGTAGCATGTGGAGAGAAAAATATTTTATTTACCAATAATGATAGCGTTTATGAAACTGCAATAAGTTTAATTCAAAAAGGGATTAAAGTACAAGCGATAATTGACAATAGAGAAGAAATTGATTCTAAACTTATTAAAGAAACTGAAAAAAACAATATTAAGATTTATAAAGGTTATACAATTGTAGATACATTTGGATACAAAAGAATAAATAGTGTCTCTATAATGAAATTATCTAAAGATGGTCAAAAGGTTATAGGATCAAAAGAAAATATTTCATGCGATAGTTTAGGTATTTCAGGAGGTTGGACACCAGCAGTTCATCTATTTACTCAATCGGGTGGAAAACTTAAATTTAGAGATGATGATCAAGTTTTTATTCCAAATACTTATCCATCAAATCAGATAAGTATCGGAAGTTGTAATGGTGATTTTACTTTAGATGAAATATTAATTAATACGCCCAAATTACTCAAAGAATTTTTAAATATCAAAAAAACCGAATACGAAAATATTGAAATATATTCAGCATTTAACAAATCAAAAAGAAATATTTGGTTATTGCCTTCGAATAAAATTGTAGGGAAAACTAAATCATTTGTAGATTTTCAAAACGATGCAACAGCCAAAGATATTAAATTAGCTTTAAGAGAAGGTTTCAGGTCTATTGAACATGTTAAAAGATATACAACAACAGGTATGGGTACAGATCAAGGTAAACTTGGGAATATGCATGCCTTAGGAATAATTTCCGAAACAGCGTCTTCTAAAATGGGTGAACTTGGTACTACAACATTTAGACCACCCTACACTCCTCTTACATTTGGTACTATCGTTGGAAGAAATGTTGGTAAATATTTTGATATAATAAGAAAAACACCAATTCACGAATGGCATATTGAAAACAAAGCTGAATTTGAGAATGTGGGACAATGGAAAAGAGCTTGGTATTATCCACAGAATGGTGAAAACATGCACGAAGCTGTTCAAAGAGAGAGTAAAGCTGCAAGAGATAGTGCAGGCATATTAGATGCATCCACGTTAGGTAAAATTGATATTCAAGGTACTGATGCCTCTGAATTTTTAAATAGAGTTTACACCAACGCTTGGTCAAAACTTGAGATTGGAAAATGTCGATATGGTTTAATGCTGAACGAAGATGGCATGGTCTATGACGATGGTGTTACTACCAGATTAGACGAAAATCATTATATTATGACAACTACAACTGGTGGTGCTGCTACAGTTTTAGGTAAACTTGAAGATTATCTTCAAACAGAATGGCCTGAGCTAGATGTGTATTTGACATCTGTAACTGACCATTACGCAACTATTAGTGTTTGTGGTCCTAATAGTAAAAAGATAATTCAAAAAGTAATACCTGAAATCGATTTATCAGATAAAGATTTTCCTCATATGTCATTTAAGAATTCAAAAATTGGTAAAGTGAAATGTCGAGTTATGAGAATAAGTTTTACTGGTGAACAAAGTTACGAAATCAATATTCAGGCCAATTACGCTAAATCAGTATGGGAAAATTGTATGGAGGCAGGAAAGGAGTTTAATATTACTCCCTATGGGACTGAAACAATGCATTTATTAAGAGCGGAAAAAGGATTTATCATAGCCGGTCAAGACACAGATGCAACTATGACACCGATTGATTTACAAATGGATTGGATAGTTAGTAAAAAGAAATTTGATTTTATAGGTAAAAGATCTTTATATAGATCAGATACTATTAGGGAAGATAGGAAACAATTAGTAGGTCTTATCACAGACAATCCAGAGGAAATATTAGAAGAAGGGGCACAAATTGTTGCAGATATGAATAAAACACCAATAGAAATGTTAGGTCATGTTACCTCTAGTTATTTTAGTCCAAATTTAAAAAAATCTATTGCTCTTGGAGTAGTTAAGGGTGGAAAAAATATGATGGGTCAAAAATTAATAATTCCAATGGAAAAAAAACAAATCAATGTAACGGTTACAGATCCGGTATTCCTAGACAAGGAGAACAAAAGATTAAATGCTTAATTATTCAAATGTAATTGAAAATGATAAATCTTATCCAGGTTTGCAAATGAGAGAAATAAAACCTGTCATGAAACTTATTATTAGAGGAAAAAAAAGACAGTTTTTATCTGCAGTTGGAAAATCATTAAATCTACTTTTGCCAAATGAAGCAAATACTTCCTCAAGAAGTGATCAATTAACAGCTCTTTGGTTAAGCCCAGATGAATGGATGATTTTTTCAAATGAAATTTTAAAATCAGATCATAATAATTATGATGTAGAAAAATTACTCAATAAAAATATTTGTAAAACAAATTTGGGTGCTGTAACTGATGTCACAGACCAATTTGTATTAATAAATCTTAAAGGTGATAAAATTTTTGATTTATTTGAAACTGGATCTCCATTTAATTTTAATGATTTTAAATCCAAAAAAGGCCTTGTAACTCAAACAATTTTGACAAAAATTGATATAATTGTTCATAATCAGGACATTAACGATGTAAATTTATTTGTGAGAAGATCCTTTTCAGATCATTTATTTTCATGGATGAATGATAGTGCGTCAAGATTATAGATCTCAATAATAAAAAAAATAATATAATTCTATAAATTATGAAAAAATTACTATTATTAATATTATTTACCTTTTTACCATTCTCACTTAATGCAGACTCAAATTTAGATAAAATACTATCATCAGGTGTATTAAAAGTTGGCACTACTGGAGATTGGGATCCCATGACAGTTAAGGATCCGGCTACTAATAAATATAAGGGTTTTGATATTGATGTCATGAATCAACTTGCAAAAGATATGGGTGTAAAGATTGAATTTGTACCAGCAGAATGGAAAACTATTGTCTCAGGTATAACATCAGCAAGGTATGATATTTCAACAAGTGTAACAAAAACTCCAAAACGAGCTGAAGTAGCAGGATTTACTGATACTTATTACAAATATGCTACTGTACCACTAGTCCTTAAAAAGAACTTAAAAAAATTCCCTACTTGGGACTCTCTAAATAATGAGAATGTAACAATAGCAACTACTCTTGGTACTTCTCAAGAAGAAAAGGCAAAAGAATTTTTTCCAAAATCAAAATTAAACTCAATTGAAGCTCCAGCTAGAGACTTTCAAGAAGTATTAGCAGGTAGAGCTGATGGTAATATTACAAGTTCAACAGAAGCAAATAAATTGGTTATCAAATATCCTCAATTAGCAATTGTTCCAGATGGTGGAAAAAATCCGGCTTTTTTAGCGATGATGGTGCCAAAAGGTGATACTAAGTGGAACGATTACGTAAATAAATGGATTAAAGATAAAAAATCCTCAGGGTTCTTCACTAAGTTATTAGCTAAATATAATTTAAAGAGTTTATAAAAAATTAGTAATTAGTTTTTAATTCTTTATAACTTGAAGAGTGAGAAATTTATTTTTTTTACTCTTAATTTTCCCATTAACTTCATGCGGTAAAAGTGAATTAAATTGGTTAATCTTGTCTCCAAACAATATTGAAGGATTAACTAATTTAAAGTTTTTATTAAGTGGTTTAACAACCACTATCTATATTAGTATAGTCTCTATAATTATTTCAATTATCCTAGGTCTTTTAGTTGCTATTCCATCACTAGCTAAGAGTAAATTTTTAACCTATCTGAATATTGGATATGTAGAAATTGTAAGAGCAATTCCTTTACTCGTTTTGATTTTATGGATTTATTATGGTTTACCAATTATGACAGGTATAAGTTTTAGTCCTTTTGTTTCTGGTATCATAGCTCTTTCAATTAGTGAAAGTGCTTTTCAAGCAGAAATATTTAGAGCAGGAATTAATTCAATTAAAAAATCACAATGGGAAGCGGGAAGTTCTTTGGGATTAAGTTTTTTTAGAAAATTACGTTTAGTTATCTTACCTCAAGCGATAAAGAATATTTTACCAGCTATAGGTAATCAATTTGTTTATGTTCTTAAAATGTCGTCACTTGTGTCAATTATTGGTATTGGAGATTTAACAAGAAAAGCAAACGAATTAGTTGTGACAACTTATCGGCCACTAGAAATTTATACATTTTTAATCCTGGAGTATCTTATTTTAATTTTGGTTGTTTCTTTTTTAGTTAGAAAATTAGAAAAAAGATTACAAAAGGACTAGTTTTTTTTTCTCCAATCCCAAGGATATTCAAATTTCATTGACCACATTCCTAAATTATTTAATCTTGCATAGTTTTCATCAGGGACGAATTTCTTTGAGTATTTTCTATATGCAAAAGCATAGCCCTCTTTTACTAAATAACTTGATAAACTGATATTATTTACAAAACATTCAGCTAAAATTCTTTTATACTGATCCTTGCCCTCTTCAACACATTCAACCTCTTTGTTTCCTATTATATTAATTAGTAATTTTTTTGCTTCAATCCCACAAAAAATTATTTGATTATTTTTACTACAGGTTTGTTTTAATTCAGGGGTATCAATTCCACTAAATCTAATTTTTTTTCCATTTAAATGTATAGTATCACCATCAACAACTTTAATTTCATATGACTTAACATCTTTTAGAGTTAAGAAAAAAGAAGATAAGAAAAAACTAATAACTAAAAATAGCTTTATTTTGTTTAAATACATTATTTAGAAAATAACCAATAAATATTAAAACAGCAATTCCCATAGCCCAATTAGTCACCATAATAGTATAAAAAATATCTTCGTAATCACCACCTCTTATATTTATCACATACCATAAACTTAAAAAAGGAAACGCAGTTAATCTTAAAATACTCAAATAGAGACTATACAAAGGTTTTTTAACAGCTTGAAATACTGCTGTAGTAATAAAGAAGACTGGATAAATTGGTCCAATTAAAGCTGCAACCTTGAGATAAATAGCTCCACTCATAACTGCTTCTTGATTATCAGTAAATAAAGATACGAAAAATTCAGCCCCAAAAAAAATTATTACTCCAGCAACAGTCATAAATGATATTCCAAAAAATAAAGCCTTAGTATAAAGCTCTCTTATTCTATTATAGGCTTTTGCACCAAAATTTTGTCCTCCGATTGAAAGGACCGCAGTATTTAAACCAATAACAGGTAATAAAAAAACTTGCTCTACTCTTAATGCTGCACCATAACCAGCTGTTGCTAAATCCCCGAATTTACCTATGAAATATAAGATGTTAAAAATACCTACACCAATAAACAACATACTGAACATTACTGGCACAGCTTGATTTGTTAATGATTTTAAATATTCAAATTTTGGAATAAAGCATTGAGGTTTAAGGTAATTCCTTATTTGACAATTATTAACCTTAAAAGCTAAATAGATCGTTCCTATTGATTGAGAAATTACAGTAGCAATAGCAAGACCAGCTATTCCAAATCCTGGGATAAATCCATATCCCCATATAAAAAGAGGATTTAAAAAAATGTTAAGGAAAAAACTAAATATCAATACATTTCTATAGCTTCTGGTATCACCTTGAGCATTCAAAGTTCCATTTAAAGATATCTGTATCAATACAATAAAAGTTCCGTAGAAAATAATATCTAAATATTCTCTCGTTAAAATTATTCCACCTGGATCAGAGCCCATGACACCTAAAAGATAATTTGATGCATTTAAACCAAATATTGTAACAATTATTGACACTAATACTGCAAAGATTAAAGACTGAGCCACATATAATGATGCAACTCTTATTTTCTTTTCACCGATTGAATTACCAATTAAAGCATTAGTTGCAGCGCCTAATCCAACACCAACAGCTATAATGGTAAAATATATTGGAAACGATTTCGCAATTGCTCCTATTGCTTCTGCAGAGATTCTACCTGCAAACCAAGTATCAACTAAATTATAAAATGTTTGAAACAATGAGCCTACACTTGCAGGTATCGTAACTCTTCTCAATAGTGTCCAAATTGGATCTTTTGTTAATTTTATTGATTTAGACAAAATTATCCTTATTTAAATTCTTTTTGAAAAATATATTTTTTTCCAGATTGCTTTGCTTTGTATATCTGACTTTGTCTCATTCTAAAACGAGATTTTTGGTTTTTTGAGAGTTTATCAATACAATTGGGACAAGTTACACCCTCCTCATATCTTTTAGATTTTTTATCTTTGGTTGAAATTGGTTGTCTACATCCGCCGCAAATTGAATAGGTTCCTTGTACTAATCCATGTTTTAGAGTTACTCTATTGTCAAATACAAAACACTCACCTTTCCACAAACTGTTTTTTTGTTTGATTTTTTTTAAGTAATTCAAAATTCCACCCTTTAATTGATAAATATTTTTAAAACCTTTATTTTCTAAAAATACAGAGGCTTTTTCACATCTAATTCCACCGGTGCAAAACATTGCTATTGGTTGATCTTTTTTTAACTTTTTTAAGTATTTTGGGAAATCTCTAAAGTTATCTATATTTGGATTTACCGATTTTTTAAAAGAACCAACTTTATGCTCAAAAGGTTTTCTTGCATCTAATAAAAAAGTTTTCTTATCTTTTATTAATTCATTCCACTTCGTTGGTTCAATATGAGTACTCTTTTTTTTAATTTTATTTGAGATTTTAAGATTCATTGGAACGACTTCTTTTTTAATTTTCACTTTAGATTTGTGGAAAGGTTTAAATTTACATTTTGAATTATTGAAACTATCAAATTCTTTAATACTAAAAATTTTTTTTAATTTGATAATTGTAGCCTTAATGTCTTTATTTTTTCCAGATATAGATCCATTTAAACCCTCTTCTGATACAATAATTGATCCATTTATGTTTTTATTAACTAAAAGATTATTCAATATTTTTTGATTTTTTTTTAAATTATTTATTTTTTGAAATTTGTAAAATCCGAATATAGTGAACATTAAATCTTCCTACAGACAGTCATTCCATCTCCAAAAGGCACCATGACCTTTTCAATTCTTTTGTCCTTTGAAATAAAATTATTTAAATCTCTAATATTTTTCGTATATTTGTCATTAATATCTTTGTTAACAACTTCTCCATGCCATAAAACATTATCAATAATAACCAAACCCTCTTTATTCAATAGATCTAATGAAATTTCATAATATTTTTGGTAATTCATTTTATCAGCATCAATAAAAACTAAATCAAATTTTTCATTTCTAATACTCATCAAACTTTCTAACGCTGGTTTAATTATTGTTTTAATTTTGTGATTTTGATTAGCTTTTTTAAAAAAATTTTGAGCAATTTTATTTGTTTCCTCATTTTTATCTAAAGCAATTATACTACCCTCATCTGGTAATGCTAAAGCCATAGACAGCGTGCTTAAACCTGTAAAAGTTCCTATCTCTAATACTTTTGTAATTTTGGAGATCTTTATAATCAAATGTAAAAATTGACATTGGGAAATAGATATTTGCATTCTTTTAATATCACCAAGTGATAAATTATAGTCTATTATTTCTTTTTGAATTGGATGTAGTTTCAAACCATTCTTTAGTATGTAATCTTGTAAATGTTTTGTGATATTAAGGTCTGAACCCATAACCTTATAATTTTTTCTTCAAGATCTCATTGATCAATTGAGGATTTGCTTTTCCACCAGATGCTTTCATTGCCTGACCAACAAAAAAACCAAATAATTTTTCTTTACCTTGTTTATATTCAATAGCTTTTTCTCTGTTCTCATTAATTATTTTGTCAATTAAAGCTTCTAAAGCTTTTGGATCACTTTGTTGCTTTAATCCTTTTTCCTCAACAATTTTTTGTGGATCTTTGTTCCCATCAATCATTAATTCAAAAACAGTTTTTGCTATTTTTCCAGAAATAGTTCCATTCTTAATTAGATTTATCAATATGGCGAAGTTCTTGGCACTCACTGGACTTTGAGAAATTTCTAAACCTTTGCTATTTAAAACAGCAAATAGTTCTCCTGTAATCCAATTGACTGCTAACTTAATATCTTTGTTCTTGCCCATTTTAGTTACAACTTCTTCAAAGTATTTTGCAGTATCAATATCAGACACTAAAATATTGGCTTCATAGGGAGACAATTTAAACTCTTCAATAAATCTTTTCTTTTTATCATCTGGAAGCTCTGGAATATCATTTTTAAGTTCTTCAATAAATTTTTCCGATACCTCTAAAGGTAATAAATCAGGATCAGGAAAATATCTGTAATCATGAGCATCTTCTTTTGATCTCATTGATCTTGTCTCATTTTTCTTCGTATCAAAAAGTCTGGTTTCTTGATCAATAGTTTTACCCTCTTCTATTAAATCAACTTGCCGATTAGCCTCATATTCTATTGCCATTTGCATAAACTTAATTGAATTAACATTTTTAATTTCACATCGAGTGCCAAATTCTTTTGACCCTTTAGGTCTTACAGAAACATTCACATCCGCTCTTAAAGAGCCTTCTTGCATATTTCCGTCACAAGTTCCTAGGTACCTCATTATAGATCGTAATTTTTTAATGTAAGCATTAACCTCATCTGGAGATCTTAAATCAGGCTTGCTCACTATTTCCATTAAAGCTACCCCTGATCTATTTAAATCTACAAAAGTATTTTGTGGGTCAAGATCATGAATACTTTTTCCAGCATCTTGTTCTAGATGTAATCTTTCTATACCTACTTCTTTTTGACCATTAGGCATATCCAAAATAACTTTGCCCTCACCTACTATTGGATCTTTAAATTGTGATATTTGATATCCCTGAGGTAAATCAGCATAAAAATAATTTTTTCTATCAAATACAGAGCGTTTATTAATTTTTGCATTAAGACCAATGCCAGTTTTAATAGCTTGTTTAATACAAAATTCATTTATTACAGGTAGCATTCCTGGAAATGCAGCGTCAACTAAACTTACTTGTGTATTTGGTTCAGCACCAAATTTAGTTGATGAGGAAGAAAATAGTTTTGACTCAGATAATACTTGAGCATGTACCTCTAATCCAATTACAACTTCATATTGATTATCTTTCCGATTAATCAAATATTCTGTGTTTTTCTTATTCACTTAATCCACCAATCAGTAATTTTGTTTTTAAAATTTATTTTCTCCTCCATAGCAAAAGCGATGTTTAATATATTCTGTTCATCAAAAGCTTTACCGATTATTTGTAAACCCAGAGGATAACCTTTAGTATCGTGTCCTGCAGGAATTGATATACCAGGCAGGCCTGCCAAATTAACTGGTACTGTAAATATATCATTTAAATACATCGAAACTGGATCATTTGTTTTTTCACCTATTTTAAAAGCTGAGCTAGGTGTTGATGGAGTTAAAATTGCATCAACTTTCTTATATGCTTCATCAAAATCATTTTTGATTAGTTTTCTCACTTTTTGAGCTTTAAGATAGTATGCATCATAATAACCAGATGATAATACATAAGTTCCAATCATAATTCTTCTTTGAACTTCTGCACCAAAGCCTTCAGATCTAGTTTTTTCATACATATCAATTAAATTTTCACCTTTGGCTCTGTATCCATACTTTACACCATCATATCTTGCTAAATTAGAAGATGCCTCTGCTGGAGCAACAATATAATACGTTGGTAAAGCATAACTTGTATGTGGAAGTGATATGTCGATTGTTTCAGCACCACAATCTTTTACGTACTGAATACCTTTTTGCCAAAGGTCCTCTATTTCTTTAGGCATACCATCAACTCTGTATTCTTTTGGAATTCCAATTTTTTTTCCTTTTATATTTTTTGTAAGTTCCTTGCTATAATGATTTCTTTTAAAATTAATTGAAGTAGAATCTTTTGAATCATATGTACTGATTACTTCTTGCAATAAAGCACAATCTTTTACATTTTGGGCCATTGGTCCTGCCTGATCTAATGAGGAAGCAAAAGCAACTATCCCATATCGTGAGCAACTTCCGTATGTTGGTTTTAAACCTACAATTCCAGTAAATGAAGCTGGTTGTCTAATAGATCCTCCAGTATCAGTACCAATTGTGATTGGAGTTAATTGTCCAGCAACTGCTGATGCTGAACCACCCGATGATCCACCGGGGACTAAATTCTTATCAATAGGATTTTGTACGTTTCCAAAATGACTTGTCTCATTAGATGAACCCATTGCAAACTCATCACAATTTAATTTACCTAGAAGTATTGCACCTTCATTCCAGATATTTTCAGTAACTGTAGACTCATAAGTTGGTACAAAATTATTCAAAATTTTACTACCAGCAGTTGTTTTAACATTTTTTGTGCAGAACAAATCTTTAACTGCCATAGGTATACCAGGTAATTTTAAATCTAAATTTGGTTTCTGATCAAACTTTTTTGCTTTATCTAAAGCCGATGTAAAATCATCTGTGATATAAGTATTTAACTCACTAGACTTTTCAGACCTTTGAATAAATGCTTTGGTCACATCTGTTGAAGAAAGTTTCTTTTTTTTAATATTCTCCACTAATTCTGTTAAAGATTGTTTTGTAATGTCTGACATTATTCAATTACCTTTGGTACAACAAAATAATCCTCATTATCTTCAGGAGAATTTTTAATTATTTGTTCTCTAATATTTTTACTTTTGATCTCATCAGATCTGAACTTTAAAGTTGTTTCGGCTATTGACGTTAGTGGCTTTACATCATCTGTTTTTAATTCATTGAGCTTTTCAATAAATTCAAAAATTGAATTCAAATCATCAGCTAATTTTTCTGCCCTTTTTTCATCAACAGAAATTCTTGATAATTTAGATATGTGTTTTATTGTTTTAAGATCTATACTCATATGATATTTAGGTATGTCGCAAACTATCATTTAAGTTAAAAATATACAATATGATCACATTAGAGGAATTTAAAAAAAATCACTTAGATAAGTGCAGATTGATAGGCTTAGACCTTGGTTCAAAACGAATAGGAGTTTCAATTTGTGACGAAAAACAATTAATTGCCACACCCTTTATAACTATAGAAAAAAAATCCTCTCAATACCTTATAGATCAACTTAAATCAATAATCATCGAAAACAACATAAAGGGAATCATAATAGGAAACCCCTTAAATATGGATGGCTCTTCTGGCAAATCTTCTCAATCAGCAAAAGATGTTTCTACGTATATTGAAAAGAATATTGATATTCCAGTTTGTTTATGGGATGAGAGATTATCAACTGTTGGTGCATTTAATCTATCCAGTCAATTAGATGTTAATGTGAGTAAAAGAGAAAAAAAAATTGATGAAAATGCTGCTGCTTTTATATTACAAGGAGCAATAGATTTTTTGAACAATTAATACTTGCTATTATACAACTTTATAGCTATAGAGTTGGTTTTAATGGCAATTAAATCAAATAAAGCTATTAAAATTTCCCAAAAACATCTGTTAGGTATCCAAGATTTATCTATAAATGATGTTAATCTAATACTTGATGAAGCTCATGATTTTATAAAAGTAAACCAAAGTAAAAATAAAAAAATTGATGCACTAAGAGGAAAAACACAGATTAATTTATTTTTTGAACCCTCAACAAGAACTCAAAGTTCATTTGAATTAGCAGGAAAAAGACTTGGAGCTGACGTGATGTCAATGAACATAAGTAATTCTGCAATTAAAAAAGGTGAAACTCTTATTGATACAGCAATGACACTAAATGCTATGCATCCTGACATTATTGTAATAAGACACCAAGACTCTGGTGCATGTAATCTACTTTCTCAAAAAGTTAATTGTGCGGTTTTAAATGCTGGAGATGGAAGAAGAGAGCATCCTACTCAAGCTTTATTGGATGCTCTGACAATTATAAATCGAAAAAAAAAAATTGAAGGTTTAAGAATTGCCATCTGTGGAGATATCTTGCATTCAAGAGTTGCAAGATCTAATATTTATTTACTGAATATGTTAGGAGCAGAAGTAAATATAATTGCTCCCACAAATTTGATGCCAAAGGAAATAGAAAAATTTGGTGTTAATACATTCACCGATATGAAAAAAGGATTAAAAGATTGTGATATTGTAATGATGTTAAGATTACAAAATGAAAGAATGACAAGTTCTTTTCTCTCATCTAACAGAGAATATTATGAATATTATGGCCTTACACCAGATAAATTAGAATATGCAAAAGCTGATGCATTAATCATGCACCCAGGTCCAATGAATAGAGGTATTGAGATAGATACTAATTTAGCTGATGATATCAATAAAAGCGTAATTAAAGAACAAGTAGAACTAGGAGTTGCAGTAAGAATGGCCTGTTTAAAGATTTTTTGTACTTAAATGAAAAAACAATATTTTATAAACGCTAATATAATTGACCCACACAATTCAATTAACGAAACAGGTGGTCTTATAATCTCTGAAGAAGGAAAGATAGAAGCTGTGGGAAAAAAGGTGAATACAAATAATCTTCCTTCAAGAGAAAAACCAATTGATTTAAAAGGAAAATATATATTTCCAGGTTTAGTTGACATGAGAGTATTTGTTGGTGAACCAGGCTATGAATATAAAGAAAATTTTAGAACCTTAAGTAATGCTGCTTTAGCTGGTGGCGTAACTTCTGTGGTAACAATGCCAAATACTGATCCGATAATAGACAACGTATCTATAGTCGATTTTTTAAAAAGAAGAGGAAGAGATAAATCTCGAATAAACATTTTTCCGTGTGCATCACTTACAAAAAATATTGAAGGAAATAATATGACAGAATTTGGTCTTCTCCAAAGTAAAGGTATAATAGCATTTACTGATGGTATCAAAACCATTCAAAATCCCAGATTAATGTCTCGGATAATGAATTCTGCAAAAGATATTGGCTGTTTAATAATGCAACATGCAGAAGATTATGAACTGGCAAAAAATGGGATGATAAATTCTGGCATTATCGCATCTAAACTAGGATTATCAGGTATTCCTGAGATCGCAGAAAGAATTTTGATTGAAAGAGATCTTACTTTACTTGAAAAAGTAAAATGCAGATATCATATTTCCCAATTATCATCGCAAAAATCTATTGAAGTAATCAAACATAGGAAAGAAATTGTAAAATTCACATCCGGTGTTTCCATAAATAATCTCTCTTTAAATGAAAATGATATAGGTGACTTTAGAACTTTTTTAAAACTATCTCCACCTTTGAGACGTGAGGAAGATAGAATTGCTCTAGTGGAAGGATTAAAGGATGGATTAATAGATGTGATTGTTTCAGATCACAAACCTGAAGATGAAGAGTCAAAGAGATTAACGTTTTCTCAAGCTGCAACAGGCGCATCAGGTATAGAAACACTATTATCTTTAAGTTTAGAGTTATATCATAATGGATCTTTAAAATTAGAAACATTAATTAAAGCGCTTACTTCAAATCCTGCAAAAATTCTCAAAATAAATAAAGGCAACCTCTCCATTGGTAATGATGCAGATTTTTGTGTTGTAGATATAAGTAAACCATGGATTGTAAAAAAAGAAAAATTGGTTTCAAAATCAAAAAATACCTCAATTGAAGACAAAAAACTCCAAGGTAAGGTCACGAATACATTTGTAAAAGGAAAAGAATTATTTAAGCTTTAGTATGGATATTTTTTTGATAGGTATCATTTCCTACCTCATGGGCTCGATACCTTTTGGATATATACTTACAAAGATATTTTTAAAAAAAGATATAAGAGAAATCGGATCCGGTAATATTGGAGCTACCAATGCTTTGAGAACTGGAAATAAAAGTATTGGTTATTTCACTTTAGTATTAGATATTTTAAAAGCAATTATTCCAGTTGTTTATGTAAAAATTTTCTACCAAGATTTTTTATATATTGCATCTTTATGTGCCTTTTTAGGTCATGTATTTCCAATTTGGCTTAAGTTTAAAGGTGGCAAAGGTGTTGCTACCTATGTCGGTATTTTATTTGCTATAAATTTATATTTTGGAATTATATTTTCTATATGTTGGTTTGTAACTTTTTTTATTTCTAAATTTTCATCTCTATCATCTTTGGTAGCTTCAATATCTATACCAATCTATCTATTAATTTCTATTCAGTTTAATCAGGCAATTTTTTTTACGATCATGTTTATCTTGATTTTTTTTACTCACAGAGAAAATATTAAAAGATTGATAAATAAAGAAGAAACTAAGACAAAAATTTATTAAATTGACTATCTAAAGCTTTTGGGTAGTTTGTAGTTTATGAATTTGGTCATTGTAGAAAGTCCTGCAAAAGCAAAAACTATTAATAAATACCTAGGTGATAATTATAAAGTTTTAGCAAGTTACGGTCATATAAGAGATTTGCCATCAAAAAATGGTTCTGTCAATCCAGATCAAGATTTTAAAATGGAATGGGAAGTTGATAGTTTTTCAAAAAAATATTTAAAAGAAATAACTGATGCGGCTAAAGACTCATCTAAAATCATATTAGCAACTGACCCTGATCGTGAAGGTGAGGCAATTGCTTGGCATGTCAAAGAATATTTAAATGAAAAAAAACTTTTAAAAGATAAAGAAATTGAACGAGTTGTATTTAATGAAATAACCAAAAAAGCTGTTATTCAAGGAATTGAAAATCCTAGGCAAATTGAGCCATTACTAGTCGATGCGTATATGGCTAGAAGAGCCTTGGACTATTTGGTTGGTTTTAACATATCTCCGATCCTCTGGACAAAACTTCCAGGTTCAAAATCTGCAGGAAGAGTTCAATCTGTTGCTTTAAAATTAATTACTGAGAGAGAACATGCAATTGAGTCTTTTAAACCTGAAGAATTTTGGACTTTAAGTATTAAATTTGCTGATACAGCAAATCAAAATTTCACTGCTAGTATTACTCAACTTGACAACAATAAAATTGAAAAATTTTCATTTAGAAATAAAGAAGAGATAAATAAAGCCATATCAAGTATTAATAAAAAAAAATTTAGTATAACTGATATTTCTAGCAAAATAGTAAATCGTAATCCCTCTGGACCATTTACGACCTCAACTCTTCAACAAACCGCATCGAGTCGACTAGGTTTTGGTGCATCTAGAACAATGCAAATTGCCCAAAAACTTTATCAAGGTATAGAAATGGAAGGTGAAACAATTGGCTTAATTACTTATATGAGAACTGATGGGACTAATTTATCTAAAGATGCTGTTACGAGTTTCAGAAACTATATCCAAAAAGAAATTGGTAATGAATACTTGCCTAAAGATGTTTTAAATTATTCAGGCAAAAAAGCTAAAAATGCACAAGAAGCTCACGAAGCAATCAGACCTACTGATATTATTAGAACTCCTCAAAGTGTTAAAAAATATCTAAGTACAGATCAAAATAAACTTTATGATCTTATCTGGAGTAGAGCTTTATCTTCCCAGATGGAGTCAGCCAAATTTGATAGAAATACTATCACCATAACGTCAGATAATAATGATACAATTTGTAAAGCCAGTGGATCAGTTTTAAAATTTGATGGTTTCTTAAAGATTTATAATAATCAAAGCAAAGATGATGATGAAAATATTTTACCTGCTGTATCTAAAGGACCTATTAATATTGAGGCGCTAATAGATGAACAGCATTATACACAACCACCACCAAGATATTCCGAAGCTAGTTTAGTTAAAAAACTTGAAGAACTTGGTATCGGGAGGCCCTCTACGTATGCAAGTATCATTTCTACTATTGCCAATCGAGGTTATGCAGAGATATTGAATAAAAGATTTTTTCCTACAGATAGAGGTAAATTAATTTCAGCCTTTTTAGAAAAATTATTCTCAAAATATGTAGATTATAATTTTACAGCAGGATTAGAAGATCAACTTGATGAGATTACTACTGGAAAAGAAAGTTGGATTAAAGTTTTGGAACTTTTTTGGAAAGACTTCAATAATAATGTTTCGGAAGTAAAAGAAAAAAGAACTAGAGAGGTGTTGGATTTACTCAATGATAGTCTAGGTGAATTAATTTTTGATAAGGATAATGAGGGTAATGTAGTAAGAAAATGTCAATTATGTAGTTCTGGAACACTTAGTTTAAAGAATAGTTTCAGAGGTGGCGCTTTTATAGGGTGTTCAAAT
This sequence comes from uncultured Pelagibacteraceae bacterium, assembly GCA_902528545.1. Classification (GTDB taxonomy): domain Bacteria; phylum Pseudomonadota; class Alphaproteobacteria; order Pelagibacterales; family Pelagibacteraceae; genus Pelagibacter. The sequence continues at coordinate 92,787 of CABZTB010000003.1, read as the reverse complement.
TATCCAGAATGTAAATTTACAAGACCCTTATCTAAAGCAAAAGCTGCTGCTCAAGCACAATTAGCTGAACCAAAATTTATAGGAAAACATGAAAATGGAAATGATATATATTTGAAAAATGGAAGATTCGGCCCCTACCTTCAATACGAGAAAATCCCCTCTGATTTAGAAGTTGAAAAAAATAGTAAGAAAAAGAAAAAAACTAAAAAATTAAAGTCAGATGTAAATGAACTTTTAAAAAATGTTTCAATACCAAAAGGATTAGAATTAGAGAGTATTAATTTGGAAAAAGCTCAATTTTTATGTTCGCTACCTAAATCTTTGGGAATAAATCCAGATAATCAAAAAGACATTACTTTAAACGTTGGAAGATTTGGTCCTTACTTAAAATGTGAAAATAAATCAGCAAGAATAGAAAATGTAGAGGAAATATTTTCCATAGGTTTAAATAGAGCAATAACACTAATAGCTGAGGCTAAACCTGGTCGAATGTCCTCTTCTATGATAAAAGATTTGGGAGAACATCCTGAGGATAAAAAACCTGTTAGAGTCATGAAGGGTCAGTATGGGCCTTATATAAAATATAAATCACTCAATGCAACTATTCCTGAGGAAAAAGACCCCACTGAATTAACGATGGAAGAAGCTTTAATATTGATTGAGAAAAGAAAAGAATACGATAAGAGTAAAAAATCAAAAGGTAAGAAAAAAAAATGAAAAAAATATTTATAATTTCAATATTTTATTTATTTTCCACAAATATACTAATTGCTGATGAACATAAATGTTCTGGGATGAAAAAACTTTCGAAAGAGTATTTAGCGTGTACAGCCAAAAATATTAAAGAAGGTGCTGTCAAAAAGAAAAATCAAGTTAAGGAAGGATCTATAAAAAAAACAAATCAAATTAAAGAAGGTACAAAGAAAATATTTAAAAAAGTTAAAACTAAAATCAAAAAAAATTAATTGATTATGAACTTTGAAGATAAAATTAAAGAACTTAATATACAGCTTCCTGAAGCGAAAGCACCAGTTGGTAATTATGTTGCAACAAAAATTACAGGAAAAATGTTATTCATATCAGGACAAATTTCTATTGATGATAATGGTGAATTAATTAAAGGAAAAGTTGGTAAAGAATTGGATGTCACGGCTGGTTACAATGCTGCTAAGAGATGCGCTTTAAGTATTATTGCCCAAGTTAAAAAAGCCTGCGACAATGATTTATCAAAAATAAAATCATGTGTGAAATTAACAGGATTTGTAAATTCAACAGATGACTTTATTGATCAACCTAAAGTAATAAATGGCGCATCTGATTTGATAGCTTCAATTTTTGGAGACGCAGGTATGCATACTAGAGCTGCTGTAAGCACAAATAGTTTACCATTAGGTGTTTCGGTTGAAGTAGATGCAATATTTGAGTTAAATTAGATTATTACTTTCCAACACTGTAATATTTAAATCCTTGGTCTTTAATCTTTGATGAAGAATATATATTTCTCATATCAAAAATCATGAACTTCTTACCTTTAACTAAACTTTTAAAATTAATTGATTTAAAATCATTCCATTCAGTATGAATAATTACAAGATCAGCCCCATGAACAGCATCTTTTATTGAAGTCTTATTAATTACATTTTTAAACTTCATAAATTCAGTTTTATAACCAGTTGGATCAAAATATTTTATAGTTGCTCCTTTTTTTGATAACCATGGTATCATTTTTAAACTTGAGGAATCTCTCATATCATCTGTATTAGCTTTAAATGTAACACCTAAAAAAGAAATTATTTTATTTTTAATTTTCCTATTTAAGATTTTATTGACTCTATCTAACAAAATTTTAGATCTATTTTCATTTGATTTAATCACTGATTTAACCACTGATAAATTTGTTTTAAATTTATCTGCTGTTGTAATAATGGCTTTTGTATCTTTAGGAAAACAAGATCCACCATAAGCAGGTCCTGCTCTAAGAAATCGACTGCCTATTCTTTTATCCAATCCCATACCTATTGATATATCCTCAATATTAATATTAGTTTTTTCACATAAATTAGCTATTTCATTAATAAAAGTAATCTTTGTTGCCAAAAAAGCATTAGAAGCATATTTAATCAATTCTGCGGCTCTTCTAGAAGTTTGTAAATAAGAAGCACCCTTAGAAATAAGTGGGCTATAAAGATTTTTTAAAATTCTACCTGCTTTTTTATCATTAGTTCCGATGACGACGCGATCAGGGTAAACAAAATCTCTTATTGCTTCTCCTTCTCTTAGGAATTCAGGATTTGAAACAACAGAAAATTTCTTTTTGCTATTTCTTTTAGATAATATTTTTTCAATTTCATCTCCTGTCGTCACGGGAACTGTTGATTTTGTTATGATAATCTTAAATTTATTAATTGAAGAACTTATTTCTTTAGAAACTTTGTAAATTTGACTTAAATCTGCTGAACTGCCGCCTTTTTTTGTTGGTGTACCAACACAAATAAAAATTATGTCTGAGTCTTTAATTGATTTTTTTAAATCTGTAGAAAAATTTAATTTTTTATTCTTAAAATTCTTTATTACTAATTCTGATAAACCAGGTTCATAAATTGGAATCTTACCTTTTTTTAGTAAATTTATTTTGTCAACATTATTATCTACACAAATTACATCATTTCCTAAATCAGCAAAACATACTCCGCTTACTAAACCTACATAACCAGTACCAATCATACACAATTTCATGATTTAGCTATCTCTAAAGTTGATTTGATGTAACCACTCATGCTTCCACAATCAAGATATTTTCCAGAAAAATTATGAGCAATGAATTTTTTATCATTTTGAATTAATGTTTGGATAGCATCTGTAATATGTATTTCTCCTCCTTTACCTGGTTTCTGTGTAAGTAATTTCGAAAAAATTTCTCTGGGTAAAATATATCTTCCAATCACCGCTTTATTAGATGGTGCTTTTTTTATAGAAGGTTTCTCAATAACATTTGAGATAAAATAATTATTTTTATTTATCTTTTTTTTTAACTTATAAATTCCCCATCTCGAAACATTATTTTTTCTAACATTCATACTAGCCATAACAGACGCATTGTATTTTTTGTGAATCTTTATCATTGATTTAGAACAATTTTTTTTAATAATAAGATCATCAGGCAACAACATTAAAAAAAAATTATCTTTTATGAATTTTTTTGTTTTTAAAACGGCATCACCAGTGCCAAGTGGTTTATTTTGATAAACAAATTTTATCATTTTTTTATATCTTAAAATTTTTTTGTATTCATCCTTAATTCTTTTATCTTTCTTTTTTTTGATAATTTTTTTATAAAAATTATCATTATAAAAATAAGTCTTTATCATTTTCTTCTTATTTGAAATTATAAAAATAACCTCTTTAATACCTGCATCAATGCATTCATCTAGAATGTATTCAATTCCTGGTTTGCCATTAATAGGTAAAAGTTCTTTTGGAAATACACTGGTTAATGGAAGTAAACGTGTACCCAAACCAGCTAAAGGAATAATTGCTTGTTTAATCATTCAAATGTTTTACTTATTAAAAAGTTTTATACAAATGAAAATTTTATTAAATAATAATGATTTAAATGAGGCATTAGAAAATGTGTCTAATCTAGGTTTTGTACCTACCATGGGAAGTCTTCACAAAGGCCATATATCATTAATTAAACAATCCCAAAATAAATGTAGTAAAACTATTGTAAGTATATTTGTAAATCCAAAACAATTTAATAATAAAAATGATTTTAAGAAATATCCAAGAAATAGAAAAAAGGACTTATCAATTTTAAAAAGACTTAAAGTTAATTATGTATATTTACCAAGTGTTAAGGAAATTTATAAAGTAAAGAGATCCACTAAGATTATAATTTCAAAAAAAGACAAGATATTATGTGCTAAGTACAGAAAAGGACATTTCGAGGGTGTAATTGATGTAATGGAACGCCTAATTGAAAACATCAATCCTCAAAAAATTTTTATGGGAGAGAAAGATTTTCAACAATTATATCTTTTAAAAAAATATTTAAAAAAACACTCTTCAAAAATAATAGAATGTAGAACAATTAGAGAAAGAAACAAATTAGCATTATCTTCCAGAAATTCATTATTACGAAAAAGTGAAAAAAATTTGGCTGCAAAATTAATTACCAATATTATGAAACTTAGAAAAAAGTTAAATATGGAATCAAATATTAAAAAAGCACTTAATAAAACTGGAAACGAAATCAATAAATTACAAAATGTTAAAATTGAATATCTCGAATTAAGAAATATCAAAAATCTTAAAATTTCTAATAAATTAAAAAATTCAAAAATTTTCGTATCTTTTTATATTAATAATGTAAGGTTGATTGATAATTTTTAAAATTCTATAAAAAATAAGCCCCAACACCTAAAAAAGAAACAAAACCTATTACATCAGTTATTGTTGTTACGAAAACACTAGAGGCAATTGCTGGATCAATTTTCATTTTTTTTAACGTGACTGGAACAAGTATTCCAAATAAACCTGCCACCACCATTGTTAAAATCATTGAGATCGATATTATTAATGATAATTGATAATCTTGAAACCAGACTTGGACTATAAAAGAACTTATCACAGCAAAAATTATTCCATTGAGAATACCAATATTAAATTCCTTAATAATATTTTGATTAAAGTTATTTTTTGTTAAATCATTTGTTGCTAAAGTTCTAACAGTAACTGCTAAAGTTTGCATACCTGCATTACCACCCATCGATGCAACTATTGGCATTAAAAATGCCAGGACAACCATTTGTTCAATTGTTGCACCAAACAAACTTATACAATAAGTGGCCAGAAATGCTGTGAATAAGTTTAATAGTAACCAGTTAAATCGTCTTTTAGTTTTTGTGATAACACCATCTGTAATTTCTTCGTCACCAACACCAGCTAATCTTAAAGCATCTTCTTCAGCCTCTTCTTTTAAAACTGTTAATACATCATCAGAAGTTATCATTCCTACAAGTTTATTATTCTTATCTACAACACAAGCTGAGTTTAAATTGTAATTTTCAAATGAATTACCAACTTCTTCTCTATCCATATCCACTGGGACTAAAAAAATTGAATCATCCATAATTGAGGACATTTTTGTTTCTCTAGGTGTTCTTAATACTTTAGAGGATGGTACAGCACCAATAGGTTTAAAATTTTCATCAACAATGTAAATTTCTAAAAATTCTTCTGGTAAGTCTTTATTCTCTCTTAAATAATCAATAGTTTGTCCTACCGACCAGTTACTTGGGATTGCTGTAAATTCTCTTTGCATTATCCTAGCAGCACTATCCTCTGGATAACTAAGACCTTCTAATAAAGCAAATCGATCTTTTGGGGGTAATAAACTTAATATTGAATTTTTATCTTTTTCTTCAACATTCTCTAAAATAGCTATGGCGTCATCAGACTCTAAATTTTTTAAAATCCTAACAATTGCATCTGATGAAAGATATTTAATGATTTCTGATTGAACAGACTCGTTTAATTCAACAAATACTTCTGGATCAATCTTGAAATTATTTAATTTTATTAAACTTTCTCTGTCATTTTCACTTAAATGCTCAATAATATCAGCAGCATCAGCGGGATGCATTTCCTCAAAAGATCTAGTTATAAAAGATGCATCATTTGAGGTAATTTTGTCAGTTACAACTTTTATATATTCCTTATTAAATTCAAAATTGACTTTTTTATCTTTGATTTTTTTTATTAAAGTCATAAATACACCTATTATTTAGACGGATCTTTTAATACAAAATGAAAAGAATACAATTTTTAAATGCCTATAGAAATTAAAAAGTCCCAAAATCCAGTAAAATATGAAGACGCAATATCATTTATGGAAGATCGACTTAAAGATATCGATCTAAAAAAAGTAGATGATTTGATTTGGGTTTTAGAACACAATCATATCTATACATCGGGAACAAGCTATAATGAAAATGAGATAATAGATAAATCTATAAATATTATAAAAACCAATAGAGGTGGTAAAATAACTTATCATGGACCAGGACAACTCATTTGTTATTTTGTAATTGATTTAAAAAAAGGTAAGAAAGATATTAGAAAATTCATATCTGTAATTGAAAAATCGATTATTGAAACCCTGAACCTCTATGACATAGAAACTTTTGCTGATAAAGAAAATATTGGTATTTGGTACAATGATAATTCAACCATAAAAAAAGTTGCTGCAATTGGGGTCAGGGTAAGTAAATGGATAGCTTATCATGGTTTTTCTATCAATATTAATAACGATTTAAAAAAATATGACGCGATTATTCCTTGTGGGATTAAAGATAAAGGTATTACTAATCTCAAACAAATTAAAGATCAAAATTATGACGAATTAAAAAATAAGCTAATAGAAATATTTAAATCTAATTTGAAAAATTTAATCTTTTAGTCCTCAACAACTTATTGAAATAATCTGGTAATAATGCTTTGTAAGTATATTTTTTTTCATTAATCATAAATTTTATTTGATAGGAATGAAGCATTAAATCTTTATTTATACCTTTCGATGAAACAGACGAATTATATTTTTTATCACCAAAAATTGAATGTCCAATGTTAAATAATTGTTTTCGTAATTGATGTTTTCTTCCTGTGATTGGTTTCATTTCTACTAAACTAGCATTGGTATTTTTATCTATCACTTTAAAAATTGTTTTAGCTTTTTCAATAATTTTTTTTCCATTATCGTACCTTATTAAATTATCATTCCATTCACCTGAGTCTTTTTCAATTTCTCCGTTACATATTGCCAAATAAGTTTTGTGCACTTTTCTTAATCTAAATAGAGAGGTCAATAGTTGAGCTGTTTGTCTATTTTTCGCAATAATAAAAACACCTGAGGTATCTTTGTCTAATCTATGAACAGAGAAAGGTTTTGTTCCTTGAAATATTTCACTTTTTGCAAATATATCTACTAGATTTTTTTTTGACTTTGTTCCACCTTGAACCGATATTCCTGCACTTTTATTTAAAACTATAAAATCTTCATTGTTATCTATAATCAGATCTTCGTTAGATTTTATTACCTCAATGGATGGATTGAATTGTTTTTTCTCGTGTTTAATTTTTTCTTTAAAATCAATATTGAAGAGTTCTATTTTATCATTTGTTTTAATCTTAAAAGAGCTTTTTATTTTTTTTTTATTTATTTTAATTTTTCCTAACCTTAAACTTTTTTCAATAAGACTTTGCGGTACTTTTCCTAATTTATTTCTTAACCATCTATCAATACGCATATTATTACACGTTGACTCAACGATAAAACTTCTAATCATGAATATTTAAGGCTTATATTTATGCTGTGGCAGCTTTCTTATCTTCTTTTTTTTCAACTTCTTTTGCTGAATCTTTCTTTTTCTTATCAACTCTTTTGGCTTGAACGTCTCTATCAACAAATTCAATTATAGCCATAGGCGCATTATCTCCATATCTAAAACCTGCTTTAATAATTCTTGTATAACCACCAGCTCTTTTTTCGTATCTTTTAGATAAGGTTTTTTTAACTTTATTTGCTGACTTAATATCCTGCAATTGAGAAATCAAAATTTTAGTATTATGCAAACTATCTTTTTTACCTAATGTGATTATTTTATCAGCCTGTGGCTTTAAAAATTTTGCTTTTGGTAAAGTTGTTTTAATTTGCTCATACTTTATTAAGGAATTAAGCATATTTTTAAGCAGCGCTTTTCGGTGTTCAGAAGTTCTGTTTAACTTCTTATTTGCCATTCCATGTCTCATTAGATGCTTTCCTCTAATTTTTTAGACATTTCTGCGATATTATCTGGTGGCCAATTTGGAATTTCCATACCTAAATAAAGAGACATACCAGTTAAAACTTCTTTAATTTCATTTAAAGATTTTCTTCCAAAATTTGGTGTTCTTAACATCTCACCCTCAGATTTTTGAACTAAATCACCAATATAAATTATATTATCATTTTTAAGACAATTCATTGATCTAACAGATAATTCAAGCTCATCTACTTTTCTTAATAAATTTTTATTAAATTCAGGTTCTGTTGAAACTTCTTTAACTGGAGCTTCTACAGGTTCATCAAAATTAATAAACATTTTTAATTGATCTTGAAAAATTCGTGCAGAATAAGCAACTGCATCCTCAGCAGATATTGATCCATTTGTTTCAACTTCCATGGTTAATTTATCGTAATCTAAAGCCTTACCTTCTCTTGCAGTACTTACTGAATAGGAAACTTTTTTAACTGGACTATATAATGAGTCTATTGCAATTAAACCTAAAGGTGGTTCTTCTGGTTTATTTAAATCAGCAGGAACATAACCTTTTCCGGTATTAACATTCATTTCCATGTGAAAGTGTGTATTTTCATCCAAATTACAAATAACTAAATCAGGGTTCAAAATTTCAACATCTGGAACTGATGCAATGTCCGATGCTTTTATTTCGCCAGGTCCTTTGGCATCTAATACCAGTTTTTTGGTTCCCTCAGCAGCACATTTTAATGCTAAAGATTTAACGTTTAAAACAATATCAGTAACATCTTCTCTTACACCTTTAATAGATGTAAATTCATGTAGTACACCATCAATTTGAATTGAAGTTACTGCTGCTCCTCTGATTGAGGAAAGTAAAATTCTTCTAAGTGAATTACCAAGTGTTAAACCATAACCTTTTTCTAATGGTTCAGCGATAATTGTAGCGTGAGTCAAGTCATCGCTTATTTTAACGTCAAGTTTAGCAGGTTTGATTAACGATTTCCAATTTTTTACATTTACATTTTCTACATCCATTAAACTCTCCTTTTTTTTGGTGGCCTAGTTCCATTATGTGGCATCGGTGTTGTATCTTTAATTGATAAAATTCTAAATCCCCTCGCTTGTAATGCTCTTAACGCTGTTTCTCTGCCTGAACCAGGTCCTTTTACTTCCACAGATAAAGTTTTCATGCCAAATTCTAAGGCTTTAGATGCTGCTGCATCTGCAGCTATTTGCGCTGCATATGGAGTTGATTTTCTAGAACCCTTAAAACCTTTTTGTCCAGCTGATGCCCATGAAATTACGTTTCCATTAGTGTCAGCGATTGAAATAATTGTATTATTAAAAGTTGATTGAACATATGCAATTCCATTTAAGATATTTTTTTTAGTTTTCTTTTTTTTTGAATAAGAACTTTTAACAGCTTTTTTTGGCGACTTATCTTGACTCAGTTCTTTATTATCTTTTTTTTCTGCTTTTGCCATGCTTATTTCTTAAGTGGTGTTAATTTTTTTCCAGCTATCGCAATAGCTTTTCCTTTTCTCGTTCGAGCATTACATCTAGTTCTTTGACCTCTTACAGGTAACTTTTTCCTATGTCTCGAACCTCTATAGCAAGCTAAATCTATTAATCTTTTTATGCTCAGTGAATAATCTCTTCTAAGATCTCCTTCAACTTTAAAATTTTGATCAATGTATTCTCTTATTTTCAAAATTTCATCATCAGTAAGTTGATTTACTCTTTTTTCTTTAGGGATTGCTAATGATGTGCAAATTTGTTTTGAAAATTTATCACCGATACCATAAATATAAGTTAGCCCTACTTGAACTAATTTATTTTGTGGGATATTTATTCCTGCAATACGAGCCATAATTTTGAGATAAATTTAGCCTTTTATATAAGAAGTTCTTTCAAAGTCAATGTCTTAAACATTAAGAAAAGCATCTATTTTAGCGGTTATTTGTTCGATTTTAAGCGCACCATCTATTTCATAAAAATTTGAATTTTTGGAATAGAAATCTAAAACGGGACGTGTCATATCCATATAAGTATCGTATCTTTTTAGAATAATATTTGAATCATCATCAGATCTTTTTTCTAGAGTTTTTCTTTTTTCAACTCGTTTAATTATTACCTCTTTTTCAACATTAAGAAAAAAAATATAATCAATCTTTTGATTTGAACTTTCTAAAATAGTTTCTAAATTTTTAGCTTGTTCTAATGATCTAGGATACCCATCAAAAATAAGTTTGTTTTTATATTTTTCATCAAAAATAACTTTTTTAATCAATTCATTTACAATTTCATCACTCACAAATTTACCGTCATTCATGTCATTGATTATTTTTTTTCCTATTTCAGAATTTTTCTTAATTTCATCCCTTAACATATCACCTGTCGAAACCTGAAAACCATTTATCTTTTTAACTAAATATTTTGCTTGTGTTCCTTTTCCAGCACCAGGAGGTCCAAATAGGATAATATTCACAAATTATCTTCCGAATTTTGTTTTCTTAATCAATTGTTCGTATTGAGAACTCATTAATCTTGTTTGTATTTGTGTAACAGTATCTATTGCAACAACAACTACAATTAAAATTGATGTACCTCCCAAATAGAAGGGAATTGGATAATTAGCAATTAAAAACTCTGGCATTAAACAAACTAAAGTTAAATATAAAGCACCTATTGTTGTCAACTTTGTTAAAATATTATCGATATAAATTGCTGTGCTTTCTCCAGGTCTTATTCCAGGTACAAAACCACCATATTTTCTCAAATTATCAGCTGTTTCTGTTGGATTAAAAGTTATTGAAGTGTAAAAAAAAGTAAAAAATATTATTCCTGATGCATAAAGCAACATATACAAAGGTTGCCCTTGAGTAAAATATGAACTTATATTTAAAAATGTTTCATTGTCAGAAAAATTAAAATTTGAAAAAGTTACTGGTAATAATAGTAATGCCGATGCAAAAATTGCGGGAATTACTCCAGCTTGATTAATCTTGAGTGGCAAATGAGATGACTCTCCTCCATACATTTTATTACCAACTTGTCTTTTAGGGTAATTTATTAGTATTTTTCTTAAAGCTCTTTCCATAAAAACAATAAATAAAATAGTTAAGATTAACAAAACAAATAATGCTAAAATCATTAATGTAGAGACTGCTCCTGTTCTACCAAGTTCAAAAGTAGTAACTAAAGCTCTTGGAATTTCTGCAACGATACCGGCAAAAATAATAAGAGATATACCATTACCAATTCCTCTTTGAGTAATCTGTTCTCCCAACCACATTAAAAAAATAGTTCCAGAAACAATTGTGGTAACAGTTGAAATTTTAAAAAAGACACCTGGATTAATCACTAATCCTGGCGAAGCTTCTAATCCTACTGCTAATCCATAACCTTGAACTGTTGCAAGTAAAACTGTTCCATATCGAGTTATCTGGGTTATTTTTGCTCTACCAGTTTCTCCTTGTGATTTTAAATTTTTGAAATAATCAGAGACACCAGTTAATAATTGAACAATAATTGATGAGGAGATATATGGCATTATTCCTAATGCAAAAATTGCCATCCTACTTACTGCACCACCTGCAAAAACATTAAACATCCCTAATAAACCCTTTTGATTTCCTTCCATCATAATTTTAAGCTGCTCTGGTTCTATTCCTGGTAAAGGTACAAAAGTACCAAATCTATAGACCACTAAAATACCAAGGGTAAAAATTATTCTATTTCTTAAGTCAGTATTTGATGATGATGCGCTCATTAAATCAAACTATTTTTTTAATTGTATTGAACCACCAATTTTTTCAAGTTTTTCAACAGCAGACTTTGATGCAAGATCTGCCTCAATATTTATCTTATCTTTAATGGCTCCGGATCCTAAAATTTTTAATTTAATTGAATTTTGATCAATTAATTTTAGTTTTTTTAGTAAATTTGAATTCAGCGTATCTGTAGTTTTAATATTTTTTTTATCTATATATGATTGGATTTTATCTAAATTTAATATAGCAATTGTTTTTTTATTTATAGGGTTGAATCCTCTCTTTGGAAGTCTTCTATATAGTGGCATTTGTCCACCCTCAAAACTTTTAATCGCTACACCAGATCTGGATTTTTGACCTTTTACACCTCTTCCAGATGTTTTGCCCTTTCCAGAACCAATACCTCTACCAACTCTAAGTTTACTTTTATTAATTTTATTTCTATTATTTAACTTAATCATTATCCTCTTTTTTCTATAATCTCAGAAATCTTTTTATTTCTTATTGAAGATATTTGTTTTGGTGAATTTTGCTTCAATAGTGCTTTCATTGTGGCTCTAATCACATTATGGGCATTTGATGTACCCATTGATTTTGCGACAATATCTTTTACTCCCAAAACCTCACACACTGCACGAACAGGACCTCCAGCTATAATACCCGTTCCTTTAGAGGCTGCTCTCAATACAATTCTGCCAGATCCGTCTTTAGCTTTTACATCATGATGAATAGTTCTTCCTTCTCGAAGAGGTATATGAATAAGTTTTCTTCTTGCCATTTCATTTGCTTTTTTTATAGCATCTGGCACTTGTTTTGCTTTAGCGTGAGCTATTCCAATTTTACCGGACTGGTTTCCAACAACAACTAGTGCTGAAAAACCAAATCTACGTCCACCTTTTACTACTTTTGTTATACGATTAATGTGAACTAATTTTTCTAAAATATCATCAGTTTTTTTATCTTTATTATTATCCATATTAAAATTCCATTCCATTTTTACGTAAAGTTTCAGCAAAAACCTTCACTCTTCCGTGATATTTATAAATACCTCTATCAAAATAAATCTTGGTAATTTTTTTCTCTTGTGCTTTTTTTGCTAACTTTTCAGCTACAATCTTAGATAATTCAGTTTTATTTACCTTTTGACCAGACTTAATATCTTTTTCAATTGATGATGCTGATAATAAAGTAACATTTTTCATATCATCAATTATTTGTGCCGAAATATTCTTTGATGATCTAGAAATACTTAGTCTATATCTGTCATTTGAAGCAACATTTTTAACCTTATTACTAACTCTAAACCTTTTTCTTTTACTAGTATCTAATTTCATTACTTCTTCTTTCCTTCTTTTTTCAAAATATGTTGACCCTTTTCTCTCACACCTTTACCTTTATATGGTTCAATTTTTCTAAGAGTTTTTAGTTTTGATGCAATTGCACCTACTTGTTGTTTATCAGCACCACTTATTTTTAAAGTTGTTTGCTTTTCAACATTGATTTTAATCCCTTCTGGAATATCAAAATTGATATCATGGCTATAACCTAATTGTAAATTAAGTTGATTTCCTTTTAAAGCAGCACGATATCCAACACCTACTAATTCTAGTATCTTCTCATATCCAGTGCTTGAACCAATAACTGCATTATTAATTAAACTTCTATTCATGCCCCATAATCGTTTGGTTTCCTGATCAATTTTTTTTGGTTTGATTGATATTTCTTTTCCATCTTTTATATCAAGGTTAAAAACTTCTAAGTCAATATTAATTGATTTTTTCCCCGAAGGCCCTTCTATGTTCAACATATTACCAGCCAAAGCAACTTTGACTTTTTCAGGGATTGAAATATTAATTTTACCAATTTTAGACATTAAAATACCTTACAAATTATTTCTCCACCCACTCTTTGCTTTCTTGCATCAATATCGGTCATGACACCTTTGGGGGTTGATACAATTGCTATACCCAAACCATTATTTATTTTTGGTAAACTTTCTGCACTAGAAAATATTCTTCTCCCTGGTTTAGAAACTCTCTCAAAAGTACTTATAACCGGGTTTCCCGAATGATATTTAAGCTCTAGAGATAATAAAGATTTATTATTTTCTTTGTTAACTTTGAAATCTTTTATAAAACCTTCATTCTTTAAAATATCAGCAATCTTAGTTTTAAAATTTGAAGAAGGTAATTCAACTTTCTTATGGCTTCTATCTTGAGCATTTTTTATTCTTGCTATCATATCTCCAATTGGATCACTTAAACTCATATTTTCCTTTCTACCAACTTGATTTAACTAAACCTGGTATCTTTCCTTGCAAACCTAATTGTCTCAATGCAATTCTAGATATTTTCAATTTTCTATAAACTCCATGAGGTCTTCCTGTGATCTGGCATCTATTCATCACTCTCACTTTCGCAGAGTTTCTAGGTAATTTTGATAATTTTTGTTGTGCTTTAAATCTTTCCTCTAAAGGAAGCTTTTTATTCATAACAATCTTTTTTAACTTTTGTCTTTTTTTGAATAATCTGTCAGATAATTTTATTCTTTTATTGTTTTTATTTATTGAGCTTAATTTAGCCATTTTAGTTCTCTCCTTTTTTAATAAATGGAAAATTCAATTTTTCTAAAAGAGCAAAACTATGCTCTTTGCTTTTAGCTGATATTACAATCACAATATCAATACCACGAACCTTATCAGCACGATCAAAACTTACTTCAGGAAATATGATATGTTCTTTTACACCAAACGTGTAATTTCCAAATTTATCAAAACCATTGGCAGACAGGCCTCTAAAATCTTTAATTCTTGGCAAAGCTATATTTACAAGTCTATCTAAAAATTCATACATTTTATCTTTTCTAAGTGTTACCTTTAAGCCAGCATTTGACCCTTTTCTTGTTTTAAAATTTGCAACTGATTTTTTAAATTTGGTAATTACAGGTTTTTGACCTGTTATCTTTGCTAAATCCTCCTCACAAGACTTTAATATTTTTGAATCATTTCCATCTAAGCCTAAGCCCATATTTAAGACAATTTTTTCAATTTTTGGACCCATGTATAGATTTTTAAAACCAAATTGAGATTTTAATGCAGGTTGTATTTCTTTATAATAAAGTTCTTTTAATCTCGGAGTCATTATTTTTTAGCCTCAGTTTTTTTAGTTTTTGTTTTTTCATCAATTAGTTTTAAATTTGATAAATGAATAAAACTTTCCTTTGAAAAAATTCCACCTTTTTTTTCCTTAGTTGTTTTTACGTGTCTCTTTACCATATTAATATCTTTAACTTTTGCTCTATTGTTTGGTCTATCAATTTCAATTACTTCACCTTCTTTTTTTTTATCTCTGCCTGATAAAATACGAACTTTTAAACCTTTTTTAATCATTACAAAACCTCTGGGGCTAATGAGATTATTTTCATTTGTCCTTTATTTCTTAATTCTCTAGTCACTGGACCAAAAATCCTAGTTCCAACTGGTTCACCTTTGTCATCAACAAGTACAGCAGCATTATTGTCAAATTTTACTTTTGATCCGTCATCCCGATGAATTCCTTTTTTTACTCTTACCACCACTGCTTTATGAACTGATCCTTTTTTTACTTTTCCCTTGGGAATTGCTTCTTTTACTGCAATCACTATCGTATCCCCTATACTTGCATATCTTCTTTTCGATCCACCTAAGACTTTAATACACTCAATTTTCTTTGCCCCAGTGTTATCAGCTACATTTAATTCTGTTTGGACTTGTATCATTATTTTGTGTTCTCCATTACTTGAAATTTCTTATTTTTTGAAAAAGGTTTGCTCTCAATGATTGATACTTTGTCACCTGTTTTAAATTTATTATTTTCATCGTGGGCATTGTATTTTTTTCTCACTTTTATTACTTTTTTTAATAATGGATGAGAATATTTTCGTTCAACTAAAACAGTTATAGTTTTGTTGGGTTTATCGCTTACAACCACACCTGTTAATATTTTTTTAGGCATTTAATTTTCCTTTTAATATTGTTTTTAATCTAGCAATTGTTTTCTTTGTTTCACTAATTTTTGCAGGATTTGTAATCTGTGAATTCATTTTTTGAAATCTAAAATTAAATAAATCTTTTTTAAATTTATCAATGTTTTTTTTAATTTGATCTTTTGAGAGTTTTTTAATTTCTTGTTTTTTCATATTAAGCAAATCTCTTTATGGTTTTAGTTTTAATTGGCAATTTTGCGGATGCTTTATATAAGGCCTCTTTAGCTATCTGTTCTGAAACACCATCTACCTCAAATAAAATTCTTCCTGGTTTTACACGGCATGCATAGAATTCTGGAGAACCTTTTCCTTTACCCATACGTACTTCAATTGGTTTTTTAGAAACTGGAACATTTGGAAAAATTCTTGTCCAAACTCTTCCTTGTCTTTTCATGTGCCTTGTTAAAGCAACTCTAGCAGCCTCTATTTGTTTACCAGTAACTCTATCAGGAGATAATGCTTTTAAAGCGTAAGCACCATAGTTAATGAAATTCGCTCTTGAGGCAGTTCCATGAATTCTACCTTTGTGAGCTTTTCTCCATTTTGTTCTGACTGGCTGTAACATTTATTGTTTTCCTTCTTTGGGTGTGACTTTATTTGTTTCTTGACTAAATTCTTTAGCAAACACCTCGCCTTTATAAATCCAAACTTTTATTCCAATAATTCCATAAGTCGTCAATGCCTCTGCCTCGGCATAATCTATATCAGCTCTTAATGTGTGAGATGGTATACTACCATCTCTTAACCATTCAGTTCTAGCTATTTCATTTCCACCCAATCTTCCACTTACTGAAACTTTAATTCCTCTAGCACCTAATCTTAAACATGATTGCATAGCTCTTTTCATTGCTCTTCTGTAAGAAATTCTTTTAACTAATTGTTGAGCAATATTTTCAGCAACTAGATAAGCATTTGTTTCAGGTTTTTTTACTTCTTTAATATTTAAAGTGACTTCATTTGAAGTAAATTTAGATAAATTATTTTTAATCTTATCAATATCACTACCTTTTTTTCCAATGACAAAACCTGGTCTAGAAGTATAAATTGTAACATAACATTTGTTTGCTGTTCTTTCGATCATCACTTTTGAAACCCCAGAATTTATTACATTTTTTTTTATATATTCTCTTATTTTAAAATCTTCTATGAGATAATTACCAAAATCTTTCTTTTTAGCGTACCAAACAGAGTCCCAGCCTCTGTTTACACCTAATCTGAAACCTACTGGATTAACCTTTTGACCCATGACTCTCCATTTTTTTTGCTTCTGATAAAATAATTGTAACACTTGAATAAGGTTTTAAGATTGGTGCAGCTCTTCCTTTTGCTCTTGGTCTAAACCTTTTCATAGTAATTTTCTTTCCGCAATAGGCTTCTTTAACTACAAGTTTATCAATATCATACTGAAAATTATTTTCTGCGTTTGCAACAGCAGATGAAATAGTCTTTCTGATATCACGTGTGACTCTTTTTTCTGAAAATTGAAGATCCCTAATAGCTAACTCTACTTTCTTTCCTACTATACCTTTTAAAATAGGATTAAGTTTTCTTACACTTGATCTAATATTATTGTTAATAGATTTCACTATCTTTTCTTTTTTTTTCTCTATTTTCTTTTTTTTACTCATAATTATTTCTTAGCCTCTGCCTCAGCAGGTTTTGCTTTCTTATCTGCAGGTGTATGACCAAAAAAAGTTCTTGTTGGTGCAAATTCACCTAATTTGTGACCAACCATATCTTCAGATATGGTAATTGGTATAAATTTTTTTCCGTTATAAATCAAAAAACTAACCCCTACAAAATCTGGAATTATTGTTGATTTTCTTGACCATGTTTTAATAGGAATTTTTTTTGGATCAGTCTTATATTTATCAACTTTTTTAATCAAACTTTCCTCTACAAAAGGTCCTTTCCATACTGCTCTAGCCATTATTTTGTATCCTTCCTTTTGTTTCTTCTCTTCACAATATATTTATCAGTTCTCTTATTGTCTCTTGTTTTCAATCCTTTTGCCGATTGTCCTTTAGGAGAAACTGGATGTCTTCCACCTGCTGATTTACCTTCTCCACCACCATGCGGGTGATCTACTGGATTTTTAACTACACCTCTAGTGTGAGGTCTTCTTCCTAACCATCTTGATCTTCCTGCTTTACCAATTTTTATATTTTTTTGATCGGGGTTACTTAATACGCCAATTGTTGCCAATGATCTTGAATCGATTTTTCTAACTTCACCTGATGCTAATTTAATCAAACTATAATTCCCATCCAATCCACTAATCGTAACAGAAGTTCCAGCAGATCTTGCAATTTTACCTCCACCACCTGGTTGTATTTCAACGTTGTGAATATCTATACCAACTGGGATATCCTGTAATGGCATACAATTTCCAATTTTTATCTCTTTTTTTGATCCATTTTCAACTTTATCACCCACCTTTATTTTTTGTGGTGCAAGATAATATGCATGTGAATTATCATCAAATTTTACTAACATAATGTAACAAGATCTGTTCGGATCATATTCAATTCTTTCAACTGTAGCAGGCATATCAAATTTTTTTCTGTAAAAGTCAACATGTCGATACATTTTTTTGTGTCCACCAGCTCTATTTATAGAAGTAATATGGCCATTGTTGTTTCTCCCTTTCATTGCATTTTTTGGAGAAACTAAAGATTTAAATGGTTTACCTTTCCAAAGACCAATTCTATCTACAAGAATTGTTCCTCGAGTAGATTTTGTATAAGGTTTAAATGTTTTTAGTGCCATTTTAAATTCCAGTTGTTAGATCAATACTTTGACCTTTTTTAAGTGTTATGATTGCTTTTTTAAAACCAGAGACTTTAACCTTTCTTCCTCTAGTTAATTTAGTTCTATTTTGTTTATTGATAATATTTATCTTTGTAACGTTTACTTTGAAAATTTTTTCAATGTTGTTTTTTATATTTTTCTTATTTGCTTTTGAAGGAACCTTAAATACGATCTTATTTTGTTCTGATAAATTTGTTGATTTTTCAGTAACTAAAGGTGATAAGATTTTGTCGTATAAATGTATCTTTTCCATCTTAAGCATACCTCTTTTCTAATTCTTTTACGGATGTTTCGGTAAACACAACTTTTTCAAACTTGACAATATCAAATGCACTGAAATGATTAATGTCTGTCACTTTGATGTTTGGAATATTTCTAATTGATTTTTCAACATTATCTTTTGAGGTTTTGTCAAGAATTACAATTGAATTTGATATTTGAAATTTCTTTAAAATTAAGCTCATCTCTTTAGTCTTTTTTATTTTAGAACTAAAATCGCTAAAAATTAGAAGGTTGTTGTTCTTTATCTTGTCACTAATTAAAGATGCTATACTTTGTTTTTTTTCACTCTTATTTAATTTTCTTTTTTTATATGATAGCTCTCCTTTAGGACCATGAGCTATACCACCACCAACAAAGATTGGGGCTTTTCTACTTGCGTGTCTAGCATTACCTGTTCCTTTTTGTGCATAAATTTTTGATGTTGGACCTGAGACTTCGTTTTGCTGCTTAGTTTTTGCATGCCTACCTTTGTAATTAGCATTAGTCTTATATAAAACTGTATTCACTAATTTCTTATTTATCTTAGCTGAAAAAATCTTATCTAAGACTTCAATAGAACTTTTTTTACCATCTAAATTAATTTTATCGACTTTCATTATTTTTTCTTTTTCTCCGGTGTTTTCTTAGCTAATTCAGCAGCTTTATGTTTTTCACTGATAGTCATTTTTTTTATATTTTTAACTGAACCTTTTACGAGAATTTCAGAGTTTTTTGCTCCTGGGATAGAACCTTTTAAATATAAAAGCTCATTTTCTAGATCCGTTTTGATAATTTCGATATTTTGCATAGTTCTTAATTTATCTCCCATATGTCCAGCCATTTTTTTTCCCTTAAATACTTTACCAGGATCTTGTCTTTGACCCGTTGAACCATGTGATCTATGTGAAATTGAAACACCATGTGTAGCTCTCAAACCACCAAAATTGTGTCTTTTCATAGCTCCTGCAAAACCTTTTCCAATCGTTTTTGATCTAGTATCTACAAATTTAACATCTTTAAAAATCTCTAAACCAAATTCATTTCCCTCTTTATAATTTTCAATATTTTGAACTCTATATTCTTTAAGTTTCCTTTTAGCTTCAGTATTTCTTTTTGAAAAATAACCTTTCATAGCCTTTGTTAATTTTGAATTTTTGATTTTTCCGTATCCAAGTTGAACAGCGGTGTAGCCTCTTTTTTCTTTATCTATTACCTGGATTACTCTAGCTTTTTCCATTTTTAATACAGTAACTGGTACCAACTGACCAGATTTATAAAATTCTCTAGTCATTCCGATTTTTTTTCCTAATAAAGCAATCTCACTCATAATTATATCTTAATCTCCACATCGACACCTGATGCTAAATCTAACTTCATTAAAGCCTCGACAGTCTGTGGTGTTGGCTCAATTATATCAATTAATCTTTTATGGGTTCTCGACTCAAATTGTTCTCTACTTTTTTTATCTATATGAGGAGATCTTAAAACTGTATATCTTTCAATTCTAGTTGGTAATGGAATTGGACCTTTTATTGTAGCTCCAGTTCTTTTGACTGTATTTACAATCTCTTCAGTTGAAGCATCTAAAATCTTATTGTCATAAGCTCTGAGTTTAATTCTAATATTCTGTTTTTCCATTTTAGCCTGCTATTTTTTTTGTTACTTCGTCTTGAACATTTTGTGGGACTTTTGCATAATGATCAAAAAACATTGAATATTGTGCACGCCCTTGTGACATTGATCTTAAACTATTAATATATCCAAACATATTCGCTAAAGGCACCATTGCAGTTATTACTGTTGCATTACCTCTTTGCTCTTGAGTACTTATTTGTCCTCTTCGACTATTTAAGTCTCCAATAACGTCACCCATATAGTCTTCAGGTGTTACGACCTCAACTCTCATGACTGGTTCTAATAATTTTAAACCACCTTTTGTACAAGCATCTTTGAAACATGCTCTACTTGCGAGTTCAAAAGCTAATACGCTAGAGTCAACATCGTGATGTAAACCATCTAAAATTGTAACTTTATAGTCAATCATTGGAAACCCTGCTAAAATTCCACCATCAGATACTGTTTCGATACCTTTTTCAACGCCTGGAATAAATTCTTTTGGAATTGCTCCACCTTTAATTTTGCTTTCAACAGCTCTCCCTTTACCAGGTTCTTGCGGTTCTACTAATAATTTTACTTTTGCAAATTGTCCTGCACCACCACTTTGTTTTTTATGTGTGTATTCTACTTCTGAAGAGTTTTCGATTGTTTCTCTGTATGCTACTTGTGGGGCTCCAACATTTGCTTCAACTTTAAATTCTCTTTTCATTCTATCAACAATGATATCTAAGTGTAATTCACCCATTCCTTTTATAATCGTTTGTCCAGATTCTTCGTCAGAAGAAACTCTAAACGAGGGATCTTCTTTGGCTAATCTGCCTAATGCTTCTCCCATTTTCTCTTGGTCAGCTTTTGTTTTTGGTTCAACAGCAATTTCAATAACTGGGTCAGGAAATTCCATAGGCTCGAGAAGAACTGGATTATCTTTATTACATAGCGTGTGTCCAGTAATGGTATTTTTCAAGCCAGCTAGTGATACAATATCACCTGCATTTGCTTCTTTAATGTCCTCTCGAGAGTTAGCATGCATTAATAACATTCTACCAACTCTTTCTTCTTTTTCTTTTGAAGAATTATATACAGCCGTTCCTGTTTTTATTGTACCTGAATAAACTCTAATAAATGTTAATGATCCAACAAATGGATCATTTGCCACTTTAAATGCTAAAGCAGAAAATGGCGCACTATCGTCAAATTTCATTTCTATTTCATCCTCTGATCCTAATTTAGTTCCTTTTATTGAACCAATATCAATTGGACTTGGAAGATAATTAATCACTGCATCAAGTAGTGGCTGAACACCCTTATTTTTAAAAGCTGAACCAGTTAATACAGGAACAAAATCAAAATTTAATGTTCCTTTTCTTATACATTTAATTAAATCTTCTTCATTAATTTCTTCACCATTTAAATAAGACTCCATCAGCTTTTCGTCTTGTTCTACAGCCATTTCGACTAATTCTGTTCGGTATTTTTGAGAGATTTCTTTAAGATCCTCTGGTATATCTTTATATTCCCATTCAGCACCTAAAGCTTCATTTTTCCAAACTTGTGCTTTCATTTTAACAAGGTCAACAACACCTGTTAAAGAGGCTTCAATACCGATTGGTACTTGTATGACCAATGGTTTTGCTCCCAATCTGTCTTTAATCATATCCACACATCTAAAAAAATCTGCACCAGTTCTATCTAACTTATTTACAAAACAAATTCTCGGTACTTTATATTTATCAGCTTGTCGCCATACTGTTTCTGATTGAGGTTCCACACCTGCTACACCATCAAACACTGCAACTGCACCATCAAGTACTTTAAGTGATCTTTCAACTTCAATGGTAAAATCTACGTGACCTGGTGTATCGATAATATTAATTCTATGGTCTTGCCAGAAACAGGTTGTTGCTGCTGATGTAATTGTAATACCTCTTTCTTGCTCTTGTTCCATCCAATCCATGGTAGCTGCACCATCATGAACTTCACCAATCTTATGACTTTTCCCCGTATAATATAAAATTCTTTCAGTTGTAGTTGTTTTACCAGCATCTATGTGGGCCATGATCCCAATGTTTCTATATTTGTCTAATGTGTGAGATCTAGCCATAATATTTTACCACCTGAAGTGTGCAAAAGCCTTGTTGGACTCTGCCATTTTATGCACATCCTCTTTTTTCTTTACAGCAGCACCTTTTTTTTCATATGCATCATAAAGTTCATTAAAAATTTTATCTGACATATGTTTATCTTTTCTTTTTCTTGCTGAATCTATAAGCCATCTGATAGCTAAAGCTTGTGCTCTTTTACTTTTAACTTCAACTGGAACTTGATAGGTGGCACCACCTACTCTTCGTGATCTCACTTCAACAGTTGGTTTAATATTATTAATTGCTTCATTAAAAATATTAATAGGTTCATCTTTTGACTTAGTTTTAATCTTTTCAATTGCATCATAAACTATTTTAGTGGCTACACCTCTTTTGCCGTCATACATAATATTATTAATTAATTTAGGAATAATTGTGGAATTAAATTTTGGATCAGGAACAATATTTTTTTTAGGTTGTGTTTTTTTTCTAGACATATCTATTTACCTTTTTTTGTTCCGTACAAAGATCTTCTTTTCTTTCTATTTGCCACTCCTTGAGTATCTAAATTACCTCTTAAAATGTGATAACGTACACCTGGTAAATCTTTAACCCTACCACCTCTAATTAATACAACAGAGTGTTCTTGAAGATTATGACCTTCTCCAGGTATATAAGCAGTTACTTCAAACCCATTTGATAATCTCACTCTAGCAACTTTTCTTAAAGCAGAATTAGGTTTTTTTGGAGTTGTCGTATAAACTTTTACACAAACTCCTCGTTTGAGTGGTTGTTTTTGTAATGCTGGAACCTTGTTCCTAGCAATTGGTTTAGTTCTTTTTTTTCTTAACAACTGGTTAATAGTTGGCATATCTGTAAATTTTATAATTGTTTATTTTTGAATGAAATAACTGACAGGTTATTTGTGGCAGCGTTTAGTGTCTAAAGTTAACACTACATTCCAACCAAAAAATATCGCCAAAATACTTATTAATTTAATTTTGTCAAACTAAAACTAATTAGCAAACGTGTTATTTTTATTGATTTACAGGGGTTTCTGGCTGATCAATCTGCTCTTGCTCAGAAAGAAATTTATTGTCATCTTGTAGAGCTTTTTTGTTCCATTTATTTTTAATATTACCAGTTCCAGCAGGTACTAATCGTCCAACTATTACATTCTCTTTTAAACCATTAAGTGGATCAACTTTACCCTTAATAGCAGCATCGGTAAGAACTCTTGTAGTTTCCTGGAATGATGCAGCGGATATAAAAGACTCAGTCTGAAGAGAAGCTTTGGTAATTCCCATTAAAACTCTTTCTCCAGTGGCTGGTTTTTTACCTTCAGATTTTAATTTTTCATTAACGTTATCAAATTTAATTCTATCAATGATTTCACCGGGTAAGTAAGAGGAATCACCAGTAGTTTTTACCTCAACTTTTTTCAACATTTGTCTTAAAATAGTTTCTATGTGTTTATCGTTAATAATTACACCCTGTAACCTATAAACCTCTTGAACTTGATTAACAAAATATTCAGTTAAATCTTTTATGCCCATAATTCTAAGAATATCGTGTGGTAATGGTTGTCCATCTAATAAATATTCTCCTTTTTTAATTTTTTCACCCTGATTAAAATTAATATGTTTTCCTTTGGGTATTAAATAATTAGATGGTTCTGACCCATCTTCAGGCACAATTGATATTCTTTGTTTTCCTCTAACTTCTTTTCCAAATATAACTTGTCCATCATTTTCAGCAATGATTGCACTATCCTTAGCTTTTCTGGCTTCAAACAATTCAGCAACTCTTGGAAGGCCTCCAGTAATATCTTTTGTTTTAGTAGTTTCTTTAGGTAATCTTGCAATAACATCACCAGCAGAAACTTTTTGACCATCTTTAACTGATAAAATTGAGTCAGGAACTAAATAATATCTTGCTTCATTATCATCAGCCTTTTTAATAACGTTTCCTTTTTCATCTCTTAAAGTAATTCTTGGTTTTAAATCAGTGCTTTTTGATTGAGATCTCCAATCAACTACAGATTTTGAGGAAATACCTGTAGCGTCATCTGTTGTTTCTTGAATTGATACACCATCAATTAAATCAACAAAACTTGCAATACCACTTTTTTCAGCAATTACTGGTGTGGTATAAGGATCCCATTCACAAATTTTTGTGTTGGCTTTTACTTTGTCACCGTTCTTGAAAAATAATTTTGAACCATAAGCTACTTTGTAAACAGCAATTTGAACTCCATTATCATCTTCGATAGATAATTGTGTATTTCTACCCATAACAATCAAGTTTTTTTTAGAATCCTCTAAAATGTTTGAGTTAATAATTTTTAAAGTCCCTTCATTTTTAGTGACTATTTGTGAGTCTTGCTTGACTGAAGCGGTACCACCTACGTGAAAAGTTCTCATCGTTAATTGTGTTCCCGGTTCTCCAATTGATTGTGCAGAAATCATTCCGATTGCTTCACCTACATGAACCATCTGACCTCTAGATAAATCTCTACCATAAGAAGTTGCACATACACCTTCTTTAGATCCACATGTCATAACAGAATAAACCTTAACTGATTTTATTCCTGCAGAATCTATTTTATCACAACCAGCCTCATCAATCATAGTTAACTTTTTAATTATAATTTCACCAGTTATTGGATGCTTTACATCGTCAAAAGTAACTCTTCCCAAAGCTCTTTCTGATAAGCTTACAACAACATTTCCACCTTCCAAAATTTCAGAAAGTTCGATGAACCCAGGATTTTTACAGTCACATTCTTTTTTTGTTACAGTTAAATCTTGGGCTACATCACATAATCTTCTAGTTAAATATCCTGAGCTAGCTGTTTTTAAGGCAGTATCAGCCAAACCTTTCCTTGCTCCGTGTGTAGAATTAAAATATTCTAAAGCTGTTAATCCTTCTTTAAAATTAGACGTAATTGGACTCTCAATAATCTCACCAGATGGTTTTGCAATAAGACCTCTCATACCTGCTAATTGCTTCATTTGTGCTGCTGACCCTCTCGCACCGCTATCTGCCATCATAAATACTGAATTTATTTTCAAACCCTCTGTGGTTTTTTCTGTGGCAGAAATTCCTTTCATCATTTCAGATGCAACTTGATCAGTACATTTTGACCATGCATCAACAACTTTGTTGTATTTTTCTCCTCTTGTAATTAGTCCCTCAGAATATTGAGTTTCATAGTCAGCTATTAGTTTTTTAGTATCATCAATAAGTTTATTTTTACTTTCTGGAATGACTAAATCATCTTTACCAAAAGAAATTCCAGCTTTGAATGCGTGTTTAAACCCTAAGTCTTTTAATTTATCACAGAAAATAACTGTTGTTTTTTGACCGCAAAATCTAAAGACAATATCAATAATTTCTGAGACTGTTTTTTTTGGTAAAATTCTATCTATCAAAGAAAACTTAATATTATTATTTTTTGGTAATAAGTTAGCTAGTAAAAATCTTCCTGCAGTAGAAGTATACTTCTCAAATTTTTGTTTACCTTTTTCATCAATTGTTTCAAATCTAGAAATTATCGTACTATGGACTTTTATTTGACCAGAAGAAAGAGCAAATTCAATTTGATCTGCATTTAAAAAATATCCAGCTGGCTTATCGGTGACTGGTTCTTGAGATAAATAATAAATTCCTAAAATCATATCCTGACTTGGGACAATTATTGGTTTTCCGTTAGATGGAGAAAGAATATTGTTAGTTGATAGCATTAATATTCTGGCCTCAAGTTGTGCCTCCAAACTTAAAGGAACGTGAACAGCCATTTGATCACCATCAAAATCTGCATTAAACGCTGCACATGTTAAAGGATGTAATTCAATCGCATCTCCCTCAATCAATTTTGGTTCAAAAGCTTGAACTCCCAACCTATGAAGTGTTGGAGCCCTATTTAGTAAAACTGGATGTTCTCTAACAATTAATTCTAGTGCATCCCAGACAGCGTTAGTTTCTTTCTCAACTAATTTTTTTGCTTGTTTAATTGTTGAAGCTAAACCGAGTTTATTAAGTCTTGCATATAAAAATGGTTTAAATAACTCTAGCGCCATTTTTTTTGGCAATCCACATTCGTGTAATTTTAAGTCTGGACCTACTACGATGACTGAACGACCTGAATAATCAACTCTTTTACCAAGAAGATTTTGTCTAAATCTTCCTTGTTTTCCCTTTAACATTTCAGCTAAAGATTTTAATGGTCTTTTACCTGTCCCAGTGATTACTCTACCTCTTCTTCCGTTATCAAAAAGTGCATCAACAGATTCTTGCAACATTCTTTTTTCATTTCTGATGATAATATCCGGTGCCTTAAGATCCATCAGTCTCTTTAAACGATTATTTCTATTAATGACCCTTCTATAAAGATCATTTAGATCTGATGTTGCAAATCTTCCACCATCTAGAGGAACCAATGGTCTGAGTTCTGGTGGAATAACCGGAACAACTGTCATAATCATCCACTCAGGTTTTTGTCCAGTTTCAATGAAAGACTCAATTAATTTTAATCTTTTAATAGCCCTTTCTTCATTTACTTTTGATTTTGTCTCTTTAATGTAATCAACAAGATTTTTTTTCTCTAAATCTAAATCAAGATTTTTAAGCATTTCCAAAACTGCTTCAGCACCTATTCCAGCTGTAAATGCCTCCTCACCATATTCATCTTGATACTTTGCTAACTCTTCCTCATTTAAAAGCTGATTTTTTTGGAGACCTGTTAAACCTGGCTCAATGACAATAAAATTTTCAAAATACAAAACCCTTTCAACTTCTTTAAGCTTCATATCAACAGCAAGCGCTATTCTGCTTGGTAGTGATTTTAAAAACCATATGTGAGCAACAGGTGTTGCTAAATTAATGTGACCCATTCGTTCTCTTCGAACATTTGATTTTGTTACCTCAACACCACATTTTTCACAGATGATGCCTCTAAATTTCATTCTTTTATATTTTCCACACAAACACTCGTAATCTTTAATTGGACCAAATATTCTTGCACAGAAAAGGCCATCTTTCTCTGGTCTAAAAGTTCTATAATTGATAGTTTCTGGTTTTTTAATTTCACCATAGGTCCAAGATTTTATTTTCTCTGGGCTAGCTAATGAGATCTTGATACTATTAAAATTTTGAGCTTCAGATATTTCTGAATTTTTAAAAAGATCTGTTAGTTCTTTTTTCATAATTAATTTAATTCCACATTTAATGCCAAAGATTTAATTTCTTTAACAAGTACGTTAAATGATTCTGGTATTCCAGACTCAAAGTTTTCTTCACCCTTCACAATGGTCTCATAAACTTTTACTCTTCCAGCAACATCGTCAGATTTTACAGTAAGTATTTCTTGAAGTGTGTATGATGCACCATATGCCTCAAGTGCCCATACCTCCATTTCACCGAACCTTTGTCCACCTAATTGAGCTTTTCCACCCAATGGTTGTTGTGTCACCAAACTATAAGGACCTGTAGATCTTGCGTGAATTTTATCCTCAACCAAATGATGAAGTTTAAGCATATAAATTATTCCAACAGTTACCGGTCTATCAAACTTTTCACCTGTTCTTCCATCCCATAAGTAAGTTTGTCCAGATTTAGGAAGATTTGCTAATTCTAACATCTCTGTTACATTTTTTTCTTTAGCCCCATCAAAAACTGGTGTGGATATAGCTATACCATTTTGTAAATTTTCACATAAATCCTTAAATTCTGTTTTACTTAATTTATCAACTTTTTGATCAAATATTTCCTCACCATAAACAGATTTTAAAAAACTCTCGATTTTTTCATTTCTCTCAATTTTTTTATTATTTTCATTAACTAGATTTTTAATTTGTTCTCCAAATTCTTTACAAGCCCATCCTAAATGAGTTTCAAGAATTTGCCCCACATTCATACGACTCGGAACACCTAAAGGATTTAAAACTATATCTACTGGTCGACCATCTTCTCTGTAAGGCATGTCTTCAACTGGTACAATTTTACTGACGACACCTTTATTACCATGTCTACCTGACATCTTATCACCTGGTCTTAACCTTCTTTTAATTGCAACAAAAACTTTTACCATTTTCATTACACTAGGCAATAAATCATCACCACTTCTTATTTTTAAAACTTTATCTTCAAATCTTTCAGTAATGTCTTGTTTTGCATTATTATACTGGTCTTTTAATTGTGATAATGCATTTTCATTTTTTGGATTTGAAATAGCTAATTTAAATAAATCATTAATAGATATCTTATTAATTGTTTCAAAATCCAATTTAGACCCTGCCTCAACATCTTTTATTTTCTTAGAAAGGGTCTCTCCTGACAAAATTTGTGCAGCTCTTTGTTTGATGCTTCTCTCTAAAATTTCCTCTTCAACAATTTTGTCTTGTTGAACTTGATCAATTTCAGCTCTTTCAATTGTGATAGATCTCTCATCTTTTTCTATTCCATGTCTGTTAAACACTCTCACATCAACTACGGTACCACTGCTTCCTCTAGACATCCTTAAAGATGTATCCGTTACATCAATTGCTTTCTCTCCAAAAATTGATCTCAATAACTTTTCTTCAGGACCAGATGCTGAATCTCCTTTAGGAGTTACTTTTCCTACTAATATATCACCCGCGTTTACTTCTGCGCCAATGTATACTATTCCTGATTCATCTAAATTTTTTAAAGCTTCTTCATTAACATTGGGTATATCTCTTGTAATTTCTTCTTCACCAAGTTTTGTGTCTCTTGCCATAATCTCATACTCAACAATATGTACTGAAGTAAATACATCATCAGTTACACATCTTTCTGAAATTAAAATAGAGTCCTCAAAATTGTATCCTTGCCAAGGCATAAATGCTACAGTAACATTTTTTCCTAGAGCTAACTCACCTAATTTTGTAGAAGGACCATCAGCAATGATATCACCAGTTTTTACCTTATCCCCCACTCTAACTAAAGGTCTTTGGTTTATACACGTGTTTTGGTTAGATCTTTTAAATTTTTGTAAATTGTAAATATCAACACCAGATTTTGAGAAATCAGTTTCCTCTGTAACTTTAATTACAATTCTTTTACCATCAATTTTATCTACTACGCCGTCTCTTTTAGCAACAATTGTAACTCCTGAATCTAATGCAACATCACTTTCTATTCCAGTACCAACCAAAGGTGCCTCAGGTTTTAGTAACGGAACTGCTTGTCTCATCATGTTAGAACCCATTAATGCTCTGTTCGCATCATCATTCTCTAGGAAAGGTATCAATGAAGCTGCCACCGAAACCAATTGTTTAGGTGATACATCAATATAATCTATCGTTTCAGGTTTTGCTAAAAGGAAATTTAAGTTTTGTCTACAAGAAACTAATTCCTCCACTATTTTACCATTTTTATCGATTTTAGTATTTGCTTGAGCTATGGTAAA
The DNA here is from genome assembly GCA_902528545.1 of uncultured Pelagibacteraceae bacterium. GTDB lineage: Bacteria > Pseudomonadota > Alphaproteobacteria > Pelagibacterales > Pelagibacteraceae > Pelagibacter. The sequence continues at coordinate 62,987 of CABZTB010000003.1, read as the reverse complement.
TTTTGTCTCCTCCATTGCTGATAAATATTCTACTTTATCTTGGACAACACCTTCTTTTACTCTCTTGTAAGGACTTTCAATAAAACCATATTTATTAATTTTTGCATAAGTAGATAAACTATTGATTAAACCAATATTTGGACCTTCTGGAGTCTCAATAGGACAGATTCTTCCATAATGTGTTGGATGCACGTCTCTAACCTCAAACCCTGCTCTCTCCCTTGTTAGTCCACCAGGGCCTAAAGCAGAAACTCTTCTTTTATGAGTAATTTCTGAAAGTGGGTTTGTTTGATCCATAAATTGAGAAAGTTGAGAACTTGCAAAAAAATCTTTTAGTGAAATTGTGAGTGGTTTTGCATTTATCAAATCTTGCGGCATTGCTGACTCGATATCTAAAGTGGTCATTTTTTCTTTAATAGCTCTTTCCATTCTATAAACACCAATACGAGCTTGATTTTCAACTAATTCACCTACAGATCTAACTCTTCTATTTCCAAGATGGTCAATGTCATCAACATCATCTTTACCATCCCTTAAGTCCAACATTTTACGAATTATTGCTAAAATATCATCATTTCTTAATATTGTAATTTTATCTGAGCATTCTAAATCTAATCTAGAATTCATTTTAACTCTTCCAACGTCAGACAAGTCATATCGGTCTGAACTAAAGAATAAATTATTAAAAATTTGAGTTGCTATTTCAATTGTTGGAGGCTCACCAGGTCTTAACATCTTATAAATTTCAGTAATTGCCTCATCTTTAGTATTATTTTTGTCATTCAGGATTGTAGTGAGTAAATAAGGACCTTTGTTTATAGAATTTGTTACAGAAATATCTAGACTTGTAATATTTGCATCTAAAATTTGTTGAATGATTGTCTCATTTAACTCAGTACCAATTTTTAATAATCCATCCTCTTGATCATTTAATTTAATATCTTTATGTAAAAACTTTCCGAATAATGATTCTTTAGCAACTAGAATATCTTTTAATCCATCATTAGATAATTTTTTCGCGTTTAAATAATTTATTTTTTCCCCTAATTTGATTACAACCTTTCCTGATTTAGCATCAACAACTTCCTCAGAAAAGTTTTTAGCTTTATAATTTTCAGGATTGAATTTTGTTTTCCACTTTTCTGATTTTGTATCGAAAGTATATTTTTCTGACTCATAAAATTCATTTACTACTTCGCTCTTTGAATAACCAAGAGCAAGCAATAAAGTAGATGCAAGAATTTTTTTCTTCCTATCAATCTTAAAATATAAAAAATCTTTTACATCATATTCAAAATCTAACCAAGATCCTCGATTTGGTATTACTCTACAATTAAACAAAAGTTTACCACTTGCATGGGTTTTACCTTTGTCATGATCAAAAAAAACTCCTGGACTTCTATGCATTTGATTTACAACAACCCTTTGAACACCATTTGTAATGAATGTACCGCTATTAGTCATCATAGGTACTTCACCCATATAAACCTCTTGCTCTTTTGCTGACAAAATATCTTTAGTGTTGGTTTCTTGATTTATTTCATAAACAACTAGTCTCAATGTGCATTTTAAAGCAGAGGAGTAAGTTAAGCCTCTAGCAATACATTCTTCTACATCAAATTTTGGTTTTTCAAGTCTGTAAGATACATATTCTAAAGTTGCTTTATCATTTAGATCTTCAATAGGAAAAATACTTTTAAATACTCTGTCAAATCCTTTAGTTAAATCACCTGCCTCTGGGTTAAAAAATGTTAATTCATCGTAGGAATTTTTTTGAACTTCTATTAGATTGGGTATGGATAAACTTTCTTTTAGTTTTCCGAAACTCTTTCTAATATTTTTCTTTTCAGTAAAAGATATTTGCATCTATGTCTTAATACTGATTAAATCTAATTAATCAGTACTTAAAAATTTCCTGTTAATTTATTTAAGTTCTACTTTTGCCCCTGCAGCTTCTAACTTAGCTTTAATTTCTTCTGCCTCTTTTTTTGGAACACCAGCTTTTACTTCTTTAGGTGCGCCTTCAACTAAGTCTTTTGCTTCTTTTAGACCAAGAGAAGTTGCTGCTCTTACTTCTTTAATTACATTAATTTTTTTATCGCCTGCAGAAACAAGCATGATTGAAAAGTCATCTTTGTCTTCCGCTGCTGCAGCTGCTCCTGCTGCTGCTGGAGCTGCCGCCGCCATTGGCGTAACACCCCATTTTTCCTCTAATTGTTTTGAAAGATCTGCTGCTTCAGCAACAGTTAAACTTGATAAGTCCTCTATAATTTTATTTAGATCTGGCATAATTTACTCTTTAGGTTGTGTTTCAGAATTTTCTGGGGGTAAACTACTCATTTTTTCCGATCGTGCAAGCAAAATACTCACTAATTTTGATGCAGATGCATTCAAAATACCCACAATATTAGCCCTTGCTTCGTCTAAAGTAGGTAAATTTGCGACATTCATTACTCCAGCTTGATCAAGAATTTCATTTTCCATCATCCCACCAATCAACTTAAGATTCTCATTATCTTTTGCAAACTTAGATAAAATTCGAGCTGACATAATTGCATCTTCCCCAAATGCAACTGCTGTTGGGCCAGTAAATAAATTTGATAAATCTTTACACTTAGTTTTTTCTAATGCTAATTTTGTAATTCTGTTTTTTGTAATTTTGAAAATTATTCCATGTTCTCTCATTTTTGATCTTAACTCGTCTAATTGAGTCATGGTCAAACCTTGGTAATGAGTAACCATTACCGCCTTACTATTTTCAAATTGCGTTGTCATTTCCGCAATATAATTTTTCTTTTGTTCTTTATTCATCATAACTTAAATATTTTTACCTAATTTTATTTTGTAAGAAACACCCATTGTTGATGTTAAAAATGCAGATCTAATTAAATCTCCTTTTATTGTATTATTTGATTTTTCCTTTTCAAGTGTATCTATAACAGCATTAAAATTTTTAATTAACTTATCATCAGTAAAAGATTTTTTTCCTATACTCACACCAATATTACCATCTTTATCATTTCTAATTTCTGCTTGACCAGATTTTGCATCTAAAATTGCTGTTTTTAAATTTTCAGTCACTGTTCCAAGTTTAGGGTTTGGCATTAAACCTTTTGGTCCCAATACCTTCCCTAATTTCGACAATTTAATCATCATAGATGGAGTACAAATTAATTTTTCAAAATTCATTTCTCCATTTTTAATTTTTTCAATAAATTCATCACCACCTACAATATCTGCACCAGCACTTTTCGCTTCATCAAATTTTGTATCCTCACATACCACAGCAACTTTAATTTTTTTTCCAGTTCCACCAGGAAGATTTACTACAGTCCTTATATTTATCTCACTTTTTTTTTGTTTATTGTTTATCTGAAAACTTAAATCAACTGACTCATCGAATTTAGTAGTGCAATTTTTTTTAATTACTGGTATTAATTTTTCAATCATTTCAGATGGAAGTTCTAAAGTTTTTTCAGGAAGTTTTTTAAATCTTTTTGAAGACATAATTAATCTTTGACCTCGATACCCATAGATCTTGCAGACCCAGCAATTATTTTGACCGCTTGATCCAAATCGAGTGCATTCAAATCCTCCATTTTTTGTTTAGCAATTTCCTCAGCTTGTTTTTTTGTTATTGATGCAACAATATTTCTGCCAGGTTCTTGGGATCCACTCTTTAACTTTGCTGCTTCTCTTATAAAGAAAGATGCTGGTGGTGATTTGATTTTAAAATCAAATTTTTTATCTTTATAAACAGTAATTTCGACTGGCACAGGTTTACCAGCTAACTTTTTAGTTTTATCATTAAAAGCTTTACAAAATTCCATGATGTTTACCCCTCTTTGCCCTAATGCAGGTCCAACCGGTGGAGCAGGATTTGCTTGTCCACCTTTAATTTGTAATTTTATAAAACCACTTATTTCTTTTTTAGCCGCCATAATTCTAACTTACTTTTTCCACTTGATTATATTCTAAATCAACTGGTGTTGGTCTTCCAAATATAGAAACTGACACCTTAAGTCTAGACTTTTCTTCATCAATTTCCTCAACCATTCCACTAAATGAAGCAAAAGGTCCATCAATTACCTGTACTTTTTCACCAACTGTATACTCTATTGCTGATTTTGGTTGGGCAACTCCGTCTTTTATCTGACCTAAAATTTTATCAATTTCTTTGTCTGATACTGGAACAGGCATACCCTTTGTTCCCAGGAAACCACTGACACGTTTTATATTTTTTATCATATGGTAAATATCATTATCCATCTCACTCTTAATTAGAACATAGCCTGGAAAATATTTTTTTTTTCTCTGTATTCTTTTGCCTCTTTTAACCTCAGTTACATCATGAGTTGGAACAATAATTTCCTCAAATTTTTCTGAGATTTTAGCTTTATCAGCTTCTTCTTTAATCAGTCCCGCGACTTTATTTTCAAAACTAGAATGAGATTGAACTATATACCAATTTTTCATTAAATACTCACCTTAAGTAATAACTCTAAGAAAAATTTTAAAACCTGATCTAATAAAAGAAAAAACAACGACATAACTACTGCCATTGCAAAAACCATTAATGCACCTTGAAGTGTTTCTTTTCCTGTGGGCCAAGAAACTTTAAATGCTTCCTGTTTTACTTCCTGTATAAATTTTATCGGGTTCTTCATATTTATTCATTTTATATTGGCAGGAGCGGAGGGACTCGAACCCTCAGCCTCCGGTTTTGGAGACCGGCGCTCTACCAATTGAGCTACACTCCTATATAGAGTTTACTCTATAATTTTAGTTACTACTCCAGCTCCGACAGTTCTTCCACCTTCACGAATAGCAAAGTTTAATTTCTCTGACATCGCGATTGGCGTAATTAATTTAACTGTAAATTTAGCGTCATCACCAGGCATAACCATTTCGGTACCAGCCGGTAACTCTACTTCTCCAGTTACATCTGTAGTTCTGAAATAGAATTGAGGTCTGTACTTTGTAAAAAAAGGCGTATGTCTTCCACCTTCCTCTTTTTTTAATACATAAGCTTGAGCTTCAAATTTAGTATGTGGTGTAACAGAACCTGGTTTACAAAGAACTTGTCCTCTTTCAATATCAGTTCTTTCTACACCTCTTAAAAGTACACCAACGTTATCACCAGCTTCACCAGAGTCTAAAAGTTTTCTGAACATTTCAACACCAGTACAGACAGATTTTTTAGTTTCTCTAATACCTACTATCTCAAGCTCATCACCAGTTTTAAGTATACCTGACTCAACTCTTCCAGTTGCAACTGTACCTCTTCCTGAGATTGAGAAAACATCCTCTACTGGCATCAAGAAATCTTTATCTTTTGGTCTATCTGGTTGTGGAATAAATTCATCAACATTCTTCATCAACTCTAGAATTGAATTTTTTCCAATTTCATCATCTCTACCTTCAACTGCTGCAAGTGCAGAACCTTTAGCGATTGGAGTTTTGTCACCTGGAAATTTATACGAAGTTAATAATTCTTTAATCTCCTCTTCGACAAGATCAATCATTTCTTTATCATCAACCTGATCAACTTTATTTAAATAAACACAGATAGCAGGAACACCAACTTGTCTTGCTAATAGAATATGCTCTCTTGTTTGAGGCATAGGACCATCAGCAGCGTTAACAACTAAAATCGCACCATCCATTTGTGCTGCACCTGTAATCATATTCTTCACATAGTCAGCGTGACCTGGACAATCTACGTGCGCATAGTGTCTTTTTTCAGTTTCATATTCAACGTGTGCTGTTGAAATTGTAATCCCTCTTTCTTTCTCCTCTGGCGCTTTATCAATTTGATCATATGCTACAGCCTGAGCACCACCAGTTTCAGATAAAACTTTAGTGATCGCAGCAGTTAAAGTTGTTTTACCATGATCGACGTGACCGATTGTTCCGATGTTACAATGCGGTTTATTTCTAACAAATTTTTCTTTTGACATTACTTATATTCCTCACTTTTATTTTTTAATAAACTATTTTTCTTGGAGCGGGTAAAGGGAATCGAACCCTTACATCCAGCTTGGAAGGCTAGCGTTCTACCATTGAACTACACCCGCACAACCCCAAGAGTAACACTCCAGTATTGCTTAAAACTATTGAATGGTGGAGGGGGAAAGATTCGAACTTTCGAAGACCGAAGTCAACGGGTTTACAGCCCGCCCCATTTGACCGCTCTGGAACCCCTCCCTTAGGGGAAGTGTCCCCTTGTTCAATAAAGCTTCAAACAACAAGCGTTTTATATATTTTATTTGTCCAAATGCAACACGTGATTTAATAGGAAAATATTTGAAAAAACGTGTAAAACAAAGGTAATTTTATGAACAAATCATCTTTTTTTATCATTGGACAACATGCTGTAATTGAGGCCCTACGTAATCCTAAAAGAAAAGTTTTAAGGGTATTTTTAACTGAAGAAAGTAAGAAGAATATTCATAAAAAAAATCCTAATAAAAACTTGTTAAAAGATATCAAAGTTTACTTTAAGACGAAAAAAGAGCTAGATAAGTATAGCACCAGAGAAAATTTACAGCATCAAGGTTATGTTGCAGAAGTTGAGCATATGATTAAACCTATTCTCAAAGAATACATTAAAGATAGAGATAACATAACATTAGTTTGTCTTGATGGTGTAACTGATCCAAGAAATATAGGATCTTTGATCAGAAGTGCTGCCTCTTTTAATATAGATGGAGTGATTATTAAAGAAAGAAACTTTCCTAGCGAAAGTAAACTTATGTATAAAGCAGCAAGTGGTGCAATAGAATATATTAATATTTTTGAGGTTTCTAATATCAATTCAACACTTAAAAATCTAAAAGAAAAAAATTTTTGGGTATATGGTTTTGACGGTAATGGAAAAAAAGACTTTACTGAAATCGAGTGGAAAGGAAATAATATATTGTTATTTGGATCTGAAGGATCAGGAATGCATAAACATACATCCAAATATGCAGATTTTTTAATTAAGATTAAGATAAATCAAAAAATTGAAAGCCTAAATGTATCAAATAGTGCAGCAATTGTATTTCATCATTTAAGTTATCTAAAAAAAAGAGTTGATTAATTAATGAATAATTAATAATTATTGCGCATGCCCTTGTAGCTCAGCTGGTAGAGCAATTGATTTGTAATCAATAGGTCCGCGGTTCGAATCCGTGCGGGGGCACCATCAAGATGTTTCTTTTCTTAATTGTTCTATTTTGATTTTCTTTTGCAAACTTCTGTTTCTATCGTAAAGAAGATTAAATTTAATTTTTTGATTAGTTTTTACCGTAATTTTTTTTGCATTCCTTACCTCAATATTGTCAGCAACAGCAGAAATTGGTCTTTTTTTTGAATTTAAGTTCTTGATATTTATTTTAGATTTGTCAGTTACAATTTTACCCTTCCATCTTCTTGGTCTAAATGGACTTATTGGAGATATGGATAATCTTTTTGAATTCAAACTTAATATAGGTCCGTGAACTGATAAATTATAAGCAGTACTTCCAGCAGGTGTGGAAACCAGTACACCATCAGAGACAAGTTTTTTTATAATCTGTTTAGAACCATGATAAATAGATAAAGAAGCAGCTTGCCTACTTTGTCTTAAAATTGAAACTTCATTTATAGCTATATGTTTTTTTGATTGATTCTTATTATTTTTAACTACCATCTCTAGTGGAGAGATGGTTATCATTCTTGCTTTGTGTAAATTACTTATGATATTTTTTGATGAAAATTTGTTCATCAAAAATCCATAACTCCCAGAATTTACACCATAAAAAAACTTTTTAGATTTTCTATTCTTTTTAAGTGTTTGCAGCATGAAACCATCGCCACCAATGACAATCGTAATATTGGATCGTTTTATATTATTCTGTTTAATTTTTTTTTGAATTAGTGATTTAATCTTTAAAGATTTTTGATTTTTATCAGATATGATTTGAACCCTATTCATTTAGTGGTGCCCTCGGCCAGACTCGAACTGGCACTCCGCAAGCGGCAAGGATTTTAAGTCCTTTGTGTCTACCAATTTCACCACGAGGGCATGAGTTATTTTCATGAGTGTTTATGCCAATATTTATAATTGAACAAGAGGAATAAGTAAAATTTTTTTATTTTATCTCTGTGGCTACTAGTTTGCTACTAGTTATCCTATAAAATCCTATTTATATAAATAATAATTTTGTAAACTTATTATTATGAGAAGTTTAAGAAACATAGCTCAAATTAAAGAAGAATTTATATCTAAATGCAAAAAGAAGAAGCTCAAATGGAAATTTATTGATGCACTTCATCTAAAATCTGGAAAAGGTAAAGTTTGGAAAATCAAATTTCATTGTTCAGAAAATCACGAAAATATTCAGGGAATGTCTAACTTTAGAAAGAACCCATTTTGTTCAAAGTGTAATAATCTCAATCTTACTAATAAGGAACATGTAGAAAGATTGAGCAAAGTTCATAATAGTTTCTACCAATACCCAAATTTTAAATATAAAGGTTCAAAAAACTTCATCACTTATTTTTGTCCTACTCATAATGGGAATTATAAACAAAAATATGAAATTCATTTGCAAGGAAGAGGTTGTGGGACATGTAAACTTAATAAACCCAAAACTGGAAAACAAATCATAAAGTTAGTCAATCATTATTCAAATGGGTTCGTTAATGCGGTAAATATCAAAAAAGATAAAAAATACAAATCTAACGAAAAGTACTCAGTCAAATGTAATATACATGAGTGGCATAAGGTTCATGAGAAAAATATTAATAAAATAACAAGAGGTGTTAAATGTAGTTTTTGTAATGCCTCTAAATATGAACTAATAGCTTATCACGCTTTACATAGTTTAGGAATTCCTTTTGAAATAGAACAACAGATTAAATATAAAGGAAATGTTCATTATATTGATATCGTAATTAAAGAAAAAAAAGGAAATATAATTTTTATAGAAATAGATGGTGAACAACATACTACAACAAAACATTGGGCAAATAAAAAAGGGAATGGAAAAATAGAGTTATTGAAAATTAAGAAAAGAGACAAAGAAAAGGAAAAATATGCTCAATTAAAAAAAATTAAATTAATTAGAATTGATTATAGAGAGAATATAAGAGAAAAAATAAATTCAATAATTAATCATGGTAATTTTAAGAAAGTTTCAAAAACAAATAATAATTTTCCACTTAAAATGATTAAGACTAGAGAGAAAATAGCTTTTAATATACATAAAATGTATAATGATGGATTAAAATATGACACCATTGCTTCAAAATTAAAAGTAATCCCCTCACACATTTCAAACGTTGTTACTGGAGAAAAATTTAAAGAATTATTTTTCTATTTATATCCAGATGGAAATAACCCAAATTTAAGAAATAAGGAATATAAACACATTAATTTAACAAAAAAAGAAAAAAAATTTTTAGAAAAGGAAATTAAAAAACAAAGACTTTTTGCAAATATTAGAAAAGATTTTTCAAAAAAATTCAAACCAATTAGCAGGAGTCAATTTGATAGATACGCAAAAAAAAATAATTTTAAAACACCCTATTTCGTTAATCTAAATAAAGAGCATATCTCTTTGATTAAAGAGATGAGAAAAGATGGTTTCTCTTACAAAAATATAGCTTTAAAACTTAATGATGAAGGTATTAGTATAACTAGACCAACTGTCCAGGCTAAATTAAAACCTTTTAACTTGTAGTTAAAAAAACCAATCTCCAATATAAGCTACCATATCACCTTCACCACCAGGTATCTTTAAAAAACCATAACTCTCATATAACTCTATAAGTTTCTTTCTTGATTGGGCTTCAGTTCTATTGTTAAAACTTTCTTGAGCACTGGGATCATCGTTTATTTCTCGTCCACTAAATTGCAAGGGTGCAGCAATTAAAAAAGCAAGAGAACTATCTCTTTTATAATCATTTATCATAGCTTGCATTAAGGTTTTTCCTATTCCTAATCCTCTGTACTTTTTTAAAACTTTTAATTTATGAATATAGAGAAAATTTAGACTCATCATTCTAACATCCTCTTCGCTCAATTTGAGTAATTTTCTAATTTTATCGTTAATTTTATTTTCATCGTCAAAATATTTAGCTAGACGCTCATGATCACCAGATATTGAGTCTAATAAAAAATGAACCGGTTCTTTTATGTCCTCTACGTTTAAAAAATAAGCTTCAATTAAACCTGCATCAACGTAATTTTCAGTATTGTCATCTCCTTCATCAATTACAGCCTTTCCATATATTTCATCATAATCATCATGCTCATCATAATTACATGTGGATTTGCTATGTTTAAAATCTATTCTATATAGTTTCTTGTTCTTAATTTTCATGTTTTAAAAGTAGCCTCATACTAAGGGTTTATAAAATAATTGCTTTATATCTTTAACATTATCACTTTCGTGGGTTGATATATTTAATAAAAATCTTGCTAATAAAAACCATCCAAAAATAGGCCCCATAAGTGTAAGCATTATTATTCTATTTAATGTTTTGGTAGTAACATCTGGTACAAATTTCTTAACAGCTAACATAAATTGTTCTCTATCAATATTTTCTTTGAAGTAATGAACGAAAAAAGGAAATAAATAAATTGATAGCACAATAATACCTGCTGCTGCGGCCCCCTCTTGCAAATAAAGTGAATGTTTTGAATTTAATAATTTCATAAAATTATCATCTGATAATTTAATAACTTCTTTAGTTTCATACTGACCTCCGGTGACTAATGGATTATTCATTTTCTCTGCTGTTTCAGGTGAAGTTACAACTGGTGTATCAGGATATTTTTCTAAATGGTGCTCAATATATTCAGAGTCATCAGTTAGTTTGTAGTTTACTTCATAAGTTTGATTAGTCTCGGAGTTATAAAATCTTACATCAGTAGCAGGATGTGACGGATCAGTAAAAAGTTTTGCTGACCAATTATCTCCATCCATATTTTCATAGTTTTCCTCCAAAATTTCATAAAATTTTGATTGTACCAAATTCTCAACACCAGGCATTTGCTCAGGCTGATACTGTTGTGCTAAATTTTTAATATCTTCAATCGAGGCATCAGGGCCTAATTTATTGGTATACGACATTCTCCAAGCATCCAGCCACATTTGACTTATAGGACCATCAAAACTTTGTGTCTTTCCGTCTAATAAATAAGCCATACTTGCAGCAAAAAAAAATTCTCCCTTAATTTTTTTTTTATAGTCAATGTTTAGCTGCATAAAAGATTTAACATTTTCTTTCACTTGATTGAAAAGTCCTGGCATATCTTTAAATAGCAAAGTCATTAGATTTTTACCGATTTTATAAGTAAAGGTAGATGCGTTTTTAGCTATTTTTCCAACAGATAGTATTTTAAGTTTTTTGTTACCACTATTTTTAATTTCAGTAAAAGCGAGAAAACAAAAAAAACCCAAAAACAATGAAGTAATTGTAGTAGAAATAAATGAAGCTGGTGCCGCAATTGGTAAATTAGCTACGAATTTAAATATAATATTTAAAACTTTTTCAAACGCATAAAGCACAGCAACTGCAGAAAGACTTGCAGCTCCTAACAACTTAAAAATATTTTCTTTTTTAAAATCTAAACCAACTAGTCTTGCTATGTTAGCTGCCATTGCAAAATCAATAGCTTGGGCAATATATAATCCAACAGCTACATCTCCAGGAATTGCAATAAGTATTCCTCTAACTATTGCACACCCTATTATAAATCTAAATATTTGGTCTTCTGATTTGTTGCTTGCTACTGTTTTTGCTGTATCAATGATATCTGTAGGAATGATTGCATCAATTAAAAATCTTGGGTTAAAATATGATTTAATTTCATCATAATATTTAATCCACTTATTGTTTTTGAGAAAATCAAACATATAAAATTTTATCTCTCTGACTACTAGTTTGCTACTAGTTTAACAGAATTTATTATTCATATTTTCCAATAAAAATAATCCAACGATTTAGAAAGTTCTAGGATTATAAGGGATTAAGACTATTAGAGACTATAAGAGACTCTGAAATTCCTCAATTCAAACTATTTTAAGTCCTTTGTGTCTACCAATTTCACCACGAGGGCATTAATGAATTTCATGAGTGTTTATGCCAATATTTATAATTGAACAAGATGAATAAGTAAATTTTTTTTATTTTATCTCCCCAGATCCGAGAATGATCCGAGGGATCCTATAAAATCCTATCTAATTCTTTTATCGGTCCTTTAAAAGCTTTTTCTAGTTTTATCAAATGATCTACTAGAAAATTGTGAATATCCTCCCATGTGTCTTCATCTTGGAAACCACCTAAATCAGATTTAAATGCTATTCTACAAGCCCTAGAGTCATCTAGTCTTTTCCATTCTAATTCATTTCCAAAATCTTTTTCAATAGATGATTTATGTTTCTCCAAATGATTATAAATTTTTAAATTTGCCTCTTTGCCCTCTTCTTTTCCTCTATCAATGTAGATTTCTACTTGGCCAGATCTGTTCATTGCAGCAACAAGGTAGTTGACCCCTCTTACCCCAGCACTTACACCCATATAATTTCTGCCCTTTGGAGCTGTGTTACTATAAATATTACTTTTTTGTTTTAATTTTTCATAAAAGGCTGACCAAAAATTAAATTTAATTTTTTCTTTTTCTGAGTCCTCTTCCTTAATTTTTCCAACCTTCGTAATATTTTCATCTGGTCCTGATAATAAAAAGAATTGAGCTCCTGGCTCACTATCCTTTATTTTAAAAACTTGAATTTTCACTAAAAAAAATAAGCACGTTTTTACATTAGCATTAAGCCATTCTATTGCTCTGTGATGTTCTGGTTTTACATCTTCTACAATCCAAATTGCTTTTTTAGTATTTTCTACGTTACTTATGTAAGTTAATAATTTTCCTAAATGATCGTGATCAGATTTTTCAAACTGATTTTCAATTATAACTTTTCCTTGATCATCTTCAGCCACGATATCTACTTTGAAAGTATCTAACTTTTTTTCACTTTCAGGATCTTGAATATTCAAGCCTAAATCTTCATTAAGAAGTGCAATATTTTGAACCAACCATGGAGTAAAGTCTTTATCTTCTGTTTTCCAGATATCTCTTATTTTTTGTTTTTTAAGTCTCGAAACCATAATTTTTTATATTAATGTATCATAAATTTATCTATCTAGATCCGAGAATGATCCGAGAATCTGAAAATTAATTATTAAGATTTTCCAATAAAAATAATTCAATTATTTGGTACTATTAAGTTATCTTCTAATTTTGTTACCCCATCAGTCATATATGTTGTGATTTTTAAATTAGTCCAACTACTTTCAACAAAAGTTTTTCCTATTTTATATGAACCACTTGGAGATCCAGCCCATAAGGCACCTGAATCCATAACTTTCCTATTTCCCCAAGCGCTAGGTCTAACAAAGATTGGGTCTTTTAATCCGACGAAAAAAAAATGTTGTTGTAAAATACCTTGATCAAAAGCGAGGGTACAGTTTGTATATTCTTTAACTGCACCACTGCTCCAAACAAATCTATCAAGTTTTCCTTCAATTTCACATTTAACAAAATCTTCCTTAATCATTTTTATTATTGTTTTATGATTATTTTTAAGAACTGCATTTTTAGCATTACTCGTATACCCATTATAAACAACCACTCCTACTGCAGCAAGGATACCAATGATGGCTACTACGACTAGGAGTTCTATTAGGGTGAAACCTTTTTGTTTCATAACATTGTTATACCATCACTCTATGCTCTAGTCATGCTCTGGTTCGAATAAATATTATTAAGTAAATTTTTTTAATTTAATCTTCCGTTTTTTATTGGATCTAATAAAAGTTTTTTAACATTATATTTGAATTTCTTGTTATTATAATGCAAAGAATTTAGAACAACTATTCTTGAATTTTCCACATCAATCAAAATCGCCTGACCACCAAAACCTCCTAAACCAAAAACTACCCTATTTTTTAGACCTGGATAATCCATATGAAATTGTCCACCATAAGTACTCGAGAGATTAAAGCCAGGTTCGTGTCCTTTTTTTAAATTTTTTTTAATTCTCCTTTCATGAATTTCTTTTAAATATTTACCTACACAAGTATCATTTTGATAATCATCCATGATTGCTTTTGCAATTCTTAGATAATCATATCTACTAGCTCTAAATGAATATCTTCCTGGACCTTGCTTATCTGAAATTCCTTTTTGTTTTAAAAAAAATACACTATTTTCTACTTTGGCTTTTTTTTGAAAAATTTCATTTAAAAGTTTTTGAAAATCTTTATCAGTTTTGTAAATTACATAGTTCATTATAATATTTGTTGCTAAACCATTATAATGATACTTTTTAGAATTAGATGGTTCTGAATCTTTTAATTCTAAATCAGCAAAAGCAGATATAGGAAAGCTATTGTACCATCTTCCAGTCTTTTTTAATCCATCATGATCATCAACATATTGTTGATCTCCAGCAGCCATGTTTAGAATATCAATTAATTTTTTTTTAGAATAGAGAGTGTTCTTGATCAAAGGCCAGTCGTTTAATGTTGTATCAATACTATCAATATAACCGCCACAAATTGCATGACCTGTCACGTAAGAAACTAAGCTTTTACCCATCGACATGGAACTCCATTTAGTATCATTTTTAAAGATAATACCAAAACGATCCTTAGGTGAAATTTCATCAACAATGATTTCATCATTTTCAAAATAAAGATAACTTAGAATTGCTTTTGTTTGTAATTGTTTTTTTACAATTTTATCATCTATTAAATTTGATTTGAATTTAATTGGATTTTTAGATGGTTGTACTAAATATTTACCAAATCCTTTTATATCCTCTAAGTAATGGAAAACATAAAAGAGTAAAGTGCCAAAATTAGGATTGGCTTGATAATTTATTTCGTTTCCACCTCCCCTTTTCATTATTTTTACATCTAAATTATTTGGATAAATTAGAGTGTATTTACGATCTTTGGTTGGTATTAATTTTCCATCAGCTCCAACACATTCGTCCCAAGTTGCCTCAGATGTACAAAGCGATCTATCAAGCACCATATCAACAGGATCTCCTGTTTTATCTAAATACTGATCATAACCATTTAAGCTTAGCCATCTATTAAATTTTATCAAACTTTCATATGGTCCAGCAAAAGCATTATTGTTTAATATTAGTCCCAGAAAAATTATGCCTAAGAATTTTTTCATCAGTATGAATATATGTTATTCTCTCTCTTAATAATAGTTTAGAATGTATTTCTTAATTCAAGGTTTGTTCCATATTCAGGAATTTCACTTATTAAACTATAGTTGGAACTTATGTTGATATCAAAACCACTTAAATTTCTTTTATAATTTAAAGATGCTTTATTATTATCTAATTTCATAGCATACTCAGTACTTTCAACAGGCACATAGCCAAACCCTATATATAAGGTATCACTATGAGCAATTTCACTTTGACTTCTTTCATAGATCGTCATTAGAGATAAACCATTATCCATTTCTAAATCAAATCCAATATTGCCTCTAATACTTTTAGAATCTTGACCTATGCCTCTAGTATATTCTGTTGTTTGTGAGATATACCTATATGTTGCATCTGAAGTGGGGCTAAAGTCTAAACTAAATTCTAAACCTGCATTTGGTTCAAGTGTTAATGAGTTATAGTCAATAATATTACTTAAATTAAAACCTGAAGATATCATTCCAGTTTCAACTACTTGTTTATTATAAACAAGATTAGCTACCCCTGTTTCTGAATACTTTGATAATTCTGTGTAGCTGAGATCAATTCTTATATTAGGAGAAATATTGAATTTTTCTTTTTGATAAGTAGTAAAATAATTAATTGAGCCAAATACTTGTGATCCATTTCGATTACCTGTTCGAGTATTCCCTCCTCCCTTTCTAACATGATCAGTCTTTAACTTGCTTACGCCCAAAATACCTTCAATAAATCTTTCATCATCCTGAGGAAAAGTTCCATAAAGTGATAAACTAATAGAGTCAGTATCCAGTGTCGTGCCAAAAGAGCCTACATCCACTTCATCTCGACCATACCGGAATGCGTATCCATATAATTTATTTTCACTTATCTTTTTATCCATTCCAAACGAAATACCTTTACTATCAATTTTTTTTGACGAAGAATGTGAGGTATCTCCTGCTCTTCCAAAACTAATACTGCCCTCACTCCAAAATGACCATTCATCCGACAATTTATCTAACACCTCATTAGTTTTGTTTGATACTGGGAGCATTTCTGATAATGAAGCCATCATTGAATTAGAAAAATTTAATCTAATATTTTGGTTACTTAATTGGTCATTACTTCTATGACGTCTTAACCAAAACATACGATTTAATACTGGCGTAGTGGCGTGGATAGCAATTTGCTTTGCTGTTGCAGTTTGTGACTCGATTGAGCTTAAAATATCTTTACCCCCATCGGAAGTAGTTATTGGATCATCACAAGCACCATCGATTATGCTCCAATTACAACTTAGGTTAAATTCATGAACTTTATTATTATTAGCATCCGAGGGACTATCATCAATGATAAACATTTTACTTCCATCATTACTAAACACAACTTCTCTTGAATCTGCACTAACAGAACTTACATCGAAGATACCTTCAAGGGATCGAGTAGAAACATCATAAGGTGTAGTTAATTTAAACTGAGAAATCTCATTGTCACCTGGAACTAAATCTCCAATACCTTCAATGGTATACATTTTAGTACCATCGTAATTAAAAGTAACTCCATCTATATATTTGTGAGTAGAACTTAGGTCTTCAGTATTAAGATGAGTAACTGTGGAGCTAAGATCAAATCCTGTGCTTAGTGAATATTCATGAATACGATGTTGGGAGTTATTTCCTGCACCAGCAATAATCATTCTGGTACCATCATTATTAAATGCAATTGAATTTGCTCTCTTTTCTTGACCAGAGATAAAATATTCGCCATCAAATGTAGCAGTTGAAACATCAAATGCAGTGCTTAGTGAGTAGTAATCTACTGACTTTCTACCAGCATGGTTAACAATAAACATTTTTGTTCCATCGTTATTGAACACTACTTGTGATGCTTGTGTATCACCACCTCTACTTACTCCAAAAGTGTTATTTACGATTGCCGTTGAAATGTCATATGGGGTAGTTAATATATGTTCGATAACTGCATCCGATGCTCCAGCATTTACAGTATACATTTTTGTACCATCATTATTAAAGTTAAGTCCTAAATAAAACGCGTTATCAATTAATTTACTTTGCACAAAGGTTGGCTCCGCTATAGCTTTAGAAAAAATTAAAGCTAAAAAAAATACAACGTAATGAATTTTATAAATACTTTTCACAACAATTAATCATTAATAACTCAATAAATTCAAATAATGAGTGTTAAAAATGTTAAAACATTACAATTCAAATGTCTAGGTAGGACAAAATTCATGATGAATATATATCTTTAATAGTTATTATTATTCAATGAAAAGCAATATTGTTAAATCTCACTTAAAAAAAAAGTCACAGGCAAAGCTTGCTTTATCAATTAGCCTATTTTTCGTGCTTTTAACCGCAACTGGATACCTCTTAAATTCTAAAGAAGTAATTTTTCTATTTTATATTTTTTGTTTTGTATTTTTCTATAATTTAGTAATCCAATTTTTATTAGAAAGGTTTGATATTAAATCATGATTAAAACACTTATTAAATTAAAGATATTAAAATTAATACTAATTGGTGGGGTATCAACAGCTTATGTTTTTAAGAAATATTGTGATCAAAAAAACGAAGTTAAAAATAAAAAGGAAAAAAAACTTTTAAATTAAAAGAAACACCAAACAAATCATTTGAACAAAATTAATTACTACTGAGATAAAGTGTGAATATTTGAATTTTTTATCCTGTTTTTCATCTCTGTATTTATTAATTAACGGCATTAATAAATAGTTTGATATAGCAAATAAAATTGTGATTAATAAGATTAAATAAAAATCAACACCTAATTTACTTAAAAATAAAAATACTAGTAGAACAATAAAGCTAATCGCTAAATTAACATTATAATAAAAAGGAAATATTCTTCTTATAAACTTTCTGGCATTATCTTCATCTAAAGAAGTAAATACTACTGGAGCAATCACAAAGGAAAAAAATAACATTATCCCAAGTATCATCGCTGTTAAATAAATACTAACTTGTTCAATCATAAGTTAATTTTCAATTGAATTTTATCTACCGTTTTTTATTGGATCTATTAAAAGTTTTTTAACATTATATTTGTATTTACCATTATTATATTGAATTGAATTAATTACGACTATTCTGGAATTTTCCACATCTATTAAAATCGCTTGTCCTCCTCTACCACCTAAACCAAATACAACTCTATTTTTCAAACCAGGATAATCAAAATGAAATTGTCCACCATACGTATAAGTCAGATTAAATTCTGGTTCATCTTTATCTCCTCCTAAGTTTTTAGGAATTCTTCTTTTATGTATTTCTTTCAAGTAATTTCCTACGCATGTATCATTTTGATAATCGTCCATCATAGCTTTAGCAAGTCTAAGCCAGTCATGTCTTGTTAAGCGGACCATAGAATCACCTATTCCCCATTCTTCAGAGCCACTGTTCATTTCAACAAATTGAACATTATATTCGTTTTTAACTTTATTTTGAAAAATTTTGTTTAATAATACTTTATAATTATCACCAGTTTTATGTCTTATATAATTTTTAAGTATCATTGTTATAAAACCATTGTAGTTATAAACGCTTTTTGATTTTTCAGTATTTTGAAAATAGAAACCTATTGTAGTGTAAATATTATTTACTTGATAATCGTAATCATTGTCTGCTTTTATGCCTGCGCCGTCTGACCATTCGTAAATAACTTTTTGGTCACCAGGTGCCATATTTAACATATCAATTAATTTTTGATTATTATAAAGTGTATTTTCTAAAACAGGCCAATCATTAATGGTACTATCAATATTATCTATATAACCTTCACATATTGCATGACCTAGAATGTAAGACATCACAGATTTGCCCATCGACATTGAGATTAACCTTGTATCATCCTTAATAAATTCCCCTAGCTTTTCATCGGGTGAAATTTCATCAATTAAAACTTTGCCATCTTGATAATATAAATAACTAACTAAACCTTTTGTTTTGAGTTGTTTTTTTATAAATTTATCTTCTTGGAGATCAAATTCAAATTTATAAGGTTTATTAGCAGGTTTAATTTCGATTGGTTTCCATGAGTATGTGTTGGGATCACCAGTTAAATGACTAAAATTATATCTATAAAAATAATATATTAATGTATCTCGATTAGGATTCATTTTATAAGGAATCTTCCATAACTTTTCACTTACTTTAAGTTTCAAATTATGTCTTGGAACTCCTTTTGCATCAATATCTACATATTGATTATATCCATTATCCAATAACCATTTAGTAAAAGTAGGATAAGAACTTTTAGGATCTTTAGCTAATAGAAGATTGGGTATGAATAATGAAATGAATAAAATTGTTAATATCTTTTTCATATTTTTATTAAGACCTCTAAAAATTATTCTTTCACACTTCCAGCAGTTAGACCACTAACCAAATATTTTTCAAAATATATAAAAATAAAAAGCACAGGTAAAGTAACTATTACTGAACCTGCCATTAAGTATTGGCGCGGTGTTTCTGCATCTCCACTTAGATATTGGATAGCTCTTGATAAAGTAAAGGTCTTAGGACTATCTAAAAACATCAATGAAAAAAGAAATTCATTCCAAGCAATCATAAAGACATAGAGTGCAACAGATGCAATAGCTGGCAAACTTAAAGGAATAATAATCTTTAAAATTATGCCAAACCAATTTTGACCATCCATAATACCCGCATCTTCAATTTCCTTTGGAATACTTTTAAAATACCCTTGCAGCATATAAATAGCGACTGGCAAAGTTGTGGCTGTATAAACAATCAATAAGCCAAAGATTGAGTTTCTTAATCCAAGTTGACTAAACACAGTGTATAAAGGGATCACTAATACTATAGCTGGAAACATATAAATGATTAAAATTGAGGTTGATAAAAAGTTTTTGCCGAAAAAGTTTAATCTAGCAACAGCATAAGCTGCAGGGATTGCAAATAATAATGTGATAATAACAGTTCCGATAGAAACTGCTGAGCTTATTAAGATATACCTACCAAAATTATAAGTTTCAAAGATAACAAAATAAGACTTAAACAACTCAGTTAAGCTTTTTGTAAAATCTAAACTAAAGTCTAAAGGATTAACTAATAAAGCGATCTGTGTTTTAAAACTGGTAATTAGCATAATGTAAAAAGGGAATAGGATTACAAATGCAAAGAAAACAATGCCAAATAAAGTGATAAAATCAAAAATAATTTTTTCAGATATGAAATCTTCCTGTAAAGATTGCATACTATATTTTTTGAGTTTGTTCGTAAAAAATAAAGTAATTAAGAAAACTCCAAATATATACCAATATGGAGATGCTTCATTTAAGTAAAAATATGAAATTGAAAATATAAAAGATAATGAAAAAATCTTTATTAAGTGGTTAAGTTTATTACCGATTAAGATAAATGTTAAAGATAATAAAATACCAATTAAGAATACAGGTGTGATGTTTAAATTAGTGAAACTTAAACCTTGGAGCGTAGCCATGATTTTCCAAATTGACAAAATACATGTCAGAAAAAAAGATGAAATGATTAGAAATATTGCAAGAGACTTAAACTTCATTAGCCCTCTTTCCAATTAATCTAAAATAAATAACCATGAAACTAAGAAGTAACATCACAATGACTATTGAAACAGCAGAGCCCATCCCAATATCTGAAACTGCAAAACCTTGTTGATAAACATTAATAGGTAAAGTTCTTGTACCTGATGCCCCACCCGTTAATAAAAAGATATCTTCAAATTTATTAAAATTCCAAATAAACCTAATCATAAATAAAATTGAGATGATGGCTGTAATTTGAGGCAGTGTAATATGAATAAATTTTTGAATCGGACTTGCTCCATCCACCTCTGCTGCTTCATACAAACTTTGTGGTATTGCTTGTAATCTTGCTAAAATAAATAGAAAAGCGAGTGGAAAATAGCGCCAAATTTCAAAAAAGATAACTGTGGTCAAAGCCAACCTTAATTTAAATTCAAATCCTAAAATACTCATGATTATGTATTTTTGGCCTAATAAATTTATTGGTTGTTCTATGATATTAAAATTAACTAATAATGCATTTAAAGTTCCGCTATTCGGATCCAACAATAGTGTCCAAGTATAAGCTAAAGCAACTACAGGGCCAACATATGGAAAAAGTAGAATACCTCGCATGTATGTTCGACCTTGAATATTTTGATTAACTAATTGAGCTGCTAAAATTCCAAAGATAATTGCACCAACTGTGCCAAAAAAAGTGAAGTAAAATGTTGTTAAAAGTAATTCAACAAAATTATTTTCATAAAAAACTTTTTTAAAATTTTCTAAAGTAAAATTTGTAGTCAGTAGCGGGTTATCTGCTTTCCCACTTAAAATTGGTTTTTGAGATTTAATTATTTTTTTATCAATTATTTCACCATTGTTATTGTGTATAGTTATCTCAAAATTTTCCCTATATTTTGCCTTCCAATTTCCAAAATCACAAACAACCTTTTTAGATTGAAAATTACATCTAGAATCAAGATTGACTGGTGAAACATTTGTTGGAAATTTATCTTGAAACTGAACATTTCTTATTTCTTGAATCAAAGAACTATTTCGTAGTTTATAAATAATTTTTAATTCTGATTGATTTTCTGAAATTGATTTAACAATTTTCTTTGCTCTAGGTTCTGGAATTCTAATATCTTTTAGTTCAATGTCTTTAAAACTGATCCAAACATTGGCAAATATAGGAAATAATACAATGGCAAAAACTAATAGGACTGCAGGTAAAACTAAGGTGTAAGCAGTTCTTTTCTCTAATTTTGATAATGAATCACTCATAATAAAAAGCGGATAATAAAATATTATCCGCTCTTTATAAATTTATTATTTAAAACTTAGCTAATTCAGCGTTAATTTTCTTAACCGCTTCATCAACTGAGATTTGATCATCAATATATTCTCTCGTGATTCTATTTAAGAATTGAGAATTGATGATTTTTGATGCTCTAGATAGTTCACCCTCTTTAACACCCCATCTGTTTGCAGTATCTAAACCTGCAACGATGTTATCAATAACATCTGCAGAATAAAGATCTGTTAAAGGAGCTTTTCTATCAACACCCACTGGTAATTTACTCCAAGCTTTAGTGTAAGCACTAGGATCACTCTTATTTCCTCTTCTTACTGGAAACTTTCCTTCCGGAGCAATTCCTAATGTAGCTGTATAACCTTCACTCATAGAGTACTCTATGAATTTTTTAGCTTCATCAGTATCTGCATCCGCAGTAATACCAAAGTATCTTACATCAGCCCAAGCAGCACCTTTTTTATTGTTCGGTCCACTAAAATTAGTAATGAAACCAGTTTTAGAAGCTAACTCTGGTGATGTTGGATCGCTATTTATTGTTGGCGGAGCAGAGTCTCTTAAACCTGCTAACTCATCCATAATAAATGGTGACCAAATAATCATCGGTGTTTTTCCAGCAAAGTATAAAGCTCTTGATTGTTTCCAGAATAATTCTCCTGGAGGGCTTGCTTTTGCAATTACTTTATAAAATTCTAAAGAATTCTTTAAAGCTTTCCCTTGCTTTTTAGTTCCACCTTTTTTAACAAAATTAACTCCATTAGCTAAAAGTACATGTTCAAGTACTTGGCTCATAAAGTTTTCATCTGTTTTAGTGGCAGCTACAAAGCCAAACATGTCATTGCTTGATAATGCATTAACTGCTTTAACGATGTTTGCATATGAAGTTGGTGGCTCTAAACCAGCTGCAGCAAATAGATCCTTTCTATAGACAACCATTTGCGTCCAGCCATCAACTGGAACAGCTGCAATTTTTCCACCCTTCTTAGCCATATTTAATGCGCCTGGTGCAAATGTTTTCTTACCTAACGACTTAACTACAGCGTTATTTGCATCAACATCTAATATGCCTGCCTCAGCCCATGGTAAAACATATTGAAGAGTGTGATAAATCACATCTGGAAGATCTCCCGCTGCTGCTGCTGCAGTAGCTCTTGTACCAAGATCTTTTTCTTCAATTGGTATGACTTCAACTTTGATGCCAGTTTTAGCTTCAAACGCTTTAGCCATCTCCTCTTGTTTTGCCATTCTTGCAGGTTGGACCTCTGTCGTCCAAAATTTAATATCCGCAAAACTAGTATTAGTAATTAGAAATACTAGAGCAAATATATTAATTATGATTTTTTTAATCATGTATTCCCCCTCTTATATTGTTCCTCTCTGGTATTTAGTTTTCTCTGATGTTCGCGATTTTTTCATTGCGATAAATCTAGCAGTGTAATAAATTTTTAACAACATTTAATGGTTAGTTAAAATCCCTTTAAATCAAATAAATGTCAAAAATTGTTATTAAAAATCTCGAAAAATCATTTGGCGAAAATAAAGTTATCAACAATTTCAACATAGACATACACGATGGAGAATTTATAGTTTTAGTAGGTCCTTCAGGTTGTGGAAAATCAACTTTATTGAGAATGGTCTCTGGATTAGAAAGTATTGATCAAGGAGAAATCTTTTTAGATACAAAACTAATTAATAATTTAATTCCTTCTAAACGTGAAATTGCAATGGTCTTTCAATCTTACGCTTTATATCCACACATGAATGTTTTTGAAAATATGTCATTTGGTTTAAAAATGGAAAAAATTTCAAAAAATGAAATTAGTGAAAAAGTTAATCACGCAGCTGCTACCCTTCAAATCGAAGATTTATTAGAAAGAAAACCCAAACAACTTTCAGGCGGACAAAGACAAAGGGTTGCAATCGGTAGAGCTATTACAAGAAATCCTAAAGTATTTTTATTCGATGAACCATTGTCTAATCTGGATGCAGCCTTAAGGTCTGAAATGAGAGTTGAAATTTCAAAATTACATAAAAAATTGAAAACAAATATTATCTATGTAACACACGATCAAATAGAGGCGATGACATTAGCTGATAGAATTGTAGTTTTAAATAAAGGTATTATTGAACAATTTGGTACACCAAATGAAATTTACACTGATCCCAATAACATTTTTGTTGCAGAATTTATTGGTTCACCAAAAATGAATATTATTAAAATTCATAAAGAACAAATTGTTAATTCGAACACCATAGAATTATTTAAAAATAAAATAACTTTTGAAAATTTTGATTTTAAAGATAATATTTATTTAGGTATTAGACCTGAAGATATCAGTATAAAAGATGATCGTGAAATTAAGTTAGATGTTAAAGTAGACCTTATTGAAAATTTAGGCTTCGAAAAAATTATTTACGCTAAATTATCAGACAACCAAATTACTATTAAATCGTCAGAAGATATAAATAATCAGCCACTTAAAATATCATTTTCTAAAGACAAGGTTTTATTTTTTGACAAAAATAAAAACAGGATAAGATAGATTTCTTTGAGTAAAAAATTTTCAATAATTATTTTTACTGATTTAGATGGTTCATTATTACATAGAGATAATTTCAAATTTGATGAGATAAAAGATTATGTAAAAAGTCTTATTGATCAGGGGATTATTATTATTCCTAATACTAGTAAAACTGAAAAAGAAATAGATGGATTTATATCTGAACTTGGTTCGGATCTTCCTTATATATCTGAAAATGGATCTTCAATTCATGGATTGAATTTAATAAATAGTAATTTTCCAAACAAAATAGTTTTGAGCAGAGATAAACAGGAATTAATTGAAATTTTTGATTCTAAAGTTCCTGAAAATCTTAAAGCTAAATGTAAATTTATCTCAAAAATGAATTCAAAAGAACAAGCCAATATTTTTGGTCTTCAGGAAAATAATTTAAAAAATGCTTTAAATCGGAAATATACAATTCCCTTTTTATTTAAGGGTGACAAAAAAGAAAAAAATAGATTATTTAACATATTAAGATCTTCTTCATTAACAATGCAAGAAGGTGGCCGTGTTTTAAACTTAGGAGATAACACAGATAAAGTTAGATCAATGAATCAAGTTCTTAAAATTTGCAAAAAGGTCGAAAGTAAAATAAAGGTCATAGCTGTAGGAGATAATTTCAATGATTTAGATATGTTGAGAAATTGTGATATTCCATGTTTAGTCTTTAATGATCAATTTACACAGGATCAAATAAACATAGATAATCTAATAGTTTCGAACAAGCCATCACCTGAGGGCTGGGCTGATGTGATTAAAACGGCACTAGTTAAATTAGACTATTAAGATTAAAAACCCGGCATGAGTGATTTTTCTCAAAATGGGGTAGTCTCAACATTGCACGACTTTAAAACAAAGTCCACAACAGTCATTGAAAGTGAACTATCAAAATTTTCAGAACAAAGAAAAATGGAATTAATTTTACCATGTCTTTATTCTGAATTAGAGGGAACGGCTTTACCAAAAATAGTAGAGGAAATAAGTAAAACAAAATATTTAGATCACATAATTATCGGATTAGATAAAGCAAATGAAGCACAAGCTAAAAAAGCTTGGAAATTTTTTAAGAAATTGAAATCATCCTTTTCAATTCTTTGGAATGATGGCCCAGGTTTAAAAAAATTAGATCAAGAATTAAAAAAAAACAATCTTGCACCAAGTGAACTTGGTAAAGGTAGAAATGTTTGGTATTGTATAGGCATGTGTATAGCAAGAGATAGTGCGCGTTCAGTTGCTTTACATGATTGTGATATTAAAACTTATGATAGAAGAATGCTTGCAAAACTGTTTTATCCAGTAGTAAATCCACTTTTCAATTTTGAATTTTGTAAAGGTTATTATCCAAGAGTAGCAAATGAAAAAATGAATGGAAGAGTTGCAAGATTATTAGTTTTTCCTTTACTGACAGCGTTAGAAAAAACAATTGGAAAAAGCGAGTATTTAGACTTTATGAAATCATTTAAATATCCCCTGGCAGGTGAATTTTCATTTAGGCGAAATGTTTTACCTGAACTAAGAATTTCTTCAGATTGGGGAATTGAAGTTGGAATTTTATCTGAAATGCAAAGAAGTTTTTCGCCTCAAAATATATGCCAAGTGGATTTAGCAGATACTTATGACCACAAACATCAAGTGTTATCAATTGATGATGAAACAAAAGGACTATCAAGAATGTCTATCGATATCATTAAAACATTTATCAAAAAATTAGCAACTCAAGGCAACACTTTTAGTAGGGAAAAGTTTAGATCATTAAAAGCAACTTATTATAGATCTGCTTTAGACTTAATTGATATATACAGAAATGATGCAGTCATGAATGGTCTAAAATTTGATTCTCATACTGAGGAAAAAGCAGTCGAATTATTTGCAATAAATATAATGAAAGCTGGAGAAGCCTTTATTCTTAATCCAATGGATACCCCTTTTATACCCACATGGAGT
Source organism: uncultured Pelagibacteraceae bacterium (assembly GCA_902528545.1). Taxonomy (GTDB): domain Bacteria; phylum Pseudomonadota; class Alphaproteobacteria; order Pelagibacterales; family Pelagibacteraceae; genus Pelagibacter. Next base: position 36,395 of record CABZTB010000003.1, on the reverse strand, counting down.
AGAGTAAAAAGTGCTATACCGGATTTTCTTGGAAGACTTGAAAAAGTAGTTAATGATGATAATAAAAAATATTATTAATGTTAACTCAAAAAGATCAGAGAACTATAAGGTCTAAATTAGACAATATTTACAAAACATTCCTGTCGAAAAAAAATATTGATTATTTTGAAAATGAAATTGTTCAAATAATTCATCATTTTAATATAAAAAATCCAAAAAAGAAAAAAAGTATCTCTGAAAAAACTACTTTGGTCATTTGTTATGGAGACAGCGTATATTCAGAAAAAAAGAAATCAATTAAAGTATTTCAAAACTTCTTTCAAAAAAAATTAAGAGATTATTTTGATACTATTCATTTTTTACCATTCTATCCTTCAAGTAGTGATAGTGGATTTGCTGTCAAAGATCATTACAAAGTTGAGGGTAAACTTGGAAATTGGATAGATATAAAGAATGTTTCAAAATCAAGTGATGTTATGGCTGATATGGTCATTAATCATTCATCAGCAAGAGGTTTATGGTTTAAAAATTTTTTAAAGAAAAAGGAGCCTGGAAAAGATTATTTTTTAACAGTAGATTCAAAATTTAACACTTCTAAAGTAGTTAGACCAAGAGATCATAGATTACTTAAAAAAATTAAAATTTTTAAAAAATCTGATTATCTTTGGCGGACGTTTAGCCCAGATCAAATTGATTTAAATTTTAGAAATCCCTTTGTATTAATTCAATTTATTAAAATAATGATACATCTGATTAACAATGGTGTAACTATTTTTCGATTAGACGCAATTGCATACCTTTGGAAAGAAAATGGAAGCAAGTGTATTAATTTAAAACAAACACATGAAGTAATTAAACTTTTAAGAAATATAACTAATCTACTTAATATTAAAACTAATATAATTACAGAAACAAATTTACCTGAGAAAGAAAACTTAAGTTACTTTGGAAAAAATGATGAAGCTAATTGGATTTATAATTTTTCTTTACCACCACTATTAATTCACGCTTTATTATTTGAAAATAGCATATTTTTAAATAAATGGAGTAAAAACCTTCCAAATACAAAAAAAGGTAATAGTTATTTAAATTTCATTGCATCACATGACGGAATTGGAATGAGGCCTACAGAGGGATTATTTAATCAAAAAGTATTAAATAACTTTTTAAAAAGACTTAAAAAAAATGGCTCAAAATTTTCTTATAGAAAAGTTTTAAATAAAACTAAAAAAGTATATGAGGCCAATATTACTGTTTTTGATGCTTTAAAAAAATCTGATTATGATCAAAAAGGTAAATTTTATTTTGAAAGATATCTTTCTGCTCACGCCATAATGATATCTTTTGAGGGTATTCCAGCTATATATTTTAATTCTATTTTTGGCACAGCTAATGACGAAGCTAAATTTATAATTACTGGTAATAACAGAGATATTAATAGATATAAATGGAATTTAAAAAATATTAATAATAAACTTAAAGACAGCAAAACAAAGCAAAATAAATTTTATACCAGTATCTGTAATTTGTTAAAAATCAGAAGAAATCAGAAAGCTTTTCATCCAAATGCTTCGAGAATAAATATTGATTTTGGAGGAAAAATCTATGGTTTTAAAAGAATAAGTGAAGATAAAAAACAGACAATAATATGTATTACAAATTTAAGTTCAAAAATTCAAGCAATTAAGATTGATAAAAAAAAACAAAAGATGAAGAATTTATTAAATTCAAAAATTAACATTAAAAATAAGAAATTTTTAATTTTAAAACCTTTTGAAACAATTTGGTTATCAAATATATAAAAATTGTTTTTTTGTTTTAATCATTTTATCATTAATTATAATCAATTTAAAAAAATGATTTTTCAATGACAAATCTAAAAGAAATTGCAGATAATATCAAAAACAAAAATCTAAAAGAAGCATTAAGGTTATGTGAAATATACAATGACAAAAGTAATCAGCACATCGTATTCAATTTTAAAGGTGTCATATACCTAATTAAAAATGATTTAGAATTAAGTGAACAATATTTTATTAAATCCATAGAAATTCAACCCAAATATGAAGATCCTATAAAAAATCTTTATTTGGTTTACTTAAAAAAAAAACTTTTTAATAAGATGTTAGTTTATGCAAAACAATTGGTTGAAATTAATGAATTAAATGATGAATACAATTACCAATTAGCTTATGCTCATGAGTTAAATAATAATTTAGGTGATGCATTAAAATATTACACTAAATATTTGGACCTTAATGGTAAAAATAAAAAACAAGCCTTAAATAATATTGGCTGTATGTACCTAAAAAAGAATAAACCAAAAATTGCAAATGAATTTTTTCTTAAAGGAATTAATTTTGGAGAAGACCAAATAATCATAAATAATCTTCTTAACAGCTACATTTTATTAAGAGATTTAAAAAATTCTGAAATTTTTTTGAATAAAGCAGAAAATTTTGACAAAAATTTTACAGAATTCAAATATAATAAGGCAAGATTCTTAATCCTTAAAAATCAAATTCAGGAAGCAATTAATATTTTGGATGAAAACAAAAATATTCCAAAATTTTTTATTACTCTTCTGATATTATATTCAAATATTGATAAAAAAGAGGAATGTGAAAAACTATTAAATCAATCTAAAGATGATATTAAAAAAAAACCTGAGTTTTTAAATTATTATGGATTAAAATTACTATACGAAGGTAATTTTAGTAAAGGTTGGGAATATTATGAATATAGAAATTCGAAAATCACTGATTTTTATAAAGATATAAAAGAATGGAATGGTGAAAAGATCAATGAAAAAAGTATTGTAGTCTTTAATGAACAGGGAATAGGAGATTCAATTCAATTTTCTAAATATATTATACCATTAGCAAAAATAGCAAAAAATGTAACTTTCATAGTTCAAAAAAATATAAAAGATCTTTTTAAAGTAGAGATTGACAACCTATCAATTGAAACTATTGAAAATTGTAGGCATAAACCATTTGATTTCAAAATTGCGTTAGGATCATTAATAAAATTTTTTTATGAAGAAAAATTTGTCAATAACAAAAATCTTATACAAACTATTAGAGAAAATGATTTAAAATGGAGTGAAAAAATAATTAAAGATAAACTCAACATAGGTTTAGTTTGGTCAGGAAGTTTTAATGGTGCTAATGAACCTTTTAGATCTGTACCACTTAAATCTTTAAAAAAAATATTTTCAATAAATGCAAAATTTTATTGTTTACAAAATGAAATTTGGGATCGTGATTTGGATGATTTTCATTCATCAAACTTAGTTGATTATGGTCAATATAAACTAGATGAAATTGCATCTATAATTAAAAATTTAGATTTAGTCATAACTAGTGACACATCAATATTACATTTATCAGCATCATTAAATATAGAAACATGGGGTATGTTAAGCCTGCATCCTGATTGGAGATGGGGTGAATTCAATAAAATTAATCCATATAAAACTCTTAGAATTTTTCAACAAGAAAAATTTAATGACTGGAGAAATGTCGAAGATCAAGTTTATAATGAGCTGAAAAAAAAAGTTGACTTGAAAATGTTAAAGCAATAATGCTCTATCTAAATATTTTTTGTCAAGCTTACAATCTTTATATCCACGTTTAACAATATTAAGATATCTTTCGGTTGGAAATCTAAATGGTGTTTTTTTAGTCATTGTATAAGTCATAACTTTTTTTCCATAATATAAAAAAAAATACTTTTTATATAAAATTGGAAAGTCTTCATAAATATCAAGTTTTTTTTCATCACTTTTTGATATCTCAAATAACCCACCAGGTACTATAGAATTTTTTTTTGGCTCAATATCTGCCGCTCGATATTTACTTCTAAATGTTAATTTAAAATTTTTTAGATTTATTTTTTTTAAAAAAACACTATCTTTACATCTTCTTTTCATTTGAAAATGATGTAGATTACTACCATAAGCAAAATAAAGCATTTATCGATCTACTATTTCTATTTTTTTTTCTTTAATAAAATTTAAAATCTGAGCACTACAAGTATCAATTTTTGATTGCTGTTCAGATCTGAGAACTATCGAGACACCAAGTTTTCCTGCGTGAAAAAAGGGATAACTTCCAATTTCAACATCTTTATTTTGATCTTGAACCTTTGATAAAGAATTCGCGATTTCACTTTCTACAGTTCTTAGGCTTATTGTATGGCTTAATATTGGATCACCGCCTACAATCTTTTGTTTCAAACTACCTAACATTGATTTTAATATCGATGGGACACCTGGTAAACAAAACACATTCTCAACACTAAATCCTGGTGCCCCGCTCGTTGGATTTAAAATTAATTTTGCATTATGTGGCATCCAGACCATTTTCTGTCTACCTTCATTAAATTCTCCTGGTTTATAATAACTTTCTAAAATTTTAAAAGCTTCCGGATGAATTTCATATTTTAGTCCAAAAGCTTCTGAAACAGACTCAGCAGTAATATCATCATGAGTTGGACCAATACCACCAGTTGTAAAAACATAATCATTATTTTTTCTTAGGATATTTAAGTTTCCAATTATAGTTTTTTTTATATCTGGTATTACTCTTACTTCATTTACTTGAACTCCAAGTGAATTCAGCCAAACAGCTAAAGTACTTGTATTTGTATCTTGAGTTCGTCCTGAAAGAATTTCATTTCCAATTATTAATATAGCAGCATTAACTTTTGTATTTTTTTTCATATTATCTATAATTTGAATATGGAATTTACCAAGTCTTTAATAAAAGGCAAATTTATCAAAAGATATAAACGTTTTTTCGTAGATGTAAAAATAAATAAAGAAGTTGTGACAGCCCACTGTCCAAATACAGGCTCTATGAAAGGTCTGCTTGATAAGGGAAACGAAGTCTTCTTACTTAAAAATGATAATCCAAAAAGAAAACTGAAATATGGTTTAGAGTTGATTAAAGCCAATAATAATTTAGTTGGTGTAAATACTCACATGGCAAACAAAATTGTTGAGCATGGTCTAAATAATAATCTAATTAATGAGTTAAAAAACAATGATAGTATTAAGTCTGAGGTTTTTTACAACAAAGAAACTAGATTTGATTTTTTAATAGAGAAAAAAAAGCAAAAAAGTTTTATTGAGGTTAAAAATGTAACTCTTTTTAGGGATGAAAAAACTGCTGAATTTCCCGATGCAATTACCACAAGAGGCTCAAAACATCTTCTTACTCTTATTGATGCCACAAAAAAAGGTTATAAATCATACTTAATCTTCTTAGTTCAGATACAAAATATGGAAAATTTTAAAATTGCGAAAGATATTGATGAAGAATATTATAAAAATTATCTTATTGCAAAAAAAGCTGGTGTTAATTTTCTTGCTTATAGATGCAAATTAAATTCAAAAGAAATTAGAGTAGAAAAAAAATTAAATATTATTAATGAATAGTTATTCAGAAAAATTTGAAAAAATGAGGATCGCAGGGAAACTCGCAGCTCAGACCTTAGATATGCTTACTGAGAATATAAAAGAAGGTATTTCAACTGCACAAATTGACAAACTTAGTTACGAATTTATTAGAGACAACGGAGGTTACTCTGCCCCACTTTATTACAGAGGCTTTACTAAATCGTTATGTACATCATTAAACCATGTTGTTTGTCATGGAATTCCCTCTGAAGAAAGAATTTTAGAAGAAGGGGATGCGGTCAATGTGGATGTCACAGCAATTATTGATAACCACTACGGAGACACAAGTAGAATGTTTTGTATAGGTAAAACTTCTGTCAAATTAAATAATCTTATAGATGCAACTCATGAGTCAATGATGAGGGCTATAAAAATTTTAAAACCTGGAAAAAAACTAGGAGATATTGGCCATGAAATTCAAACATATGTAGAAGAAAAAGGTTTTTCAGTTGTCAGAGATTTTTGTGGACATGGTATAGGTACAACTTTTCACGAGTCACCAAATATTTTACATTATGGAACTAAAAATACAGGTATGGAACTAAAACCAGGAATGACATTTACAATTGAACCCATGATTAATGCAGGTAAATTTGCTACAAAAATGCTTAATGATGGTTGGACAGCAGTTACAAAAGATAAATCTCTTTCTGCGCAATTTGAACATACAGTTGGAATAACAGAAAATGGTTATGAAATTTTTACAGAATCTGTTAAAGGTTATTCAAAGCCTCCATATTTATAATTAATGATTAAAAGATATTCGAGAAAAGAACTTACTGATATTTGGTCAGAGGAAAATAAATACAAAATTTGGTTAGATGTAGAGATAGCTGCAGCACAAGCTATGGAAAAATTAGATCAAATTCCAAAAGGGGTCTCCTCAATTGTTAGAAAAAAAGCAAAAATTAACGTCAAAAGAATTCATCTAATTGAGTCTCAAGTTAAACATGATGTTATAGCTTTTTTAACTTCTGTGACAGAGAAAGCTGGGATTAAAGCAAGATATCTTCATCAGGGAATGACCTCATCAGATGTTGTAGATACAAGTTTCAATATTCAATTAGTTCAATCAGGAAAAATAATCCTTAAAGATCTTGATCAAATTTTAAAAGTATTAAAAAGACAGGCAAATAAATATAAATTTACACCATGCATGGGAAGAAGTCATGGCATACATGCTGAACCAATTACCTTCGGTTTAAAACTTGCTTCTTTTTACGCAGAATTTAAAAGAAATAGAAAAAGATTAGTCGATGCAATAGATGAGGTCTCAACATGTGCTATTTCAGGAGCTGTTGGAACTTTCGCCAACATAAATCCAAATGTGGAAAAACATGTTGCTAAAAAACTTGGCTTAAAAGTTGAACCCATTTCAACTCAAGTTATTCCAAGAGATAGACATGCTTTTTATTTTTCAGTTCTTGGAATTATTGCTGGTTCAATTGAGAGAGTGGCTATAGAAATCAGACATTTACAAAGAAGTGAAGTTTACGAACTACAAGAATTTTTTTCAAAAAAACAAAAAGGTTCATCTGCTATGCCACATAAAAAAAATCCTATTTTAAGTGAAAATTTGACAGGCCTTTCAAGAATGGTACGAAGTACAGTAATTCCTGCACTTGAAAATATAGCCTTATGGCACGAAAGAGATATTTCACATTCAAGCGTAGAGAGAAACATTGGTCCTGATGCTAATATAACTATTGATTTTGCTTTAGTAAGATTAGCAAATATTTTAGATAATATGATTGTTTATCCAAAAAAAATGTTAGAGAATTTAAATATAACGAAAGGCTTAATTTTTTCACAAGAGTTGATGCTTGAACTTACAAAAACTGGATTAAGTAGAGAAAAATCATATAGAATGGTTCAAAATTTTTCAAAAAAGTGTTTTGCTGAAAATTTGAATTTATTTGATGTAGTACAATCTGACAGTTATATAATGAGTAAAATTTCAATAAAGAAATTAAAATCAATATTTAGCTATTCAAAACATATGAAAAATGTCAATTTTATTTTTAGAAGAGTAATTAAGTAATGAAAAAAGGGAAAAAATTATACGAAGGAAAAGCTAAAATTATTTATGCAACTTCTGACAAAAATCTTGTTATTCAATATTTTAAAGATGATGCAACAGCATTTAATAATCAAAAAAAAAGTACTATTGAGGGCAAAGGTGTTCTTAATAATAGAATTTCAGAACATATACTCTCAAACCTAAATCAAATTGGAATTAAAAATCATTTAGTAAAAAGACTAAATATGAGAGAACAACTTGTGAAACTTGTGGATATTATTCCTATTGAGTTCATTGTGAGAAATATTGCAACTGGATCTTTAACAAAAAGATTAGGTATTGAAGATGGAACTGTACTTGAATATCCATTAATAGAGTATTGTCTCAAAGATGATAAATTAGGTGACCCAAACATAAGTAGAGAACACATTCTGGCATTTAATTGGCTTAACGCTATTCAGCTTGATTTAATTGATGAAAATTTAAAACGATTGAATGATTTTTTACTTGGTTTATTTAGAGGAGTTGGAATTAAATTAGTCGATTTCAAAGTAGAGTTTGGCTTCACTCATGAAAGTGGAAAAAATCATATTATTTTAGCGGATGAAATCAGCCCTGATACTTGTAGATTGTGGGATTCAATTACTGACAAAAAACTTGATAAAGATAGATTCAGAAAAGATTTGGGAGATTTGATACCAGCTTATACAGAGGTTGCAAAACGACTTGGTATTCTTCATGAACAATCAAATGTATCCGCTGTAAATGTCACAAAACTCTCGTCTATAAAAAAAAAGAGTAAATGAAAGTTTCCGCAATAATAACATTAAAAAAAGATGTTTTAGATCCACAGGGTAAAGTCATCCATCAAGCATTGGATGGAATGGGGTTTGAAAATATCAGTGAAGTAAGACAAGGTAAATACTTTGAAATAGATGTTAATGAAAATGATCCAAGCAAAGCAAAAGCTGTTGTAGAGGACATGTGTAAAAAACTTTTAGCTAATCTTGTAATCGAAAACTTTAAGATTATTGAAACACAATAATTAATGAAGTCATCTGTAATAACTTTTCCTGGTTCAAATTGTGATAGAGATATGGATGTTGCGCTCAAGAAATTTGGGTTTAACAACAAGATGGTTTGGCATGATGATAATGAACTCCCTAAAAGTGATTTAGTTGTACTTCCAGGTGGTTTTTCTTATGGAGATTACTTACGATGTGGAAGTATGGCTTCAAAATCTAGGATAATGCAATCAGTTATAAATTTTGCAAAATCTGGGGGATTGGTCATGGGAATTTGTAATGGATTTCAAATACTGGTTGAAACAGGTTTAGTACCAGGAGTTTTGTTAAGAAATAAATATTTGGAGTTTATATGTAAAAATGTCTTTGTGAAATTGGACAACAAAGAAAATGCATATTTTAAAAATCTTAATAAAGATATTTTAGAATTTCATATTGCTCATAATGAAGGAAATTATTTTTGTACTAAAGATCAATTGAGAGAAATTGAGGATAATAATCAAATCGCAATTTACTATTGTAATAAAGAAGGCAAGATAGAAGACCAATATAATCCAAATGGTTCAATTAAAAATATTGCAGGCATTTTTAATAAAGAAAAAAATGTATTAGGAATGATGCCCCATCCTGAAAGAATGATAGACCAAAGTTTATCTGGGGAAGATGGCTCAATTTTTTTCAATAATCTTATTAATAATATCAAATAATGGAAGTTAATGAACAAATTGCTATAGATCATGGTCTTAAGTCTGATGAATATAAAAAAATTTGTCAATTACTTAAGAGAACTCCAAATATTACTGAACTTGGAATTTTTTCTGCAATGTGGAATGAACACTGTTCATATAAGTCATCACGACTTCACCTTAAAAAACTACCAACCAAAGGAAAAAAAGTAATTCAAGGTCCAGGAGAAAATGCAGGTGTTATCGATATTGAAGATGGAGATGCAATTGTTTTTAAAATTGAAAGCCATAACCATCCCTCGTTTATTGAACCATATCAAGGGGCTGCAACTGGTGTTGGTGGAATTATGAGAGATGTATTTACCATGGGAGCAAGACCGATAGCTAATTTGAATTCGATACATTTTGGATCTCCACAACATAAAAAAACAAAAAATCTCTTACGAGGAGTTGTACATGGTATTGGTGGCTACGGAAATTGTATGGGTGTGCCAACCATAGCTGGACAGACCTCATTTGATAGTTCTTACAACGGAAATATTCTGGTAAATGCAATGACACTTGGTTTAGTAAAAAAAAATAAGATTTTTTACTCAAAGGCTGCAGGTTTAAATAAACCTGTGATTTATGTGGGTTCAAAAACTGGTAGAGATGGAATTCATGGAGCAAGTATGGCTTCAGCTAGTTTTGATGAGAAGATTGAGGAAAAAAAACCAACTGTGCAAGTTGGTGACCCTTTTACTGAAAAACTTTTGTTAGAGGCATGTTTAGAATTGATGGCTGGCGATTCAATTATTGCCATTCAAGACATGGGGGCTGCTGGTCTTACTTCATCGAGTATTGAAATGGCATCAAAAGGAAATTTAGGCATTGAGATTGATTTAAATAAAGTCCCATGTAGAGAGACTAAAATGACTCCATACGAAATTATGTTATCTGAAAGCCAAGAACGAATGTTGATAGTTTTAGAAAATGGCAAAGAGGAAATTGCAAAAAAAATATTTGATAAATGGAATTTAGATTTTGCAGTAATTGGAAAAACAACAAACTCAAAAAATATCGAATTATTTTTTAATCAAGAGCAAGTAGCAAAAATACCTGTTAATATTCTTGTTGAAAATTCTCCAATGTACGATCGTAAGTGGAAAAAATCAAAGTTGCCCAAAAAAAATAAAATTAAAAATGAAGTTCTAAATAAATTAAAGATCAAGGATATACTAAAGAAGATTTTATCTAATCAAAATATCTGTAGCAAGGAATGGATCTGGCAACAATATGATCATACAGTTATGGGTGATACTATTCAAAAACCAGGTGGAGACTCTGGTGTTGTAAGAGTACATGGAACAAACAAAGCTGTGGCAGCATCAGTGGACTCCTCAGCAGTATATTGTTGGGCTCACCCATTAACAGGTGGTAAACAAGTCGTAGCGGAGAGTTGGAGAAATTTAATTTCAGTTGGAGCAAAACCGATCGCTATCACAAATTGTTTAAATTTTGGAAGTCCTGAAAAAGAGAACAACATGGGTGAGTTTGTTGAATGCGTTCAAGGTATTGGTGAAGCTAGTAAATATTTAAATTTCCCTGTGGTATCTGGTAATGTATCTTTTTACAATCAAACCAAAGAAGTTGGAATCAAACCAACACCATCAATTGGTGGTGTGGGTCTCATTAAGGATTATAAAAAAATGATTTCGATGGATTTAAAAAAAGTTGATAATTTAGTTTTAATCATTGGTAAAACTGAAGGGCATATTGACCAAAGTTTGTTTGCCAGAACAATTTTAGATGAAAAAAATGGACCTCCACCAGAGGTAAATCTTTTCAACGAAAAAAATAATGGAGAGTCAATATTAAATTTAATTGATAAAGGGTATGTCAAAAGTGCTCACGACATATCTTTAGGAGGTCTATTAGTTGCTATAAGTAAAATGTGTATTAAAGGTAATAAGGGAATTAAGATTAGCAAGCCAAAAAGTTTAATTAACGAAATTGAATATTTTTTTGCAGAAGATCAAGGCAGGTATTTAATAGAAATAAATAAAGAAGATTTAAAAGAAGTAACAAAAATTTTAGACAAAAACTCAGTGCATCATGAAGAATTTGGTATTATCTCAAAAAAAGATATGATTATTAATGAAAAGACAAAACTTACAATTGACGAATTAAAGTCTTATTATACAAATTGGTTAACAAAGTATATGAGTTAAAAATGGCAATGGATTTAAAAGAAATCGAAAAATATATCAAAGAAGCAATGCCAGATGCTGTAATAGATATTCAAGATCTGGCCGGAGATGGCAATCATTATTCAGCAACTATAACCTCTTCTCAATTTGCAGGTAAAAGTAAAATTGAACAACATAAAATGGTTTATAATTCATTAAAAGGTAAGATGGGAAATGAACTACACGCTTTAGCAATTAAAACAAAGGAACAATAATGGATGATCAAACAAAAAGTTTAATTCAAAATCATATTGATACTAATGATGTGTGCCTTTTTATGAAAGGTACTCCAGATCAACCACAATGTGGTTTTTCAATGACTGTCTCAAATATACTTAAAATGTTAGAAATAAATTTTAAGGGTGTGAATGTATTAGAAGATCAATCTTTGAGAGATGGAATTAAAGTCTTTAGTGATTGGCCAACAATCCCTCAACTTTATATTAAAAAAGAATTTATAGGTGGGTGTGATATCATCAAAGAAATGTATGAGAGCGGAGAATTAAAGAAAGTATGTGATGATAAAGGTATTAATTATAAAAAATAATTATTATCTAGAGTAATATTCAATTACTAAATTTGGCTCCATAACAACTGGATATGGCACTTCCTCAAATTTAGGTATTCGAACAAACTTAAATTTTTTATTTTTTTCATCCATCTGAATATATTCTGGAGCTTCTCTTTCTTTGCTTGCTAGAGCAATGTCGATTATTGCAAGCTGTTTAGATTTATCTCTAATTTCTATAGTGTCCTCTTCTCTAACAGAATAACTAGATATGTTTACTTTTTTTCCATTAACTTTCACATGTCCATGGTTGATTAATTGCCTTGCAGAAAAAATTGTAGTAGCAAACTTTGCTCTATATATCACTGCATCTAATCTTCTTTCCAATAAACCAATTAAGTTTTCACTTGTATCACCTTTGAGCATGCTAGCTTTTTTATAAATATTTCTAAATTGTCTTTCATTAATATTTCCGTAATAGGCTTTTAATTTTTGTTTTGCTTGTAACTGAATTCCATAATCTGACGGTTTTGAGGTTTTGGTCTGACCATGTTGGCCAGGTCCATATGCTCTTGTATTAAACGGACTTTTAGGTCTTCCCCAAAGATTTACTTTTAATCTTCTGTCAACTTTATGTTTAGAGTTTAATCTTTTTGTCATTTAATAGTGGGCTTTATAAACTTACTCATTATTTTGTCAATCAACGTTTTTTACACAAACTTGCAAATACACCAGATAATATACGTGTTTCTTTATCAGATAAGTCCATTTTATAAAAAATATTTCTTAGGTTTTCTAACATTTTTGGCCTCTTCTCTTTAGGTCTAAAAAAATTTATTTCATCTAAATTTTTAATGCAAAGGCCTAACATTGATTGAATTTCTTTTTTGCTTGCTGATTTAACCTTTTTTGATTTTTTAAACGGAATATTTTTTAATTTGATAAGACTGGCTACATATTGAGCAATTATGATCAAGCTATGAGATAAATTTAAAGATTTGAAATCAGGATTAGTAGATATTTGCAAAGTGTAATTTGCATAACTCACCTCCTCATTTGATAAGCCTGATGCTTCTGACCCAAATAAAAACCCAACTCTCTTATTAAAATTAATCTTTTTTAAATCTTCTAAATTAATATGTTTTATATTCTTATTTCTAAATCTTGCCGAAGTGGCAATTAAAATATCAATCTTTCCTAAAGCTTTTTCTAAATTATCATGTTTTTTACTTTGATTAATGATGTCTTTTGCTCCAACAGATGTTGCTAAGATTTTATCATTAGGGAAGATGGGTTTTGGATTAATTAAAACTAATTTTTTAAAATTAAAATTTTTTATAGCCCTAGCACATGCACCAATGTTTTCTGATAATTGAGGTTTATGTAAAATAAAAGTGATGTTTTTTTCACTCATTATTTACTAGCAGGAGCATTATCCTTAAATAGTTTATAATCTAGGCTATCAATTAACGCTTTGAACGAAGCATCGATAATGTTGGTAGATACACCAATAGTAAACCAATTCTTTCCTTTTGAATCTGTGCTTTCAATAGACACTCTAGTAACTGCCTCTGTTCCTGTATTTAAAATTCTTACTTTGTAATCAACAAGTTTTAAATCTTTTAGATATTTAGAATATTTTGCAAGTCTATCAACGTTTTGTCTAATAGCATTATCTAATGCATTTACTGGTCCATTCCCCTCTCCCTCACACATAATTTTTTCTCCATCAACTTCTAATTGAGCTTTTGCAGAGGAAACTATTTCTCCAGACTTATTTTTTTTAACAGACACGTCATATTCATTAATTGAGATATATCTTGGTATTTCTCCAATAATTCTTCTAGCTAGTAATTCAAAAGAGGCGTCAGCCCCATCATAACTATAACCAATAAATTCTCGATCCTTGACTTCGTCTAGTAGTTTTTTGATTTTTGGATCACTTTCCTCAATATTAATTTTGATACTTTTTAGTCTAGATATAATATTTGATTTTCCAGATTGATCTGAAACAACAATATTTCTTGTATTACCAACCTCTTCTGGATCGATATGTTCATAAGTTTTTGGATCTTTTTGTACAGCGGATACATGCAATCCTCCTTTATGTGAAAATGCTGCAGCACCAACATAAGGTAAATGCTGATTAGGTTTTCTATTTAAAATTTCATCCAATAATCTTGAACATTCAGTTAAATTTTTAATGTTTTCTGATTTGATACTGATTTCAAATTGCGATGAAAAATCTTTTTTCAAAAAAAAAGTTGGAATTAATGACATTAAATTTGCATTACCACATCTTTCACCTAAACCATTGATTGTTCCTTGGATTTGTCTCACTCCAGATAATACTGCAGCTAATGAATTAGCAACTGCATTGCCAGTATCGTTATGCGCATGGATTCCCAGGTTCTTTCCTGGAACAACTTTAGAAACTTCGGTAATTATTTGTGTAATTTCGTGAGGCAATGTCCCTCCATTCGTATCACATAAAACGATCCATCTTGCACCTTGATCATATGCCGCTTTTATACAAGACAATGCATATTTTGGATTTGCTTTGTAACCATCAAAAAAATGCTCTGCATCAAACATGAACTCTTTTTTTGCTTTTACAAAATGTTTAGCGCTTTCAGAAATATTTTCTAAATTTTCCTCATTTGTTATTCCTAAAGCTACATCAACATGAAAATCCCAGGACTTTCCTACCAAACAAACAGCAGAAGTATTTGAATTCATGAGTGCTGATAAACCAGTATCATTTTCTGCACTTCTTCCAGATCTTTTAGTCATCCCAAAAGATGTTAGCTTTGAGTTTTTAAAATTGTGTTTCTTTTGAAAAAATTCTGTATCTGTTGGATTAGCACCAGGCCATCCTGCTTCAATATAATCAACACCTAAATTATCTAAAGCTGAGGCGATTTTTTCTTTATCCTCCAAAGAAAAGTCAACACCCTGAGTTTGAGCTCCATCTCTAAGAGTTGTATCAAATATGTATAATCTTTCTTTGCTCATTTAAATTTCCAGAGTGTTTTACCATCTTTGTCTTCTATTAAAACACCTTTGTCGTAAAGTTCATCTCTAATTCTATCTGCCTCTTTATAATTCTTATTTTCTCTAGCTTTATCTCTTAAACTAAGCATATTTTTAATTTCAGACTCACTAATAGATGCTTTATTCTTTTTAAAGTCATTCCATTGCTCATTACTTTCATTCATCAAACCTATAAATTGGCATGCTGATATGAATAAGTCTATACCTTCACCTTTAGTAGCTTTTTCAAATAAATTGTGAAGGTTTGCAATATAACCAGGTGTGTTCAAATCTTCATATAATGGCTTTAAAATTTTATCTGGAACTTTAATTGGTTTTAAATCAGATGAATAGACTCTGTACCATTTATCTAAAGTATTTTCACAATCACTTAATAACTTATCATTCCAATCAAGTGGCTGTTTATAATGTGTACTCATTAGAGCCAATCTAATAATCTGACCACTAATCTTATTTCTAAAATCTTTAATCTTTAAGA
This sequence comes from uncultured Pelagibacteraceae bacterium, assembly GCA_902528545.1. GTDB lineage: Bacteria > Pseudomonadota > Alphaproteobacteria > Pelagibacterales > Pelagibacteraceae > Pelagibacter. The sequence continues at coordinate 20,932 of CABZTB010000003.1, read as the reverse complement.
TATTTCCTTGAGACTTAGCCATTTTCTCATTAGACATTGTGATAAAGGCGTTATGGATCCAATATTTTGCAAAAACTTTTGTTTCATTTGCACATCTAGATTGAGCAATTTCATTTTCGTGATGTGGAAAAATTAAATCTATACCGCCCCCGTGAATATCAAATTCATTGCCCAAAAATTTTTTGGACATTGCAGAACATTCTAAATGCCAACCAGGTCTACCTTTTCCCCAGGGAGACTCCCAGTAAGGTTCACCATCAGTTGACGGTTTCCATAAAACAAAATCTTCAGAATTTTTTTTATTTTCACTAATTTCTATTCTTGATCCAGCAATCAACTCATCTAAATTTTTATTTGATAATTTTCCATAATCAGAAAATTTTTTTACTTCAAAATAGACATGTTTTTGATTTTCATAAGCAAAATCTTTTTTAATTAATTCAGTTATCATCTCTATCATTAGGTCTATATGTTCTGTTGCTTTAGGTTGGTAAGTTGGATTTTCACAATTTAAAAATTCACAATCTTTTAGAAAACTTGATGTTATTTTTTCCGTAAGTTCTTTTGTGGAAATTTTTTGTTCTTGAGACGATTTAATAATTTTATCATCGATATCAGTTATATTCCTAACATAGGTTACTTTTGAATAATTGTTTTTAAGTAATTTAAATAAGATATCAAAAACAACTAAAGGTCTTGCGTTACCAATATGTGGATCATCATAAACAGTCGGGCCACAAACATACATTCCTATTTTTTCTTTATCTTTTGGAATGAATTGCTCTTTTTTATTTGTTAAATTATTTGTTAAAAAAATATCCATCATTGATGATTAAGAAATATACCTTATTTGGGGATTTGTTAATCTAATTGATTAACTAGGAATCTTGCAAACTGGAATAGGCTCCATTTTATGCAAGTTTTGATTTCTAATTTTTTCGTATTGGTCTCTATGTGGTGAGTTTGGGTTACTCATAGCATCTTCTAATTCACTATAATTAAATCCTAATTGACCCTCGTCTGTTCTGCCATCATCCCATAAACCATCAGTGGGGGGAGCATCAATTATCTCTTTCAATATTCCAAGTTCTTTACCTAATTCCCATACTTCTGTTTTGTTACAATCTGCTATTGGAGAAATATCAACACCTCCATCACCATATTTTGTATAAAAACCAACACCAAAATCCTCAACTTTATTTCCAGTTCCAACAACAATACCTTTATTAGCTGCAGCAACTTGATAAAGAGTTGTCATTCTTAACCTTGCTCTAGAATTGGCGTAGCCATGTTCATTATCAAATTTATTTAATGTAGATGAAAATGTTTCAAATAATTTATCTAAACTTATTGTATGGGCTTCAACATTTTTAAATTTTTTCGTTAACCACTCTTGATGTTTTAAGCTTAAATCATGCTGATTTTCTTTTTGTTTTATTGGCATAGTTAAAACAATTGTTTTTAAACCTGTCATTGCGCTTAAAGTACTTGAGACAGAGGAGTCAATACCTCCTGAGATACCAATCACTAAAGAGTTAGCTTTATTTGGCATTTGATCAACATAGCTTTTGATCCAATTTGATATATATTTTATTTTTTCAGCAGGACTCATGATTTTTATTTAATCTATATTGATTTGAAAACAATAGTCTAAGATGCCGCTTGAATGGCATTTCTCGAATAGCTGCTATTCTTTTTAATCTCATCTGAAATTAAAAATGCCAATTCAATTGCTTGATCAGAATTTAATCTAGGATCACAATGTGTGTGATATCTGCTAGATAAGTCTGCATCAGATATTTTTCTAGCACCCCCAGTACATTCAGTCACATCTTGTCCAGTCATTTCTACATGCAATCCACCAGCATAAGAACCTTCTGATTGATGTACAGCAAAAACATTCTTAACTTCACTAACAACATCGTTAAAAGGTCTCGTTTTAAAACCAGTTGTTGATTTAATCGTATTACCATGCATCGGATCGCATGACCAAACAACATTTAAACCTTCTTTTTTAATTCCTCTAATTAACTTAGGTAAAAATTTCTCAACATTTTTATGACCAAATCTGGATATTAATGTAATTTTACCCTTATCGTTATTTGGGTTAATCAATTCACAAATTTTTGCAATTTCATCTGGCTTGGAGGTTGGTCCACATTTTATTCCTATAGGATTTTCAATACCTTTACAAAATTCCACATGACCACCATCAATCTGTCTAGTTCTGTCTCCAATCCAAACAAAGTGAGCTGATGTATCGTGATATTCTCCAGTAGTAGAATCAATCCTAGTCATACTTTCTTCAAAAGGTAAATGTAAAGCTTCATGTGACGTCCAGAAATTAACTGTGTATAATCTATTATTAAAATCTGAAGTTATTCCACAAGCTTCCATAAATGCTAAAGCATCAGCTATTTTATCTTCTAATTCTTTAAATTTTTTAGCTTGAGGACTTTTCTTGATATAATCTAAATTCCATAAATGGACTTTATTTAAATCTGCAAAACCTCCTTTAGAAAAAGCTCGTAAAATATTTAAGGTTGAAGCAGATTGCGAATAAGCTTTGAACATTCTTTTTGGATCTGGTCTTCTTGCTTTCTCTGTAAAATCAATTGCATTTATATTATCACCTAAATAACTTGGTAATTCTTTCCCACCCTGTATTTCAGTAGGAGCACTTCTTGGTTTTGAAAACTGACCAGCTATTCTTCCAAGTTTTACAACTGGTAAAGACGCTGAGTATGTTAAAACTAATGACATTTGAAGAATAACCTTAAATGTGTCTCTAATATTATCTGGATGAAATTCTGCAAAACTTTCTGCACAATCTCCACCTTGTAATAAAAAGGCTTTTCCATCCACAACTTCAGCAAGTTGTTGTTTCAAATGTCTTGTTTCACCAGCAAAAACCAAAGGAGGAAAAGTTTTAATTTTATTCAAAACTTGATCCAATTCTTTTTTATCCGGATATTCCGGAATATGTTTAACAGGATATTTTCTCCAGCTATTAACTTTCCAATTTTTCATTTTCAACTCAAGATTGTTGTATCAGAATTTTTCTATTATTCAACGGTTACTGACTTTGCTAAATTTCTTGGTTTATCAATGTCATAACCTTTTTTTAGCGCTGAATAATAAGCTAATTTTTGCAAAGGAATGGTCAAAAGAAAAGGTAGTAGATCTTCATTAGTGCTTTCAACTTCGATTTTCTCCCAAATATTTTCTGAAATTACTTCATCTTTACTTTTATTTGTGATTAACAAAACTTTAGCTCCCCTTGCAATTACCTCCTGCATATTTGAAATCGTTTTTTTATAATAATTATCTCTTGGAGCCAAAACTACAACTGGCATGCCCTCCTCTATTAATGCAAGTGGTCCATGTTTCATCTCACCAGCAGGATAACCTTCGGCGTGAATGTATGATAATTCTTTTAGTTTTAATGCACCCTCAAGAGCAATTGGATAAGAAAAACCCCGTCCCAAAAACATAGAGCCCTTTGCTTGATTAAAGGTATTTGAAATTGTTTGTATTTTGTTATCAATCAATAATGTTTGCTCAACAAGTTTTGGTAAATTTTTAAGATCGTCAATTTTTTTGTCAAATTGAGCTTTTTCGATATCCTTTCTCAATAAAGCAAGTTTCAAGGCTAAAATATATAGAATTAATATTTGTCCTAGAAATGCTTTAGTTGAAGCAACACCTATTTCAGTTCCACAATGTATTGGTAATACAAATTCAGCGTCTCTTGCAATTGAACTTTCTACCACATTCACAACTGCACACGTTTTAACACCACTTTGTTTACAAAGATCTAAAGCTGCATAAGTATCCGCTGTTTCTCCAGATTGTGATACAAATACATAAAGTGTCTCTTTTTTGAGTCTATTTTTTCTGTATCTAAATTCTGATGCTATATCTATATTAATATCTAATGATGTTATTTCCTCAAACCAATATTTTGCCATTAAACATGAATGATATGCTGTTCCACATCCAATCAGTGTTATTGATGATATCTCATTACTTTTCCAAGGAAAGTTATAAATACTTATATCTTTATTGGACATATCTATATACTCATTAATACCATTTCTAATTGTGTTTGGTTGTTCCTCAATTTCTTTAGCCATAAAATGTTTATAATCACCTTTGTCATATTTTTCTTCTGCAGAGGACAACTCTAAAACTTTTTTATTAATTTTAATTCCTTCCTCGCTAAAAAATTCTACATGATCTTTTTTAATAATGCAGAATTCACCATCATTTAAATACGTAATCTTATTCGTCATCGATTTAAGCGCATAAGAGTCTGAACCCAGATAATTCTCATTTGGACCATAACCAACAGCTAATGGTGAACCTCTTCTTGCACCCACAATTAAATCTGGTTGATCTTTAAAAATTATACCAAGTGCAAAGCTTCCGTGTAACGACTTCAAAGTTTTTTGAATTGAATTAACAATGTTTTCTGTTTTAAGATTTTCAGTGATTAAATGGACTATTACCTCTGTATCAGTCTGAGATTTAAATTTGTGACCTTTGCCAATTAAAAATTTTTTCAAAATTGTTGAGTTTTCAATAATTCCATTATGAACAACAGAAACATTTTGGGAAGAATGTGGATGAGCATTAACACTATTAGGGAGCCCGTGAGTTGCCCATCTCACATGACCAATACCAATAGTTCCCTCCATGTTTTGAATTAAGGAATTTTTTTCCAAATTTTCTACTCTGCCCTCAGATTTAACTTCGTTTATCAATCCATTATAGAGAGTTGCCATACCAGCAGAATCATAACCTCTATATTCTAATTTTTTTAGAGAATTAATTATAGTTGCTGATACGGGTTTATTGCTATTAATTCCAATTATTCCACACATAACTATTTAGACTTTCTTTTATAATTTTTGATTTCAGTCTGTAAACTTCTTGTTAGAGCTAAAGATTTTCTTTTTACATTTTTTGTAATTACAGATCCAGCACCAATTACACTTCCCTCTTCGATTGTTAATGGTGCAACCAATGACGAATTTGAACCAATAAATACTTTATCTTTAATTTTGGTTTTATTTTTTTTTACTCCGTCATAGTTACAAGTAATTGTTCCTGCTCCAACATTTACTGACTTGCCAATTTCGCTATCACCAATATATGTTAAATGGTTTACTTTTGAATTTATACCTAAAGTACTTTTTTTAATTTCAACAAAATTTCCAACTCTTGAACCATTTTTTAAGACAGTACCGGGTCTTATTCTAGCATAGGGGCCAATATCGACTTTATTTTCTATTTTACAATTTTCCAAATGTGAAAAGGATTTTATAGTAACATTGTTTCCAATTTTTACTTTTGAACCAATTACAACGTAAGGCTCTATAGTAACATTCTTTCCTATCTTGGTATCTTTTGAAAAAAATATTGTTTCAGGACCAACCATTACCACGCCTTCTTTTAAAAATTTTTTTCTAAGATTACTTTGAAGTTTCTGTAAATTTAATTGTTTCATCTATTAAATTCTTTATATTAAGTGTATATGTTTCTTAATTCACAAAATATTTCTTAATAAAACTTTTAATTATGAGGCAAAAATTTACAATTCTTTTCGATTTAGATGGAACTTTAGTTGATACAGCTCCTGATTTGATGAATGCTCATAATCATGTGATGAAAAAATTTGGTTATCCTACTAAGTCAACTGAAGAAATAAGAAATCTTGTTGGTCAAGGTGCTGGAGCAATGCTTGGAAGATCAATTTGGGGACAAGCTAAAAAGGAGTTTGGAAAAGTTCGAGATGAAAATGTTAAAAAAGAAATGATAAAAGATTTTACAGACTTTTACGGAAAAAATATTGTTAATGAAAGCACTTTAATTAATGGTGTAATGGATTTTTTAATATGGTCAAAGAAGAATAAAATTTCTATGGCTGTTTGTACAAATAAGACAGATTACCTAGCTGTCGATCTTTTAAAAAAAATTGGCATTTATGATTTTTTTGAATATGTAGCTGGCCACAATACTTTTGATTATTGTAAACCTGATCCAAGGCATCTAACTTCTGTTATAGAAATATTAGATGGTGACATAAAAAAATCATTAATGATTGGAGATAGTGAAACCGATGCTAATGCAGCTAAGAGTGCTGGTATACCAGTCATTTTAATGGAGGATGGGTATACTGAAAAAAATACAACTGAAATTTACCATAATCACTTAGTAAAAGACTTTATTGGTATTGAAAAAATAGTATCAAAATATCTTTAATATTGATTATTTTTTTTTAGCTATTAAAACAAATTTGTAAATTAGGAGTTAATTTGATAATTCATAAAGTAAAAGTTTACCCATCTAAAATTCACCTACCAAAAAAAAATCAGCTGGCTTGGAAAATCGCGGAAATTGCAAGCGATAATTCAAAATTAAATAAAGATGCAATTGAAATGGCTATAAATAGAATAATTGACAATGCATCTGTTGCAATAGCATCTCTTAATAGAAGACCTGTAGTTTCGTCTAGGGAAATGGCTCTTAAACATTCAAGAAAAAATGGCGCAACGTTATTTGGTGTTAATAGTAAATTAAAATTTGATTGTGAGTGGGCAGCTTGGTCGAACGGAACTGCTGTGAGAGAATTAGATTTTCATGATACTTTTTTAGCTGCTGATTATAGTCATCCAGGAGATAATATTCCTCCTCTAATAAGTGTTGCTCAACAAAATAAAAAAAATGGATTAGATCTTTTAAGGGGAATTATAACTGCCTATGAAGTTCAAGTAAATTTAGTGAAAGGTATATGTTTGCATAAACATAAAGTAGATCATATAGCTCACTTAGGTCCAAGTGTTGCAGCCGGAATTGGTTCAATGTTAAGGTTAAAAACTGAAACTATTTATCAAGCCATTCAGCAAGCATTACATACAACAATTTCTACGAGACAATCTAGAAAAGGTGAAATTTCAAGTTGGAAAGCATATGCTCCAGCGCATGCAGGAAAACTTGCCATAGAAGCTGTAGATAGAGTTATGCGTGGTGAAGGAGCTCCAAGTCCAATTTATGAGGGAGAAGATAGTGTCATAGCAAGAATACTAGATGGAAAAAAAGCTTTTTATAAAGTTCCCTTACCAAAAAAAGGTGAAGCTAAAAAAGCAATACTTGAAACTTACACAAAAGAATATTCTGCTGAATATCAATCTCAAGCTTTAATTGACTTAGCCAAAAAGCTTAAAAATAAAATTCCAAATCTTAATCAAATAAAAAAAATAGATATCCATACTAGTCACCATACTCATTACGTGATTGGGACAGGAGCAAATGATCCACAAAAAATGGATCCTAATGCAAGTAGAGAAACTTTAGACCATTCAATAATGTATATATTTGCTGTTGCACTTGAGGATGGTACTTGGCATCACATAAAATCATACACAAAAGCAAGAGCAATGAGAAAAAGTACAATCAAAATTTGGAGATCTATAAAAACTCATGAGGATAAAAAATGGACCAAAAATTATCATGATCCAAACCCCAGAAAAAAAGCATTTGGTGCAAGAGTGGTAATAACTCTCAACAATGGCAAAAAAATTACTGAAGAACAAGGTGTTGCAGATGCTCATCCTTATGGTTCACGTCCTTTTAAAAGACAAAACTATATAAATAAATTCATAACTCTAACGGAGAATATTTTAGATAAAAAAGAAATCGGCAGATTTTTAAGAATAGTACAAAATTTAAAAAAATTAAAATCAGGCCAACTTCATAGATTAAATATTGAAGTAAAAAAAAGTAAACTAAAAAGAAATTTTAAAAAGGGGATTTTCTAATGCATTTTATAGAAAAAAAACCGAGCCAAAAAAGAAGGGATTTTGTTAATAAATTAAAATCCAACAAAATTTTAAGAGTTCCTGGAGCATATAATCCTTTGACTGCAAAACTAATTGAAGAAATTGGGTATGATGCAGTTTATGTGTCTGGTGGAGTTATGGCAAATGATCTTGGCTTTCCAGATATTGGTTTAACTACTTTGCAGGATGTGAGTACGCGATCTTTTCTTATCTCAAGAGTGACAAACCTACCAACAATTGTTGATATTGATACAGGATTTAAATCTTGTAAAGAAACAATTGAAACTTTTGAAGAATTTGGAATTTCTGCTGTCCACTTGGAAGATCAAATTGAGAGAAAAAGATGTGGGCATCTTGATAACAAAGAACTGATATCAACTGATGCTATGGTAAAAAAAATTAAGGAATGTGTATCAGCAAAAAAAGATGAAAACTTCAAGATCATAGCTAGATCTGATGCAAAGAGCGTAGAAGGAATAGATAAAATGATAGAAAGATGTAAAGCATACATTGATGCTGGAGCAGAAATAGTTTTTCCTGAAGCATTACAAGATGAAAAAGAATTTGAGAAAGTTAGAAAAGAACTTTCCTGTTATTTACTAGCTAATATGACAGAGTTTGGAAAGTCTAAATTATTCAATTACAAAGAATTAGAAAATTTTGGTTATAATATCGTAATCTATCCAGTCACTACACAGCGACTTGCGATGAAAAATGTTGAAGACGGATTGCGAGACATTTATGCAAATGGACACCAAAACAATATCATCGATAAGATGCAGACAAGAAAAAGATTATATGAACTTGTTGACTATGAAAAATATAGTGATTTGGACGAAAAAATTTACAACTTTAGTACAGAGGGACATGAATAATGAGTGATGATATCAAAAAAGGTTTATTAGGAATAGTAGTTGACGAGACAGAAGTTTCTAAAGTTATGCCCGAAATAAATTCTTTAACATATAGAGGGTATGCAGCACAAGATCTATGTGAATATTGCAGATTTGAGGAAGTGGCCTATTTAATTTTAAATAAAGATTTACCTAACACAATACAACTAAGACAGTTTGAAAAAGAGGAAAAAAATAATAGGGATTTATCAAAAGATCTTTATTCAATAATAAAAAAAATGCCCAAAAAATCTCATCCGATGGATGTTGCTAGGACTGCTGTAAGTATAATGGGTCTTGAAGACAAAGAGACAGCTGACTCTTCTCAAGAGGCAAATATGAGAAAAGCTATAAGAATTTTAGCAAAAACTCCAACTGCGCTAGCCGCTTTTTACAGAATTAGAAAAGGAAAAAAGATTATTAAACCAAAGAAAAATTTAAATATAGCAGAAAACTTTTTTTATATGTGTTTTGGTAAGGTTCCACAAAAAGAAATTGTAAAAGCTTTTGATGTTTCTTTAATTTTATACGCAGAACACAGTTTTAACGTATCAACATTTACTGCAAGAACTATTACTAGCAGCTTGTCAGATATCCACGGAGCAATAACTGGAGCAATAGCTAGTCTAAAGGGTCCTCTCCATGGTGGTGCTAATGAAGAGGTAATGCACATGATGAATAAAATAAAATCTCCTAATAACGCTCTCAGGTGGATAAATAATGCATTGGATAAAAAAGAAGTAGTGATGGGTTTTGGGCATAGAGTTTATAAATCAGGAGACTCAAGGGTTCCAACTATGAGAAAATATTTTGCCAAAGTTGCAAAAATAAAAAAAGATAAAAAATTTGAAAAAATTTATGATATTGTTGAAAAAGTGATGATAGATAGAAAAAACATTCATCCAAACGTTGATTATCCTACTGGTCCCACTTACCATTTAATGGGTTTTGATACTGATTTTTTTACACCAATATTCGTTATTTCAAGAATTACAGGATGGTCGGCCCATATAATGGAACAACATGCTGCTAATAAATTAATTAGGCCATTAGCAAGTTATAAAGGAAATCAACACAGAAAAGTTGTTCAGCTAAACCAAAGATAGTTACCCCTCTATTTTTGCAAATCTACCATCAAATAAGATTTCACATTTTAATTTGTTTTTTTTAACAAATTCATCTATTGCTTTTTTTACATCTGGTAGATGACCAAAATTATAATCATCACACATTATTGTTCCATTTGATTGAACAACTTCTAAACAACATTCTAAATCATTCTTGACTGTCTCGTAAGTATGTCCACCATCTAAAAAAACATAGTCAATTTTTGACATATCAATTTTTTTTAAAATTAAATTAGAATTCCCTTTAATTAATGTAATATTATCTTTGAACTTTTTTAAAAGATCTTCCACTGCAGCTTTGCTATATGGATTCTGTTTCTTGATATATTTAAAGTAAATTTTTTTAAATGGGTTGGAAAAATAAGTACTTGGTATTACTTCTGACTTATTTTCATCATTTTGTTCAAATAAATCTAAACCAATATATTTAAAATTCTTTTTATGAATTATATGTAGTAATTCACAAACGTTCCTTGCTGTTACTCCATGAAAAACACCAATCTCTAAAAAAGTTTTAGGGCTTTTTCTTTTTACCTCATTGAGAAAAAAATTACCTACACCATCTTGCTTAAGACTAGTTTTTCTAAAATATTTTTTATATTTCAAATGAATTAGCTAAATGCTTCTACCCAAGTTCCTTGGGTTGATGCTTTAGAATACTCTGTTGCACGACCTTCAAAAAAGTTCATGTGCTCAACAGCATTCAACATTGTATCAAGCCATCCTAAAGGATTTTTTTCCACATCATAAATTGGTTCAAGACCTAGTTGAACCAATCTTCTATTTCCAATAAACCTAATGTAGTCTTTAACCTCTTGTGCAGTTAAACCTTCCATTGGACCCATTTCAAAAGCTAAATCAATAAAAGAATCCTCATGCTCAACTATCGTTCTACAAGCTTCATAAAGTTCTTTTTTTAATTTTGGCGTCCAGATTTCCGGATTTTCTTTTATAAACTCTTTAAAAATTCTTATCATAGAATTACAATGAAGAGTTTCGTCTCTAACCGACCAAGTTACTATCTGGCCCATGCCTTTCATTTTATTGTGTCTTGGAAAATTTAACAAAATTGCAAAACTTGCAAATAACTGAAGTCCTTCTGTGAAAGCACTAAATACAGCAACAGTTTTGGCAATATCTTCTTTTGAGTTAACATTAAATCCTTGCATGTAATCATATTTATCTTTCATCTCTTTATATTTCATGAAAGCTGAATATTCTGATTCAGGCATTCCAATTGTATCAAGCAAATGAGAATAAGCTGCTACGTGAACTGTTTCCATAGATGCAAAAGCGGTCATCATCATTAGAACCTCTGTTGGCTTAAACACTGTTGTGTAATGTCTTAAATAGCAATTGTTTACTTCAACATCCGCTTGAGTAAAAAATCTAAAAATTTGCGTTAAGAGATTTTTTTCTGGTTGAGATAAGTTTTTTTGCCAATCTCTTACATCATCTCCAAGAGGGACTTCTTCGGGTAACCAATGTATTCTTTGTTGAGTTAACCAAGCATCATAACACCACGGATATCTAAATGGCTTATATACAGGGTTCTCAACTAATAAACCCATCTTTTTAGGTTGAATTATTTCTTTATTTTCTGTCTTAATTTTATCTGCTACTGACATGATAAACACTCCTCATATTCTGGTTGATCGTTAGTTTGTTGGTTTTTTGATTTATATACATTGGCTGTAATATCAGTCGATTTAGCGTTGTTGATATTTTCAGCTCTTTGAATTGATTTTGATCTACAGTAGTAAAGGCTTTTAAGACCTTTTTTCCATGCATCAAAATGAATTCTATGCAATTCTTTTTTATGAACATCAGCTGGTAAAAATAAATTTACCGATTGTGCTTGGGAGATATATTGAGTTCTGTCTCCGCTCAATTCAACAATCCACTTTTGATTTAACTCAAAAGCAGTTTTAAAAACATCTTTTTCTAAATCAGTTAAAAAATCTAAGTGAGATACTGATCCTTGATTAGTTGTTATTGTTGACCAAGTTTCGTCATCGTTTTTACCATGACTTTCTAAGATCTCTTCTAAATATCTATTTCTAACATTAAAGGATCCAGATAAAGTTTTGTGGGTATAACTATTGGCTGCAATTGGTTCAACACCAGGAGAAGCTCCCCCACAAATAATGGAAATAGAAGCTGTTGGCGCAATTGCAGTCTTGTTGGAAAATCTCTCATTAAATCCATATTCCTCTGCATCAGGACATGCGCCTCTTTCCTCCGCTAGTTCTTTTGATGCTTTATTAACTTGTTCATCTATTTGTTTGAATATCTTTTTATTCCACGATTTAGCCATAACAGACTCAAGTGGAATTCTATGTTTTTGTAAAAAGGAATGAAAACCCATTACTCCAAGGCCAACACTTCTTTCTCTTTCCGCAGAATATTTCGCATCTTTAAATTGGTCTGGAGCCTTATTAATAAAGTCTGATAAGACATTATCTAAAAATCTCATTACATCACTAATCATGTTTGGATCATCTTTCCATTCATCATATTTTTCTAGATTTAAGGATGATAAACAACAAACAGCTGTTCTGTCTCTTCCATCTTTATCAATACCTGTAGGGAGAGTTATTTCGCTACATAGATTAGAAGTTTTTACAGTTAAGTTTGCAAGTTTATGGTGTTGCGGGATTTGTCTATTAACTGTATCAATATAGATAATGTATGGCTCACCAGTTTCAATTCTAGCTGTTAACAATCTAATCCATAAATTTCTTGCAGATATAGTTTGTTGAATAGATCCATCAGCTGGACTTTTAAGTGCCCACTGATCGTCAGTTTCAACAGCGCGCATAAATGCGTCTGAAACTAAAACTCCGTGATGTAAATTTAAAGCTTTTCTGTTTGGATCACCTCCAGTGGGTCTTCGCATTTCAATAAACTCTTCTATTTCAGGATGATCAATAGGAAGATAACAAGCAGCCGAACCTCTTCTTAAAGATCCTTGGCTAATTGCCATAGTTAAAGAATCCATAACTTTAATAAATGGAATTATCCCAGAAGTTTTTCCAACCTTACCAATCTTTTCACCAATTGATCTTAAATTACCCCAGTAACTTCCTATACCTCCACCCTTCGCTGCTAGCCAAACATTTTCACTCCAAAGATCTAAAATACCACCTAGACTATCTGAAGCTTCGTTCAAAAAACAGGAAATGGGCAATCCTCTTTTCGTTCCACCATTCGACAAAACTGGGGTTGCTGGCATGAACCAAAGATTGCTTATGTAGTTATAAATTCTTTGTGCATGTAGATTATCGTCAGCATATGTGCTTGCTACCCTTGCAAATAAATCTTGATAAGATTCATTGTGACCAAGATATCTGTCTTTTAAAGTTGCCTTACCAAAATCGGTTAAATTTGCGTCTCGTGAACGATCTATTTTAATTATGATACCTTTATCATTCTGAAAAAGTTCAGTTTCATTATTAAGTGAAAAAAGGTCAGGTCTATTATTCTTTTCAAACTCTTTGACTTGTGGGCTATATTCAGAGACAGCTTTCTTTAGGGCCTGCGATAGAATTTTATTCATATTTTTGTATTATATTTTGTTATTAGTACGAAAACAACTATATGTTGTGTGCGTTTAGCGTTAATACACTATATAAACAACAAATCAATAGAACATTTATAGAACACAAGGAAAAAAAATCAATAAAAAAATTAAAAAAAATGTAAGTAATTAACAATAATGTCAATAAATTTAAAAATCGACCCCTATGGATTTAGAGAATATGACGCTCGATGGTTGTATGAAAAAGACATAAATCTCCTAGGCATAACGAATCTTGGCAAAGGACTAGGTACACAAATTACAAAAGAAACAAATAAAAATAATCCAAAAGTAATTGTTGGTCATGATTATCGATCATATAGCGAAGATATAAAAGCAGCGCTTAAAAAAGGTTTGGTTTCAACGGGTTGTTATGTTGAAGATGTAGGTTTGTCTTTGTCTCCAATGGTTTATTTTGCACAATTCCATTTTAATTCTGATGCTGTTGCAATGGTAACTGCAAGTCATAACGACAATGGTTGGACAGGTGTAAAAATGGGTATTAGGAAAGGATTAACACATGCACCTGAAGAAATGAGAGAATTAAAAGAAATAACATTAAGTGAAAACTTTGTAAACGGACTAGGTCAGGAAAAAAAAATAGAAAATTTTCAAGACATATATAAACAAAGCTTAATAAATAACAATAAAATCAAAAAAAAAATAAAAACAGTCGTAGCTTGCGGTAATGGAACTGCAGGAATTTTTGCTCCTGATATTTTACGTGGAATTGGTTGTGACGTAATAGAACTTGATTGTAATTTAGACTGGACCTTCCCTAAATATAATCCTAATCCAGAAGACTTAAAAATGTTACATGCAATTTCGGATGCTGTAAAAAAAAATAATGCTGATATCGGGTTTGGATTCGATGGTGATGGTGATAGAGTAGGAGTAATTGATAATAATGGAAATGAAATATTTTCAGATAAAATAGGATTATTAATTGCAAGAAGTTTATCAAATAAATATAAAAATTCAGTTTTTGTAGTGGATGTAAAGTCAACAGGATTGTATGCGAATGATAAATTATTAAATTCTAATAAATGTAAAACAATTTATTGGAAAACTGGCCATTCACACATCAAAAGAAAAGTTAACAATGAAAACGCTTTAGCTGGATTTGAAAAAAGTGGACACTTTTTTTTCAATAAACCTTTGGGTTATGGGTATGATGATGGTATCAATTCAGCAATCCAAGTTTGTCATTTATTAGATAATCAAGATAAAAAAATGAATGAAATCATTAAAGAAATTCCAAAAACATTTCAAACGCCTACTATGGCTCCTTATTGTAAGGATGAGGACAAATATGCATTGGTAGATAAAATTGTTAAAGATATTGAAAAACTGAAAAATGAAAAAGTTAAAATAGATAACCAGGAAATTGAGGAAATCTTGACAGTAAATGGAGTTAGATTTTCGTTTAAAGATGGTTCATGGGGTTTGATAAGAGCATCCTCTAACAAACCCTCGTTAGTAATCGTAACGGAAAGTCCTACATCTGATGATAGGAAATTAAAAATATTTAGATTTATAGATTCTTTACTTCAAAAAACAGGTAAAATTGGTGAATACGACCAAAAAATTTAATTAATCATTCTTTTCTTCAGGTTCAGTTTTATTTGATGAGTTATCACTATAAAATTTTTTAATTAATTCTTCTTCCTTCTTTTTCTGCTCTAAATCAAATTTTTCTTCCCATTCTTTCAATCTTCTCTCTTCCTCTTGAATTCTTTGTTCTTCCTCTAATTTTTGTTTTATTTCTCTTTCTTTTTCCTCCTCAATTCTTTTTTGCTCTTCTGCTTCTTTTCTTAATTCTTCTGTTCTTTCATGCTCTTCTTTTTGACGTAGAAATCTCTCCTCCTCCTCAGCTTTAATTTTCTCCTCTTTAAGTCTTAATTCTTCTTCTTTAACTCTTTGTTCTGCTTGCTCCTTTAAAATTTGTCTCTCTATCTCTTTCTGTCTCTCATTTTCGATCTCTTTTAGTCTAATTTCTGACTCTTTAAGTTTTTCCTCCTCGTATTTTAATCTTTTAGCTGCTTCTCGTGCTCTTTGTTCCTCGTCTAATCTTTTTTGTCTTTCTATTTCATTAAGTCTAATTTGTTCTTGTCTTTCTCTCTCTTTTTCTTCTCTTAATTGTTGTGCCCTGATTTCTTTTTCTTTTAAAGCTTGTTCTTTTGCTTTTAATTTCTCTTCTCTTTCCCTTTGTCTCTCTAACATTCTTAGTCTAAGTTCTTCTTCTTTAATCTTTCTAGCATCTTCTCTAATTTTTTTAGCTTCCTCGTCTTTAATTTTTTGTTGTTCAATTAATATTCTTTTAGCTTCGATTTTTTTTCTTTTTTCCTCATTTTTTTTAACTTGCTTTTCATTTTCAATAATCAGTCTTCTTTGTTCAAGGATCTGTTTTTTTTCTTCTTTTATTCTTTCTTCCTTTTCTCTTTGAGCTTGTTTTTTTTGTAATTCTAATTCCCTTTTTTCATTGATAATTCTTTGCTTTTCAGACCTTTTTTTGCTTATTGCTCTGTCTTTTTGTAATTTTTTATAGAAATTCTCTAATTTTTTTTTACTTTGTTCAATGAAATTGAATGGGTTCGTATCAAATTTACCCTTATTACTATCTCGACTATTAGATTTATTGTTGTCTCTTTTTTTTTGAGCCATATTAAAAGGTAACACTATTTTAATTATTTTAAATATAAACCATGTGTTTAAATTGAGGTTTTTTGATTATTTCAATTTTTACGTGCACAAGAAGATAATTTTTTTGAAAAAAATATTTTGATTCGCAGGGAGAATCGAATAATTTTTAATTATGGGTGGTAGAGGGAGACTGAAGCCACCCTTTTTCTTTAGTACTTCTTACTCTTAATAACTTTATATTCAAAATTTTGGGTTGTTTCATTTACACTAATTAGTTTAGCACCATTTTTAATATGAAATTTATAAGCCATGTCTGTTAAAGGAGACAAAGTAACTAATCTGTTGAGATGATTTGATTTTTTTATTTTATTAAATACTTCTTTGACAATTAATTTACCACCCCCCTTCTTTTTAGACCAAACAGTATATGCAATAGCAATTTTACCTACATTCTGTCCTCTTAAAGTACTTTGTAAGTGAGCATCTTGACTCATAATATCTAAATCCTCCACAGACTTTGGTATTTCATTTGTATAAGCAAAACACATGACGGCATGAATTTCTCCTTTATACTTAACCCCAAAAATTTTTCTTCCATAACTTCTTCTAAAAGTATTATCAAGTTCTGGTCTTACAGGATCTTCTTTAGTATTACATTCTTTCAACTCAACTAACTCTGCACCTTTAATCCAATCAAAAAAATTACCAATATTTTTACCTATAATTTGTTTATTTTTTCTAAATCTTGCTTTTATTCTTGGCTTAAATTTCTTAGTTCTTTTTGAATAGTTTTTAATAGAAGCATCTTTCAAATACTTAGCTACAAGTTTTTCTTTAACAACTTTAATAATTTCTCTCATAGTTTTAGATTAATTATAAACTAAAATATCTAAATATAAAAATTGTCCCAATAACATAGAGAAAAACTCCAAACATTCTTTGAGCTTTAATTTTACTCATTTTATGTACTGTATTAACTCCTATTCTTGCCATTATTGTTGTTATCGGAATAAATATTAAAAACGCTGGTATATTTACAAAACCGATGCTTAAAGGCAGACTAACATCTAAATAAAGTCCAGTTGAAAAGAACCCTATCGTTCCTGAAATAGAAATAATCCAACCGATAGCAGCTGCACTACCAATAGCTTTTGTAATTGGATATCCAAAAAATCTTAATATAGGAACATTCATCATTGCCCCTGTAATGCCCATAGGTGCGGAAATTGAACCAGATATAAAGCCTAAAACAGCTTTGGGAAAAAAACTAAATCTAGGTTTAATTTTATTTGAATTTTCTTGTTGTAAAAGCAAATAGGCACCAAATATGAAAACAACTATTGAAAAAAAAAGAACTAAATATTTCGTCTTTAAAAAGGCTGCTAAAAAAGATCCAAAAAATACTCCTAAAATAACAAATAATCCAAAAATTTTTAAAACACTAAAGTCTACTGCATTATGCTTTCTATGAGTAAGGACGGAAGCTGTTGATGTAAAAATAGTAATGAAAAATGCAGTTCCAACAGCTAAATGCATTGTGTAATCCTCTGTGAGATTTAAAAAATCAAATATAAAAAAAAGAAATGGAACTGATATTAAACCACCTCCGATCCCAAAAAGCCCTGCAAAAAAACCAACAGGTACAGCAGCCATGACCATCAAAATAATCAAATAAAAGTAATTGAGATTTGTAAGGGAGTCGGTCAATTTTTATATTTTTAATTTATACTTAAATACTCGATAAAAGATCGTATTGATACTAAAATTAAAAATATTCCAAAAATTTTACTAAGTAATTTTTTATCAATTTTATGAACAACTTTAGCTCCTATTCGAGCCATAACCATAGTAACAGGGACAAATACTGCAAATCCTAGTAGATTTATATAACCAACACTAAAGGGTGTTCTTACATTATCAATTATTTTACCACCTGTTATCATTGTAATAGTTCCTGTTACAGCGATCAAAAATCCAACTGCTGCTGCTGTACCAATTGATTTTCTAATGTCATATCCAAAAGTTCTCATAAAAGGAACCATTAAAGATCCACCTCCAATACCTAAAGGCACAGATATAAATCCAATAATTACGCCAGAAATATTTTTAACAATAGCTGAAATTTGTTTTGGGTTATCTACTAATTTTTCTCTTAAAAAAATAAAAAACAATCCAACCATAAGGGCGAAGATTGAAAAAAATAAAACTAATGCAGGAGTTTTTAAATTCACAGCTAAGAAAGTTCCACCAATAACACCGGTTAAAATAAAAACACCAAATGATCTTACCATTTTAAAATCAACAGCATTATACTCTTTATGAGTCATTGTTGAAATGATTGAAGTAGGAATAATTATTGCAAGTGATGTTCCAACCGAAAGATGCATTCTCGTAACGACATCAAAATCCAAAACAGTAAAAGCATAATAAAGTGCTGGAACCATTACAATACCACCACCTACTCCCAACAATCCAGCCATAAAACCTGCTCCTGCAGCCGCAACTGCTAAAACAAATAATAAATTTATTAATTCAGCAGTAGCAATTGTTTCCATTAGGAACTTACTTGATTGGCTTTTTCATTATTTTGAACAATAGTCATAATATGTTTTGCCTTTTGAAAATCAGAATCTCTCGCCATCATATTATCGCTTAAATATCTTTTCCAATCTTTGGAACCTACCTGACCGTGGTATAAACCAACTGTATGTCTCATTATATGATTTACTTTAGTTCCCTTCTTTACTTCATCATCTAAATATTCTAAAAGTTTTTTAACCACTTCTTCTCTTGAAGGGCTGTCATTTGTTTTGAATATCTCTTTTTCAATTTCAACCAGCGAATATGGATTTTGGTAGATGGACCTACCAATCATTACTCCGTCACAAAATTTCATGTGATTATTTATTTCGCTTACTTTGGTTATACCACCATTTATAATTATTTCTAAATCTGGATTTGCTTTTTTAATCTCATAAACCATGTTGTAATTTAATTTTGGAATATTCAAATTCTGCTTTGGTGATAAGCCAGAAAGCATTGCTTTTCTTGCATGTAAAATAAATGTTTTTGTACCTACGTCCCTTAATTTGTGAACAAAATTATTAAGATATTCAAAATCTTCGATATCATCAAAACCTATACGAGTTTTAGCTGTTACAGGAATTTTACATACTTTGACCATAGAATGAATACATTCCGCTACTAGGTCTGGTTCCTTCATTAGACATGCGCCGAACTTATTTTTTTGAACCTTTTTACTTGGACACCCAAGATTAATATTTATTTCATCATAACCCATGTCCTCTGCAATTTTTGCAACCTCTGCTAATTCTTTTTTATCAGATCCACCAACCTGTAAAGCTAAAGGTTTTTCCTCTGGACTAAATGATAAAATTTTATTTCTATCTCCATGAATTGCTGATTTAGTGGCGACCATCTCAGTATAAAGCATTACATTTTTACTCATTAATCTGAGAAAAAAACGATCGTGCCTATCAGTACAATCCATCATTGGAGCGACTGAAACTTTTCTATTAATTTTTTGTTTAGTATCCAAGTGCTTTACCCATGATTTTATCAGGTAACCATGTAACGATTTCAGGAAAAATACATAGAATTAAAATAGCTAATGCCATAATTATCATGAAAGGAATAGAGCCCTTTAAAATTTCAGACAAACTTACATCTGGGGTAATGCCCTTTATAATATAAAGATTTAATCCTACAGGAGGTGTTATCAATCCAATTTCCATATTGATAGTAAATACAATTGCAAACCAATAAGGATCGAATCCTAAAGTTGTTATTACAGGCAACAAAATTGCAGAGGGCATAACAATCACTGCAACAGGAGGTAAAAAGAAACCAGCGATCAAAAGAAATATATTAATTAAAATAAATACAACCCACTTATTTGAACTTAACTCAACCATACTTTGGGCTAAAGATTGAGTTACGTACAATTGTGAAAGAGTGAATGCAAAAAGATAAGAGGCTGCAATAATAAACATTATCATTACACTTTCTTTCATTGATACTTTTACAATGTTCCAAATCTTTTTTGGCTGATAAATTTTGTAGACAACAGCTATCAAGACAAAAACTAAGAACGCCCCAACTCCAGATGCTTCCGACGGAGTTGCAACCCCACCATATAAAACATATAAAACTCCAGCAATAATTGCTAGGAATGGAAGGATTCTAGGTAATACTTCAAGTTTTTCTTTCAATGTTGGCTTTACCCTGTTTCGTAAAGCTTTTGCAGCATCTTTATCTATAAAATAACTATGGATAAGTGCCCAAATTGCAAACATTCCTGCCAACATGAAACCTGGCACCAATCCACATAAAAACAATCTTCCAATTGATGTTCCGGTTGCAATTCCATAAACAATTAAAACAATGCTTGGAGGAATTAAAACTCCTAATGTTCCACCAGCTGCTATAGTTCCAGTAGCTATTTGATCTGAGTAGCCCCTTTTTCTCATTTCGGGTATTCCCATAGTTCCAATAGCTGCACAAGTTGCAGGACTTGATCCACTTAATGCAGCAAAAATTGAACATGCTCCTATATTAGAAATAACTAGTCCACCTGGTACTCTCCAAAGCCATCTATCTAATCCTGTGTATAAATCTTTACCTGCAGGAGAATTAGCAACTGCCATTCCCATTAAAATAAACATTGGTATTGAAAGTAAAACAAATGAATTTAAACCAGCAAAGAATGTTTCAGCAAAAACATCAAGCATTTGAAAACCTTCAAATGATACTAAAAGAACTATCGACACAAAACTCAAACCAAAAGCAATTGGAATTCCAGAAAAAAGCACCAGCAAAGTAAAA
>CABZTB010000002.1:0-167042 GCA_902528545.1 uncultured Pelagibacteraceae bacterium | reverse complement strand
CATAAAAAATTATGAGCTGTAATGTTGCTTTCATAGGTCTTGGTGTAATGGGCTATCCAATGGCAGGATATATATCAAAAGGCGGTCACAATGTAACTGTTTTTAATCGTACAAAATCAAAAGCAGAAAAATGGATTGGAGAATATAAAGGTAAAATGGCTGAAACTCCAGCAGATGCAGCTAAAGATGCTGAATATATTTTTACCTGTGTTGGTAATGATAATGATTTAAGAGAAGTAACTTTTGGTGACAAAGGAGCTTTCAAAACAATTAAAAAGGGCGCAGTCTATATTGATAACACTACAGCATCAGCAACAATTGCAAGAGAGATTTATGATTATGCTAAGAAAAATGGATTTGGTGCGTTAGATGCTCCTGTATCTGGT
Source organism: uncultured Pelagibacteraceae bacterium (assembly GCA_902528545.1). Classification (GTDB taxonomy): domain Bacteria; phylum Pseudomonadota; class Alphaproteobacteria; order Pelagibacterales; family Pelagibacteraceae; genus Pelagibacter. Next base: position 166,656 of record CABZTB010000002.1, on the reverse strand, counting down.
GGACAAGCTGGAGCAGAAAATGGTGCATTAACAGTTATGATCGGTGGCGATCAAGCTGACTTTGATAAAGCAAAAGACAAAATTGATTGTTATAGCAAAAAAATGAAATTGCTTGGTAAAACTGGTTGTGGACAATTAGCTAAGATGGTTAATCAAATTTGTATAGCGGGATTAGTTCAAGGATTATCTGAAGGAATTAATTTTGGAATGAAGGCCGGATTAAATATGGAGGATGTAATCGAAGTTATCTCAAAAGGTGCAGCTCAATCTTGGCAAATGGAAAATAGATACAAAACAATGATTGATGATAAGTTTGATTTTGGTTTTGCAGTTGACTGGATGAGAAAAGATTTAAAGATTGCAATGGATGAAGCAAAAAATAATGGTTCATTATTACCTGTAACAGAACTTGTAGATAAGTTTTATGGAGAAGTACAAGGATTAGGAGGTAATCGTTGGGACACTTCAAGCTTAATTAAAAGATTTAGAAAGTAATGTATGCAACCGGCATACTATGAAAATTTCGAGGAAATTCAAAATAAGTATTGGTCTATGCTTGATGATGCTGTGACTAATAGAGGTTCTCCTTTTAGAATACCTGTCTTTATTTGCACCCACCAAGATGATGTCGATGGAAGAATTGTTGTTCTAAGAAAATCAGATAGAGCAAACAATCTATTACAATTTCATACTGATTTAAGGTCACCAAAAGTAGATATTCTTAAAAAAAATAATAAAGCTTCTCTAGTTTTCTACGATAAAGAAGAAAAGATACAATTAAGAGTAAAAGTAGAATGTGAAATAAATAATCAAAATTCTACAACAGAAGAATCTTGGAAAAAAACCCAACATATCAGTAGAAGATGTTATCTAACTGATAGTCCTCCAGGAACTATGTCAGAAAATCCAACATCGGGCATGATATCTAAATTAGAAGATTTTGATTATACAATGGAACAAAGCGAAGAAGGTTACAAAAACTTTACAGTTATAAAATGTAAAATAAAGTCTATTGAATGGTTATATCTTGCAGCAAAAGGACATCGAAGAGCAAAATTTGATTTGGAAACTAATAAAAAAGCTTGGATGGTTCCTTAAAAAATTGATTTAGAATATTTTTTCCAATTATCTTGATAATGCTTAGTGTTTTCAAACACTGCTTTCTTTTCTTCCTCAGTAACTTCTCTTACAACTTTACCAGGTGAACCTATTACCAAAGAGTTGTCTGGTATCTCTTTATTTTCAGTGATTAAAGCTTTTGCGCCAATGATACAATTTTTTCCAATCTTAGCGTTATTAAGAATCACTGCACCAATTCCAATTAAACTATTGTCCCCTATCGTGCATCCATGAAGCATAACCATATGACCTACAGTTACGTCTTTGCCAACTTTAATGGGATATCCTGGATCGGTATGCAAAACACATCCATCTTGAACATTTGATCCCTCACCTATATGAATATTTTCAATATCTCCTCTTAAAGTTGCATTAAACCAAACACTTGTATTTTTTTCTAAAGTTACATCCCCAATTACAACTGCATTGGGTGCTACCCAATTTTCGCCAGAGTTTTTTGGTTTTTTATCTTTTAAATCGTAAAACATAATTTATATATTATTACAATATGCCAATACAAACTCCAATATGTGATTTCGGTCAAAAGGCTCACGACTTTAAGCTTAAATCAACTGATAATAAAATTTTATCTTTAGAAGATATTAAAGGTGAAAATGGAACCTTAATCATGTTTATTTGCAACCATTGTCCCTATGTTAAAGCAGTTACAAAAGATATAGCTGAAGATACCAAAAAATTGAAAGATTTAGGAATTAACGCTGTAGCAATCTGTGCCAATGATGCTGAGAATTATCCAGAGGACTCGTTTGAAAATATGATTGAATTTGCAAAAAAAAATCAATTCCTTTTTCCATATTTAGTTGATGAAACACAAGAGATAGCAAAAACTTATGATGCGGTATGTACTCCAGATTTTTTTGGGTATAACAAAAATTTAGAGCTTCAATATCGAGGCAGATTAAGAGAATTAAAAAATTTAGTTCCTGTAAGGGATGGTGATAGTGATTTATTTAATGCAATGAAACAAATTGCTGAAACTGGTAAAGGACCTGAAAATCAAACTCCGAGTGCTGGCTGTAGTATTAAGTGGAAAAATAGTTAATGTATTTAATTGTTACGAGATCTTTTCCCCCAGAGGTGGGTGGGATGCAAAGTTTAATGTGGGGTTTGGCAAAAGAAATGTCCAAAAACTTTATGATCAAAGTTTTTGCTGATCACTACGAAAATCATAAAGAATTTGATAAAAAAGTAAATTTTTCAATAGACAGAGTTGGTGGAATTAAATTCCTTAGAAAAATAAGAAAAGCACAGCTAATTAATGAATATTTAAAAGAAAGTAAAGTTCAAGGTATTATAGCTGATCATTGGAAAAGTTTAGAATTAATAGTAACTGATAAAAAAAAATATTGTTTAATTCACGGAAAAGAAATCAATCACGCTAAAGGAAGCTCTTTAAATAAAAGAGCAAACAAAGTTTTAAATAGTGTTGAAAAAGTAATTGCAAATTCTGAATACACAAAAAATTTAGCCATTCAAAATGGTGTAGAACAAGAAAAAGTTGTTGTGATAAATCCAGGTATTAACCCTGCCCAAGAATTAAATAAAACATCGTTAACTAAAGTTGAAAGCTTACTTAAAACAAAATCACCACGTTTAATTACAGTTTCAAGATTTGATAAAAGAAAAAATCATGAAAAAGTGTTGATGGCTCTTAGAAACTTAAAACAAATTTATCCAAATATTGTTTACATTTGCATTGGTTATGGAGAAGAAGAACAAAATTTAAAAGATTTGGTAAATGAACTCGATTTAAGTGGGCAAGTTATGTTTTTTAAAGAGATAACTGATGACCTTAAAAATGCTTTGGTGGCAAAATCAAATATATTTGTGATGCCATCAGTAAAATATAAAAGCTCAGTTGAAGGTTTTGGTATAGCTTACATAGAGGCTGCACAATACGGAGTTCCCTCTTTAGGTGGGGCTGATGGTGGTGCAGCAGATGCAATTCAACATGATAAAACTGGATTAATATGTGATGGAAATAATCTAGATGAAATTTATTCATCATTAAATTCTATGATTGAAAATAAAAAATATTTACATTTTGGTAAAAATGCAAAAGAGCTATCATCTAAATTCGATTGGTCTAGTACCATCGAACAATATAAAAAAATATTGAATTAAAATTTATTTTTTTATAGTCCACCCATTCTTTTTCAAAGCTTTAATTATGTTTTTACGCATCTCGTCTCTTGATGTTTTTTGATCACCTATTTTTTCAAAGAACACTGGTTCTAGTCCCTTATTCTTTTTTGATTTAAAATAGTTTTTAATCGATTGTATTTTTAGTTTCATGTTTCTCCTTTAGCGTTGTGTTTTAAGTCCCAGCAAGTAAAGTTATGTTCTAAATCAGGACTAATTAATTCTATCATACTTAAGACATAATTCAAAATTATATTATTTATTGTTAACTAATTTTCTTATTTTAAAACTTCAAAAATATGCAGCAGTTAGAACTGTTTGATTACAGAAAAGATTATCTTTTTGATAATAAAAATCAGGTTGCACATTGGTACGATATCCTAAAAGAAACTGAAGATACTATTAGCTATGCGGAGCACATAGATCCTAACAAGGGCTATGCGATAGCAGGTATGGAATATGAAGAGTATGTAGATGTGAAAAAAAATAAGTTAAGAGGACTAACCTATGATCAAATTCTCGAATACTTAAAAAGTGCTAAAAAAGAGGATAGGCTTAAAAAATATAAAGCATTACTGAAATTTAAAAATATACCTTATGAAGCTGATCTTTTTACCTGGTATAATGAAGATCTGTAATAAACTAAAAATTATTTTTTTGTCAGAGTTTTATAAATGTGCCACAGAACAATTAGAATTGTTGTAACCAATATACAAATTGTAAGAGTTCTGTCCCATAGAAACTCCCAAGATCCATTACTTAAAAGTAATGATCTTCTTAGATTTTCCTCCATTAATCCACCAAGAACAAAAGCTAGTATCAATGGTGGCATGGGAAAATCGTAAAGTCGTAAAAATGTTGCAACAACTGCTATGCCAATCATTAAATAAATGTCGAAATTATTAAATGACATCACATAAATTCCTGTAATAGAAAAAAATAAGATTAATGGAATCAAATAATTTTTTGGTACCGCAAGAATTCTAGCGATATAGGGAATTAATGGTAAATTTAATATTAATAATATTACCATTCCAATATACATCGACATTATCACTGACCAAAAAATTTCAGGATTGGTCATATAAAGTCTTGGACCTGGCTGAATACCAAATCCCAAAAGTGCTCCTAGCATTACGGCTGTTGTTCCACTTCCCGGTATACCTAAAGTTAACATTGGTACAAAAGAACCAGAGCATGCAGCATTATTTGCTGTTTCAGGTGCAGACAATCCATTCACACTTCCTTTTCCAAATTTTTCTTTTTCTTCATCTTTAACTAAATTTCTTTCCATTCCATAAGCTAAGAATGATGCAATAGTAGCACCCGCACCAGGTAATACTCCAATCAAGAAACCAATAACTGAGGATCTTGGAATAGTTCGATACATTTTACCTCGTTCTTCTTTGTTAATTCTTATTGATCCAAGTTCTGTTAATGAAACTTGTTTTGCTGCTGCTGTTGGATCATTTCGCTTTAATATAATTGTTAAAGCTTCACTCATAGCAAAAGTTGACATAACTACTAAAACAAAGCTTATTCCATCTGTTAAATTCATATTATCAAAAGTAAATCTTGTAATATCAGACAAGGAGTCTTGACCAACAGATGCTAGCATCAAGCCAAGTACAACCATCATCATCGCTTTTAAGAATTGTCCTTTAGATGAAAAAGCCGCTATTGCCGTCAACCCTAAAATCATTAATGCGAAATAATCAGGTGATCTAAAAGATAAACTTACTTTTGATAAACTTGGAGCCATAAACAATAAATAAATTGCTGATAGTGTTCCTCCTGCAAATGAACTCCAGGCGGCGATAGCTAATGCTTTACCGGCTTTACCTTGTTGTGCCATTGGATATCCATCAAAAGAAGTTGCGACAGTTCCTGGAACTCCTGGTGCATTTAACAAAATGGAGGAGGTAGAACCGCCAAATACTGCCCCATAATAAACTCCAGCCATTAAAATCAGGCCCGTTGCGGGATCAAAACCATAAGTAATTGGTATCATTAAAGCAATCGCTGTCATGGGACCTAAACCAGGTAACATTCCAATAATTGTTCCAAAGAAACAACCAATCATCACCATAAAAATATTTTGAAATGATAATGCTGTAGTTAAACCAATTAATATTCCTTCTGTCATCCCATCACTCCAATAGATTTTAAAAAGGGATCCCTTAAATAAATTTCAAGAACTCCGTGAAGTAAATACATAAATCCAGCAACAAATGGAAAAGAAAGTAAAAACATTAAAACCCATCTTCTCTCACCTAAAAAGTAATAAGAAGCAAATAAAAATAAAGATGTAGTTAAAAAGTAACCCACTTTTAAAATTGTTGCCCCGTAGATAATTGCAATTATAATTAGTAATGCCGTTTTTTTGTATTCTAAAGTTCTATGTTCAACTTTTATAGTATCTGGATCTGGTAAGATTAATTTTAAACCAGAAAAAAATAAACCAGCATATCCTAAATAAATTGGAAATGTTCTTGCATTAAATGGTGCGTTTTCATCGAACGCAAAAACTTGTATTTGATAAGCTGTATATAAATAGAATGCCGAGAAAATAAAAAAGAGCAGTGATATAATTTTTGTCGTATTTATATTCACTGCTCTTTAAATTAATTAATCCAGCGGATTAAATAACTCCTAGTTTCTTCATAAGAGCTGTCATTTCTTTTGTTTGAGTTTTTAAAAACTTAACAAACTTTTTGTCTGGGTTATAAATATTTACCCAAGCATTTCTTGCTCTTACTGCTTCCCATTCAGGAGTTTTTTGTACATCGCCTAACATTTTAGCAATAGCTTTTTTATCTTTGCTACTCATGCCTGGAGGACCAAAAAATCCTCTCCAGTTTACGAATTGAACATCATATCCTTGCTCTTTAAGTGTAGGTGCATCAGGTGCATCGCCAACTCTATCAGGCGCAGTTATACCAATGATTCTTACTTGGTCTCTTGCTCCCATTAATTCACCTAAACCTGTAGATATAATTTGAGTTTCTCCAGATAAAAGTCCAGCTAATGCTTTTCCACCTGCATCATAAGGAATATAAGCTACAGCATTCGGATCTGCACCAGCAGCTTGAAATGCTAAAGCACCAATTAAATGGTCCATACTTCCTCTAACAGAACCACCAGCCATTTTTATTGAACTAGGGTTTGCTTTATATGCATCAACAACATCTTTAAAGTTTTTGAAAGGTGAATCTTTTGCAACTGCAATTGCACCATAATCACCAATTACTCCAGCAATTGGCACAACATCTTTATAAGATAAAGTTCCACTTCCACTGACATAACCTTTGTGTCTTGTAATTGATCTTAAAACTAGTGGTGTTGATTGAACTAAGATTGTATTTTCTGGCTTAGTATTAATCATGTAAGCAAGAGCTTTTCCACCACCACCACCTGACATATTTTCAAATGATGCGCTTTTTAAAAATCCAGCCTTTGTCAAAGCTTCTCCAGTACCTCTAGCAGTTCCATCCCAACCACCACCAGCACCACCACCAATTACAAAATGTAGTTTATCAATTGCAATTGAGTTGACTGTAGTTGTTGATAAAAAAAGAGCGGCAGAGAATAAAACTGAAAAAAAAGATTTAATTAGTTTCATTATTTCCTCTCGTTGTTATAGTTAATTACATAGATTAAACATACTTTTAGTAATCTAGTCAACAACCAAAGATAGAGCACATGCAGAACGTGATTCCCTTTAACCGAGAAAGTTTTGGGCAATTATTATCAAAAAAATTTTTATTAGTTATTGTGATCTCTATTCCTAGTGCGATTATCGCTGACTTTTTTAAGGTCCCACTTGCGTGGATGATTGGTCCGATGATAGCAACCTCTTTAATTGCCCTAAAAGGTTTTCAAGTAATAATGCCAAGATTAGCCCTTAGCTCAATCTTAATTATTTTAGGATTACATATTGGAAACTATATTGATCAAAATTTACTTAATCAGATGGTTAATTGGATTTGGACCACAATTATAATGTTTTTTTTATATTATTATTAGCATTCTAATTGTTTCTAAATATTTACAAAAATTTTCTGATTACAAAGAAAAAACATCAATATTTTCTGCAGCCCCAGGTGCTTTAGGACCATTAATGATTTTAGCAGAGTATGAAAAATCAGATTTATCTCAAGTAGCTACAGCTCATTTAATTCGATTAATAATTATAATAACTTTATTCCCTTTTATAATAGTAAGTCTTTACCCAGCTGAAGCTTTAGAATTAGAAAAATTTGATTACATGTCTCAAAATCATTGGGAATTAATTATATTAATTATTGTTTCATTAGTGTTCATATTTTTTTTTGATAAATTTAAAGTTCCAGCTGCACTATTATCTGGAACACTAGTTGCAAGTGGAGTTTTACAAATATCTGACATCGCGTCATACAAATTACCTGATGCATCAATAAATTTTTGTTTATTAATTTTGGGAGCTTCTGTTGGATGTAGGTTTGCAAATAAAACATTTAAAGAAGTGGCAAATAACTCTTTTCATGGATTAGTCGCAACCATACTTTTAGTTTTATTAGGTCTGATAGCAGCATACGTTGCTACATTTTTTGTAGATAATAACATTTTATCACTGATCTTATCCTTTTGCCCCGGGGGTATTTATGAGGTAGCAGTAATAGCGATTGCTTTTGACCTTGAGCCAGATTTTGTTGCTTTTCATCATATTATAAGATTGTTATTTATACTTTTTGTCGTGCCAGTGATTTTAAGAATAATTGAAAAAACTAGGTTAAAGAATTAGATAATCTTTCAAAAACTCTTTCAGCACTTAAGTTTTTTAGATCCGTAACTTCAATTGGTTTAAAATTTTCTCTTTCAATACTTACTTTGTACGCTGTTGTATGTTTACCGAATAATGTAAGACCTTTGGCTCCTACATGAGCAGCTATGTGCGCAGGACCAGTATCATTTGCAACAACAAATGAACTATCTTTTATCAAGGCAGTAAGTTGAGAAATATCTAGCGCTCTTCCATTATCCAGTAAAGCTAATGCATTAATATTTTTTGCTTCACTGATTTCAGTTGGTCCAGGAGCTGTAATAACTTTATATTCTTCACCATACTTATTCGATATTAAATCAATAAGCTTGTTGTAATAAGGCCATTTTTTAATCGTTAAATGAGGTGAACAGAAAGGAAATAATAAAATATATTTTGTTATTTTATAAAAGTTTTTAATTTCACTTATGTCTGAAGCAGCCCAATTAAAATCTGGCTTTAGTGTATTCAATGTACTTAATCCTGAATCTCTCAATTGATATTCAAATCTTTCGAGAACAGAATTTTTGTCAAATTCACTTTTATTTTTTCCTGCTGGTAAAGTCGTTGCTGAGCTCGACCATATTTCCTTACCTGCTTTTGGAAAAAGAATATTCTTATAAAAATTAGTTCTAGATGAATTTTGCAAGTCAAAAACTTTAGAAAAGTTATGTTTTTTTATTTCACGCATTAAAAAATATAAATATATTAAATTAAACCTAGGTAGTCTTTTGTCTAAAATAACATTATGAATAAATGGATTTTTTTTGAATAAATCAATAAATGGTTTTGTAGTAAGAAGATGAATTTGATCATTTTTATGATTTTCAGATATGTCTTGAATAGCACCACTAGCTTGAGATATATCTCCTAAAGATCCATGTTTGATAATTAGTATATTAGACATATTTATAACAAGATAACATAGTATTAAATTTTATGAATAAAATTATAATAGAAGTTTCAGTTGGAGAACTTTTAGATAAAATTTCAATTTTAGAGATTAAAAAAGAAAAGATTAAAGATGCTGAAAAATTAAAATTCATTAATAACGAACACTCTATTCTTAAAAATCAGTTAGATGAAAATATCAAATCTGATGAAAAGCTGAATAACCTTTACCAATCTCTTAAAGTAATTAACTCAAAACTTTGGGTTATCGAGGATGATAAAAGACAATGTGAGAAAGAAAAGGATTTCGGGGAAAAATTTATTAAGCTTTCAAGAGATGTTCATTTTCTAAATGATGATCGGGCAAAAATTAAATTAGAGATTAACAATCACACTGGATCAACTATCAAAGAAATAAAAGAATACACCAGTTATTAAACCATTAATGGGACTTCATTTTTCAAAAGAGGAATTTAGAGTTAGAAAATCGAAAGTTTTAGACTCCATGAAAGATCAAAACATTGATGCTTTATTAATGTTTAGACAAGAGTCTATGTATTGGTTAACTGGTTATGACACATTTGGATATGTTTTTTTTCAAACATTAATTTTAGATAAAAAAGGAAACACAATATTACTGACTAGAGCTCCAGATTTAAGACAGGCACAAAATACATCCAATATAAAAGACATTAGAATTTGGGTTGATAAAGATGGATCGAACCCAACCGATGATCTTAAAGTTATTTTGGATGAGCTCAATCTTAAAGGAAAAAAATTAGGAATTGAATATGAGGCTTATGGATTGACTGGAAAAAATACATTGAAGCTCAATAAGTCTTTAGAGAATTATTGTTCTGTTGAAGATAAATCAGACTTAATAACAAAGTTAAGAGTAGTGAAATCCAAAGAGGAAATTGTTTATGTAAAAAAAGCTGCAGAACTGGCTGATCAAGCTTTAGATGAAGTTTGGAAATATGCCAAAGCGGGTGTGAATGAGTCTAAGATTTTAGCTGAAATGAATAAAGTTATATTTGAAGGCGGTGGAGATTATCCTGCAAATGAATTTATTATTGGTTCAGGAAAAAATGCCCTTCTTTGCCGTTATCAATCAGAGAAACAGACTTTAAAAGCTCAAGATCAATTAACTATAGAATGGGCTGGTACTTATAGACATTACCATTCAGCAATGTTTAGAACAATTCCTATAGGTAAAGCAGATCCTAAACATCATAAAATGCATGAGGCGTGTGTTGAAGCGTTAAAGAATTGTGAAAATAAATTGAAACCTGGAAATAAAATTGGAGAGGTTTTTGATATTCACGCAAAAACTTTTGATGATCTTGGTTTTAATAAAGCAAGAATGAATGCATGTGGATATTCTTTAGGTACTACTTTTGCTCCAAATTGGATGGATTGGCCAATGTTATATACCGGAAATCCATATGTGATTGAGCCTGGAAATGTTTTTTTTATGCATATGATATTAATGGACTCGGAAAATCAATTAGCAATGAACCTGGGTGAAACTTATTTAGTCACTGAGCAAGGTAATCAAAGACTTGGTAAGCAAAAAATTGATTTAGTTGTACTTTAATTAAAGCTGTATTTCTTTTCTAAAAACTTAATCACATTATGGATTATAAACGTCATAAATAGATAAATACCACCAGCAACAATAAATACCTCAATTGGTTTAAAAGTTGTTGAAATTATATATTTTGCAACACCTGTAAGATCCATTATGGTGACTGTACTTGCTAAAGAAGTTCCTTTCATCATTAAGATAATCTCATTTCCATAAGCTGGTAAAGATTGTCTAATAGCGATAGGAATTTGAATTTTATAAAAGATTACTTTATTTGAGATACCCAAACTCTTACCTGCCTCTATTATTCCAGGTTTAATGGTTTGAAATGCTGATCTCAATATCTCTGAAGTGTAAGCACCCGTGTTTAGAGCAAAAGCAATTATTGCGCACCAATATGGTTCTTTTAAAATTGACCATAAAATTGTCGATCTTAAATATTCGATCTGACCCAATCCAAAATAAATAATGAATATCTGTACTAAAAGGGGTGTACCTCTAAAAACATACGAATATCCATAAGCAAATCTATTGATAAATATATTTTTATTTAATCTTAGAATTGCAAAAAATAAGCCAATGAATAATCCAATTATTAAAGAAACTGAAAGAAGTTTTAAAGTTATTACAGCAGCATTTAGTAACTTTGGGAGACTATTAATCATTAATTCAAGATCCATTAGTACCCCCTACTATATTTAACTTCTAATCTGTTTATTAATTTCATGCTCACAAAAGTAAGTAGTAAATACAAAACTGCAGCAAATGAATAAAAGAATAATGGATCTCTCGTTGATCCAGCGGCAATATAAGATTGTCTCATGATTTCAATTAAACCTGTTACTGAAATTAGAGAAGTGTCTTTTAGAGTTATCTGCCAAACATTACTTAGATTTGGAATTGCTAATCTTAATGTTTGAGGTAAAATAATTTTAAAAAATTTTCCAAATTTATTTAAACCTAATACATTGGCAGCTTCGAACTGACCTTTATCAATTGATTGAATTGCTCCCCTAAAAACTTCAGTTGAATAAGCACCAGAAATTATTCCAATTGCAAATGCACCTGTGATAAATGCATTTATTTCAATGTACTCATTATAACCAAATATCGATGCAACAAACATAACTGCACCAGTTCCACCAAAAAAGAAAAGGTAAATTACTAATAATTCTGGAACACCTCTTATTATAGTTGTGTAAGAATTAGCTATGAAATTTAAAAACTTATTTTTAGATAATTTTAATGGAGTAAAGATTAACGCAAAAAGAAAACCTATAATCATTGCTGTAATTGAAACAGCTATCGTCATTAGAGTGGCACGAAATAACTCGTCACCCCATCCAGTATCTCCAAATGCAAGAAGTTCCATATAGATTGGCGACTATACATTATAGTCGCCAAATCTAAAATTAATTACATAGAGGCATCAAAACCGAACCATTTTGTAGCTATTCTACTAATGTCTCCGTTTTTTCTAGCCTTCTCTATTGCTTTGTTAAATGCTTTTAATAATTCAGTGTCGTCTTTTCTAATTCCAACTCCAACACCATTACCAAATGCTCCTCCTGAAAAAGTTGGACCTACAAGAACAACTGGTTTACCAGATTTTTCAGCATAATCTGTAAAAGCGACTGCAGCTGCTAATGCAACATCGCATCTTCCTGATGCTAAATCTAAGTTGACTTCATCTTGAGTTTTGTAAGTTCTTAGATTTATTTTTCCAACATCACCAGATTCTAAAAAGTTTTGGTGAATAGTTGCCGTTTGTGTACAAACAGTTTTACCAGCAAGTGCACCCGTTAAAGTTTTTAAAGTTTTTTTAACACCTGAACCACCTAAAGTAAGATTGATCCCCTCTGGAGTATCCATACCTTCAAGGTCAGAACCTTTCATAACTGCTAAAGATGCAACCTCATCTGCATAACCTTGAGAAAAGCTAATAGCTTTCTGTCTTTCAGCAGTAATAGACATACCTGCCATAATTGCATCAAATTTTCTCATAATTAAAGCTGGTATCATTCCATCCCAATCTTGTTCAACTATCTCACATTGTTGTCCAATATATCTGCAAAGTGTGTAAGCTAATTCGACTTCAAATCCAATTAATTTACCTGATGCATCTTTAGAATTCCATGGAGGATAAGCACCTTCTGTTCCAATTTTAATTTTATCAGCATTAACATTTCCAATAATCAATAATGAAAATAAAACTGAAAAAATAGTTTTTTTAAATATATTCATCATTCTCTCCTTTAATAAAAAAATATTATTTCACAAATCAGAGACTTTAAAAAGAAAAAACTAATGATTTATTGAAGACGAGAAATTCCAAGAACAATCAAAACTGGGTACATAAACCCTAGATAATTTGGTATTTCCAAAATGATGATGAAAAACATTCATCCAATTTTCAACTTGAAGAGGTTTTTTATCTTGGCTGCCAACTTGTGCTGTGATCACACCCTTTGGTTTTAATATTCTTACTAAAGAGTCCATATTTTTTGCAGCCAAATCTATACAAAACTGATCATCATTTAAATCTACAAAAATATGATCGTATGTATCGTCTTTTACTGATTTAATACTATGAAAGGCATCTCCCCAAACACATTTAACTGAATTTTTCTCTGTAGCTTTTTTTCCAATGTCCCCTAAATGTTTATTACAAACTTCAACTACCTCAGGATCAAGTTCATACCAATCGATAAAATTAAATTTTTTAGATATGCATTCTCTAGCAACTCCTCCATCACCACCACCAATGATTGCAGCTCTTTCATTGTTTTTATTTAATTTTAACCCAGCACCCACAAATGTTGAGCTGTACAAATGTTCATCAGACTCAGCTACTTGAATTTCACCATCAATAAACAATGATTTTCCGAATTGCTCTAACTCTAAAATCTCAATATGTTGACCTACTTTTGATTTAAAATCTTCCAGAACTTCATTTACAACATATGATTTTTGTAAACCTGGAGAGCTGTAAATATCGTGATAGAGAGATCTTGTATCTCTGTTAAATTCTTTTTTTACAATTCTTTTGTGCTTAAATTCTTTTTTAACAATATCAATCGCTACTGAGGGACTGATTTTTCCACAAGTAAAGAAATCAAAACTTATAATTCCTTTTTCAGGAAATGTATGAAAACTGATATGACTTTCAGCTAATAATGCAAGAATTGTAAAGCCCTGCGGTTCAAACTTGTATTTTGATATATTTAAGATTGTAACTTTAGCTACTTTAGCAATCTCATTGATAACTCTTTCATAAACTGATGGATCATATTCTTTATCGGTACCAATAATATCTAAAGTAATGTGCTCCCCTACTTTTATCATATTACCCTTTTTTATAATCTTTAGCTTTTTCCAAAACCTTTTTCATTTCTTCCAATGAAAGAATCTTTGGCTCACCTAACTTTAGTGCAATAGTGTATTGATGACAAATATTTTCTATCTCTTGTGCTAGTTCAAATGCTTGGTCTAGATTTTTTCCAAAAGCAACCTGTCCGTGATTAGACATCAAACAGGCACTTCTATTTTCTAAAGCTTTAATTACATTTTGTGAAAGTTCTTTTGTCCCAAAAGTAGCGTATTCAGCACATTTAATGTCTTCTCCTCCCGCAAGAGCAATCATGTAATGAAACGGAGGTATGGATTTTCCGTGTGAAGATACAGCTGTTGCGTGTGGAGAATGTGCATGAACAATTGCTTGGGCATCTTTTTTATTTACATAAATATCTCTATGAAATCTCCATTCGGAGGAGGGTTTGTTTACTGAATCGTTATTTTCTGCTTCTTCATTTAAACCCATAAAAACAATATCTTCTGGCTTTAATGTTTCATATTTTTTTCCTGATGGAGTAATTAAATAACCTTGAATATTATCTTGTTCTGCTCTTAAAGATATATTTCCTGATCGTAGCGGTGAAAGATTTGTAGAATTCAATTTTAGAGAATGCTCAATAATTTGATTTCTTTGGTCTAAATTCTTCATTTAAATAATTCTTTTAGTCCTCTTTCTGATGCTTCACATATGCCTTTTTCGGTAATTAAGCCTGTAACATATTTTGCTGGAGTTACATCAAAAGCCAAATTCATAGCTTTACTTTTTTTTGGATAAATTTGTATTTTCTTTACATTTCCTTTTTCATCTAAACCTTCCACATGAGATAATTCATCTGAATTTCTCTCTTCAATTGGAATATCTTTATGATCTTTTATGTTCCAGTCAATTGTTGAGCTTGGTAGTGCAACATAAAAAGGAATTTTGTTATCGTAAGCTGCTAATGCTTTTAGATAAGTTCCAACTTTATTACAAACATCTCCATTGGCAAGAGTTCTGTCTGTTCCAACAATACACATATCAACCTCTCCTCTTTGCATCAAAATTCCACCTGTGTTATCTGCAATGATTGTATTCTTAATTCCTTCCTCATTTAATTCATAAGAAGTAAGATTTGCTCCTTGATTTCTTGGTCTAGTTTCATCTGCCCACACATGAACTGGGATACCTTTTTTATGCGCATGATATATTGGAGATGTTGCAGTCCCCCAATTTATTGTTGCAAGCCAACCTGCATTACAATGAGTTAATATATTAACTGTATCTTTTTTTTTATTATATATTTCCTCTATTATTTTAAGACCATTTAATCCTATGTTTTCACAAAATTTTATATCTTCTTCACATATATCTTTTGCTTCATTAACAGCTATTTCTAAAATTTTATCACTATTTAATCCTGACAATTTATTCATCATTCTATCAACACCCCATTTTAAATTTATTGCTGTTGGTCTTGAGCTTATTAATTCATCTGCGGATTTTTTTAAAAATGATTGATCATTATTTTCAATAATGGCTAAAACTAATCCATAAGCTGCTGTAGCACCTATCAAAGGTGCACCTCTTACTTCCATTATCTTTATAGCATTAATTGCATCTTTAACAGTCTTTAGATCCTTTATAATAAATTGATGTGGTAGTTTTGTTTGATCAATAATTTTAACAACATTGTGTTCAAACCATATAGTACGATACTCTTTTCCTTCTATTCTCATTTATTTAAAACTCTACCTGCAACTGTTTTAAGTTTATCTATAGTTTTTTTTGTTCTTTTTTCTGGAGCAGTAATAATTGCAACATCTAAACAATTATTAGTTGGATCTTTAGGATCAATATGATTTTCAAAATTTTCTATCAAATTTTTAATCATATTTTTTGCTTTTGCAGCATTTCCTAAAAGAACTTTTATTACTTGTTGCACATCCACATTTTCATGATCTGGATGCCAACAATCATAATCTGTCACCATCGAAACAGATGCATACCTAATTTCTGCTTCTCTAGCTAATTTAGCCTCTGGCATATTTGTCATACCAATCACATCAGCTTTCCATGATCTATAAAGATTAGATTCTGCTAAAGTTGAAAATTGTGGCCCTTCCATCACTACATAGGTTCCACCTCTTTGATATTCTATTTTTTCTTTTTTAATAGCTTCTTCACACGCATTCATAAGACCATTTGATGTTGGATGAGCCATAGAAACATGGGCAACGATTTCCTCATCAAAAAATGTTTTGTTTCTTGCAAAAGTTCTATCTATAAATTGATCAACGATTACAAATTTTCCTGGCGGTAAGTCTTCTTTTAAAGATCCGACAGCTGAAACAGAAACTATGTCAGTAACACCTAATTGCTTTAACGCATCAATATTAGCTCTAAAATTTATTTTTGAAGGTGAAATAAAATGCCCCCTTCCGTGTCTTGGTAAAAAATAAATCTCTTTATCTTTATATTTTGTCTTTAAAATTTGATCTGATGGTTTTCCCCAGGGAGTTTCTAAATCAACTAACTCTCGATTTTCAAATTCTTCAACATCATATAGACCACTTCCACCAATGATTGCTAATTTATTTATTGTCATATAAAAATTTTTAATTAATTATTAATATATAATTTACTCTTATGAATTTAAAAGATTTTATTAGATCAATTCCAGATTATCCAAAAAAAGGGATATTATTTAGAGATATAACAACATTAATTAAAAATGAAAAAGCTTTTTCTGAAACAATAAATCAAATAGTTGAGAGGAGTAAAAAAGTAAAATTTGATAAAATTGCAGCTATTGAGTCAAGAGGCTTTGTCTTTGCTTCTGCTGTTTCATACATATTAAAAAAACCATTTGTGATGCTTAGAAAGAAAAATAAATTACCAGCTGTTGTTCACTCAATAGATTTTGAACTCGAATATGGCACTGCAACAATAGAGGTGCATAAAGATTCTATTGATGAAAATGATGAGGTTTTAATTATTGATGATTTAATTGCAACTGGCGGTACTGCTGAGGCAGCAGCTAAGTTAGTTGAAGTTTCAAAAGGAAAAGTTGCTGCTTTTATTTTTGTTATTAATTTATTTGATCTCAATGGTACGGACAAATTATTAAAAAAAGGTTATAAAGTTGAAAACTTAATTGATTTTCCGGGTCATTAAAAATGGAAAGATTAAATAAAATTTCTAAAATATTTAACAAAATCTACTACAACCTTTTTGTCGAAAATTTTAAAGGTAAACTTCATTACAATTTTCCTCAAAATTATTTTCGTTGGGATCTTATTGAATATTTGATTAATAAATATGGATATTCTGATTACTTGGAAATAGGCTGTGATCAAGATGAATTGTTTTCAAAAATTAAGATACAAAATAAAGTTGGTGTAGATCCAAGTAGTGGTGGGAATGTGAGAAAAACAAGTGATGAATTTTTTAAAGAAAATAAAAATAAATTTGACATAGTTTTCATTGATGGCCTTCATACTTATGATCAAGTAAAAAAAGATATTTTAAATTCAGTAAATTGTTTAAAAGAAAATGGTATTGTCTTAGTTCATGATTGCATGCCTGATAGTCTAAGTAAACAAGCTGTTCCGAGATACAGGATGATATGGAATGGGGATGTTTGGAAAGCAATAGTTGACTTGAGACAAAGAGAAGATTTAGAAATTTTTACATGTGAAATGGATCAGGGTATAGGAATAATAAAAAAAGAGAAAAATACTTCGATCTTGGAAATTAAAAAACCTGTAAGAAATCTAAAGTTTAAAGATTACTATGCAAATTACAAAAAATTTCTAAGAGTAATAAGTGTAGAAGAATTAAAAGAGAAATATTAAATTTCTTTATTTTTCCACGTATCTGGAGTTAAATCATTATCAATCTCAATAGTTAAACGATAATTGAAATCTTTGGGTCCTCTTTTTTTTATATAATCGTAAGTTTTTTTAACACCATCACTCAAACTCACTTTTGTCTCATAATTTAATAATTTTCTTGCTTTATCTGCAGAACAAGTAGCATGCTTTACCTCTCTTGGCCTATCCTCTTTGTAAACCGCCTCTAAGTTTGAACCAGTTATGTTAGAACAAATTTCAACCACTTTATTAACAGTCACAAATTCTTCATCGGGTCCTATGTTAATTACTTGTTTGTTTAAATTTTTTTGATCTAACATAGGAATTAAGCAACTTAAACAATCATCAATATATGAAAAGCACCGTTTTTGCTCGCCATCACCATAAACTATTGGAGGTTTTCCTTGTAGCATTCTATTTAAAAAAATAGAGACCACATTTCTATATGGATCAGTGTAAATTTGTCTAGGACCTATGATGTTATGAGGAACAGCAATTACCCACTCTATATTATTTAAATCACAAAGATTCTTTAATACATCTTCTGCTGCAACTTTAGAAATGCCATAGGGGTCAACAGGTTTAGGACTCATATCTTCTGTAAAGGGTGTTTGTTGATCTCCATATCTTGCCATTGATGAACAAAAAATTATTCTTTTTACTTTTTCATTAACTGCTGCAGAAAAAATTGAAACTGAAGCAAGGTAATTATTTTTTGTGATTTCATAAGGTGAAAATACTGACAAACCTTCATGAGCTGTTGCTGCACAATGATAAACAACATCAATATTTTTCATTATTTTTTTTACTTTCGAAAAGTCGCTACAATCTACATTATGAAACTCTATATCTCTATGTATATTATCCTCATAACCACCAATCATATTATCTACACCAATAACTTTATGTCCAAGATCTAATAATTTTTCTGACAAATGTGAACCTAAAAAACCTGCTACACCAGTGATTAGAATATTGTATTTAGTAGTCATTAAAAATCTGAATTATTATACATTTAAAGCTTAGGTCTATACCATGATTTTTTTAATAAAACAGAATTAATAATACCTGATAATCTGTGTTTATAAATTTCACTTTTAAACTTTTGAAATGTTATCAAAAAAATTATGAATTTTATCAAAGATGAAGATAATTTTGGTAGAATTTTTATCATTGCAGTTAGGTATCCGTAATGTTTTTTATGAAAATAAAATGTTGACCACATCCAGTGCCAATTTCTAGAAAGCTCCATGGGTTTCTCAATTTCTGAATTATGTGATGTACCACCTAAATGGCTTACTTTGATTGCGGGATCTATAAATATTTTTGAATTGTTTTCTTTTAATCTTCTACACAAATCTATTTCTTCAAAATAAAGGAAAAAATTTTCATCAAAAAAATTAATTTGCTTAAGATTTTTCATATTTAAAAACATTGCAAAACCTTTTACATTATCTACCTCTTTAATTTCTTTATCCTCATTAATGTTAAAATTTTTGTATTTTTCATTTTGAGATATAGGGGCAATAATTCCAAAATCCCTTAAATTATTGATTCTTAAAAAAAATTTATTTACTGTGTCATTATCTAAAGTCACATCAGGGTTTACTATTAAAGCATAACTAGTTTCAACCTTTGATAGACCTAGATTATTTCCTGCTCCATACCCTAAATTTTCTTTTGACAAAATACATTCCACATTTTCATATTTAGAGTGAATTTCTTCTTTTAATTTTTCGTCATTTGAATTTTCAATAACGATGATTTTAATACTTTTTTCAATTGACTCCAAACAACTAAAGATTTTATCCCTGCTATGAAATGAAGTGATTATGACAGTTAAATCGAAAGTTTTCATATAAAATTAATATGGTAGCGGGAAGTGGGATCGAACCACTGACCTCGGGCTTATGAGTCCCGCGCTCTAACCAACTGAGCTACCCCGCCTTTTGATGAGATTTATAATAGTTTAATAATTTGATTCAATATTTATTAATTAGGCAAAAGTTATTAAATTAGAGAAAATTAACTAGTATTTTCTTAGAAAATGATTAGACCAAATAAAATCAACCCTGTTGAAGCAGCTGCTGAAAAATACAATTTTTTTCTGTTTTCATTTTTTTTATTAATTGCAATTCTATTTAAAAGAACGTTTATGTTGCTGCTTTTTGATTGAGTTGATGGCGGATCTTTTTCAAGGTATCTAGCTATAAGCTTTTCTTTAACGTTAATGCCTGAATTTTTCATAATATTATTTAATCACGTATAATTGATTTTTGCAAATTTGTTAGAATGAAAGATAAATTCCAAAGGCTCCCACACCAATTATCAGCAATGATAAAATGAAAATATTTTTTTTAAGTTCCTTGGCTTCTGTTTCTTCTAGCTTTGATTTTAGGATGTTTATATCAACTCTCGTCTTTGATGTTTTTAAAGGCTTTTCAGCAACATCAACATCATTTGGGGTCTCGATGTTTGTATGTGTCTCTGCAAAGCCTTTATTATTCATGGTAAGATTACTACATCAAAATGTCCGTCGAACAATTTTCCTGAAGTTCAATTTGGGTCACTATTAGATTGACATGTGTTCAATTTGGGTCAATATTCTCGAATTCAAATTTTATGAGTTTAGAACAAATCGATTTCAGTAAAACCTTAACCGACGATCAGGTTTATGAAAGTATAATGAATAACTACTCAGACTTAGCTAATGAGTGGATATCACATCAGTGGAATTGGATGAACAATGTGTACTGGGCTTTTAATGATCACTACAAATACATGATTATAATTTCATTGATAGAAAAAACACTGCAATTTTATGATCAAATGAATATTCAGCAATCGTATGAAGAATATTATTCTAAATCATATGTTCAAATAGATAAGTTTAGTATTACTGAATTATGTGAGAAATTAGATCTACCAAAAGAAACAATAAGAAGAAAAGTTTTAGAACTTGAGAAAGAAGGTGTTATTAAAAGAGATAAAAAAAAAATTGTTATTGATGGTAAAGCATTTACTTTTGTTAAACCTCAAAATCAAATTAAACTTTCATCAAAATATATCTTATTAGTAGCTGAAGCTTTGTATAGAGATAAGCACTTTTCAAAAAAAGTTGATGTCAAGTTAATTGAAAGTTTAATCAAAAAAAAATTTACATTATGTTGGCGATGGTTTTATCGAATGCAAATACCATTAATAATTGGATATCACAAATTCATGCAAGATCTAAGTACATTTCATGTCTGGGGAACTATTTGCATGAACCAATCATTGAATGTAACAAAAAATTTAAAAAATTCAGAGACAAAAAAATTAACATTAGATTATGGTGCTGCGAGTAAATTACTGATTGATAATGTTGGCTCAACTTCAGGTATAAGCGCAATGTCAATTTCAGACATGACATTAATACCAAGAGCTACAGTAATAAGAAAATGCAAATATTTGATTAAAAATGATTTGATAAAAATTAATGAAAAAAAACAATACGTTTTATCCACATTTAATTATAAGAAAATTTTACCTTATCAAGCTGAGGCTTTTAAGTTTAAAGCTAAATTTATACGCAAAGTTTTAAATCTTCTTGTAATTTCCTAAATCTTTTATAACTTATCGTCCAATAACTTTGGGGTCATGGAGATAGTAACAAAAATAGCACCTATCATACTCGCATTAATAATGTTGGGTTTAGGTTTGGGATTAAAGATTGACGATTTTACGAGAATATTAAAAACTCCAAAAGATTTTTTTGTAGGTTTTTTTTCTCAATTAATTATTCTTCCATTAGTTGCTTACTTATTAATTATTATTTTAAAAGTACCACCCGAAATAGCAATTGGAGTTATGATTATCGCTGCTGCACCAGGTGGAGTTACATCTAATATATTAACAAAATTTGTTAATGGAGATGTTGCTTTATCTATTTCTTTAACAGCTGTAATCAGTTTAATTTCTATTATTACCGTTCCTCTTATAATTTTTACATCTGCTGATTTATTTGGAATTACTGATATTTCTCAAAATATTTCAATGACTGGTATAGCACTAAAAATGTTTTTGGTTGTAACTGTCCCGGTAATCTTAGGCATGATTATAAGAAAATTTGCTGAAAATTTTGTAAATTCGAAAATTCAAATATTTGAAAAACTCAACATAATATTATTTGTAATTTTTTTTATAGCTGCATTTTATGAAGAAAGAGAAAGTTTTATAGATTTTCTAATACAAGCAGGTTTCATTACTTTTATTCTAAATATAACAATGATGATTGTGGCTTATTTCCTTGGTAAAACTTTTGCCTCAGGAATAAAACAACAAAAATGTATTGCTTTAGAATGTGGATTACAAAATGGTACTTTAGCAATATTTGTTTCTACACAAATATTCGGTACAGATATAATCTATATAACTCCAACAGCTGCATATGCTTTGATTATGTACATCACTGGTTTTATATTTATTTTTCTTTTAAAAAATAAAGTTTAATTTGTCTTAAAATTGGTCTGTTTTATTGGTTTATTAATCAATTCAATTTCGTATTTCCTTTTCTCAACCTCGATAAATAATTTACTATCTCTCAATTTTTTATCGGAAAAATCATTTTTGATGTAAGCAAAAGTCAGATTTTTCTTAAAGTTAAAAGAGTAATTCCCTGAAGTTGATCTACCTATTATCTTATCTTCTAAATAAATAGGCTCATCGTGAAGTAATAATGGTTCTCCAGGTTTACTATCTTTTAATGTAAACATAGCAAATCTTGTTTTGAGCTTCTCATTATTAATTTTTTCAAGAGCTGATTTACCAATAAAATCTACATTTTTTTTATTACTGATAGTAAAAGATAAACCTGCTTGATATTGATTTTCCTCAGGGGAAATGTCATGACCCCAATGAAGAAAACCACTTTCCATTCGCATAATATCCATTGCGTGCATACCGCAATTTGAAAGATTATGATCTTTTCCTTTTTCTATAATTAATTCATAAATTTTTTTCGCATCATTAGCTTCAACGTAAAGTTCATATCCTAACTCCCCAACATAAGACAATCTCTGTGTCCAAATTTTAATATCCTCGATTGAAATAAATTTTGCTGTTCCAAATTTGAAATTTTCATTATCAAAATTATCTTTACTTAATGAATTTAAAAGATGTCTGCTTTTGGGTCCAAATAAACCAAAAACACAATAATCATCAGTTACATCTTTCAATTCAATATCTTTATTTAAATGTTTTTTGATGTGGTGCTTATCTCTTTCTCTTGTTGCGGCAGAACTAATTATTCTAAAATGGTTTTCATCAATCGCCACTATAGTTAAATCAGTCTCAATGCCTCCATCTGAATTTAACATATGAGTATAGGTACATTTACCAACATCTTTTTTAATATTCGCAGTACAAATTCTTTGTAATTCTTGATGGGCTTTATCAGATTTAATTTCAAACTTTGAAAAAGGAGTTAGATCAAATAAACCAACATTTTTTAGAGTATTATTCGTTTCATATTCAGCTGAGGGATACCAACTTTGATAGTTATAACTATATTCATACTCTGCCTTTTCGCCATCTAGTGCAAACCACATTGGTCTTTCATATCCACCAGAGACACCAAAGCATGCTCCAAAACTTTTCAAATTATCATGATGTGGAAGTTTTTTTATATCTCGAGAAGTTTTGTGCTGTTTAAAGGGCCAATGCATTCCATACAAATCTCCTAATGACTCCGTAATCCTTTTTTTGATAAAACCTAATTCTGAATGAAACTTTTGAAATCTTTTTATATCATAACTAAAAATATCTTCATTAATATGACCAGTCATCAACCACTCCGCTGTAACTTTACCAACACCACCGCCACTACCAATTCCAATACTATTTAACCCACAACATACAAAAAAATTCTTAACCTCAGGTACTTCTCCTAATAAAGTGTTGGTATCAGGGGTAAAAGATTCTGGCCCTGAAAAAAATTTTCTTATTCCAGCGGTTTCTAAAATTGGAAATCTTTTAATTGCTGAGGCTAAATAAGGTTCAAAATGTTCAAAATTTTCTTGAAACTCACCAAAAGAAAAATCTTCTGGAACTTTATTAGTATTATTCCAAGCAGGAATTGAATTTCCTTCAAAAATTCCAACGAGTATTTTTCCTGCATCTTCTTTTATATATGTTCGATTATCAAAATCTCTTACCACTGGTAAGGTTTTAGATAAATTTTCAATTGGTTCAGTAATAATGTAAAAATGTTCTGCCGGGTATAATGGAATACTGACACCAGCTTTTTCTCCTATTTGCCTTGACCACATACCTGAGGCTAAAACGATATATTCACATTCAATTTTTTTACCTTTAACTTTAACTCCAGAAATTTTTCCATTTTTCGTTAAAATTTCCTCAACCGGTGACTTTTCAAAAATTTGGGCCCCTTCTAATCTTGCCGCTTTAGCCAACATATGAGTAACACCTGAAGGATCTGCAGCACCATCACCTGGCATTAAAATTCCTCCTATGACTTCATGTGTATTGATTATGGGGTAGTCTTTTTTTATCTGATCTTTATTTAAAATTCTTACATCAACATCATAAAGTTGTGCAGTCGTTGCTTGTCTTTGAAGTTCTTGCCATCTTCCTTTATGTTGAGCGATTGAAAGGGCTCCGTTTAATCTTAACCCTGCAGAATGATCAACCTTTTTTTCAAGCTCTTTATATAAATCTAAAGTATATTTTCTAATTTTTGTAACTGCTGCAGTTGGACCTAACTGACTTACTAAGCCTGCTGCATGCCAAGTTGTGCCTGAAGTTAATTGATCTCTTTCTAAAAGAATTGTGTCTTTCCAACCAAATTTAGCTAAATGATAAGCAACAGAGCAACCTACTACCCCACCTCCTATCACAACAACTTTTGTGCTACTTGGAAGTATTTTTTCCATCTAATTAGTTATTGATTGCATCTCCTGGATTAACATATTCATGTCCAAAAACATCTGCAACCGCTTTATAAGTCACATGACCCTTGTGAACGTTTAGTCCCGCTAGAAAGTTTTTATCTTCACCAAGAGCTTTTTGATAACCTTTGTTAGCTAATTTTACCAAATATGGAAGTGTTGCTTTATTTAGTGCTATAGTAGATGTTCTTGGAACTCCACCTGGCATGTTCGCTACACAATAATGAACGACATTATCCACTATAAATGTTGGATCATTAAAAGTTGTGGGTTTACTTGTTTCCACACACCCTCCTTGATCGATTGCAACATCAACAATTACAGAGCCTCTTTTCATTAATTTGAGCATATCTTTAGTAACTAACTTTGGTGCCTCTGCGCCAGGAATTAAAACTCCTCCCACTATTAAGTCCGCCTCAGCTACTAACTTTTTTAAATCTATTTTGTCACTTTGTTCTGGAATAATTTTATCACCAAAAATTGTGACTAATTGTTTTAATCTTGCTTCTGATTTATCAACAACATGGACTTTTGCCTTCATACCAGTTGCTATAGTTGCTGCATTTTCACCTACAACCCCTCCACCTAAAATTAAAACATTTGCGGGTTCACCCCCAGGTGCCCCTCCTAATAAAACTCCTCTACCTTTTTGGTTTTTTTCTAAACAATGTGCTCCTGCTTGAACTGACATACGTCCAGCTACAGCACTCATAGGAGCTAACAAAGGAAGTCGTCCTTTGTCATCTGTAATAGTTTCGTAAGCAATATTAATACTTTTCGATTTTACCAAACCCTCAGTTAATTCTTTTGCAGCAGCCAAATGTAAATAGGTATAAACAATTTGATTTTCTCTAATCATTTCAACTTCAACTTTTTGAGGCTCTTTAACTTTAACAATTATCTCAGCGTCATTAAAAATATCAGTAGCTTTTTCTATAATTTTAGCCCCGGCATTTTTGTACTGATCATTATCGAAACCTGCTTCAAAACCTCCATTATTTTCAACTAAAACTTCGTGACCCTCTGAAACGAGAGTTTTTACACTATCCGGTGTCAGTCCAATTCTATTTTCTTGAGGTTTTATTTCTTTAGGTACGCCAATTCTCATTAACGAAGTTTAATTCTTTTTACTCTTTGCGTAATTAGTAATTCCAGTTCTTAGTTTTTCTATGATTTCATCAATGTGTTTTTTTTCACAAATAAACATTGGTGCTATAATTAAGCAATCACCAGTAGCTTTGAAATTTACTCCAGCATCGTAACAGTGTTTGAAAGTAGCTAATCCTGCTTTACCTGGTCTGCCATCGGTTTTAATATCTATTCCACCCATCATTCCATAACCTCTTATGTTATCTACAACATCAATATCTTTAAGAGAAAATAGACCTTCTTGGAAGTAAGGAGCAAGTTCTTTCGCTCTATTAAAGATATCTTCTTTTTCAAAAATGTCTTGAACAGCTAATGCTGCAGCTACTGAAACAGGAATACCTGAGTATGTATATCCATGAAATAATTCTATTGCACCTTTTGGAGAATTATCCATCACTGCATCGTAAATTTCTTCTTTACAAGCAACTACACCGAAAGGAACTATTCCATTAGTTGTTGCTTTTGCCATCGTCATTATATCAGGTGTTACACCAAACTCTTGAGCCCCAAAAGCTGAACCAGTTCTTCCCCAACCCGTAATAACTTCATCAAAAATTAATAGTATTTTATGTTTGTCACAAAGTTCTCTTAGTCTTTGTAAATATCCAACTGGTGGCACTAATGTTCCTGTTGAACCTGCAATAGGTTCTACAATACAAGCTGCAATATTTTCAGAGCCAAAATTAGTGCAAATTCTCTCTAAATCATTTGCAATCTCAGCTCCTGTTTCAGGTTGACCTGAAATGAATTTATGTTCATCTAAATGTGTATGTCTCATATGAACGACACCTGGCATCAATACACTTGCATACGCTTTTACGTTATTAATCATGCCGCCAACTGATGTTGCTCCAATATTCATTCCATGATAAGCACGTTCTCTTCCAACAAATCTAAATCTTTGTCCTTCACCTCTTGCTTTATGATAAGCAATACTAATCTTTATTGCAGTTTCTACTGCCGTAGATCCACATATCGTATAAAAAATTTTATTTAAATTTCCCGGTGTATGTTTCGATATTCTTGTTGCTAATTCAAATGAACCCCCAAAACCTTGTTGAAACGGCTGACAATAATCGAGAGTATTTAATTGATTTGTAATTGCCTCGATAATTTCTTTTCTACCATGTCCTAAAGGATTACAAAATAATCCTGAACTTGCATCAATTTGTGTTTTACCATGATGATTTTTTAAATAAACTCCTTTTGCCTCAACAATTAATTTTGGATTTTCTTTAAAATCCTTATTAGATGTAAATGGCATCCAATGTTCATTAAGCGAATTAGGGACTGATGTTCTTTTTTCTGAGCTCATAATTAATTTTAAAATACTTAATAGATGAATCCTTAGACTAATTAACTTAAATTAACCACCAAAATAATGTCACAACTTAAAGTTGTGCAGCTATAATGATCATTTTTTTGTTTTACATATAGGTGAAATTAATCTTAAAATTGGAACATATAAATAAACAAGGAAGAGGCATAAATGAAAAAAATAATAAGTTTTATTCTTGGATGTTTTGTAGCTCTTAATCTTTCAATATCTGTTGCTAATTCAGCAGCAAATGAAGTTAGAGTTGCTTACTTCTTAGAGTGGCCAAGTCCAAATCTAGAGGACATGATGAAGAAAAACTTCGCAAAAGCTCTAGGGGTTCCAGTAAAGTGGACTAACTTTACTAATGGTGGTGCTATGACTGATGCAATGTTAGCAGGAGATATTGATATTTCATATTCTCAAGGTTTAGTTCCATTTATTAACGCTGTAAAATCTAAAGCACCTATCAAATTAGTTGATATTGCGATGGAATATGGAATGGGCGGAACAACTTGTGTTACATCTAATGCATCTGGAATTACAAAAGCCAATGCAACTGAATTAGAAGGTAAAAAAGTTGCTGTTCCACTTGGAACAATGGCGGAATATGTTTTTGATGAGAGTATGAAAGTTGTTGGAGCAGATAGAAAAAAAATGGATATCATTCAAATGGACCCTGAAGAAGGTGCTGCTGCTTTAGTAAGTGGTGATGTTGTAATGGCATGTTTATTTGGTGGTAATTCTATTAAAGCTGCTGTTGCAGTTGGATCTAGATTACTAACAGTTCAAGAAGCTAGAGACGCGGGTATCCTAGGGATTGATATTACCTCTGTAACTACAAAGTTTATGAAGGAAAACCCAGGAATGTTAAGAACTTTCATTGAAGTAACTCATGAAGCTAATGCAAGATATAGAGCTGGAAAAAGCGATATGAATGCAATGTCAAAAGCTTCAGAAATGAAAATTCCTGACATGAAAGAAACTTTAAGTGGTTTCAAATTTCTAACTCCAGAGGAAACAAAAAGTTCTATGGAAAGTGGAAATCTTGATGCATTCCTAAAAGGAATGGGAACACCAAGAGGAAACGTAGATACAAGTTTCTTACCTTTATAATCCAAAGGTAATTAAAATTTAAATAGGTGCCAATTTTTTATTAAATTGGTGCCTATTTTTTTACAATAAATTCTAATATAAAGTGGACAAATGAGTGATCTAGTTTCTCAAAATCTTAATATGATTTTTAAAACTCCAAAAGGAGAAACTGTTCACGCTTTAAAAGATTTAAATTTTACTCTTAAAAAAGGAGAACTGTTAACAGTTCTTGGACCATCAGGTTGTGGAAAAACAACCTTATTAAATATTACCGCAGGATTTATTCGACCAACTTCCGGTAGTATTACTTTGAATAGTAGAGAGATTGATGGACCTGGTGTTGAGAGAGGTATGGTTTTTCAGCAAGGTGCTTTGTTTGAATGGTTAACAGTTGCTGAAAATGTCAATTTTGGATTAAGAATGAAAAAAAAAGATCCAATTGAAACTCAAAAAAAAGTTGATGAATGGTTAGAAATAGTTGGCTTAAAAGGTTTTGGTAACACCCCAACCTATCAACTTTCTGGGGGTATGCAGCAAAGAGTTGCTCTTGCAAGATGTTTGATTAATGATCCCGATCTAATTTTAATGGATGAACCTTTAGGAGCCCTTGATGCATTAACAAGAGAAAAAATGCAGTCTCTAGTTTTAAAAATTTGGAAAGAGACAGGTAAAACAATTATTTTAATTACCCACTCAGTTGAAGAAGCTCTTTTACTTGGTGAGAGATTATATGTTATGGCACCTCGACCAGGTAGAATTCATAAAGAATATAATCTTCCTTTTGCCTCAATGGGACTGAAAGAAGATCTAAGAGAGATTAAAAAAAACAAAGATTTTTCTGCTAAACGTGAGGAAATATTAGAGATGATTTGGAATATGGAAGAAGAAATAATGGGGAAAGATAATTAAATGTTAACTCAAATCGTCACCTTTTTAATTTTTTTTGCAGTTATTGGCTGTATTCTTTATGGAAGAAGATTAATCAAAACTGAAAAGGTTGATGCTGTTTTTGGAAATCCTGAAAGAGCAAGAGGTGGTACTCACTGGATTATAGTCGGAAGTAGTTTTCTATTATTGGTATGGCTTTACTATTCTTGGGATATTGCAAAAGGTTTTTACCCAAAATCAGCTAATGAACTTTGCCAAGTAGCAAAAGTTAACGACTCTTTATTAGGTTTAAAATATCAATTTCCAATAGAGGAACGAGAGTTCAAAAGCACTGCTCAAATCAAAAAAGAAAATAAAAATCTCAAGGCAACTTTAAATGAAATCAAATTTTCTGAAGATCTAAATTTGCAACAAAAAACAGAGCTCACTGAGTTTATCAACAAAACTATTCAACTAATTCCTTTGTTAACGAATGAAGATTTAATTGAAAATGAAACGAAATTTAAAATAGATGAAATAACTGGTAAAATTAACTTATTAACTGAAAATTTTAGAAAACCTGAATATCCTTTTGAAACAGAACAAGAAGCTAATGAAAGACTTAAAGCAGTAAGTGAGCAAGGAGATTGGGGAATTATTAAAGTTCAATCTGGAACAGGCTCAATAGAAAATACTATCGAGGTACCTTTAGTTCCGGAGACTAAAAGAGGTTTAAAATTTGATGCTGCCGCTAAAGAATTGCAAATTATTAGTGATGAATTTTTTAAGTTAAGAAATCATAATCCACAATTTAAGGGGAAAATAAAAGAGCTCAAAGATGAGATAAAAGCTTATCGTAAAAATTTAGATGATACTCAAGAAGTGGCTTCAACTTACGCTAAAGATATTGTTAAAATTGCACGACGAATAGAATTTGCAAGTATATATCCACCCAATGCATTAAATGAAATGCAAAATGCAATTATCAATTTTGATGTTGCCCAAAAAGAAGCTCAAGGAGGATTAAGATTTATAGATATGTTTTTATTCCCAGCAGGCACCATAGTTGCAAGTGGGCCAAGCTGTTCAGAACAAGGATCTGGTAGATGGCTTCCTAAGCCGTCAGATACATTTGATAAGTTCATGCTTATGCTTAAACCAAGTGTAGGTTATAAAGAAATTCCTCTCCTATGGATAGAACTAGTTGATGTTAGTAAAATGATTGGTTTTATTTTACCAGATTGGATTGCTGATATTCTACCTGGTGAATACCCAGTTCACACTCAAGATGGAATAGTTAAACAAAATTTTAAAGGCCAAGTTTTAAAATTAGTAACAGGAGACTTTAAGTTATTTAAAGTACCCGTGCCTTATGGTCATATTTGGGATTCTTTTTTAAGAGTATTTTTAGGATTAGTGTTTGGAATATTGATTGGTGTGCCGCTTGGATTATTTATGGGATTAAATAGATTTGCCAAAGGTTTCTTTGATCCATTAATTGAACTTTATAGACCTGTTCCCCCTCTGGCTTGGGCTCCTTTAATCATTTCAGTTTTAGGAATTGATAATACAGGGAAAGTTTTCTTATTATTTATGGTCTCATTATCAATCATGATTATTTCTGCAAGAGCTGGTGCCTCAGGCACCCAATTATCAAAAATTCACGCAGCTCACTCACTTGGTGCATCCAAAAAACAAATATTGAGATATGTAATTTTTCCAAATTCTTTACCAGAAATACTTACCGGAATAAGAGTTGCAGTAGGAATGTGTTGGGGAACTTTGGTTGCAGCTGAGTTTTTAGCTGGAACAACTGGTATAGGATTTGTTGAAAACGTTGCTAAAAAATATTTTCAATATGAAGTGATTTGGATCACAATATTTATAATGGGAATGCTGGGTTTATTATTTGATGTCACTTTGAGAAAAATAATAGACAAAACAATTCCATGGCGTGGAAAAGGCTAATTTGAAAACAGAAAATCTTAAAAAAGAAGTCATTAAAATTTTTAAAAATCATGGATTAAGCAATCCTCATGCTGTTATTTCAGCAAATGCTTTGATTAATGCCGAGTTAGTTGGTGCTTATGGTCATGGTCTTTCTAGATTAAGAATGTATTGTGAAAGAATATCTAAAAAAGTCATCAATCCAAAACCTAGAATAAAAGTAAAAAAGATATCTCAATCGATTGCTCACATTGATGCTGATAATAGTATTGGCTTCGTTGCAGCGGATCTTGCAATTAAAAAAGCAATCGAATGTGCCAAAAAAACAGGTATCGGTTTAGTGGCAGTTAAAAATAGTGGTCACTACGGATTATCTGGTTACTACGCTGAGCAAGCAGTTAAAAAAAATTTAATCACTATGATTTATACTAATGCACCACCTGCAATCGCTCCTTATGGTGCTAAAAAAAGTTTATTTGGAACAAATCCTATATGTTTTGGTTCTCCAACTGGGGCAAAGGTATCTTTTATATTGGATACAGCTATTGCAAAAATTAATAGAGGAAAAATTAGATTTGCAGCTAGAAATAATCAAAAAATACCAAAAGGTGTTGCATTAGATAAATTTGGTAAACCAACGACAGATGCAAAAAAAGCACTTTATGGAGTTCAGTTACCTATTGCAGGTTTTAGAGGTTCAGGTTTAGCATGGATGGTAGATATTCTAAGTGGTGTTTTAACTGGTGGAAATCATGCAGGTAAAGTAAAGGATCCTTTTGATGATTTTTCGGGTCCACAAAATATTGGACATTTGTTTATCACATTTAAAACAAACTTATTTGTCAAAAATTATACTTCAAGGATTAAGAATAATATTAAAACAATTAAAAAATTGCCAAAGATAAAAGGAGTAAAAGAAATAATGTATCCTGGTCAAAATAAAGATAAAAGGTTTAGAATGAACTTAAAAAAAGAAATTAAATTGTCAAAAATTATTCAAAAAGATTTAGTAGATTTAAAAAATTAACATGCTTTCCAATAGAGAAATTATTTGTCCTGATAACTTACTTAATGTTGCTCATAAAAAAAAAAGTGTTAAGGCAGGTATTGTTAATGCTGGAAAACCTTTACCTATGCAGTCAGTCCAAGATGCTGTTAAAGAAAATCTAATTGAACCAATTTTTATTGGTGATGAAAAAGAAATCAATAAGTGCGCACAGGATCTGAAATGGGATATCTCTAATTATGAGATAATCCATGAGCCTGTTGAGAATAATACAGCGACCATTGCTGCAAAGCTCGCAAGCGAACAAAAAATTAGAATTATTGTTAAAGGACATATTCATACTGACGTTTTGATGAAAGAAGTTTTGAAAAGAGAATACAATTTACTTGGAAAAACGAGATTGAGTCATATTTGGCATATGACTTTAGGAAAAGAAGACAAACCTTTAATAATTACTGATGGAGCATTAAATGTTTTACCTAATGTAAAAACAAAATTACACATTCTTAAAAATGTTATTAATTTTTCAAATAGAATTGGTATTGAAAAACCAAAGGTCGCAATCTTATCTGCTACTGAGGAAGTTTTAGATAGTGTGCCAAGTTCTAAAGAAGCTGAAGAATTAACTAACTTAGCTAAAAAGGAAAATTTAAATGCTGATGTTTTTGGTCCGCTGGCATTTGATAATAGTATCTCAAAAAAATCTGCCGCTATCAAAGGAATAAAAAATAGTGTAGCTGGTATGGCTGATGTATTACTGGTTCCAAGTGTTGAAACGGGAAATAGCTTAGTTAAAATGCTTATATATTTTTGTGGAGCGTGTGCTGCAGGTGTGGTTGTTGGAGGTAAAGTTCCAGTAGTAATAACCAGTCGTTCTGATGAAGCTCCTGCAAGATTAGCATCCATTGCGGCAGCTGTTGTTGCTTTAGATTAATTGTTTGATTGCAATAAAATTGAAATTGTCTTAAATAATTCAACAAAGAGTAAACAAATAATATGGCAATCACGTATTTAAAAAAATCTCCAAAAACATCATCAACAGATGACAATAAGACAACAGGAATAGTTCAAGATTTATTAAAAGATATTGAAAGTACAAAAGAACAAGGTTGTATTGATTTAACAAAAAAGTTCGACAAATACGATGGTGAAATCATTGTTTCAAAAGAGAGAATTAAAGAAATTAAAAAAACTTTAGATCAAAAAACTAAAGATGATATTCAGTTTTCCTTTGATCGAGTAAGAAAATTTGCTGAAGCTCAACTTAAAAATTACGGGCAAGATTTTGAAGTTGAATTATCTGATGGTTTGTACGCAGGTCAAAAATTAGTCCCAGTTAATACAGCGGGTTGTTACATACCTGGAGGAAGATATGCTCATATCGCTTCTGCTGTAATGAGTGTTACTACAGCCAAAGTTGCAGGTGTTAAAAATATTATTGCGTGTAGTCCACCAAAAGAAGGTGTCGGTGCCCACCCTACTATTGTCTATACTGCTGATCTTTGTGGGGCAGATGTAATTTTAAATTTAGGCGGTGTACCTGCGATTGCTGCAATGACTAATGGATTATTTAAAAATCCTCCGGCAGACATAATTGTTGGTCCAGGAAATCAGTTTGTTGCTGAAGCAAAAAGAATTTTATATGGCAAAGTGGGAATAGATTTATTTGCGGGTCCAACCGAAATTGGAATAATTGCCGATGCAAAAGCAGATCCTGAAATAGTCGCAGTTGATTTAGTAGGCCAAGCGGAACATGGTTATAAT
Organism: uncultured Pelagibacteraceae bacterium; assembly: GCA_902528545.1. Lineage (GTDB taxonomy): Bacteria > Pseudomonadota > Alphaproteobacteria > Pelagibacterales > Pelagibacteraceae > Pelagibacter. The sequence goes on along the minus strand of CABZTB010000002.1, from coordinate 132,798 downwards.
TCTCCGTGTTGGCTATATACAACTAGTAAAGAATTAGCTGAGAAAGTTATGAAGAGAGTTCCTGAATTAATTGCAGAGTTACCAGAGGTTCCAAGAACTAGTGCAGAGGCAGCTTGGAGAGATTATGGTGAGGTAATTCTTTGTGATACCGATGAAGAAATTGTAAAAATTAGTGATGAATACGCTCCAGAACATTTAGAAGTTCAAACAGAAAATCTAAAATGGTTTCACGAACGATTAACAAATTATGGATCGTTATTTGTCGGTGAAGAAACTACAGTTGCCTATGGAGATAAATGTTCAGGCACAAATCATATTTTACCAACTAAAGGAGCTGGTAGATACACTGGAGGTTTATTTGTTGGTAAATTTATTAAAACTTTAAGTTTTCAAAGAATGACAAAAGAATCCACTGAACTAGTTGGTGCTGCTGCCGCAAGAATATCTAGATATGAAGGAATGGAAGCTCATGCTAGAACTGGAGATGTAAGGCTCAAAAAATACGGCTATTCGAATTAAAGACAACTAGAAATTCATTTTATAAAAAGCGTTACCACCTAAACTCAATGTATTTTGGCTAGAGAGTAAGCCATAATAGGAGACACCTATTTTACTATTTTCGTAAATATATTTTTCATAATTCATGCTAGCTGACAATGATATTTCTCTTTTTAAATCATTATCTGGTTTATATGTTGCGGTTGTACCATTAACTGAATATGTCTGTTCATCGTCTCCAATTGCACTTCTAAGATCTAAAGCCCAATTTAAATTTAGTTTTTCCTCTTTGTCATCTCTAATCAAATAATCATCAGAAAGATAAATTGACAAGTTTCCAACCACTCTATTTCGCCAAGAATAAAATTTACTCTCATCATATGTTGGTGTTATTGACATACTTGATGTAAATCCGATATCTGGAATAATCTTAAAATTATTTTTTTTTGCTCCTAATTGGATATCATAAGTTTGAAAATTACTATTAGAGTCTAATGTTCCTGATGACACTGTGTTGGTTAAAACTGTTCTCTTTCCATCTTTTAAAGTAACTCCACCGGTAATAAAGGTATCTAAATTAAAAAATTTATCATTTTCAGGAATTTGAATACCTCCAGAGATATTTTGATAAGTAATCCTATAGTCTTTTGTAAAATCTTGTACTCCACCCTCAAACATCATAATAAAATTGGAATTTTCTAATGGATAAATTAAATTTGCTCCTACATTGATTAAATTATATTCCATTGCTAAACTGTTAGAATCTTCACTTCTTTTAAGAAGAGTTGAGTATAATTCTCCCCAACCTCCTTTATGATTAAATAAATTTGAGTTTTCGTATCTATTAAAGAAATTTCTAAGATTAATTGATTTATAACTTAACATTTCATCAATTGTTTCACTTCCCCCTTGACCAACCGATCCCGCAGAACCTCTCACTACTTGGTTTCTATTCAAATCCTCAAGAGAAAAGTCTCCATCAATATCATAGTAATAAGCCTGCCCAACACCGTGATTTATTTTTAAAGTACTTCCAGTTATGCCAGCTCCATGAGTGATTTTACCAACTACAATACCTCCATCTTTTAAGGTTATAGTTGAATTATTTCCATATAACTTTATTGAGTCGTATCCAACATCATTCTTTATTGATCCACTATTAGTAATATTTGAATTGGCACCGACTCTTATAGTTGCATTATCACTATCAGAGTTAGTAATTTCCCCTCCAGCTTTATTAGTAATTGTTGCTGTATTACCAGCAGCAGTTCCAAAAATGGCAGAACCGTTTGTAGCTGTAATTTTCCCTGAGTTAATAATTGTCATACCTGTAGTATTTGTACCACCAGTTTTGCTTATTCTAATAGTATTTCTATTTGACGAAATTATACCTCCAGCATTATTTATAATTGTTGCATCAGTTGTTCCTTTTACATCGATCGCAGTTGTACCGCTTGCTGTAATTGTTCCTGAATTAGTTACTGTCAAATCAGATGTTGTATCTCCAAAAACAGTTTGAGTATTAGCGCTGATAGTTGAACCAGACTCGACAGTTACTGAAACACTATCTCCAGTGACATTTGCCGCTGGAGTAGTTGCACCCGTAGCTAATGTTGAATTGCTTTTTATAGTTAAAATTTCTCCATTTCCATCAAGATTTTGTTGATCGGTGGTAGTACCTCCGTCTTGAATAGTATTACTATCAGCATATGCAGGATTAAATAAAAAAATAAAAATTAATAGAATAATTAGAGATATTGAAGAAAATAATCTTAATTTTAAAAATGATTTTTTATTAAATTTAGTAAACATTAAATATTTTTATAAAATTCAAATACATCTCTTAGAATATAAAGTGTTATTAAAAACATGAACAAAATAATGAAAATATTTATAAATTTCCATATTTTTTTATCATTTAAATATCTAGCAAAATATTGAGATAAATACCCTATTGAGAAAAAAAATAAAAAAGAAGCTATAGTCGCGCCAATACCAAAAAAATATTTCTCTACAGGTAAAAAGCTTTTAGAAAAATTACCCAGGAAAAACACAGTATCTGAATAAACGTGTGGATTTAAAAAAGTAAAACCCAGTGTTTTTAGTACTACGTTTTTTTTTTCATTAAAATTAGAATTTTGATCAAGATATACCTGAGTGTTAAATGACTTTATTTTTGAATAAATAAAATGAAAAAGAAATATTATTAATAGAATATTTAGTATCAACTCAAGTACTGGGCTAAAATATTGAGTAAAATAATGAAAAAGAATAATGCCTAAAAATATAAGAATAAAATCAGAAATAGAGCAAATTAAACAAACTAAAAAAACATGTTGTTTTTTTAAACCTTGTTCTATGACAAAAATATTTTGAGCACCGATGGCTAATATTAAGCTTAACCCAGTTAAAAAACCTAATAAAGCAAATTCCATAAAATATATATTTGAATTTTTTGAACTTACTTTAAATCTTTAGAAAATAAAAATAATTATCAAGTTTCAGGGATAAACAATAAACATAGCCCATTATTACAAAATCTTTTACCAGTTGAGCTTGGCCCATCGTCAAAAACGTGTCCATGATGAACACCACACTTAGCGCAATGATATTCGATTCTTTTCATACCAAATGAATAATCTACCTTTGTTTTAAAAGCACCTGGCAAAGCCTCACTGAATGATGGCCAGCCAGTGCCACTATCAAATTTAGCTTCTGAGGAAAATAATTTGTTTCCACAATTTGCACAATGATAAAAGCCTTTTCTTTTCTCTTGCAGTAATTCACTAGTAAATGGTCTTTCAGTACCTTCATTAAACATAATTTCTTTTTGTTTACTGGTAAGGTTCTGATTGATTATTTTTTTGGTTTCTGAAAGTACAAATTTATATGGATATAAAATCCATGATAAACAGGATACACCAATAATCTTTAATATATTTCTTCTACTGCTCATTAAAACACGCCTGAAAATAATTTAATAAAAATTATTCAGGATTTGCCGTTAATGTTTTAATCTCTAAAATATTTTCGTTGGGATCTTTAACAAAGAACGTTTCTTGCTCGTACTTAGTGCCTTTAAATCTTAAGTAAGGCTCATCGTAGTATTTTGCGCCTTTATCTTTTAATCTTTGTTTTAAAGTATCAAAGTCTTTTCTAGATAAATGAACACCAAAGTGAGGCACTGAAACATTACCCATATCCACATCGTGTCTTTCATTATCTAATTTATGTTCACTTGCATGAAGTGTTAATTCATTTCCCCAAAAATCAACATCAGCCCATTCTTGAGCAGAATTGTCTAATCTACATCCTAATGTTTCGCTGTAAAATTTTTTTGCTGTCTCTAAATCACCGCATGGTATTGCTAAATGAAAGCAGTTCGTGTTTTTGTACATAATTTCTCCTTTAAATACTTAACAAAATAACTATATAAGCATTAATTTTTTAAATCAAGTTGGCAAATAATAATGAATGATTTTTTACAATCTATAATAGACAGAGACCCTGCGGCAAAATCAAAGTTAAGTTTGATTCTTACCTACCCCGGGGTAAAAGCTATTTTTTTTCATAAAATTGCAAACTTTTTTGCAATCGCTAAATTTGATTTATTTGCAAGAATCATTTCTCAATTTTCAAGATTCTTAACTGGCATAGAGATTCATCCAAAAGCAAAAATAGGAAAAAATTTATTTATCGATCATGGAATGGGTGTGGTAATTGGTGAAACCTCCGAGATAGGAGATAACGTCACGATCTATCACAACGTTACTCTTGGTGGGATTGCTCCAAGTATTAATGCAAATGATCAAAGAAATGTTAAGAGACACCCAACATTGGAAGATAACGTTGTAGTTGGATCTGGTGCTCAAATTTTAGGGCCAGTTGTAATTGGAAAAAATTCTTTAATAGGTGCTAATGCAGTAGTTACAAAAAATGTTCCTGAGAAATCCATCATGGTTGGAATTCCAGCCACAAGAGTTGGGGATGCCACAAAAGGATTTCAACCCTATGCTGTTACTGATAAAGATAAAGATAATGACACAAATTAAAAATAACTTTCTTGAGTCGATTGGAAATACTCCTTTAATAAAATTAAATGCTGCTTCTGAAATCACAGGATGTCATATTTTTGGTAAAGCGGAATATCTTAATCCAGGTGGGTCAGTAAAAGATAGAGCTGCTCTTGCTTTAATTAAAGATGCACAGGAAAAAAAATTAATTTCAGAGGGTGGAATTGTAGTTGAAGGAACTGCTGGTAATACTGGAATTGGTTTATGTCTTTTAGGAAATTCTTTAGGTTATAAAACAATTATTGTAATGAATGATAATCAAACACAAGAAAAAAAAGATACTTTAAAAAACATTGGTGCAGATCTTAGATTAGTACCACCAAAACCATATAAAGATGATGATAATTATGTAAAAGTTGCTGGTCGTCTTGCCGAAGAATTAAAAAGTACAAATAACAATGGTGTAGTTTGGGCAAATCAATTTGATAACACTGCCAATGCAAAAGGTCATTATGAAACCACAGGACCAGAAATCTGGGAACAAACTGACGGAAAAGTAGATGGTTTTGTTTGTGCTTCTGGAACAGGTGGAACTATAGGTGGTGTAAGTAAATATTTAAAAGAAAAAAATAAAAATGTTAAAATTTATTTATCTGACCCAGCAGGTTCTGCTCTTTATAATTATATTACAAATGGTGAATTAAAAGCCGAAGGAGGATCAATTACTGAGGGAATAGGTTCAAGTCGAGTAACTAAAAATTTTGCTGAAGCAAGAATTGATGGTGCGTATTCAATTAGAGATGAAGAGTCTTTACCAATACTTTATGATTTAATTCAAAATGAGGGTTTGAGTTTAGGAACTAGTTGTGGTGTAAATATCGCAGGTGCAATTAGACTTGGAAAAGAACTCGGCCCAGGAAAAACAATTGTTACTATTCTTTGTGATAAGTCTGATAAATACAACTCAAAGATGTTTAACAAATCTTTTTTAAAGGAAAAAAACCTTCCATTACCTAACTGGTTATAATATCGCATACCAGCCATGTAATAAAACAGTTACATTTCTAGAATAATATTAATTAAAATCGAAGGTCTATGAATAAATATATAGCATTAATAATATCTTTTTTAATTTTTACTTCTGCTCATGCAGGTATGAGTAAAGATGACAAATCTAAAGCCTGGGATTGTATTGGAATTTATATGGCAAATTACTTTTTACCATCTGGTGAAAAATTTGAATATGGCATGAAAGAAAAATCTATTTCAACAGTAAAAGTTTTAAAAACGTATGCTCTTGAAATTGGTATTCCAGAAAAAGAATGGGATGAAGGAGTAAATAAAGCAGTTGATAAGCATTATGGCTCCAAATACGACCAAGCTAAAACTGAAAAATGTCATACTTTTGTTGAAGCTTTAGTTCCGAATGGAGCTGAAAGAGTTAAAAAAGTAGTTCAGACTTTGTATTAATTTAAAAGGAGAAAAAATGGAAAAAGAAATGTTAGTATTCCTTAAACTTAAAGAGGGTAAATTAGAAACTTTTATGGGATGGATGCAATCAGATGAAGGGATGGGTGTTAGAAAAAGCGTTGCCTATCCAGAAAAAACTGTTGGAGCCATGATTCCAGATAAAAGTGGGATGTTATTTAAAGTGAATGTTCATAATGAAGCTGGAATGAAAGAATTTGTAACTGGGAACAATCCTACAGCGAAGGCTATTTACGCAGAATGTGTAGAGAGCGCTAAATTATATGAACTATCTGAAGTAAATTTATAAGGAGTATAAATGAAAAAAATAATGTTAACGCTTTGTTTGGTCTTATTTGTTAGCTCAGCATATGCAGGTTCATGTCCGATGTTAGCTAAAAATATTGATGAAAAAATTAAAAAAGCTCAAGAACTTAAAGATCAAGGTATGGATGCCCATAATAATGGTGATCATGCTAAGTCTGAAAAACTTTTGAATGAAGCTCTTGCTTTATTTAAAAGCTAAACACAAAGGAGAAAAATGAAAAACTATATGGTAACTCACACTTTCAAATCTAAAGAAATGAAAGATAAATTTAGCGAAACAGTGGCCTCAATGAAAATGGAGGATATTATTAAATCAATGACCAGTGATAAAGCTGCGTGTCAAATGACTTGGAATACGCCAGCTGATACAATGCAAATGTTTTGCTGGTGGAAAGGAAATAGTGAGGAAGATATAATTAATCAACTAGGTCAAATGAATGACTTCTTTGAACCTCACAAATTTACTGAGTGCACTGATCAAGTGATGGACTATAAAGCTTAAAAGGAGAAAATTATGAGCAAAGGATATTTGATAGCACATCTTAAAGAACACGATAAAGAAGGTATGGAAAAGTTTAGACAAATGTCCGGACCAACTATTGGAGAGCACGGTGGCAAAGTTCTTGTTCGTCAACCCAGTCCTGACGTAAGAGAAGGTGAAAATTTAGGTACTGTTGTATTAATTGAATTTGAAAGCATTGATGCTGCTCGTAAATTCTATGAGTCAGAAAAATATCAAGCGGCTAAAGCGGTAAGAGAATTAGCGGCCAAAGCTCATCTAGTTTTAGTTGAGGGGAATTAAAACTCAGCTAATTAAAAAAGGAGTAAAAATGAAAGCAATCTACACAAGAACTATTGGAGTTTATGATGACAAGCTTGGTGAAGCTATGGAAATTTCCAAAGGTTTAGCTGAAGTAAGAAAAAAACATTATCCTGATCATGAAGTTTATTTTTCTTTTCAAATTGGTGGAAATCCAAGAACAGTTAGAGAAACTCTTGTAGGAGAACAGTTTACAGACAAAGCATTTGAAAATGATCAAAACATGTCTGCAGATCCTAAATTTATAGAACTTCAAAAAAAAATGAAGGGGGTCTTTAAAGAAGGTACAATACAAGATGAAATGAGAATGGTCTTTAACGACTAGGAGATAAAATGATAGAAAAATTTAATGGAATATTTTATTTAGCAGTTTTTATAATCCATTTTATAGTGTTTGCTTATTATGGTTTTAGATGCGTTTTCCAGACAAAATCCTTCTTAGATAAATATGGTATCGATGATACTGGTGCAGGAATGGTTAGATTTTTTGGATCAATATTTCTTGGTTCAGTAGTTATGGCTATTTATGTTGGATTTGTAAGACCCAATGGTTTAGAGACAACATGGGCATTCTTTAACTTGATCTTCTTGCAAAATTTATCTGCATTTATTGTTGGCTTTTATAACACAAAAATTAATAAACTTGGACACACAGACAAAACATCGGATGAGGGAATTTATGCTCCATTAGTTTTGACAATACTTAGTGCTGTGATGATCTATGGTTTTAGTGACAAAATCTATATTTAACAACAAAGGAGTATAAAATGTCGATGTTAGAGAAATATACCAATGCAATTGATAAAAAAGATGAGTCAACTATGAATGAACTTTTGCATGATGACTTTAAATTCACGATGCACAAATCAGGAAACACCATAGGTAAAGCTGATGTTATAAAGTGGGCAATGAGCGGCGATATAAACCAAGATAAAGCTAGAGTAGTCTATGAAAATGATGAAATAGGAGTTCACCATTCAATAGTTACATTTAATGACGGAAATGTTGAGGCGGTAATGGCAGTTTATAAATACAAAGATGGAAAAATTATAAGTTTAGAGACTGGCGCCACTCCAATGCCAAAATAGGTGAGTCAATTACTCTTTATTTGTACAGCTATAACTGCGCTTGATATTTTTTTAATCATCTACGCGTTGACTATCCCACTTTATCCAAAAAAATGGCGAAAAGAGGTAAATAAAAAATACAAAAATGAGACAGCTACTGGAGTAACAATAATTTTTGTAACAATGGCAGCTTGTTTTTTATGGGTAATTTATTTTTATTTCTTAATTTTTGATTTATAATTTTCTATGTTTCCAAAAAAATATTCAAAATTAATATTCATATTTTTTATGGGTCTTGGCATGAGCTTGATCATGACACTTATAATCACATATATCAATACAGGTTATGACGAACTTTATTATAAGAGATTTTTTAAAGCTTGGTCAGTAAGCTTACCTGTTGCATTAGTTGCCACAACAATTGTAGCTCCAATAGTAGAAAAATTTGTAGATAAAATTACCAAATAATAATACTCTTTATATTGTGAGTAATATAATTGCCTATATAGTTCTTTTACTTGCAGTAATTTTGGGAACTGCAGCAAATGGTTTTGCTAAAGGAGCCAATGGTTTTACATTATTATTACCAAGCTTATTAACAGCAATAACAATAGTTGCTTGTATGTTTACATTATCAATTGTTATGAAAACTATTCCTGTGGGTATTACTTATGCCTCATTTGCAGGTCTATGTATTATCGCCACAACAATTGTTGGGGTATATAAATTTAATCAAATGCCAGACGTTTACACTATTGTTGGTTTAGTTTTAATTATTTCAGGAGTGTTAATAGTTAATCTTCTTGGTAAAACAAATTAAATTTATGACTAATTTATCTGGATATATATTTCTTCTACTGGCAATTATCTTGGGCATTACTTCAAATGGTTTTTTAAAATCTACTAATGGATTTACCAATATTGGCCCAACAATTTTTTGTGCAATATCAATAGTTGCTTGTATTTTTTGTTTATCAAAAGCAATGAATATTATTCCGGTAGGTTTCACCTATGCTACGTACGGAGGACTAACAATTACTGCAGTAACTTTATTTGGCGTGTTTAAATATAATCAAATACCAAATCTCTATGGTATTATTGGGATAGCTCTAATTATTATTGGTGTAATTCTTTTGAATACTCTTGGTAAAACTACTTAGTTATTGGTCTAAGCATTTTTAAAATTTTATTGTGAATATTGTTATTAACTGAAGCAACAATATTTCCACCTTTAACCGCATCTGTATTTTTCCATGTACTAACAACTCCACCGGCTGCTTTTATAATTGGTATTAAAGGATGAATATCCCAAATTTTATTTCCACATTGAATAACCACATCTACTTTCCCTTCTGCAAGATGTGAGTAGCTAAGAGCATCTGCACAAGGAAATTGCATTAGTTTTAAAATTTTGGGGATTTTTTTTTGTTTATTTAAAGATAACATGCCATGAAAAGCTGCGGACATCTTTATATTTTTGAATAAGATTTTTTTATTAACTTTTATTTTTCTTTTTTTTCTTTGATCCACAACATATGAAACTTTATCTGACGCGTTATAATAATATTTTTTAAGAACAGGATAGTTTGCCATTCCAATTACAGGGTTCCCTTTATAATTCAAAGAAATTAAGTTACTCCAAGTGGGATTACCAATTACATAAGATCTGGTTCCATCGATTGGATCAATAACCCAAGTAAAATCACTTTTAGTTTTCTTTTTGCCAAACTCCTCACCTATGACTTGGTGATTAGGAAACTTTTTTGCTATCTCTTTCCTGATAAATTTTTCAAAAGCTTTATCAGAGGTTGTAACAGGATCGAATCCCTTGCCTCTTAATTTGTTAGAGACTTTAAAAGTTCTATTGAGCTTTGAGTAATAAAACTTAGTAAGTTTTTTAGCTAATCTATCAACAAACTTAGAATACCTTTTAAAATCTGATGAATTTAATTTTGACACATGGGACTATTACTATTTAATTTATATTGATTAAAGTAAAATTTTAAATAATTCTCTTATTATTGTATGAAAATAGAATTAAACAATAATAAAGTGTTTTTTGAAAAACAGGGTGCAAAAAAAGAAATTCACCCTTTCTGGCTAAGAGAACGAGTAAATAGTGAGAACTTTTTAGACCAAAAAACTCAACAAAGATTATTTGATCCAACAATGCTTAAAAATAGCTCAGAAATTTCAAAAGTGAATATTTCAGATAAATTTCTTGAGGTAAGTTTTAAAGATGGTTCATACGCAAAACTAGTTATCGAAAATATACTTAAAGAGTTTGAGAAAGATAATGAATTATACTTTATTAATAAAATTTCATGGGAATCAGACTTTCAAAATAACAATATTTATAAGTTTAATAAAAACTTTTTTGAGGAAAAAATAATGTATGAGTCTTTATTAGACTTTTACAAATATGGATTTGTTATATTTGAAAATGTTCCTACCCAAGATAACTTTATTGTCAATTTCGCTAATTCAATCGGAAGTATTAGACGAACTAATTTCGGTGAGTTTTTTAATGTCAAATCAAAACCAAATCCAAATGATCTTGCCTATACTTCATTACCTTTAGCACCACACACTGACAATCCTTATAGAAAACCAGTACCTTGTATACAATTGCTGCATTGCATCGAAAATGAAGTTGGTGGTGGCTTATCAACATTAGTTGATGGCCTTACCGTAACGGAAGAATTAAAAAAAGAGCACCCAACTTTTTTCCAAATTTTAACCGAAATCAAAGTTAGATTTCAATTTGTCGATGATAATGTTGTTTTAGAGGACTGGGCAGAGATGATCCAACTTGATGAAAACAAAAGACTTAAACAAGTCAGATTTAGTCCTCGATTAGATTTTGTACCCTTAATGGATAAGAAAAAATTAGAATTATATTATGCAGCTAGAAACAAAATATCAGAAATGTACAACTCAGAAAAATTCAGAATTGAATTCAAATTAAAACCTGGTGATCTATTAATGATGGATAACTATAGACTTCTTCACGGCAGAACCGAATATAATGCTAATGAAGGTAATCGATTTTTACAAGGTTGCTATATAGATTATGATAGCACTGAGGGAAAACTTAAACACTTGAAAAGAAAATTTAATATATAGATTATTTGTTAAAGCAATTGTTTACTAATATTGCCATTAATATCCAAATTACAAATGTTTCCCCATGACTAAATGTGTAATCAGCTCCAGCAAAACCTGCCGCAATATTTATAGCGTAAATAATTATCGTAGAGACAATTAAGCTTACAAGTAAACTAATTAATCCTTTTACATATTTCATAATAAAACAATATAGATATTAAAACTCAATGCAATTTTTAATTTTCTATTTTTAAGTGAAGTTTTTTTAAGATGTGGGAAGACTAATAAATAGTTAGGTTGTATTCAAGAAATATATTTAATTAATTTGCAAATAAATATCTTGAATACAACCTAGCTGAAATTTAACTTCTAATTAAGGAGGTAGTTTTAATGAATCAAATGCCACCTGACACTTAGCTGGGTAGCTTTATATTTCATAAAAACGAAAACAAAAAACTTAAAGTCCATTCGGACTTAAATGCCATCAAGGCGACTTAAGGGAGCTCTTTTGGCTGGAGAGCAAAAGGGCAACCCCTTAAGTGAATTGAATTTACTTTTTTAAAATTCGGCAAATTAATTTATCTCTAAAATTTAGTCTTTTGTTATATTTCCTGCTGATTTCGTTTATTCCTTTTAAAATATCTGCACTACTTAAATTCAATAATGTTGAAATGTATCGATTTTTAATCATTTCCACATATTTCTCTCTCGATATCTTTACTTTGAAAGAAAACGTCTTCGAAACACTTCCAGGATATAAACCATTTATATATCTCAGTATCTTTTGATCTCTTTTAAGCGATTGACTTAATTTTTTTTTCATTATTACAAAAGTTGGAATTTCATTTTTAGATGTGGCCAAGGTAAATATTGCTATCCGACCACCAAAATTAAGACAATTCATACATAGTAAAAGTAGTTTTTTTATATCTTTAAGTGATAAAAAATGAATTGTTTGTTTTAGTAAAATTAAATCAAATTTTTTTCTATTCTTTTTTAAGTAACTTATTGCGTCAGTTTTATTAAAAATAATTCTTTTATCTCGATCTTTATGTTGCTCAATATCAATACCTATTGGCTTCTTAATTAATCTAAGCTTAGAAGTTAGATTTCCTAATATCTTACCTCTGCCACATCCAATATCTAAAATTTCAGAATTCTTATTGAGTTTAGTTTCTTTGATTAAGAATTTGTTAAATGATTTAATATAACTGGTTGATGAAAGCCAAGTTTTATTGTCCCAATTCTTTAATGACACGCAATATTAAATTTTTTTAATCGCCAATAATTATAGGGCCAAGGAGTTAAAAAACCAGCTAAGAGCATAATTGGTACAACCCACCATGTTAATATTGCACCACCAGTTAAAAAGTAATCAGTTAAGTTCATAGCAACCTCCATACTTATCATTGATATAAAACTCATTCCAATTGCAGTTTTAAAAGCTTTAGAAAAATCAAAACTTTGTCTCATTAAAATTATTGTTTCCAAGATAATACTTGTAATCAAACCATTGATGATAGCTAAAATCATAATTCCTAAAACAGGAAATGGAATTTTTGTTAGCTGAAAAAATAAAATTGTACCTAAATCTCCGATTGCACAACCCAATAAACACCAAGCGGTATTTTTAGCACTTCTTTTCCAAGTATGTTTGCATGACCAATGAAAATTAGCCTTCGCAGTTGTGTCCATTAAGTTAATTTATATCAACTTTAGCAATCATTCCAACTTGATAATGTCCAGGGACATTGCAAGCTACTTCAATGTTAACTGCATTATCAAATTTCCAAATGATTTCACCCTTTTGTTTTGGTTCAAGTAAAACACTGTTGCTATGTGAATGGGCCATAGCTTTATCCATTTTTGCCATTTTTTTCATTTTTTCTTTATCAATGGAATCAGCTAAAAGAATCTCATTTTCAACCATTTTCATCATTTCTGGTTGATGTTTCATGTGCATCATTTTATTTGCAATATTAAATTCATGAACAAGCATACCTGCATTTTCAACTTCAAATTTTATTGTTTCGCCTGATTTAATTTGAAATGAACTTGGTTCATAATAGTTGTCATACATTACAACTTTAATTGTTCTTGAAACTTCGCTCTCTTTACCTTTTGTGCCAATTTTCATGTTTTTATCTGCGTAGGCAAATGTATTGAAAAATAAAGTTATTAATAAAATCTTAATTAATTTCATATCTGAAAAATAATATTTTAAAATGTTTTAACAATGGGTCAATTTGTACTATTATATTATTATACTAAAATGATTTTCAAACAATTATTCGATACAAAATCTTCGACATATACTTATTTAATTTCATCTGGAGAAGGTAGAGAAGCATTGCTTATAGATCCCGTAATAGAAAATGTTAGTGAATATATAAATTTGCTAAAAGAATTAGATTTAAAATTAGTAAAAGTAATTGATACTCATATTCACGCTGATCACGTAACAGGAGCATCTAAGCTCAAAGATATTACTAAATGCTCTACTATTATGGGTGCACACACTCCTGCAGATGCCGTTGAAATTAAAGTAAAAGATGATGAATATATTAATCTTGATAATCTGAAAATTAGAGCGATGTATACTCCCGGACATACTTCAGATAGCTATAGCTTTTTAATGGATAATTATCTTTTTTCAGGTGACACACTTCTAATTAACGGGACTGGTCGAACAGACTTTCAAAATGGTAGTTCAAAAGATGCTTATAATTCAATTTTTAATAAACTTTTAAAATTGCCTGAGGAAACCCTTTTGTACCCTGCTCATGATTATAAAGGTGAAAAAGTAAGCACGATTGGAAAAGAAAAAAAACAAAATCCAAGATTACAAGTAAGCAGTGTTGATGAATATATTGAAATCATGAACAATCTTAATTTAAAAAAACCTGCTCAGATTGATTTCAATGTATCTAAAAATATTAATTTAGGTATCTAAGATGAGCATAGGATATACTAGTTCATTATAAATTAGATAAGAATAAATATGTTAAAAATTTGGTTATTATATTTTGTATTTACTTTCTTTATGATGATTGGTGTTGTATTTGGTCATCACAAAAATGAGAAATACGCTTTTGATAAATTATATAAATATTCTATTAAAAAATCACAAGACGCAGTTGAGTTTAAGTCAGCAATTATAAATAATGAAATATCTGCTGTAGTCGAAGAACAGATTAACAAGAAAAAATCAAAAAACGGCGACTATGGTATGGTATCTTTTATACTATTTGAGGACGGCGTAATTAAGATTGATCAATTTAAGAAATCAAAATATAGAAATGGTTATATGCCTTCTCACTCAGTTGGTAAATCTTTAGTATCTCTGGTTACAGGTTATGCAATTTGTGGTGGCTATATTGATCCAATTGATCGTAGAATAGATTATCCAACAGTTGAAAATACTTTATATGAAAATCAAATATTATTAAATTTACTTAATATGACTGCAGGTGATGAACATATAGTTGGTGATAGATATTTTGGTGACGACAATGGTTTCGAAGGCAAAGGTGTAAATGTAAATACAATACCTATTAAAAGAATTATGAAAAAATTTAAAAATACAAAACCAATTATAGATGAAAAAGGTGCTTGGAACACATCAACAGGCAAGATAGAGGGTAGAAAGTATAATTACTCAGCAATGACTACAAATGTTATAATGAATTATGTAATTTACAAAACAGGTGATGACTGGAATAAATTATTGCATAAAGTATTTACCGAAGACGCAAAGATAAAAAGAAATGTATATTTTGGTAAATCAATACGAAAAAACAAAGAAGGAAATAGATCATCTGGTGAATATGGTCGTTATACTTTTTTTGCTGATAGATACGATTATTTAAGAATCGCTTATTCAATGATGAATCATTGGAATAATGATACTTGTATTGGTAAGTATTTAAAGTCTATGTATGAAAACAGAATTGATAAAAACTATGATAGAAATTACAATAAAAGAACTGATATGTCTGTATCACAGATGGCAACAAGTTATGGTGGTCAGTTTCACTTTGACCTATATGGATTAGAACACAAAACTATTCTTGCAATGGATGGTTTTGGAGGTCAACAATTAATTATAGATTTTGATAGACAAAGAATTATACAGGTATCTTCTACCGATCTACATTATGATTGGCGGAATACAGTTTATAAACAATTACAAAAAGATTGATCTAAAGTTTTAAAAATTTATTTAGATTGAGGATTTTAAAGCTTTATAGATTAGTTCTTTAGAAGTCTCTCCAAGACTTCGATAAACTTCTTTATTGTCTTTAAAAATTAAAAGTGTGGTTTGATATTGCACATTAAAGAAATTAGCAATTTCCTTGTTAGTGACATCAAATGAAAAATATTCAATATTTTTAAAATCATTTTTTGCTTTTTGCAAAACTTTCATTTGACTAGCACAGGACATACAATACTTAATCCAAGAGCTCACTACTACAACCTTACCCTCAGATTGTGCTTTATCAAATAATTCTTTTTTAAAAGTTGTTTCTTTTTCCATAGCATTGACATTGAATGCAAATAAAAGAAAACAAATAGTTAAAATTTTTTTCATGACTGCTTATACAACAAATATTAAAAACCAATAAGAAGCTAATCCTGAAAATATTGTCGCAATTATACTTCTAGAGAAAATACCAATAACCATTGCAATTATTGCAGCTAATATCTTTGGATTATCATCTATTTCGAACAAGCCTTTGTCATTAATAAAAATTGCCGGAAAAATTATTGCAGGAAATATTGCAGATGGCACAAATGATAATATCTCTCTAATTCTATCATTGAACATTTCCTTTTTAATTAAAGCTATCATGGAAAATCTTGTTAGATACGTAATCAATCCACAATATAAAATTAATGCCCAGTTGCTCATATTCTTTTATTTTTCGTTGTTAAAATCATTGCAGTAAACAACCCTGCAAAAGCTGCAACTATGACGTATGCTTTAAAAGGGATATAATTATATCCAAATGTAGCAACCAACCCTGAAATAATTATTACAATCACATTTATAAATTTTCTAAAGTCATTAACTAATAAGGCTAAAAAAGTTAAAGGAACCGCAAAACTTAGACCAAGTTTTTCTGGGATTGCTGCTCCAAGTATAATTCCTAAAAATGTTGTTGATTGCCATATCACCCAACAAGTAGCTCCCCCACCTACTAAATGAAAATATCTATTATTATCTTTATTCTTTTTTAAATATTCATTTGAAATTGCAAATGCTTGATCGATTAAAAAGTATGAAATAATAATTTTCCAAATTAATTTTAAATCTGATAGATGTTCAGATACGACTGCACCATAAAGTAGATGTCTTGAATTAACAGCCCCAACAGAACTTATTATTACTAAAGATGAAGCTCCTCCTGAAAATAATTGTAATAATACTATTTGCGAAGCACCACCAAAAATTATTAAAGACATTGCCATTGTTTCAATTGGAGTAAATCCAATATCAATAGCCAATACGCCAAATATCAAACCAAATGGGACCACTGGTATCATAAGTGGGCTTACATCAATAATTCCCTTTAAAAAAACTTTAAAGTTACTTTTCATTTTCTAAAAGGTTTTTATTAGAAGCAAACTATATGATCAATATGAATTGGTCTTTTGATACCAAATTTTTCATCCACTTCATGTTGATGTATGTGGTGTGAGTGAACAAATACTGGAATTAAAGTATTACTTGGAGCTCTAAGAGTATAAATAAAATTAGTACCTCTAAATTTTCGATCAACTACCTCAAGTTTTAAATTACTTGTATCATCATGCTCTAAATCTTCTGGCTGAAGTAATAGTTGCACATTGGCACCTTCTGGATACTCTTTTATAAAATTCCCTTCAATAGTACCTAAATCCCAATTTTCTAAAGTATTTTTTCCAGTCACCTTTGCTGGAACTAAAATTCCTCTATTTAAAAAATTGACTACTTCAATAGAATTTGGCAAATGATATACCTTATAAGGATCATCAAATTGTTTCAGTTCTTGATTTAAAATTATTCCGCATTTAGATCCTAAATAAAATGCCTCATAAGAGTCATGTGTAACAATGATTGTTGTGATCTTTAATTTATTTAAAATTTTTTTTAATCTTACTTGGATTTCTTCTTTAAAACTTTGATCTACATTTGATAATGGCTCATCAAGTAACAACAAGTCTGGTTGCATTATCAATGATCTTGCTAATGAGGCTCTTTGTGCTTCACCAGCACTTATTTCATGCGGGTATTTATTCAGAATGTGAAATATGTCTAATAAATCTACTATTTCTTTTAAACTAATTTTTTTCTCTTTTTTTTCCTTATTTCTTTCAGAACCAAGCGAAATATTTTTTTCAATAGTGTAGTGTGGGAATAGGCTGTTATCTTGAAAAGCAAGTGAAACATTTCTTTCTTCTGGCTCTAAATTAATATTTTCAGAAGATAAAGTTTTTCCATTTAATATAATTGATCCTTTTTTTAATTTTTCAAGGCCCGCAATCGTTCTTAAGATTGTGGTTTTGCCAATTCCCGAAGGACCTAAAAGACATATTACGTCACCTTGATTTTCAATTGCAAAAGAAACATTTTTAACTTTAGTTTTATTACCTACATTAAAATCAACGTTGTTAACTTCAAAAAAATTTTTATTCATTATTATCTCTTAAAATATATTTAGATGTAACAATTATGAAGAAAGTTGCAATCAAAATCAAAAATAATGAAGGTACTGCAGCAGCCTCAAGTAAATCCTCTGATGCAGAGATATAAGCTGTTGTTGCAAAAGTTTCAAAATTAAAAGGTCTTAAAATAAGAGTAATTGGTAGTTCTCTTATTATTTCTAAAGAGACTAATATTCCAACAAACAACAAAGAATTTCTCAAAAAAGGAATATGGATATTCATAAACGTTTTTCTTTTTGAGTAACCAAGTAAATATGAGCTTTCATCAACTGAAATATTAATTTTCTCATAGCCTGATTTAATTCCATTATAAGCAAGAGAATAAAATCTAATAAAGTATACAAGCACTAATCCAAGGATTGATCCTATAAAAACTTTTTTGATAGAAACAAAGCCCAAATTTTTAATCACACTATCATCAAACCATGCAATAAAGGTTATGAATGCGACAGCTAAAATAACTCCAGGAATTGCATAACCTGAAATCGATAAGGTGGATAAAATATTTAAAGTTTTATTTTTATTCACTCTATTTCCATAATTGGAAACTAAACCAAATATTATCAACAGCAGACTTGATAAAATTACTAAATAAAGAGTATTCATTAATAAATCTAAGATTTTTAAATCAAACAAATTTTCTGGAAATTTAATTGTCCAATACATCATCTGACTAAGCGGAAATAAAAAACTTAAAAAAAATACTAAAAAACAAAAAGAAAAAGCTAAAAAAGCTTTTTTACCTGAAAGTTGTATTTTTTGTTTTTGTTTAAATCCTGCCTTGGTATTGAAGTGATATTTGGCATTTTTTCTTGATAAATTTTCTAAGATAAAAAGTGCAAAAATAAATAACAATAAAAAGAACGATAATTGATTTGCAAATGCTAAATCATCAAAAGCAATCCATGAATTATAAATACCTGTTGTTAACGTATTTATTGAGAAGAAATCTACTGCACCAAATTCAGCAAGTGTTTCCATAGCCACCAGCGATAAGCCAGCAACTATAGCAGGTCGTGCTGCTGGGAGAATAATTGAATAAAATGCCTTAAACTTTGTAAACCCTAGGTTTTTTCCCAAATCAATTATGTTTTGTGATTGATATAAAAATGATGCTCTAGCTAGAATATAAACGTAAGCATAAAGTGAAAAAGAAATTGATAATACCACACCTAATAAACCATCAAATTTAGGAATGCTTTGGTTGTAATTACCATCACCAAATAAATTTTTTAAAATAGTATAGGCAGTTCCATAATTTTCAAAAAAAGCTGTTAATGAATACGCATAGATATAAGGGGGTACAGCAAAAGATAGAATTAGTGCCCATTTAAAAAAATTACTAAACGGAAAATTAAAAAATGAAACCAAGTAAGCTGATCCTGTCCCTATAATAAAAGTTAAAATTAAAACACTCACCAATAAGATTAGGGAATTGAAAATATACTCCAATAAAAAAGTATCTTTTAATACTTGATAGTAATTGGAGGTATTTTCAAAAAAACTAGAAAAGACAGTTAAAATTGGAATAATTACAAATAATGAAATTACAAAAGAAGATATATACCAAAAATTTATTCTCATAATTTATAATCCGCCTTATAAACATGAAAGTATTATGTTCAAGGCCTTAATAAGGAGACAACTTAATTAAGGCGCTTGAACACCCAGAAAATCAAAAATCAAATACTTTTAGGATATGCGGAACCTCCTCAGTTTTAATTTCTGAAAGCTTTCTGTTATTTACTCTTTTATTGATTTTTTCACACTCCAAACAGCAAGGGGAACACGCTTTGGAAGATTTATTTAAATCAGCTTCAGAAATAAATTTCTTTTGTTCTTCCATTTGCTATTTCCATCCAGCAGCTGTCATTACTTCAACTGCAAGAGCTTGATTTTTTCCATAAGAAGCTAATTTAGTTTTCATGTCTTGTTTGAAATCTAATCCTAAATTATTGACTACTAATGGACTTGGTGAAACACCATCAATCATTGGGAACTCAAAAGTATTGTTTGTAAAATGCTCTTGGGACTCTGGAGTTAATAAAAACTCTACAAGTTTAACAGCGTTAGCTTTGTTAGGTGCACCTTTTACTAAAGCCGCACAACTAACATTCATATGCGTTCCTCTATCATTTTGATTGGGAAAGAAAGCTTTAACTTTTTTTGCAGCTTCCTGTTGCTCCGCACCTTTTTTACCGGATAACATAAGAGCTAAGTAGTAAGTATTAGCTACCGCAATGTCAGCTTCACCCGCTGCGACTGCCATAATTTGCGCTCTATCATTACCTGTTGGTGTTCTTGCCATGTTTGCCACAACTCCCTCAGCCCATGCCGCTGTTGCAGCTTTTCCATTATTTTTAATCAAAGACGCTACAAGAGATTTATTATAAATGTTGCTAGATTTTCTTATTACTAATCTACCTTTCCACTTTGGATCAGCTAAACCTTCATAAGTCATTCCAGATAATTCAGCACCAGTTACTCTCTCTGGTGAGTAATAAATTATTCTTGCTCTTTTTGCGATTCCAACCCACTTGTTTGTTCTAAAGCTTTTTGGAACAGCATCTTTAATTGCTGCAGATGTTAAACCACTTTGAAGGGTGCCTTTTGCATCCATTGCACCACATCTTCCTGCATCTGCAGTGATGTATAAATCAGCAGAAGAGTCTGCACCTTCACTTATGATTCTTTTTTCTAGAGCACCTGATTTTCCGTTTATCAAATTAACTTTAATCCCAGTCATATTTGTAAACTTAGAATAAAGCTCAGAGTCTGCTTTATAATGTCTTGCATTAAAAACATTAACCTCGTTAGCAATTGCTAATGATGATGCAATTACTGAAAAGACTAACGTTATAATTGATATCTTCCTCATTTATTCTCCGTTATTCTTAGTTCTTCCGCATGATTTAATGAGAATGAGAACTATTCTCATTGAGAATGATTATCAATCGCAATAATGTCGCAGTCTATTGGGACTTCCAATCGCCTATTTTACTAAATAAGAAATTCCTAAAAGCTGTTACTCTAGCTGTGTTTTTTAATGATTGAGGATATACAAAGTGTGCTTCAGTAATTGGTCCCTCTGATTTTGGAAGAACTTTAATTATATTTCTTGAATTACTGACAAGATATTCTGGTAATGCTGCTAAACCAACACCAGCTTCTACTGCTAAAAGCAGTCCCATTACGCTATTTACCTTCATAATCGGCTTTCGCTTTTTACCATCATGCATTCCTAATTTTAGCGCCCAATCTGGATTATAAACTGGTGATGGTGCCCCTTTGCCAAAAGATATAAATTTATGTTTATTTAAATCACCCAGGGTCTTAGGCATACCATGTTTCTCTAAGTACTTATTTGAACCATATATAAAGTACTTAAGATCAATCAATTTTTTTTGAATATAATTTAGTTGTTTTGGTCTTCTCATAAAAATACCAATATCAGCTTGTCTGGTACTCAAATCTAACTCTTTGTCCTCAAAAATAAGCTCTATTTCTACCTCAGGGTTTAGACGCATAAATTCTTCAATTCGTGGTGTTAACCAATGTGTACCGAAACTTCTAACTGTTGTAATTGTTAATTTGCCAGTAGGTTTATTTTTTTGATCTCCTAAAGAGGTTTCAACTTCTTTTAATTTGCTAATGACTTCATGAGCAGTCTTAAACACATATTCTCCATTTTCTGTAAGTGTGAGACCTCTTGCATGTCTTTCAAATAATTGAACTTTTAGATCCTGTTCTAAAGATTGAATTTGTCTACTTATTGCAGATTGACTAAGGTTTAAATTAACAGTGGCATTAGTAAAACTTCCTGCCTCCGCTACTGCGTGAAAAATCTTAAGTTTGTCCCAATCCATTATTTGTTTAAATCAACCAAAACTCTCCCAGAAATTTCACCCTTTAATATTTTAGGATAAGTTTCAATTAACTCCTCTAAGCTAACTGTTTGAACTGATTTTTCTATTAAATTAAAGTCAATTAGTTTTGCTGCTTCACCCCAAATAAATTCTCTTCTTTTGATGCTGCAATTAGCAGAGTCCATTCCCCAAAGTTTTATTCCCCGTAACATAAATGGAATAACATTAGTATTAAGCTCATTTGTACTAGCATTACCACAGACTGCTATAATCCCATTTGAATTTGTTTGAACAATTGCATTTGCTAAAATTTTTCCCCCAACAGTATCAACTACTCCATCCCATAAACCCTTATCTATAAGCTTAGGATCTTTATCAAATTCACTACGATTAATAACATTTTTAGCACCTAACGATTTTAGATAATCTGCTTTTGAGTCTTTGCCTGAAACAGCTGTTACATTGTATCCCATTTTATTCAGTATCATTACCGCAATACTTCCTACTCCTCCTGATGCTCCGGTAACTAAAACATCATTTACTTTTGCACCAAGTAATATTTCTTCTCTTGCTTTAATTGCAAATGCAGCCATTAAAGAAGTAAAGCCTGCAGTTCCTAAAATCATTGCTTGCTTACTTGTTAGATCATCCGGTTTCTTAACTAAAAAATCACCATTGACTTTTGCCATTTGCGAGTAACCACCATAGAAGATTTCTCCAACTCTAAACCCAGTTAAAACTACTTGATCACCTGACTTAAACTTTGAATTTTCACTGTCAACAACAGTTCCTGAAAAATCAATTCCAGGGATGTGAGGAAATTCTTTTACTAATCTTCCACCATTTTTTAAAATCATTCCATCTTTAAAATTTAGATCTGAATAATCTACTTTGATAGTGACATCACCATGTTTTAAAAAACTTTTATCAACTGATTTTACTTCTCTTGTAAAGTTGTCACCCTCTTGATTTAAAACTAATGCTTTAAATTGATCTGACACTTTTAATCTTTTGAATTACTAATTAACCTTAAATATCTATTTTGATAACTTAGATCTTCTTTGAATTGACCTAAATAATAATTTGTAACTGTTGTTGCTTGTTCTTTCTTAATTCCTCTCATAGTCATACACTGATGAGTTGAGTCTATTGTCACTGCTACTCCTTTGGCATCCAATGCCCCCATTAGTGTATTCGCAATTTGCATAGTTAATCTTTCCTGAGTTTGCAGTCTTTTTGAGAAAACTTCAACAACTCTTGCCAATTTACTTAACCCAACTACTCTTTCATTAGGGATATAAGCTACGTGCGCTTTACCTATAATTGGTGCCATGTGATGCTCACAATGACTTTGAACAGAAATATTCTTTTGAATAACCATGTCATCATACCCATCAACATCACCAAATGTTTTATCTAAAACTTGGATAGGATCTTCTTTATAACCTTTGAAATACTCTTTGAATGCTTTGACCACTCTTTTTGGTGTTTCCAATAATCCTTCTCTACTTGGGTCTTCACCCATCCAAGCTAAAATAGTTTTAAAAGCTTCTTCAGCTTCCTTATCAGAAATCTTTTTAGAATTTTGATTATTATCTATATCTTTAACTAATTTCATGGTGGGTTTTATACCTATAAATGCGTATTTTTAAAATATTTAATATATCGAGATATGTGCTACATAATCACCGAATATGTTCAAAAAAAGAGAAAATGTGCTGGAAATTGAAGAGGGGAATCTACTTTCTCCTAAATTTGATAATGATGGATTAATTCCTGTTATTACAATGTGTTCTCAAACAAAAGAAATTTTAATGCATGGTTATATGAATGTTGAAGCGTTAAAAAAAACTATCGAAACAAAAGAGGCTCATTATTACAGCAGATCAAGAAAAACTATCTGGCATAAAGGTAAAACAAGTGGTTTTATTCAAAAAGTAACTGAAATCAAAATTGACGATGACCAAGATTCTATTTGGTTAACTGTTGATATTGGTGATGGCGCTAGCTGTCATGTTGGTTATCGATCTTGTTTTTATAGATCTATTCCACTTGGACCTATTGAAAATGGACGAGAAGTAGAAATGAAATTTACTGAAAAAGAAAAAAAATTTGACCCTGAAAAAGTTTATAAGGGTCAACCCAATCCAACTAAAATTTAATATCACTATGAGAGTATTTAATCCTTTTGGTCCTAAGATTGCTATAACTAAAATTCCAAAAAAAATAATAAATAAAATAAATAAAGAAGTGGATTTGATTGTAAATAATAAATCTAGATCAAAAAAAAGTGATTATTCAAAAGAACTTGTTGGTCAAGTAAAACAAGAGATAAGATTGTCAAATAAATTTGTAAATAAACATATTTTGAAATTTATTAAATTAAATGTGAAAAAATATATCAAGCAATGTACTAACAAGAACGTAAAAAAAATGAATCTAAAAAGTTTTTGGGTAGTAAGACAATATAAGAATGAATATAACCCTGTGCATTTTCATAATGGTAATATCTCAGGAGTTGGGTATTTAAAGATACCAAAAAATATTACTAAAGGGACAAAAAGACTTAAAACAAACGGGACAATAGATTTTATACATGGTTCAAAATCTTTTTTAAGTAATAGTTTACATAACCACAATCCTAAGGTTGGTGATATGATTATATTTCCAAATTATTTAATGCATACTGCTTATCCTTTTAAAAGAGAGGGTGAGAGAAGATCTTTTTCATTTAATTTAGATATTGATAAAAAAACTTTTAACGTTTTCTATGGATAAAATTCAAAAAAATGTTCTTGGTGAAAAGTTAGAGGAATGTTCTCTAGATCCTTTAACGGGTTGGTATCGAGATGGCTGTTGTAATACTGATGAAAATGATCATGGTTTGCACACTGTTTGTGCAAAAGTTACAACGGAATTTTTAGAGTGGTGTAAAGAAGCTGGGAATGATTTAATTACCCCACACCCTGAATTTGGATTTCCCGGCTTAAAAGATGGTGATGGATGGTGTGTTTGTGCTACTTGGTATGCTCGAGCAGTAGAAGCTGGTAAAGGTTGTCCAATATTTTTAAAGAGTACTCACGAAAACACACTTAAAATTTTACCAATCGAAACTTTGAAGAAATTTGCAATAGATCTATCTTAGTTACATGTTACCATACTTGGGTCCACCACCACCTTCTGGAGTAACCCAGGTAATATTTTGTGATGGCTCTTTAATATCACAAGTTTTACAATGAATACAATTTTGAGAATTAATCACAAACTTTGGGACATTGTTTTCATTTTGAACCTCATAAACTCCAACTGGACAATATCTTTGAGCAGGTTCATCAAATTTTTCTAACGTATAACTAATTGGTAAATTTGGATCTTTCAATTTTAAATGCACCGGTTGATTATCAGCGTGATTTGTTCCCGTTAAATATACTGAGCTTGTTTTATCAAAAGTGATGATATTATCAGGTTTTGGGTACTCAATTTTAGGCATTTCATTTGCCGGCTTAAGTGTTTCGTGATCAGCATGTTTATGTTTTAAGGTAAAAGGCATTCTTCCTCTAAATAAAATTTGATCTATTCCTGTAAAAATAATACCCAAAATAAGACCCCAGCTAAAACTTGGTTTGACATTTCTAGCCTTATAAAGCTCGTCATAAACCCAGCTATTTTTGAACTTTTCCTCATAGATCGACAAATCTTTTTTCAACTTAAAGTGTTCATCAATAGTTTCGGCTGCTATCATTCCACTTTTCATGGCTGTGTGCGAACCTTTTATTTTAGGCATATTGAGTGTACCCGCATCACATCCAACAAGTAATGCTCCAGGCATAAACATTTTCGGTAAACTTTGAAAACCACCTTCAATTAAAGCTCGCGCTCCATAAGAAATTCTTTTTCCACCTTCAATAATTTTTCTTATTGCTGGATGAGTTTTAAATCTTTGAAATTCATCGAAAGGAGATAAGTGAGGATTTTTATAATCTAATCCAATGACATAACCTAAGAAAACTTGTTTGTTCTCAGCGTGATATATAAAACTTCCACCATAAGTGTTTTTATCTAATGGCCAACCAGCTGTATGCATTACCATCCCCTCTTCATGATTTTTTTCATCTATTTCCCAAATTTCTTTAAAACCAATTCCATATTGTTGAGGATCTTTTCCTTTATCTAATTCAAACTTGTTAATTAATTGTTTGCCCAAATGACCTCTACAGCCTTCTGCAAAAACAGTTACTTTACCAATAAGATCAATACCAGGCTCATAACTGTCTTTTTTATTTCCTTCTTTATCTAAACCCATATCTTGAGTTGCAACTCCTTTAACAGAGCCATCATCGTTATATAATATTTCACTTGCCGGAAATCCTGGAAAAATTTCAACACCTAGTGCCTCAGCTTGTTCTGCAAGCCATCGACATAAGTTTGCAAGACTAATTATATAATTTTTATGATTTTTTTGAACTGCTGGAAGTAACCAGGTTGGCCAGCTCAAGGATTTATTTTTTCCTAAAAATAAAAATTTTTCTTTAGTAACTTTAGTTTTGATAGGCGTATCTAATTCTTTCCAACCAGGAATTAATTCATCTAAAGCTCTTGTTTCAAAAACATTCCCACTTAATATATGTGCACCTATTTCAGATGCTTTCTCTAACAAACAAATATTTAATTCTGAATTTAGTTGTTTTAATCTTATAGCTGTGGCTAGTCCTGATGGACCTCCACCTACAATAACTACATCATATTCCATTGTCTCTCTGGACATACTCAATTTTTTACAGATTATATTATTTTTGTATAGTGTTTAATTTGTTCAATTCCTCTAAGAACTGAGGAACTGCTTCAAAAAGATCAGCTTCAAGTCCATAATCTGCGACACTAAAAATTGGTGCTTCACCATCTTTATTGATCGCCACGATTACTTTACTTTCCTTCATGCCAGCTAAATGTTGAATAGCACCTGAGATACCAACAGCGATATACAAATCAGGAACAACAACTTTTCCGGTTTGACCAACCTGATGATCATTACTTATATATCCTGCATCAACTGCGGCTCTTGAGGCTCCTATAGCTGCATTTAATTTATCAGCTAAAGAAGTAATTAATTTAAAGTTATCACCACTCTGCATTCCTCTTCCACCAGAAACAACAACTCTTGCTGTACCAAGTTCAGGTCTGTCTGATTTGACTTCTTCTCTTTTGATAAATTTTGTTTTCGCAAATTCTTCACCAGGATCTGCTTTTTCTATAGGAGCTGATCCACCTGAGCTTTCACATGGATCAAAAGATGTAGGTCTAATGGTTACACATTTTTTTGCATCCTTGCTTTTAACAGTTGCAAAAGCGTTTCCTGCATAAATTGGTCTTAAAAAGGTATCAGGCGCAATAACTTTGATAATATCACTTATTTGCGATGTATCTAAAGCAGCAGCAATTCTTGGCATTAAATTTTTGCCAAAAGTATTAGCTGAACTAATAATATGTGAATAATTTTCAGCTAATTTTACAATTACGGGCGCAAAATTTTCAGCAACAAAGTTTTCATAGTGAGAAGCTTCAACTTGAATAACCTTTTTGATTAATGGTAATTCTGAAAGTGCCTTTGCAGCCTCATCACAATTATTTCCAATAATAACTGCATGTACATCACTATCAATTTGAGAAGCTGCTGTACTTGCATTTAGTGTAAATGGCTTTAACTCTTTATTATTGTGTTCTGCAATTAATAAAACTGACATTATATTACCTTAGCCTCATTTTTTAATTTTTGAACCAACTCAGCAACACTTGAAACTTTTATTCCAGCTTTTCTCTTTGGTGGCTCTTCAACTTTAACTTGCTCGATTCTAGGAGTTATATCTACCCCTAAATCTGACGCATTTAATTGCTCAATAGGTTTTTTCTTTGCCTTCATTATATTTGGTAATGAAGCATACCTTGGTTCGTTTAATCTTAAGTCGCAAGTTACTATTGCTGGAACATTAATTTCAATTGTTTCCAAACCTTCATCTATCTCCCTAGTAACTTCTAATTTACCATCTTTGATTTCAATTTTAGATGCGAAAGTTGCTTGAGGCCAATTTAAAAGTGCACTTAACATTTGACCTGTTTGATTACAATCGTCATCGATTGCTTGTTTACCCATAAAAACTAAATCTGGTTTTTCTTTTTCAACAATTTTTTGTAACAATTTTGAAACAGCAAGCGGTTCAATTATACCTTCGGTCTTAACAAGTATTCCTCTATCTGCCCCAACTGCTAAAGCTTTACGAACAGTTTCTTGAGCTTTCTCTTCACCGATACTTACTGCAACGACTTCTGTCGCTTTACCGGCTTCTTTAATTTTTACAGCTTCTTCGATAGCATTATCATCAGGTGGATTAGTAGACATTTTAACATTGTCAGTTACAACACCTGTGTTGTCTTCCTTAACTCTAATTTGAACGTTGTAATCGATTACTCTTTTTACTGCGACTAAAATTTTCATTAAGCTCTCAATAATTTATTTTCAGCGTCATAAGGACTTTCATCCAATATTGTAGCTTCATACATCTTGCCTAAAATATCAACCTTAAGTTTCTCCCCTACATTAGCTAAGTCTGGTTTTACCATTGCTAATGCAATTGACTTATCTAATCTAAATCCATATTCACCGCCTGTAGCTCTCCCAACAACTTTGTCATCTTTATAAATTGGATTATTTCCTAATACATCTGAGTCAGTTGTATTATGGACTTCGAGAGTAACTAATTTATTATCAAAACCTTTTTCTCTCCACTTGTTTAATGCTTCTAAACCTATGAAATTTCCTTTGTTAGGATGGACAAATCTATCTAAGCCTGACTCATATGGTGAATATTCTATTGATAATTCTGTTCCAACTAATTTATAAGATTTTTCAATTCTCAAACTATTCATTGCTCTGATTCCAAAAGGTTTCAGTCCTAAATCTTTTCCAGCTTCCATTAATTTATCAAAAATATGATTTTGATACTCAATTGGATGATGTAATTCCCAACCCAGTTCTCCAACAAAGTTTACTCGCATTGCATTTACTGGAGCATAACCAACATTAACATTTTTAGCTGTTAACCATTTAAAGTTTTCATTGGAAAAATCATCTGTAGAAACTTTTTGCATTAATTGTCTTGCTTTTGGTCCAGCTAAAACAAGTACCCCTGTACTATTGGTTAAATCTTCAAATATCACTGATCCATCAGTTGGCATCCATTTTTGAATCCAATCATGATCTAGTCTTAGATTTGCACCTGCTGAAACAAGGTAATAGCTGTTTTCGGCCTCTTTCATGATTGTAAATTCTGAATGAACTCCACCTTTAGTATTAAGTGCATGACATAAATTTATTCTGCCAATTTTTTTTGGAAGTTTATTTGCAACTAAATAATCTAAAAATTCCTCAGCTTTAGGACCTTTAATTCGACATTTTGCAAATGCCGTCATATCTAATAGACCAACATTTTCTTTTACATTCTGACACTCTTTCTTAATTGCATCAAACCATTTTGATCTTCTAAATGACCAATCATCTTTTTGCTCCATACCATCTGTTGCAAAAAAATTGGGTCTCTCCCAACCAAACTTTTGACCAAACACAGCACCTAAGTCTTTCATTCTTTCATAACATGGAGATGTTCTTAATGGTCTTGCGGCTGGTCTTTCCTCATCAGGATAATGAACAATAAAAACATGGCTATAAGCTTCTTCATTTTTTGCTTTTAAATAAGATTTTGTTGCGTAATTTCCGTAACGTCTAGGTTCAACACCAAGCATATCAATTGTTGGTTCTCCATCAACAATCCACTCTGCTAGTTGCCAACCTGCACCGCCAGCAGCTGTAATACCAAAACTATGCCCCTCA
This sequence comes from uncultured Pelagibacteraceae bacterium, assembly GCA_902528545.1. Taxonomy (GTDB): domain Bacteria; phylum Pseudomonadota; class Alphaproteobacteria; order Pelagibacterales; family Pelagibacteraceae; genus Pelagibacter. Next base: position 103,042 of record CABZTB010000002.1, on the reverse strand, counting down.
TTAATCCAAAAATTTTTCAATCCCCAAGCTGGACCAACTATTGGATTGCCGTCAGGCGTATAACAAATTGCTCCATTGTAAACTTTTTTAACTCCCACCTCACCAAAAGCAGGAACTCTGTGAATAGCACCTTCAATATGAGGTGCCAGTCGATCTAAATCTTCTTGAAATAATTCGTATTCAGAGTCTTTTGATGGTCCTTCAACATAACAAGCTGGAGCACCATCTTCATAAGGACCTAAAATTAATCCTCCTGCTTCTTCTCTCATATACCATCTGCTATCACTATCTCTTAAGACACCCATCTCAGGTAATCCTGCTTTTTTTCTTTTTTGAATTTCTGGATGAGGTTCTGTCACGATATATTGATGTTCAACAGGTATTACTGGAATATCCAATCCAACCATTTCACCTGTTTGACGTGCAAAATTTCCTGAACAAGAAATAACATGTTCACATTCGATTGAACCTTTATCAGTCTCAACTACCCAGCCACTTTTTGTTTGTCGGATTGCTGTAACGGCAGTATTTCTATAAATCTCTGCTCCTCTATTTCTTGCACCTGCGGCTAAAGCTTGTGTTAAATCAGCTGGCTGAATGTATCCATCCTCAGGATGTTGAATTGCGCCAATTAAATCATCGGTATGACATAAAGGCCAAATTTCTTTTACTTGTTGTGGTGTTAAAAATTTTACATCAACACCAATTGTTTTAGCAACACCAGCATACTGATGATATTCATCCATTCTATCTTTGGTACTTGCTAAACGAATATTTGAAACAACACTAAAGCCAACATTTTTTCCAGTCTCTTCCTCTAATGTTTTATAAAGATTGACTGCATACTTATGTAATTGACCAACTGAGTAACTCATATTAAACAGCGGAAGTAATCCTGCTGCATGCCAAGTTGATCCAGATGTAAGTTCTTTTCTCTCAACTAAAACAACATCAGACCAGCCTTTTTTTGCTAAATGATAAAGAGCACTTACCCCAACGACACCACCACCAACTACAACAACTTTAGTTTTCGATTTCATTAAGCGATTCCTACTAAATTTTTATTCATAACGAAACAAAATTGTCATTTTTAATTATATGGAGCTCCCTAATGGGATTGGGCTAGAGACCATGGTTGTTAGCCAGCAATCTTTTAGTGGACCTTCTGTTTCATACTTTTCAACTTGCCAGTTAAACTTATGATAAATTTTATCTTTATCTAAAAGGATCACTTCAAATTGAGCCCAATTTTCACCACTTCCAAGCTTTGTTATGGTGTGACTTAAGTGATTGATCATCATTTGATAAGAGTCTCCTTTAATCATTCTTTTAAATTTATCTAAAGGTCCAGTAACTTTTTTATTGTTAGGATGGGCAAAGTTCCAAGTCTGCTCTATGCCACTATCCTTATAAATAAGGTCATTATTTTGAAGTCCTGATAATTGAATTTCTATAACTCTATCAGGTTTGATGTCACTATTGGGTTTTAGTAATTCTGCCTTTGCTATTGTTATAAAAATAAAAAAAATAAAAAGAGTATTTGATATTATTTGAATTTTTTTTATCATTTTCTAAAAATTATTGATTTTAGTCTTGTAGAACAGGAAAGGCTTGACGTATTTTTAAGAAATGTTTTTGATATTCCATTTTCGTACATCTATCCTCGATATATTCAATTTTGTTTTTAATAACTAATTTTTTTGCTTGTTCATTTTTAATTCCAAGCTGTAACCACAAAACTTTTGCTTTAATATTAATTGCATCTTTTGCAATATCTAAAGCTTCTTTTGAAGGTCTAAATACATTTACTATATCGACTTTGTCTTTAATATCGGTAATTTTACCACATACGTCTTCTCCTAAAATTTTTTGACCTTCAGTTTTTGGATTTACAGGGTAAATTTTAAAACCATATTTCTGCATATATTTCATGACAATGGTTGATGCTTTTGTAGGATCATTGCTCACTCCAACCATTGCGATCTTTTTATATTTTGAAAGGATTTCTTTTATATCACTCATTGTTTATTTTGGATTTTTTGCTTACAGAACTCTTTAGCTTCTTCAACTGTCATAGGGGTATCTAACTTTTTACTCCCAGCAATACATGCTTCAATTGCTTTATTTTGATTATGGCCTCTAAAGTTATAAATAATAATTATTCCAATTATTAAAAAAAAAATAAGTAAAATATTTTTTTTCATCATTTATTTTTCCATTTAGGCTTTCTTTTTTCTAAAAAAGCTGAAATCCCTTCTTTGGCATCCAAAGCCATCATATTTACCGTCATCATTTTGCTAGTATGAGCGTAGGCTTTTCTAAGAGGCATCTCTAATTGTTTATAAAATGTTCGTTTACCAATTTTAATTGTTAGATTTGATTTGGATGCAATCTTTTTTGCAATTTTTAAAACCTCATTATTTAATTTAGATTTTGAAAAACAATCATTAATTAAACCGATTTCTTTTGCAAAATTTGCTTTAATTGGATCGCCTGTAAGCAGCATTTTCATCATTGGTTTTTTATTAATTTTTCTACTTACAGCAACCATTGGTGTACTACAAAATAATCCAATGTTTACGCCAGGTGTTGCAAATAATGCATCTTTAGTACTATAAGCTAAATCACAACTAGCAACTAACTGACAACCAGCTGCATACGCTGCACCATGCACTTTGGCAATAACAGGCTTATTACCCTCAACTATTTGAAGCATTAACTTAGAACACAGATTAAATAATTTTTGATATTTGTTTCTTACCTTTAAACTTTTCACTTCTTTTAGGTTATGACCCGCACTAAAACCTTTTCCAGCACCCTCTATAATGATTACTTTTGTTTTTTTATCTTGATCAAGTTTTTTTAGAACTTTAATTAGATCATTTAAAGTTTTAAAAGATAATGAATTATATGTTTTAGGATCATTAATTTGAACTATAGATATACCGCTAAATAAATTCTTCACTAATATATTCATCAAAAATTCTATTTGAGTTTGCCTTCTTCTCTCATTTTGGCTCTTATCTTAGTTGCCGATATTTTTTGTATTTCTTCTGACAACACTATCTCTTCAATTTTGTATCCAACCCCTCTACCATAACAAATATTTGTAATATTAGGGACTAACATAATTTTAAAACGACCTTCAAACTCTGGATTAAGTTTATCTTCTATATTTTTTTTTACAGTGTCAAAATCGAAAGGATTATCGTCTACTCCTTGCACATCTCTTATTTGAATACAAACTTGTCCAGTTTTTTTGATAATTTCTTTAAATAATGTGTAGTGACCATCGTGAAATGGTTGCCATCTTCCTAACATTTGTGCTGTTGGCTTTTTATTATCCCACTGATATGTCATTTTTTTATGTCCTTATATATTTTTGGTGCCCAATTTTTAGCATCTTGTGTAGTAACATGAAAGTTATACTTGTCTGGTTTGACAAACATCTTATTAGTATCATCAAACCTACCCTCTTTAATAGTATCAACCCAAATAACATAATCTGAGGGAAATAGGCTTCTGGCCTCTGGTGTTGGACAGATAAAATCTGCAACAACATAGTTATTATCTTTTCGAAGTTTTAAAGCAAAATCAGCCATCCTTTTTGCCTGTCTTTTTCTTCCTTCCTCAGAAAAATCCCAATCATTTGCCTCTTTTCTTACTTCATCTGCGTTAAGCCTTTTAGCATTTAATAATGGCGCAAGCTCATTAGCCAAGGTTGTTTTTCCTGATCCTGGTAGACCCATTATTAAGATAATTTTCATTAATTTATTTCGTTTGGTTATTAGGCAAAAAACAAGTTGAGATTATATTACACGATTAATTTCTTTGACAGCATTTTCAAAAAATATAATCATCATTAGATGAATTTTTCTTTAGAAATTGGACCTCAGACAGATCTGGATACTGTCCCTGCTGTAAAAGATATTTACATCACTATGCTACCTGGGGGAGATTACAAAGAAACAGCTCAACAAGCAGTTGAGTTAGTGAAGAAAGGTTTCAATCCAGTCCCACATTTTCCTGCAAGGTCTATGCAGGATGAAAAACAACTAAAAGATTATGTTTCGAGATGTAAAGATGGTGGCGTCAAACAAGTTTTAGTTATAGGGGGAGGAAGAGAGCCTATGGGAAAATTCGATAGCTCTTTTCAACTTTTGGAGACTGGTTATTTTGAGAAGATGACGATAGGAATTGCTGGACACCCGGAGGGGAGTCCTGATATATCCGATTCAGATTTAGAAAAAGCTATGAAAGATAAAAAGCCTTACGCTGATTATATTGTAACTCAATGGTTATTAGATCCTCAGCCAATTATAGACTTTATTTCTAAACAAAGCGTACCAGTGCATGTGGGAATTACTGGGCCTCTAAAAATATCTAGCTTAATAAAGTTTGCTAATATAGTTGGTGCAAAAAATTCCCTAAATTTTCTTAAATCTAATTTTAGTAAGGCGTTAGATTTATTAAAACCTAAAGACCCTAATGATTTAATTGGGAAAATTAAATCTCATACTGATTTTTTCCACATTTATACATTCGGCGGCTTGAAGGAAACTAACAAGTGGTTGAAGGAGAATAGTTATGTCTAAAGAGTTTGACTATACTAATTTAAAGCATGTTACTTCTGTAGATCAATCAGATCGAAAAGTACCATATAACTTAAGACAAAGTGGACCAACAAAAGTTGAAATGTTAATTTCAACAAGAGTAAGAAAATCGCCTTATTGGCATTTATCAATGCAAGCAGGTTGTTGGAGAGCGACAGTTTACAATCGAATTTATCATCCAAGAGGTTATGTAAAACCTGAAGATGGTGGAGCAATGGTTGAATATGATGCAATTGTTAATCATGTAACTATGTGGAATGTTGCAGTTGAAAGACAAATTCAAGTTAAGGGTCCAGATGCAGAAAAATTTGTTGATTATGTGATCACAAGAGATGCAACAAAAATTTCACCAATGAGAGCAAGATATGTAATTTTATGTAATGCTTATGGTGGGGTTTTAAATGATCCAATTCTTTTAAGAATTTCAAAGGATGAGTTTTGGTTTTCATTATCAGACTCTGATATTGGTTTGTACTTGCAAGGTGTAAACGCAGATGGAAGATTTAATTGCACTATTGAAGAAATCGACGCTTGTCCTGTTCAAATACAAGGTCCAAAATCAAAAGCTCTAATGAAAGATTTGTTAGGTGATCAAGTTGATTTAGAAAATATGCCGTTTTATGGTTTAGCTGAAGTTAAAGTTGCCGGGAGAAGTTGTGTAATTTCTCAATCAGGTTTTTCTGGAGAAGCTGGTTACGAAATTTATTTAAGAGATGCAACTTTATATGCTGATGATATGTGGAATGCTGTGCTTGAGGTTGGAAAAAAACACCAGTTAATGGTTATTGCACCTGCTCACCACAGAAGAATCCAAGCTGGTATTTTATCTTGGGGTCAAGATATGGATCAACAACATAATCCTTATCAATGTAATTTAGGCTACCAGGTTTCTTTATCTGGAAAAGGTGAATGGAACAAAACTTCTGATTACGTTGGTAAAGCGGCTCTAGAAAAAATGGGTAAAGAACTTAAGGATGGTAAGAAACCATACGCACTTCAATTAGTTGGATTGGAGTTAGGTGGAAAACCAATTGATGACTATGCGCCAGATTTTTGGCTAATATCAAATGATAGTGGGGGAGATCCAGTTGGTTTCATTACTTCACCATGGTGGCATCCTGAAAAGAAAACAAACATTGCAATGGGATATGTTCCTTTTGACGGCACATTGAACGCAAATGGGTTTCCAAAAGGTAAGGTTGGAACTAAATATAAAGTTCATTTACCCGAAAAATACTCTGATACTCCGGGCAAGCCTGTAGATGCAGTTATAGTCGATATTCCATTTAAAGAGTCTTTCAACGCAAATACAAGAGAAGTTTCAAAAGGTTAATCTGTTTTTGGGGGAGTTCACTCCCCCATCATCTAAAATGACAAAAGGTTTCTTAATAGTAATTTGCATTCTTATAGCTATTGCTTTAATAATATTCCCATTAATCGTCTCTTACAAAGAGCAAAAAAATAAAAAAAAATAAATGTTCGGTGAATTTCTAAGTATTATTTTAAAATCTATTAAACTAGATAAAACACTTTATTCTGATAGTAAAAATTTTGGCGAAGCCTCAGTTTATTTTGCGGGTATTATCATGATTTTAGATGGTATTGCTGGGGCAGTTGCTGCAAACACAGTTTTTAAAACAGCTGTGGCAATGTCAGGAGTGACTGCAATATTAACTTGGTTTGTATGGGCAATATTAATCTTTGTTATTGGGGTCAAACTATTTCCTGATAAAAATAGTAAAATTCCATTTAAAAAAGTATTAACAGCGGTTGGTTTTGCTCACGCGCCTGGTCTGTTAAGATTTTTTGCTGTGACACCAGAGTTAATGATACCTATAATTTTTCTTACGCAATTTTGGATTTTTGCTGGATTAATTATCTCAACGCGACAAGTTCTTAATCTTAAATCAAATTTAAAGTCATTTGGAATTGTCTTTATGTCATTTTTAATAATTGTCTTTTTATCTATTTCATTTGTGATAAGTCGAATGAACGCTTTACCAATTAATCATATTTAAATTGGAAAAATTGTCTTAGAAACTCTGCAAGACTTACAAATTTTAAAACCAGTAAGAATTAAGTTTTGAGTAACACTTTCATCCTGTTCTTTACATTCATCACAAATATCATCTAAATCTTTTAGATTTTTTTCTATTTCTTTATCCTCAGTCATTATCAGTCAAACCAGCTCCCGCTGCACCCTCTTTTAAACTATCAGTTTCCTCTACAAATGTATCCTCTGCAAGTTTGTAGAGATTTTTCCAATCTTGATCGGAAAAGTTATCTTCATTGTTTAAAAAACTTATTTCTACTTTTTTTGCTAACTTTGGCATTTCTTTATCCCATATATTAGAAGAGATACTCACATTAAAATTCAATAAAAATTTACAATCATCAAATGAAATTAATAATTTTTTTCCAATTATTTCTGAAGCTCTACTTAAAAAAGATAAAAGCAGCAATGGATAAGCAAGATTTTCAACTGAACACTTTTTTAAATTCTCGATGCTTTTTACTTGGTCAATAAAATTAACACCTAACATAATTGGACAAAAAGATGATCCATCTGATTTGTTAATCTTATCAATTAGTTTTATCTCTTCGAAATTTTCTTTTTTTTTATTTTGATAATATTGATTAAGATGCTTGATCGCTGGAAAACCAAATAATTCAGATAATCTTATAGATTTACCAACTTCCTCTGCTATACCCCATGAATAACCAGCACCTCGACTTGCTCTCTTAGCTGTATTTTCTATCTCACTTAAGGATTTCATAATTTAAGAATGGGTTTTATAAACCCATTGCTCATCATAATCTTTTAACTCATTTGGGAGTGGCGCGCCTTGAAACATACATATTCTCAACCACTTGTCAGATCTTGGATCAAATTTTAAAGCTCCAAAAAAAGATAACTTTAACCTCAACATATCAATTGGAACTAAATTTTCTCCGATAGTATTATCTTGTATTTCTGAATATGGAAATTTTTCAATAATAAAGGCTCTTCTAACAACATGTCTTAAATCAGAATTATCAATTAAAAATTGATTTATCATTAAATTATCTTTTAAAGGTAATAATCTTTCATATAGTTTTTTTATATCTCTGGCTATTGCTAAGGGTTGCTCTAAATCTGCACCATTTTCCTCAAAACGATTAGCTAATCTTGGTTCTTCTTTATTTTTTGAAATAAACCAAAATTTCTGATTGCTCTCTTCCATATTGAAATTAATTTTTAAAATATCTGAATATTTATTTTCTAAAATCTTTTTTAAATCTCCTACATTACGTTCAGTTGGAATATTAAAATATTTTTCTTCCTCAGAGCTCATTTGCGCAACCAACGGCTGAACTATATCACCAAATGGCTCCATCATGATTGAGACAACGTATTCTATGCACTCTTCACAAGTTTCTTTCTCTAGCCAAAGATAAATTTCATTAAAAGGAAAATTTTTTTGAAAATCAAATTCATTTTCTAAAAAACTGATAAATTTTTTGATATCTTTTAGCAAAAATTTAATTTTTTTGAGTTGATATTCACTCTCTGTATTCCAGCTAGTTATATTTTTAAGAGAACTTTTCACACAATCTTTAAATAAATCTCTATCTTGTGTTTTAACAATTTTAATTTCTCTTATTTTTTTAAGTGCAATTTCTCTACTAAGTATCCAATTATTTAATAAAGTTGGATGATTAACAATAAATGGGGCCATACCTAGTCCAGTAGAATTTCCTATACCCAAATTTCTACAAATTTTAGGATCTAATTTAACAGCTGAATTAGGATTTTTATTTTTTGCAACATGATTAACTTGATCAAACGTAAATTGTCTAACTAAATAAACTAACATCATCTCTAATCTGAATGGTCCGTTAATTTCCTCTCTATTTTTAATTCTGAATCGATCTGCTAAACCAAACTTACCTGATCCATAAACTGCCGTCGTTCTGTATAAATATCCAACTTTTTCAAGTAGCTTTAAATCAGGTTGGTTTCCATTGCTTAAACTTTCAACAACATGATCAAATACCCTAATAGATTTATTTGCTCTAGATAATGTTAGCTCTTTGTAAGACAACCTGCCGACTTCCTGTTTTGGAACTTCATTTCTTAATCTGTCAATATCTTCTTTTAAAGGTAATCCATCATGTAACGTAAAAGCTGCATCCCATTTAGTTGCTATTACTCTATCTGATCTTTCATCATCATTAATTTTGTTCGCATAACAGATTAAAGAATAAACTCTGTCTTTTTTTTTAAATGAATATACTGCAGTGCCATAACCCTCTTGGTCTAAATCAAACAAGTCTCTATTATATTGCCAATCCTTAAATTCACTTAAAAAACTTCGTAAAAAAGATAATCTTGATTGATGAAATGAACCAAGTCTTGATAACTTCATTATTATGTTTGGATCTCTTAATTCTATATTCATATTTAAATAGTTTTATAAAAGTTATACCAATTATTACCTAGTATTCCATTAGTCTCGGTCTCTGAAAAACCAACCTTTTTTAAACCTGCTTCTAAGTTTTTAAAACCTCTTGCATCCTCAAACCAATTAGGCTGTTTAGGAAACCCTGGTTTATTTTTAGAGCCTTCTCCATAATTTCTATTTTTTGACCAAGTTCCATTTCTCATCCAATCAACAACTTCATCCGGTTGGTTTAAACAAAGATCTGATCCTATACCAATATTATTGATATCCATTATTTCTGCTGTTTTCGCCACCATTTCACAAAAGCTTTCTAGAGAGCAATTTGTATTATCCTTAAGATGATGCGGGTATAAAGACAAACCTAATATTCCTCCGCTTTCACTTAAAGTTTTTAATAACTCAGAAGACTTATTTCTTTTTGCTGCGTGCCAAAAAGATGGGTTTGCATGAGTGATTGCTATAGGTTTTTCACTAAATTCAATTGCATCAAAAGTACTTTTTTCAGCTGAATGGGACATATCTACAACAATACCCACTCTATTCATTTCTCGGATAACTTCCCGTCCAAAATTAGTTACCCCACTATCATTTTTTTCATAACAACCTGTCGCTAACAATGATTGATTGTTGTAAGTGAGTTGCATAAATCTACATCCAAGACTATGAACTTTTTCAACTAAATTAATATCATCTTCTATCGGAGAGCAATTTTGAAAACCAAAGAAAATTGCAGTTTTATTCTCATTATTGGCTTTTTCAATATCTTTAAAACTTTGACCTAAAAAAATTAAATCTGAATTTTCTTTTAATAAATTTTCCCACTTCTTAATTTCATTTTGAAGTTCGTCAAAGTCTTCATGATAGACTATTGTAACATGAACTGCATCTAGACCAGCCTCACGATTAATCTCAAAAACTTTTCTTGACCATTTACAATATTGAAGGTTATCGATTTTAAATTTCATTTTGGTTAATTTTGATTAACCATACCAAGTTGTTTTTTAAATACTATTTATTTTATTGAAATTTTAATCTAATTTTGAAATAAATATTCTGCAAATAAATCATGAAAAAGAATAAAAATCTCAAAGTTGCAATCGTCATGGGAAGCCAATCAGACTTCAAAACGATGAAATTATCGGCAAATATACTAAAAAAAATGGGTGTTCGATTTGAAACTAAAATTATATCTGCCCACCGTACTCCAAAAAGAATGTATGAATTTGCAGAGAGCGCATCAAGAAATAATATTGGAGTAATCATTGCTGGTGCTGGTGGATCAGCACATTTACCTGGTATGATTTCAGCTATAACCTCAATTCCGGTTTTAGGTGTTCCCGTTGAGAGTAAAAAGCTTAAAGGACTTGATAGTTTATTATCAATAGCACAAATGCCAAAAGGAATACCTGTTGGAACTCTTGCAATCGGAGAGGATGGTGCCATCAATGCTGCTTTATTGGCTGCAGCTATAATTGCAAACAGTAATCCTTCTGTAAAAAAGAAATTAATTACTTGGCGATCATCACAAACGAGATCAGTAAAAAAAAATCCAAAATAAAAGATGTCAATAAAAAATTTGGGTATAATTGGTGGTGGTCAACTAGGAAGCCTATTAGCCGTCGCAGCTAAGAAGTTGAATATCAATACAATAATCTATTGTGATGATGTAGATGCTCCAGCACAAAATTTTTGTAATAAATTTATTCATGGTAAATACGATGACAAAGTCAAAATGCAAGAGTTCATTAATGAAATTGATGTAATTACTTATGAATTTGAAAATATACCCTATGAAACTTTAAATGAAATGAACAAGGTAAAACCAGTTTTACCAAAACCATCGGTAAATAGATTAATTCAACATCGAATTGCAGAAAAAGATTTTGTAAATAAACTCAATATTAGAACTACTAGATACGCATCGATAGAAAGTAAATCCGATATGGAGCCATTGGGGGATTTCTTACCTGGAATTTTAAAAACAACTACCATGGGTTATGATGGTAAAGGCCAATACCCTATTACGAAAATTGAAGACATCAATAACCTGAATATTGATTTTTCAAAAGGTTATATACTGGAAAAATTAGTAAAACTTAAAAAAGAGATATCAGTCATTATTACCAGATTTGGGAATAATAGTTATGAAATATATGAGCCTATAGAAAATACTCATGAAGATCAGATATTAAAACATTCAATAATACCAGCTCAAATCAATAAAAAAATATTTGATGAATCTAAAGATTGGTCAATCCGGATCGCAGAGGAATTGAAATATATAGGAACGCTTTGTGTTGAATTTTTTATTGATAGAAATGAAAATCTTTATGTTAATGAAATAGCTCCTCGAGTTCACAATTCTGGCCATCTAACAATAAATGCTTTTAATATTAGTCAATTTGAAAATCATGTGAGAGCAGTCTGTTCACTAGAAAAAATTCCACTCAAAAAAATATCTAATGCAAAAATGGTGAACCTAATAGGAAATCAAATCAAGCCATATAGAAAAAACTTTAAATTAAATGAAAATGAATTTTTCTTTGATTATCAAAAAAAAGAGATAAAAGATAAAAGAAAAATGGGCCACATAACAACTTTAATATAAATGCTTAAATCTATTGAGGGAAATTTTGATAATCCAGAGGTCAATAAACTTCTGACAAAACATTTTATAGAACTTAGAGCTGCATCTCCCGAAGGCAGTACACATGTTCTAGATATTCCAGGGTTAAAAGTTTCATCAATCAAATTCTGGAGCCTTTGGGAAAATGATAAAATATTTGGTTGTGGGGCATTAAAGTTCTTAGACAAAGATCATGGTGAATTTAAATCAATTAGAATACATGATGATTTTAGAAATCAAGGTAATGGTATTAAAGTCATCAAACATCTCATAGATGAAGCTAAGAAATTAAAGATTAAAAGAATTAGTTTAGAGACTGGTGCTGGAAAATTTTTTGATCCAGCGAGAAAATTATTTAAAAAATGTGATTTTATACCTTGCAAACCCTTTGCCCACTATAAAGAAGATGTTAATTCTATCTATTTAACTAAGCTAATTGACCACGAATGATAAAAAAAAGTCTATTTTGTACAAAATTTGTTGACAAAACCCTAATATTTATAAACAAAGCCAACATTACTTAATTATAAGTAATAAATTAATATAACAATAAGTAAGAAGAAAAATATGAGTCTACAAGGAAAAGTAAAATGGTTCAATCCAACTAAAGGTTTTGGTTTTATTGAACGTGACGACAAAGAAAAAGATGTGTTTGTACATGTTTCAGCTGTAAGAGATGCTGGTATGAACGGTTTAGATGAGGGTCAAGCTTTGACTTTCGATGTTGAAGATGGTCCTAAAGGTCCTTCAGCAGTTAACTTAAAAACTGCATAATTTTCACATAAATTAATTGGCTATAAATTAAATTAATTTTTTAATTAAGAATTAATTTATTTTTGTAGCCAATGAACTATTCTACAAACAAAATTTAGAAAATAATTTATGATTGGCATTTTAGGTGGAATGGGTACCCAGGCAGGTTTAGATTTTTGTAATAAGCTGGCAATTTTATATAGAGGTAAGATCGATCAAGATTACCCTTTGTTTATGCTTTATAACAAATCAAATATTCCTGGTAGACCTGAGTCAATTGGTATCCATACCGGTAAACTATCAAATAAAATAAGTAATAAAAAAACTAAACAAAAATATTTATCTGTTTTAAAAAGTTTAATTTATGGTTGTAATCTTTTAAAAAAAAGTAATTGTAAATTTATAGTCATACCCTGTAACACAGCTCATTATTGGTATGATGACTTAAAAAAACGAATTAACTTACCGATAGTAAATATGCCTAAGGAAGTTTTTTTGCATGCTAAAAAAAAATGTAGAAAAAATTCCTCCATTGGTTTGCTTGCTACAGAAGGAACTTTAAAAACAGGTGTTTATAATAAGTTTTTTGATAAAGATTATAATCTAGTGTTTCCAAATAATTCTATTCAAAGTAAATCTGTAAACAAAGCTATCAGACTTGTAAAAATGGGAAAAGTGAAATTAGCGAGCAAAACTATAAAACCAGCAATTAATTATTTAATCAAAAAAAAATGTAAAAAAATTATTCTTGGTTGTACAGAACTACCTATTGCTATTTTTGCCTATAAACCATTTAAGACAATAAAATCATCAAAAATATTTTTAGACCCAAATTTGATTTTAGCTAACGCCGCTATGAGGAAATATCAAAATAGATAATGCCATCTAAAGAAAAGCCTTATGTCTTACTGGTTGCAGAAGCAATTTACTCAAAAGTTTGTGAGATAAAGAAAAAAAATCCTGAGCTGACAACAATCAATGCTATTGAAAACTTTATTGGAACAACAACCTACAATGATATAAGTAGTGGAAAATTCCATGATGAACTAATTGAAAAGGTATCAAAAAAGAAGGTGCCTGAAGAAACTCTAAGATTACTTCATATTCAAAAAGATTTATCAGTTAAGCAGCTAATACAATATCCTGAATTATATTATGCTAAGAGCCATTATCCTCTTGAAATTTCTCAAAGAGCCTTCGATCATTTGTGGAGAATGTGTGAAAGTTATGAATTATGGTGTAAAGAGACAAAACAAAACAAATTAATAATACTTAATATTGTAGATTAAATAATTTATAAGACCTGGAATGGTCAAAATATTTCCAGTCATATTTGTTTTACTTTGGTCCTCTGCTTTTATCACAACAAAACCAATTATTGATAATAGTGATCCTTTCGCAGCTCTAGCCTTCAGATTTTTTTTTGTCGCTATAGGTTTTTTATTTTTTTCAATTTACCTTAAACAATCAATATTGATTAAAAAAAGATATCTGATTGAGTCAATGTTCAGTGGTATCTTGTTTCATGGATTATATTTAGGAGGTGTTTTTTACTCAATTTCAATTGGAATGCCGACTAGTTTGGCCGCTCTGATTGTAACACTTCAACCAATTTTAACAAATATTTTGAGCGGACCGCTTTTAAATGAAAAAGTTACGTCACAGCAATGGGTAGGAGTTTTATTGGGTTTTGTTGGTGCTTCTCTAGTACTAGGGATAGATGTTGGTTCGGGTATTCCTCTACTTGGTTTGATTGCAACTTTAATTGCATTGTTATCTATAACATTTTCTACCATTTGGCAGAAAAAATTGAGTAATAACTTACCATTATCTGTTAGTAATTTTTATCAAGCATCGGGTGGTTGTTTATTTCATGTATTAGTAATTATTTTTTTTATAGAGCCATACATCTATTTTACAAAAACATTTATTATAGCAATGAGTCATCAAATTTTTCTTGTTTCCTTTGGAGCATTTACAATACTGATGTTTTTAATAAAAAAAAATTCAGCTAGTAAAACAGTTTCTGTTTTTTTTCTAATACCAGCAACTTCTGCTATTATGGCATGGCTTTTTTTAAATGAAACTCTTACGAATATAGATGTTATTGGTTTTTTAATAGCTTCAGTTGGTGTTTATATTGCAACAAGGAATTAATTACTAATTACTTTGATAACCAAATTCTAAAGAGCCATCTGTTATTGAATGATGCAAGGACTCTCCAAAGCTTCTTAATCCCAAAATTCTTACTTTTTTTGGATTGTTAGAAATAAAATCAATCGTAATTGATATTCCGTTATAAATTGAATTTGTGCAATCACCCTCATTAAATTTATCAATATTTATAGGACATCCTTTTTTTAAAACTTCATTAACAAGATCACCTTGAATTTCAATTATTGTTCTTGAATGCGATAAATCTGTAATTGCAAAATTATTTTCATTGAATTGTTTTCCATCTTTAAAAAGTAAATCTGTTTTAGAAGATATAACAATCCAATTCTTTGGTCCCATCCATAAAATTCTAGTATCTGAATTTGAAGAGGATTTTAAAGTTGAAGGTAATTTTAAGTCATCAACTTTTATATTTGAGATATCTAGAGTTGAATTTTTATATTGAACTATTTGGAATATTGAAACACTCTTCAATTCTGAGATTTTTAATAAGTCTTTGTCATTTTTATTTTCAAAATCACCAAATTTTCCGTTTTGATGAACATTATTTAAAGAAGAAATTTGTTTCACGATCTTACTCTCTTTCCTTCATGGTCCACATAATGTGAGGACATAACTTCCACTTCAATAGTAGTATTTTTAAGTGGAGAGACTGCAAAAAGCTTTTTTCCTATCATATTTTTTCCATCTTTTAATATTGCAAGAGAAAAAGGATTATTGTTCTCAACACTCCAACAAGATGAAGAAACGTGACCAAGTTTAGGATTTGGAAGTTTTGCATTTTTATTTTCTACTAAATGAGATCCCTCTGGAATACTCGATTTCCTATCCAATGGGACTAAACCAACAATTTTTTGTCTATCAGCTTTATTAAATGCTTCTTTAGCTAAAGATCTCTTTCCAATAAAATCTTTTTTCTTTGATACTAAACCTTCTAACGAAACATCATAAGGTATAGTTCTTCCATCTAGTTCTGGTCCAGCTACATGACCCATTTCTATTCTAAGTGTCGACAATGCTTCCGTACCATAAGGTTGAATATTAAATTCTTCACCAATTTCAATTATTTTTTCCCACATAAATAATCCAAAATTAGACTCAACATTTATTTCGTAAGCGAGCTCGCCTGAAAAAGAAATTCTAAAAATTCTTGCTTTAACACCAAATAAGTCTCCCTCTACATATCCCATAAAAGGAAGAGCCTCATTGCTGACATCTATATTAGGGAAAAGCTTTGCTAACAAATCTCTTGATTTAGGTCCTGCAATCGCCGCGCCAGCCCATTGTTCGGTTGTTGAAACTACATTAACATTTAGTCTTGGCCAAACAATTTGCAGGTAATATTCCAAATGTGATAATACGTTTGCGGCCTGTGCAGTAGTGGTTGTCATATGATAATGATTTTCTGAAATTCTGGTTGTTGTCCCATCATCCATCACAATTCCATCTTCCCTAAGCATAACTCCGTATCGAGCTTTACCTACTGGAAGTTTTAACCAAGCATTAGTGTAAACTCTATTCAAAAACTCTGCAGCATCTGGACCTTTAATATCAATTTTCCCTAAAGTTGTTACATCACAAACACCCACGTGATCTCTAACATTTTTTGCTTCTCTTTTTGATGCCTCAAATAAATTTTCATTTCCTCTTTTATAATACCTTGGTCTTTTCCAAGCACCAGCATCTACCCAGACTGCATTATTTTTTTCATGCCAATGATGCATTGGTGTTTTTCTTGTAGGCATATACTCTTTTCCTATCTCCCTTCCAACTATTGTACCGATAGTAACTGGTGTAAAAGGGGGTCTAAAGGTAGTGTGACCTACTTGAGGAACAATTTTTTTTTCAACATTTGCAACTAATTGTAATCCGTTTAAATTACTTGTCCTTCCTTGATCAGTTGCCATTCCCAGTGTTGTATATCTCTTAACATGTTCAATTGACCTATAGCCTTCTCTTAAAGCAACCTCTATATCAGAAACAGCTACATCATTTTGAAAATCTACAAATCTTTTATAATTTTTACCTCTGGGAAGTGGAGAACACCAAAATTTATCATGAGCACTATATATTCGTTCATTCGTATTAGGAATTTGTATTTTTTCGTCTTTTTTAGTTATGTTTTTAGAAACTTCTGACCCAGTATTAAAACTATTTTTTAAAGTATCTTGTAATGTAAATGTTCCGTTAGCAGCGCCTAAAGAATGTTCATTTTGTTTTGATTTATCAGGTACAAAAGCATCTATTGAGTCATTAAATTTCAGTTTATTGCCTGATTGAGATGCCAAATGGACAGTTGGTGTCCAAAATCCAGATACACAAATAGAGTCACAATCTATTTGTTCTGTATTTTCAAAATCTATTTTATCTTTATTTAATTTCCCAATTGTTGCTGATTTTACTTTTTTATATCCATGAGCAACTATCACTGCATAAGAAAATTTAATTTTTATATCTAAATCTTTAGCTTCGTTAATTAACTCAGAGTTTTGATCCTCTCTAGTATCTAAAACTACTGGATCCACACCATTCTTTTTAAACTCAATAGCTGTTTCATAACCACTATCATTATTGGTAAAAATAATTGGTTTTTTACCAATTAGAACACCATAGACTCTCATGTATTCTTTTGCAGCAGCTGAGAGAAAAACTCCAGGTGTATCATTATTTCCAAAAACAATAGGTCTTTCAATAGATCCTGTTGATAGCAATACTTCTTTTGCTCTTATATACCAAAGTCTTTGTCTCGGTGTGTACTTAGTTTTTTTTTCTAAATGATCTCCTGTTCTTTCAAACATTACCATCATATTATGATCATAGTATCCAAAAACTTGAGATCTATTTTTAACAATAACATTGGGCATCTCTTTTAATTCAGATATAATTTTTTCTGACCAATCTTTTCCAGATAAGTTATCTATCGTAACGTCATCTGTTAAAAGTGTCCCACCATATCTAGGTTTATCCTCTGCTAATATTACTTTTGCTCCATTTTTGGCAGCTGCATAAGCACTTGCTAAACCAGCAGGTCCAGAGCCAGTAACTAATAAATCACAATATTCATATTTATGCTCATATCTCTCTTTATCTTTTTCGAGAGAAGCAATTCCTAATCCAGCTGCTTTTCTAATAAAAGGCTCATACACTCTGTACCAAAAACTTTTAGGCCACATGAAAGTTTTGTAATAAAAACCAGCAGGAAAAAAACGATTTAAGAAATTATTTATTGCCCCAATATCAAAATTTACTGATGGCCAACAATTTTGACTGGTTGCTGATAAATTATTTACTAGCTCTATTTCAGTTGCGTTAATATTTGGTTCTGAGCAACCATTAATCTCAACTTGCATTTTTGCATTTGGCTCATCAACTCCTGCACCAAAAAACCCTCTTGGACGATGATATTTAAAGCTTCTTCCAATTAAATGTATGCCATTGGCAAGTAGTGCTGAAGCCAGCGTATCACCCTCATATCCAATATATTTTTTTCCATTAAATTTAAATTCAATAGGTTTGTCTCTATTAATTAAGCCACCAATATTTAATCTAAAATTTTGTGACATCAAAATTCTTCCTCTGGTTTAAAAGTTCTAAAAATTTCGTGAGTAGTCGTATCTCTCTCAACTTTAAACCATTGTCTGCATCCAGCAATATGATGCCACAATTCAATGTGTTTTCCTCTTGGGCTTTTTCTTAGATAAACAAAATTATCCCATTCTTCATCACTGATTTCTTGATTAAGTTTTGGTCTAGTAATTGTTCCATCACCTCCATAGGCAAATTCTTTTTGAGACCTGTCCCCACAATAAGGACACTTAATATTTAACATTTATGAAATCCAAGTTTTTGTTCCAAGGCCCTTCTCATCTAAAAGATAACCTTTAGAAAATCTATTTAGACTAAATCCTTCATTTAATTCATGAACTCTATCTTGTGCGATTGTATGTGCAAATGTCCACCCAGAAGATGGAACCGATTTGAAGCCTCCATAACACCAACCACAATTTAAATATAATCCATCGATATGAGTTTTATCAATAATTGGTGAACCATCCATTGACATATCCATAATCCCTCCCCAAGTCCTTAACATTTTCAATCGACTTAAGAATGGAAATAAAGCAACACCTCCGGTTAAGACATGTTGTATCGTTGGAAGATTACCTTTTTGTGCATAACTATTATATCCATCAAGATCTCCACCCATTACCATCTCACCTTTATCTGATTGACTAATATAAAAATGTCCAGCGCCAAAAGTTACTACTCCATCCAAAACTGGTTTCACTGGCTCAGAAACACAAGCTTGTAATAAATGAGTTTCTATAGGAAGTGTCATATTTAGTTTTTCTGCTAAAACATTCGTACTGCCGGCTACACATAATCCAATTTTTTTTGATTTAATATCTCCTCTAGATGTTCTCAAACCTGTTATTTTTCCTGCCTCAATATCAAAGCCTGTTACCTCACAATTTTGAATTATATCGACACCCATTGAGTCAGCTTGTCTAGCATAACCCCATGCGACCGCATCATGTCTTGCTGTGCCTGCACTTGGTTGCGCTAAGCCTCCAAAAATTGGATACCTAACATCATCAGAAAAATCTGCCATAGGTATAATCTTTTTTACTTCTTCCCTATCAAGTAAAACAGCGTCAATTCCATTTAATCTCATAGAGTTTCCTCTACGAGCATAAGCATTCATTTGTGCATCTGAGTGAGCTAAATTTATTATTCCTCTTGGTGAAAACATGACATTAAAATTTAATTCCTGACTCATGTTTCTCCACAAGTTCATTCCAAATTCATTGAACCTTGCATTATCATCATACATAAAATTTGATCTGATAATTGTAGTGTTTCTTCCTATATTTCCTCCACCAATCCATCCCTTTTCAATAACAGCCACATTAGTTATTTGATGTTCTTTAGCTAAATAGTAGGCAGTAGCCAACCCATGGCCGCCACCACCAATAATTACAACATCGTATTCTTTTTTAGGTGTAGGATCTTTCCATGCCAAATCCCATTTTTCATGATTAGAAAAAGCATTCTTGATTAGGCTAAATACTGAATATTTTTGCATGATTAAATTTTATAATAATGAATATAAATAGTTCCTATTTTTTTTATATATAATTTTTAGATATTTCCAAAGCTCTTAAAAAGAGATACTAATCGAGCAGTTTTTGTATATTTAAAGAATTTTATGAGTGAAATAAAATCGGACATTCAAATTGCAAGAGAAGCTAAAATGCAACCAATCAAAGACATTTTAGCGAAAATAAATGTTCCTGATGAAAGTTCTGCCTTCAGCCCGATGGGGCGTCACATCGCAAAAATAAATTTAGAATACCTTGATACTCTCAAAAGTAAAAAAGAGGGAAAATTAATTTTAGTGACTGCCATAACTCCTACTCCAGCAGGGGAAGGAAAGACCACCACCTCTGTAGGTCTAAATGATGGTCTCAATAAAATCGGAAAAAAATCTATTGTCTGTTTAAGAGAACCAAGTTTAGGTCCATCTTTTGGAATGAAAGGTGGAGCTGCTGGTGGTGGCTATGCTCAAGTTGTTCCTATGGAACAAATTAATCTTCATTTCACAGGTGACTTTCATGCAATCACGTCTGCTCATAATCTTTTATCTGCATTGATTGACAATCATATCTACTGGGGAAATAAACTTAATATAGATGTTAGAAGAATTGTTTGGAAAAGAGTTTTAGATATGAATGATAGAGCATTAAGATCAATTAATATTAATCTTGGTGGTGTCGCTAATGGATTCCCAAGAGAAGATGGTTTTGATATTACGGTTGCCTCAGAAATAATGGCTATCTTTTGCTTGGCTAATAATTTGGAAGATTTAGAAAATAGAATTGGAAATATTACTGTAGCTTACACAAGAGAGAAAAAACCAATATATGCCAAAGATTTAAAAGCACAGGGACCTATGACTGTTTTGTTGAAAGAAGCTATAAGACCAAACATAACTCAAACATTGGAAAATAATCCTGCGATAATTCATGGAGGGCCTTTTGCTAATATTGCACATGGTTGTAATTCGGTAATCGCAACTAAAGCTGGACTTAAATTAGCTGACTATGTAGTAACTGAAGCTGGATTTGGTGCAGATCTTGGTGCTGAAAAATTTCTAGATATCAAATGTAGAAAATCCGATTTAAAACCAAGTTGTGTGGTTATAGTTGCTACAATTAGAGCATTAAAAATGCATGGTGGTGTAGCCAAAGATGATCTTAAAAATGAAAATGTTGAAGCACTAAAAAAAGGTTTGGTCAACCTTGAAAGGCATATTGAAAATATAAAAAAATTTGGTCTACCTGTAGCGATAGCTGTAAATCATTTTATAAAAGATACAGACGATGAGGTAAAAGCTTTAGTTGATTTTTGCAATAAATTAGGAATAAAGGCAAGTCTTTGTACACACTGGGCGAATGGAGGAGAAGGCACAAAAGAATTAGCTTCACATGTTGCTGATTTATGTGAAAAAAATGAAAATAAATTTAAATTTTTATACGAAAGTGAAACACCATTGTTTAAAAAAATTGAAACAATTGCAAAAGAAATTTACAGAGCCGATGAAGTTATTGCTGATACAAAAATTAGGGATCAACTTAAAAGTTTTGAAGAAGCTGGTTATGGAAAATTACCAATTTGTGTAGCAAAAACTCAGTACAGTTTTTCAACTGATCCTAATCTCAAAGGTGCGCCTTCAGGTCACTCATTACCAATTAGAGAAATAAGGCTTTCCTCTGGAGCTGAATTTATAGTTGTTGTCTGTGGAGCAATAATGACAATGCCTGGATTACCCAGAGTACCAGCAGCAGACTCTATTAAACTTAATAAAAAAGGTGAAATCGAAGGGTTATTTTAATTTAATTCGTTAAGCCAATTTTTAAGCTCTAACATTCTTTTTTCTTTGTCCGAAACTGAAATTTCTTTTTTGATAAAAGCAATGTGTTTTTGAACTTCTGTATCATCTTTAAATACTTTTCTACTTTCAATTAATCTTTCTTTTCTAAACTCAATAAGATTAATCATTTTTTCATAAGTTATTTCTGGATGGTATTGTAGCCCCCAAATTTTTGTCTTATTAACCTCAAAATATAAACCTTGAACTTTATTAATCTTATTCGAGGCTAAACAAATTCCTTTATCAGGTACTTTTACCACCTCATCAAAATTGAATGCTGGGGAATTAAATCTTTTATCTTTATTTTTATAAAGTGGATGTTTTATTCCATTTTTGTTTATCTCTATTTCATTTGCTATACCAATATGTGAATTATTAGCCTTTTTAACTTGGCCACCTGCTGCTGTTACTGCTACTTGCATTCCCCAACAAATTGCCAAAATTTTCCCTACTTTATTTTGACAATTTTTCATGAATTCAATTTGCCTTCTAATTTCTGGAGTATCATTATAAATATTTAAACTACTTCCGCCCCAAATAAGACCATCATACTGCTCAAGTTGATCTGATATTAATTGGATATTTTGATCTGAGGAAGGATTAACAACATCAAATGATAGTTCATCAGTGAAATAACTTAAGCTTTCCTTTAAACTTTCTGTATGTGTTTTAATACCATTTTCTGAAAAGCTCTCGTTTTCTTCTTTTAAGTTTCCCTCTACAATTAATATTTTTTTCATTCAAACAATTCTCCTGAAATGCTATGCTGATACATCACTTTGAGATCCTGTTGATTGATTTTTTTTGGATTACCGCTAGTAGATGGATCTTCTAAAGCCATTAGAGATAATTTATTTAAATCTAATTTGGAACAATCCATAATATCAGATAGTTTATGGGGGATTGCTAAATCTTTTCTTAAATTCAAAATCCAAGATAAAAAACTTTCAAAATTTTTATCTAAATCTAAATAATCACAAATTGAGATAATTTTTTTTTCTATAATAGATTTATTAAAAGTTAATACATATGGCATAAAAATTGCATTACTCAATCCATGATGAATATTATATTGAGCATTAACAGGGTGGCTTAATGAATGAATGGCACCTAATCCCTTTTGAAAAGCTGTTGAACCCATCGACGAAGCTGCTAAAAGATTTTGTCTAGCTTCAATATTTTTTCCATTTTGGTATGCAACAACAAGTGAATTTTTAATAAGTTTCATTCCCTCTAAAGCAATACCATCTGCCATAGGATGAAAGCTTGGTGCACAGTATGCCTCAAGATTGTGAGCTAAGGCATCCATCCCTGTTGCAGCAGTTAACCTTGGAGAAAGCTCAATAGTTAATTTTGGATCTAGAATAACAATTGAAGGTAAAATTTTTGGATGAAATATAATTTTTTTAACACCCGTTTTTTTATTGATGATTGCAGATGCTCGACCAGTTTCAGATCCTGTTCCTGCAGTAGTCGGAATTGCAATTATTGGAAAAATATTTTTATCATTAGCTCTTTTCCAATAATCTCCAACATCCTCAAAATCCCAAATAGATCTACTTTGACCTGACATAAAAGCTATAGCTTTCCCAACATCAATTGCACTTCCTCCACCAATTGTAATTACACCATCACAATCATTCTGTTTAAATTCTTTCACACCTTCATCGACATTTTCTCCAAATGGATTTCCTGTAAAATTTGAAAATAGTGTTAATTTTTTAAACCTTTTTTTAATTTCACTAATTACCTCTTTAATAAATTGAAGATTCACTAAATCTTTGTCAGTAACAAATAATGGATTGTTAACCTTTAAATTATGACAAGCTTCTCCTAAATCTTTAACTCTATCTTCGCCTACCCAAACTGTTGTTGGATAATTCCAATTAGACTTCATATTTTTTAAGTGACTTTAAGTTTTTTATTATTCAATATTGCTTTAAATAAACTGATCATTAAAGGAACTTTTTTCTTATTAATTTTTCTCATTATATATGGAGCAATTTCTCTAACTAATTGTTCACCCTCAACAGTATCATTAGGCATAAATTTTTTTTTTGCATTTTTAAATGTATATCCTTTCCCTAAGTAACTACCCATTTTACTATTTCGACCACCCGCAGCACTTACATATAAATCACCTACACCAGCAAGTCCTAGTGTGCTTGTTTCTTTTCCTTTAAAATATTTTGTTAAATATTTCATTTCATTTATTGATCTTTGAAATAAGCTAGATGACGTATTGAGACTTTGACCGGCACCTATAATCATTGCATATATATTTTTAATAGCTGAGCAGACTTCAACGCCAATAATGTCTTTTGAGAATTCATTTAAATAATACTTTGTAGAAATCCTTTTTCCAATTTTTTTTGCAAAATTTATACTTTTATTTGCAATTATTACACTTGTCTGATGTTTTCTCGCCAACTCTTTTGCTAAGCAAGGACCTTTTAAAACTGAGATATTTCTTATTCCAGAAACTTTTTGAAGTTTTTCAGAGATAGTAAAAATTTTCTTACTCCTAGATATATATTTTAACCCTTTGGTAAGAACTAACAAAGGTGTATTAATCTTATTTTTCTTCAACTCCATACCAATAAAGTCTATTCCAGGTAAACTCAAAGCAATTACTATTAAATCAAATTTTTCTTTTAATAAATCACCAGAATATTTTCGAAATTTAAGTTTTTTTGGTAAATTCATTTTTAATGCAGAATGGTATTTTCTTTTTGAGGATAATTCTTTTATGAATTTTTTTGAGTAAGGCTCAGTAATTACAACATCATTCTTGTTTTCCAGGCAGGGAATTGTGAAAGCAGATCCCATGGCCCCTCCTCCAATTATTAAAAATTTTTTCATATTAGTTTAAATTCAAAAATATTAATTAAACAAAAATTTAAAATGCAACACATACGTGAAAATTTTCTATGTCAATTTTCGTATTAAGTCATTATTTTATTTTAAATTTTAATATTTTGTTAGTAAAATAAACTTAATTTTTATTAAATCTTATGAGTAAAGTAGCTATTATCGGTGCAGGTCCATGCGGCTTATCAATGTTGAGAGCATTTGAGCAATCAGAAAAAAAAGGTGAAAAAATTCCTGAAGTGGTTTGTTTTGAAAAACAAGAAGATTGGGGCGGTCTCTGGAATTATAGTTGGCGAACAGGTTCTGATCAGTATGGAGATCCAGTTCCAAATAGTATGTATAGATATCTTTGGTCTAATGGACCCAAAGAATGTTTAGAGTTTGCTGACTACTCTTTTGATGAACATTTTGGCAAAGCAATTCCATCATTTCCTCCAAGGGAGGTACTATACGACTATATAGTTGGAAGAGCTAAAAGTGGAAATTTAAAAAATAAAGTTAAATTTAATACAAGGGTCATCAATACAATCTTTAAAAATGAAAAATTTGAAATTAGCTATCAGGATAAAGTAAATGATAAAATTTTAAAAGAAAATTTCGATTTTGTAATCGTCTCGACTGGTCATTTTTCTGTTCCATTTATTCCTGAATATGATGGAATGAAATCATTCCCAGGAAGAATTATGCACTCCCACGACTTTAGAGACGCAGAAGAGTTTAGAGGTAAAAATATTGTGGTATTAGGCAGTAGTTATTCAGCTGAAGATATTGCGCTTCAATGTAATAAGTACGGAGCAAAAAGTGTAACTATTGGATACAGACATAATCCAATGGGATTCAAATGGCCTAAAGGCATGAAAGAAGTTTATTATCTAGATAGACTAGATGGTAAGAAAGCTATTTTTAAAGATGGCACTCAACAAGAAACTGACGTAATAATTTTATGTACAGGATACTTGCACCATTTTCCATTTTTAGAAGAAAACTTACAACTGAAGACAAGAAATAGACTTTATCCACCTAAATTATACAAAGGTGTAGTCTGGCAAGATAATCACAAACTAATGTATCTTGGCATGCAGGATCAATTTCATACATTTAATATGTTCGATTGCCAAGCTTGGTATGCTCGTGATGTAATTATGGGTAAGATAAAAATGCCTGATAGTAAAGAAATTGAAAATGACATAAACAAATGGGTTGCAATGGAGGAAAAACTTGAAAATCCTGATCAAATGATTGATTTTCAAACAGAGTATACAAAGGAGCTACATGAAATGTCTGATTATCCTAAAATTGATTTTGAATTAATAAGAAAACACTTTAAAGAATGGGAACATCACAAAGTTGAAGACATTTCAACTTATAGAGATAAATCTTTCTCTTCCCCTGTGACAGGATCTGTTGCACCGGTTCACCACACGCCTTGGGCAAAAGCAATGGATGATACTTTAAAAACTTTTTTGAATAAATAATTAAGTTTTAATCAATACCTAGGTGTTTCTTTCTTTTTTCAACCCAAGATCTAATCAGGTTGTCAAATATAAGAGCTATAAAAGCTACACAAATACCAAGTGTTAACCCAATCCCAGCACCTTTTTTATCCGATAGAGCTTTTAATATATATTGCCCTAAATCTTCCGTACCAATGAAAGCTCCAATAATTACCATGAATAAAGCAAATACAATTGTTTGATTTATACCAAGCATCATGTGAGGAAAAGCTAAAGGAAATTCAATCTTTGTTAATCTTTGAAATTTATTGACACCAGACATGGTTGCTGCATCGTGTAAACCAGCAGGAACACTCCTCAATCCCTCAATTGTATATCTGGTTGCAGGTATTGTTGCATAAACTATAACAGCTATTAAAACAGATGTATCCGTTATACCAAATAACATCATCACTGGAATTAGATAAACAAATGATGGGAATGTTTGAAAAATATCACATACCCCTAACATGAAATTTGCAGAGCGTTTATTTTGAAAACATAATGTTCCAACAGTAAATCCAATAGTGCAAGATACAATTACTCCAAATGTTGCCATATAGGTCGTTACTAAAGCTCTATCCCACCAAGGACTTAAGGCAATAAATAATGTCAATCCACAAACAACTAAAGCTGATCGAATTCCACCAATTAGATATCCCGCACCAACAACTAAAACTATAGTTGCTACAGCTGGCATCCTCAAATATAAAGCCCTCATTGGTTGAAGCACCTCTTGAATGAGCCATGTATTAAATGCTTTAATATAAACAAAAAAAGTATCAAAAATCCAATCAACCCCTTTATTCCAAAAATCAGCAGTTGATATTCCTTTATTATGTGGAACTTCGAAAAGATAATTAAAATTACCTTTAAATAAAAAGGTCCCAATATAAGCCAGTACTATTCCTACAATTACTGTTGCTGCAAAAAATAAGATATTTTTATTTCTTTGAAAGAATGTCAGATTACCAAAATAATCTGTTTGTTTATTAGCCCAAGCTAATGACATTTTATCTAATAAAATTGCAATTAAGCTAATACACAAGCCTGCTTCTAGTGCTAACCCTATATTTAACTGATTTAGCGCTAAAAGCAGATTAAATCCTAAACCTTTTGCACCAATAAAAGCTGAAATTACTGCCATAGAAAAACACACCATAATGACTTGGTTAACACCAATTAAAATATCTCTTCTTGCAGTTGGAATTAAAACTTTAAACATTAATTGCCAATTATTACATCCACTCATTCTGCCAGCTTCAATAACTTCTGGAGGTACTGCTCTTAAACCAAGAATGGTTAATAATATCATTGGTGGTATAGCTACAACCATAGTTATTATAACTGCAGCATGATCACCAACTCCAAAAAGAACTAAAGCAGGAACCAATACCGCATATTGTGGCATAGTCTGCATCACTAATAATATTGGATAAAGAGCTTTCTCGACACGTTTACTTTTAAATGCTGCTATTCCTAAGCCTAACCCAAAAATAAACGACAAGGGTGCTGCAACTAATATAAACGAAAGAGTTTGCATAGATGGTTTCCATTGACCAAATATTGAAATATAAATCATTGTTAAACCGGCAAACAATGCTAGACCTTTCCCGCTCACCTTATATGAAAGGATTGCTGCACCTGCTGCAACAATAGTCCATGGTAATCCTGGAAGTTCAGCCCAAGGATTTTTATCGATCCAATCCCAACTACTAAATGCAACTATAGTTTCAAGACCACCTAATAAAACCTCTCTTATTAACTGTATTAAGAAGGTCATAAACGCTGTTAAATTTCTACTTATTTGTAAAACTATAGGACGACTTTTAAACTCTTGTGTATCTTCATTCCAAACCTCAATTGGCATCCATTCATTCATTAAGAAAAATAAAGAGTCGTTTATCCAAATAGGTAGCCAGCCTAGTAATGGAGGTAATCGCCAAAAAACATCAAATGCATAGTATCTTACCTCTTTACCTAAAAACACATAACTACTTTGATTCGGGTCCTTTACGAATTCTGCTTGGCCACGGATAAATTTATATGTTTCTGGAACTTCAATAGCGAAACATAAAGCAAAAAATACGATTAATAAAAATAACCATTGAAATGTTTTGGGGTATTTTTTTAAAAATTCCATAATTAATTATTATTCTTTCTTCCTCCAAAAACTGTATTAATAATTTTAGTAGGGTTTATAGAGCCCACAATTTCATTTTTACTATCAATCACAGCTACGGCTTTTTCTTGAGTAAGAATTTTTTCTGCAACATTTTCGATTATTTCATCCTTTGAGACTTTTAAATCACCTAAATCGTTTTTAGATGCATCCATTACATCTTCAATTAATAAAACTTTTTCTCTTGGGACCTCTTCTGTAAACTTTCTTACATACTCGGTGGCTGGATTTAAAACGATATTAGCAGGAGTATCTAATTGCTCAATTATACCATCTTTCATAATTGCAATACGATCGGCAAGTTTTAAAGCTTCATCAAAATCATGAGTAATAAACATAATTGTTTTTTGTAATTTTTCTTGAAGTCTTAAAAATTCATCTTGCATTTCTTTTCTTATTAAAGGGTCTAAAGCTGAAAATGGTTCATCTAAAAACCAGATATCTGGTTCAACTGCTAGAGATCGAGCGATTCCAACTCGTTGTTGCTGTCCTCCAGATAATTCTCTTGGAAAATAGTTTTCTCTTCCATCAAGTCCAACTAGCTTGACCATATCCATTGCCTTACTAATACTGTCCTCAGTTTTAATACCCTTAATCTGAAGTGGAAAAGCAATGTTCTCCACAACTGTTTTATGAGGGAGTAAAGCAAAGCTTTGGAAAACCATACCCATTTTATTTCTTCTTAGCTCAATAAGCTCTTTATTGTTTAGTTGTAATAGATCTTGTCCTTCAATGAAAATTTTACCACCTGTTGCATCTGTTAATCTAGATATACATCTCAATAATGTTGATTTACCTGAACCAGATAAACCCATCACAACTAACATCTCACCTTTTGAGACTTCAAATGATGCGTTGTTTACACCTACGATACATCCATTTTTTTGAAAAGTTTTTGCATCAACATTTCCATTTGACTCTTGAAGCATTTTTTTGGCATTTGATCCAAAAATTTTGTAGACATTTTCACATTTAATTACTGTCTCAGCCATAAATCTTAATTAAGTTATATGAAAATAAGGTAAAATTAAATCCATAATATTGTAACTATTTCCCCTTAAAAATTTTTAATAAAATAAACTCTAGTATCAATTCCAGTACTCAAGAAACTTAGGGCCTCACCACTAACAGTTATCGATTCATTTACCCCTACGTTGTTTCCGCTTACTGTAAAACCTGCAAAACACTTATTTTTTGTGTCATCCCATTTTACAAACGTCTCATCAATTTTATTTCCGTTAATTGTATAAATTTCATGAGCTCTAAAATTTAAAAAATTTGCACCCATTATCGCACGTTGTGGAATCAACTTTGTTGCCTTACAAACTTGTTCATATACTTCATCATTTAGTTTAAAATGATCAGTGCCATCAAATGTAACTAATATGCCAGAAGGAAGTTTTGAAATAAGTTCACTTAGTTTTTTCTCTTGAGCAATTCTTTCCTCCTCAAGTTTCATTTTTCTTACCAATTCATCACCTCCACCAAACATAATGTTTAAAACGAAAAAAGATGATATGACTATTAGGATAATAATTACTAACCCACCAAATTGTTTAGTGAATTCAGGTAAATTTCTAATTTTATCTAAGTTACTTTCTTTTGACATTTAATCTTGTAATTTACCATTTTTCCAAATTCCAGATTTCACTGATCCATCAGCCCAAGTAAAAGTTCCTTTGCCATTCATAAATCCTTTAGCCCATTCACCTTCATAGGTTGACCCATCGGGAAAAGTTAAAATACCAATTCCACTCCATTCGCTATTCTTGAATTCACCTTTGTAAATATATCCATTTGGCCACGTCTCAACACCTTGACCATTTTTTTTTGTACCTACCCACTCTCCTTCATAAGTTGTTTTGTCAGTGTAAACCCACTTACCGAAACCGTTTTCACAATTACCCTCCTTACATCCAGTGCTTCTAGCTAAAGCAACCGATGAAATTAAGAAACTAAAAATTATGGTAATAAGAAATTTTTTCATCCACATACTTTACACAAAAACAATTAAAAAAAAATTAGACTTTTTTGTCATTTTCAGTGCAAGAATAAATAGAAATATATTTTTCAGAGTTTTCACTTTTTATATTTTTGGTAATTTCGTGAATTAATTCCCCTGTTTTCCTAGTAATAATACCTGACTCAGAATAATTTTTTTCTTTATCGATAGATTTAAATAAAACTACATCTTTATTGACAACTTTTACATTTAAAGATTCAGACTCAGAAAGAAATAATGTTAATCCTGTTATAAAAAGAGTTTGTGGTTTTTGGGATTGAATTCTAAATCTATCTAAATCTTTTTCTTTTAAATCTTTTGCCAGAAAAGTCTGATAATTATATTCAGAATTTTTAATAATTTTTTTTTCTAAAGAACACTTAAACTCAAGATTAATGTCTTCATTAATATTTATATCTTTTGCAAGAACTCCATTAAAAAATAAGAAATTAACTAATATAAAAAGTAATATTTTAATCATAAATTTTATCTAAAAAAAAATCTCCCCCAACTTTGTTGGGAGAGATTTAAAGATTTAATAGCTCTTAACCTTACTTAGTAAAAGCTTGCCAAACTTTCTTATTGTCTGCTAACCATTTTTTAGCTGCATCCTCATGAGTCATTTTGTCAATGTCAACTAAAGCTGCCATTGCACCAATTTGACTTGTTGAGAACGAAAGTTTTTTAAATGCCGCTGCTGCCTTTGGATGAGTTTTTGGAAAATCAGCATTAACTGCTTTTTTCAAATAACCATCTGGCGAACCACATTTCCCATCTCCACCATCTTCTGGTCTACAACCAGCTGTGTATGGAGGAAAGTCGATAAATGTAAAACCAGCACCATCAGTAAAGTTTGGTGTCCAGTTAAAGATGATTGTTCCTCTTCCTTCTTTTTCAGCTGCAGCTAACTCTGCCCATAAAGCATCTGCACTACCAGCAAATTTAACCCACCAAAGATCACCTAAACCTAAAGCGTCAACTCTTTGTGGAATTAAATCACCATGCCATGTTTGTGGACCTTCCAACATTCTTCCTTTTCCATTTGGAGAGTCAGGTGTTGTAAAGTTTTTTGCACAATCTGGATTTTTTAATGCTGTCCAATCTGGTAAACCAGGGCATAATCCTTTTTCAGCAACCCAATTAGGATAACCCATATCCTCTAGAGTTCTTGCCTCATGATCTCCCCAATCTAACAAACCACCTTTATCTAAAGCAGTTGTGAATGATTTACCAAAAGCAGATTCCCATACCTCGTGAGATATAGTTACATCACCAATTCTAATTGACTCGTATACTGCTTGAGAGTCAGCATTAACGTATTTTACGTTGTTACCCATACTTTCGAACATTCCACCAATAACATAAGCCATTACAATTTGACTTGACCAGTTATGTGTCGGAATAACGATGGGTTTTTTACTATCTGCATTTGCTATACCAGCGAAACTTACCGCTGAGATTATCATTGCAGATACAAATGATATTATTTTTCGCATTTATTCCCCTTTCTTAATATTAAGTCTGAATAGTATGTGCCTAAGTAAAATGATAGTCAACTAATAGATATTTATATAATATAATAATAGATATAAAAAATGTCGCTGACTACATTAGATATAAAAGAACCCGGTCTAAATATACTACCACCTGGAGTTGAAAGACACGTTGTAAACGCTGGTGGACTAACCGGTTTACAAATTTTTCCAGATGACGAAATTGAAATCATTAATGATGAGGGAAATCAGATTTGCGAAATAATTTGTTTCGACAAAGATGGAAAATCTGAACTCGCAATTTTAAATTTGAAAGAAAATAGCAACAAAAGTTTTATTAAAGAGATTTTAAAAAAGAAGGATGAAAGTTCTTTAGCTACTAATTTTCAACTAAAAAAAAGAAATCTAGATTTAAATAAATCGCATTCTTCTATTTTATTTGATGAAAAAACACCTAGTGGTGAAAAGATTAAATTAAAATCTAAAGATAAGTGCTATGTTATTTTCTCTGCACCACAAAATGACATGTTGGTAAGTGAACAAAATCCATCTAGTGATTTAATATTATTTATAAAAAGAGCTAAAATTACTAATGATAAAGAATTGTCAATAATTCCTGACCCCGTTTTTGAGCCACATTACGAAAAAAATATTGATAGACAAACTGCTATTTCCTTTCAGGTAAAAGAAGGTGATTACATCCAAATTATTAGTCCAGCAGGTAGACAATGCTCTGACTTTGTTGCATTTGATACAAGAAAACTTGATAAAAAAATTGAAAAAGGACTTGATTGGCAGACCACACGAACCTTCATGGGAAATACTTTTCCTGGGCCAGGATTGTTCTCAAAATTTTATGACACAGATCACGAACCTTTAGTTGAAGTGATTAGAGATACAGTTGGGAAACATGATACATTTAATTTAGCTTGCACGTCAAAATATTACGAAGATGCAGGATATTTTGGTCATCCAAATTGTTCAGATAATCTAAATAATGCCATGGCCGAATATGGAGTTGAAAAACAAAAAGGTTGGCAAGCAATTAATTTATTTTTTAACACCTCAGCAACTGGTTTAAATTCTGTCATTTCTGATGAGTCATTTGCAAGACCTGGAGACTATGTAATGTTTAGAGCATTAAAAGATTTAACTATTGGAACGACAGCATGTCCAAGTGATATTGATGCATGTAATTCATGGAATCCCACAGATATTTTTGTTAGAACCTATGACAAAAAAAAAGAATTTTCAAAATCATTTGCTTTTAGAATGAAAACAAACTCTGAAAAAAAACTTACCAGAAATTCTGGTTTTTATGAAAGAACATCAAAATTAACTAGAAATTTTATTGATGCTAGAGGTTTTTGGCTTCCAAATGATTACACAAAACATGGTGTGATAGAAGAATATAATGCGTGTAGAGAGAATGCTGTTTTAATTGATTTATCGTCATTGAGAAAATTTGAAATTATAGGACCAGATGCCGAAGAATTAATGAATTATACTTTAACTAGAAATATTAAAAAACTTTCTGTTGGACAAATTGTTTATTCAGCAATGTGCTATGAAAACGGAATGATGTTCGATGACGGTACTTTATTTAGATTAAGTGAAACTGGATTTAGATGGATTTGTGGAGACGAGTATGCAGGGGAATGGCTTAAAGAAGTTGCTCAAAAGAAAAAGTTTAAAGTAAATATAAAAAACTCAACAGATCAAATTAGCAATGTTTCTATTCAAGGGCCGAAAAGTAGAGAAATTTTAAAAAAAATGATTTTTGCACCTCCAACACAGCCTGCAATCGATGAGTTAGAATGGTTTAGGTTTTCAATTTGCAGAGTTGAGGAACTTCAAGGAATACCCTTAATTGTCTCTAGAACTGGTTATACCGGTGAACTTGGTTATGAGATATGGTGCCATCCAAAAGATGCACCAAAAGTATGGGATAAACTTATGGAGTATGGCAAAGATGATAATTTAATACCTGCTGGATTTGCTGCTTTAGATAAATTGAGAATTGAAGCAGGTTTAATTTTGTTTGGAAACGAATTTGATGGTCAACAGGATCCGTTTGAAGCTGGAATTGGTTTTGCAGTGCCTCTCAAATCAAAGGAGGAAGATTTTATTGGTAAAAGTGTTTTAAAAGAAAGAAAAGCAAATCCACAAAAAAAACTTGTTGGTCTTGAGTTAATTGGTAAAGAACCTTCAGGTCACGGTGACTGTGTACATGTCGGAAGATCTCAAGTAGGTGTAATTACAAGTGGTTGTTTATCTACTACTCTAAACAAAAATATAGCTTTATGTAGAATTGATAATCAATATTCTGAAATAGGTACCGAGGTAGAAGTAGGTAAAATTGATGGTCATCAAAAAAGAATTTCTGCCAAAGTAGTTGCTTTCCCGCACTTTGATCCTAAGAAAACTAGAGTTAGATCTTAATGCCCAAAACAGCAAAAGATTTATTAGAATTTTGGGAAGATCAGATGAAACTCTCCCACATGTCTAGTAACTATTTTTTTAGAAAATCACCTTCCCATTATCATATGATGCTTTTAGTTATGCACGCTTATAAATATAAAGAGGACTTAACAGTTGAAGAGTTAAAGACTAAATTATTTAAAACTTCACGTCCTAAGTCAGCTTTAATGATTAATGAGGCATGTGAAAAAGGGTTTTTTTTCCTGGAAAAAACTTCTGGAGACCAGCGAAAAAAACACATAAAGCCAAGTGTATCTTTTATTGAAGAATTCAATAAGTACATTGAAACCTTAAAACATCTGAGTTTTTGAAGCTTAATAACTTTTACTTATATTTTTTATATATATAAAAAATTATATATTTACGTCGCATGAAAAATAAAGATGTAGATATGTCATTACCGACAAAAGCAAAAGTAGTAATAATCGGTGGAGGTATTCACGGATTAAGCACTGCTTGGAAATTATCCGAAACATATAAAAATCCGGGTGACATTATCGTTTTAGAAAAAAAAGATACAGCAGCTGGTGCAAGCGGCATAGCTTGTGGCGTTGTTAGAAATAATTATTTTCAACCAGCAATGAGAGAATTAATGGCCCATTCAGTTTCAGTGTGGGAGAGTGATCCAAAAGCATTTAAATATAATCCAGTTGGTTATTTACAGATATCACCTGAAGTAATGCACGAAGATGTTGCAAGTATTTACGAGCAACAAAAAGCAATCGGATATGAGTCTACATTTATAGAAGGTGAAAAAGATTGCATGAATTATATGAAAGGTATTTTTGATGATTGGCAAGCTCAAGGTATCACTTCTATTCTTCATGAAAAAAAAGGTGGTTATGCCTTTAATAAAGATTCAATTAAAGCACTTGAAAATAAGTCTACCTCAAATGGTGTTCAAGTGATGAAGGGTGTTAGAGTTACAGGTTTCAAAAGAGGAAGTAATAGTAAAGCTGTAACTGGAGTAGAAACAGACAAAGGGACAATAGATTGTGAACAAGTCGTAATTGGAGCAGGACCTTGGGCAAGAGATTTTTGGAACATGTTAGAACTACCAAAAACTGCAAACATTAAAGGTAAAGATGGAAAAATGCATGTCACAGATATGTGGACTTACTGGATGCTACAAGAAGGTGTCATAGGAGTAGAGCCAGATTTTTTAAAAACAAACGATGGCAAACAACCACCTGTGGTTCACGTTGACTCAACTGCGCCATTGTATTCAGATAAAACAAAAAAATTAATTACAGATAAAATTTGGGGGATTTATTATAAGCCTGATATTGAAGGATTAGGTGTTCAAGGCGGAACTTCTCCTTACATTGTTAAAAAACATTTTGATAAAGTGAATGTTGATCCATATGGGATTGAGTCCCCAGAGTATCAAACAACTGATGCTTTTAGTGAAATGTGGTGTTCAGCTTTAGCACATTGCCAAAAAAGATTTGAGGGTAAATCTGATTTATATAGAAAAGGTCCTTCAGGTGGACTTGGATGTATGACGCCAGACTCATTTCCAATCTTTGATAGATTTTTCGAAAACGTTTACATGATTGCTGATGCAAATCACGGATATAAAATGATTGGTGTTGGTGAGTTAGTTGCTAAAGAACTTTTGGGTCAAGAAAGTGACTTATTAAAACCTTTCAGATTCAACCGATATGAGAAAGGTGAACTTCACCCAACTTCAAATAGCCCATTTCCTTGGAGTTAATTAAGTTAAAAAAAAATTTTTTTTAAGAATATTCAAATATTTTTGTTACTATGATTTTAGATGAATGAGTCTAAAATTATTCTAGAATGCACTAATTTCAAAAGATTACAAAATTTCAAAGAAGATAAAAAATTATGGAAAGAAATTTCTGAAATTAATCTTGATAATCAATTAATTAAAATTGAAGTAAAATTTGATCAAAAACAAAATAAAAGAAGTCTGAAATTCAGAGTTCAAAAAATTATTGGAAAAAGGAAAAATGGCAAATTAATTCTAAAAACTGATAAAGATCTCCAAAATATGATGAAATCTCTATCAGACAAAATTTTAAGAGTAAATAAAGACGACTACAACATCAAAGATTTAACTGATCTAAAATTATGGATGATTAAAGATTATGCAAAAATTATATATAATTTAGATAAAAAAATTCAATTGCACTTTTGCAGAGATCCCTCAAGACAAACTTTTGGAGAAACTGTACAAATTAGTTTACTTCAAGGTGATATTTCTAAATGGTCTAATAAAAGGATCTCTGGATTAAATCCAAATTTTTATACAGTGGAAAGATTGGCAAAAAAAGAGAGTATTGTTTCTAATGGCAAAATACTCAACCCAAAAATTCACAAAATTTCAAAAAAACAAATATCCAGGAGTTTAGATGTAAAGATAAACTCTGAAAAAATTACTGCCTATGGAACTTTAAAATATAGTGAACCTGTAGGTGGGTTAACTACAGATCTGCAACCAGGTGAGGAAAAAGATTTTATAAAAGAATTTAATAAATATTGTGAAAATCCAAAAAATAGAAACGATAATGTTGTCTTTTTTGTTCAGGCAGATGGTACTGCTGCAAAACTGTCTATACCTGAGTTAAAAAAGCTTGTGGAAAACAAAGAAAGAATTTTTGTAGGTACTGCCTTTGAAGTTATAAAATGGTTGAATTCAAAAATATCAAATTGATAAATGAAAAAAAAATATAAAATTTTAAAACAAGATTGTATTAAATGGATGAATGTGCAGGCTCCAAAGTCTGTCGATTGTATTATCACTTCACCTCCTTATAATTTGAATGTTAAATATGGTGGTTATGATGACTCTGCACCAAGAAAAGTTTACTTGGTTTGGTTGGGTGAAGTTGCTAAAGCAATTAAAAAAGTGCTAAAAGATAAAGGTCAGTTATTTTTAAATATGGGTTATTCAAACTCTGATCCATTTGTTGCAATGGATGTAGCTCAAGTTTTTAGAAAATACTTTGTATTACAAAATCAATTTACCTGGGTAAAACACATTGTAGTTAATGATTTTGGTCATGGTCAGTATAAACCTATAACATCAAACAGATATACAAGTGCTACAACAGAGAGTGTTTTTCATTTTACTAAAAAAGGTGATGTAGCAATTGATAGATTGGCGATTGGTCAAAGAAATCAAACTCACCCTATTTATCCAGAATTATATAGTGAAGGTAGGCATCAAGCTGTCACAAGAAGAAAAATTGCAAAAAAAATGAAATTTAAAAATTATTTGGATGTTTTAAAAAATGCTACAGCTTCACAAAAAAAAGAGTTTAATAAAAGTGTAAAAAAACTTTTAAAAGAAAATCCTTATGATCCAAAAAAGAAAAAATGTATAGGTAATGCTTGGTTTATACCCTACACACCAACAAGCAGACTATCTAAACAAATTGGTGTTAAAGGTGATGTTAATAGTAGAGAAAATAGTAGAGGACAGCATCCTGCTACATTCCCTCCTGCTCTTCCAGAAAAATGTATTAAACTCAGTGGAATTAAAAAAGGTAGTGTAGTCTATGATCCTTTTGTTGGCACAGGAACAACTATTGTTGAGGCCGTGAAATTAGGAATGGTTGGAATTGGAACTGACATAGATGATAACTTTATAAAATTTTCAAAAAAAAGATTGCTCCAAGAAGAAACTTTAAAAACAAAAAAATTACCTCAATAAAATTTTTAAACTTAGGTCAACACAACTTGTAATTGTACATCCAAAATCTCCTAGTTATAATTATTATATATATTTAATATAACCATGATCTATAGACACAAATTCACTTTTCAGTTAGGCTTAATTAATTAAAATTCAAAAGGGGAAAGTGAAATGACTGATCTAGAGAAACACGTAAACCGACCTGGTAGAGATAAGCAAGTCAAAAAAGTTAGAGAAAAAATAAATGAGTTAGGAATAACTTATATTTACTATCAATTTATTTCTGTCACAGGAAGAGTAGTAGGAAAAGGAATTCCAGCGGATCATTGGGAAAGAACAGCTGAAAAAGGTTTTCAATTAGTTTACGGAGCAACTGCAAACTTATTTTTAGATCGACACAACAACTATATTGGTTATGGACCAGAGGCAATGGAATTAGTTGGAATTCCTGATCCTGAAACTTTTTGTCAGTTACCATGGGATAAAAGAGTTGGAAGAGTTTTTGTAACTTGTTTTAGAAACAGAGAAGAAAGAAATAATCCTGGAGGTCATTTAACTTCTGATTGCAGAGGAAATTTAAGAATTTTTATGGATGAATTCCAAAAAAAACATGGTTTAGAGTTAAGAGTTGGAACTGAACCTGAAATGATGTGGCTTACAAAAAATGATGATGGAACGCCAACTGGAAAAGGATTTTCAAAACCATTTTGTTATCACATAGACCAATTTGAGTCATTAAGACCTGTGTTTATGAAAGTAATAGAGTATGCAAAAGCGATGGGTCTAGACATGATTCAGGGTGATCATGAAGATGCACCCGGTCAATTAGAATTGAACTGGACATATGACAATGTTTTAAGAAATGCAGATAGATTGTCAACTTACAGACAAATATGTGCTCAAGTTGCTAGAGAACACAATCTAATTGCATGTTTTATGACCAAACCATTTATGGGAGTTTCAGCAAGTGGTTGTCATACTAATATGTCTTTATGGAAAGGTGGAAAAGTTAAAACAAATAAACTTGGACACAAATCTTTACCAGGTGTTGAAGAGGTTTTTGGTTATGTTGAGGGTGGAACAAACACTTTCATGCCAGACACTAAAGACATGCAGCTACCTGGAAAAATTGGTTTACAATCAATTGCAGGCATTATGGAACATCTACCAGCTTTAACAGCGTTAGGATCTTCAACTGTAAACTCATATAGAAGATTATGGGATCAAGGTTTTTGGGCACCTGTTTATGCTGATTGGGGTTATCAAAATAGAACTTGTGGATTGAGAGTATCAGCACCAGGTAGATTTGAATACAGATCAGTAGACTCGATGCATAACCCATATTTATTAGGTGCAGCCTTATTAAAAGCATGTGATCATGGAATTAGTAAAAAAATGCAACCAGCTGCTCCGGAGTCCAGAAATATTTATGAAGCTCAAAAGGCAGGTAAAGATGTTAAGAAACTTCCTTTGAGTTTGGGTGAAGCTTTAGAAAGATTATCAGAAGATGAGATTATCAAGTCTGCTATGCCTGATGAGATGTATAAAGTTTTCCATTGGTATAAAAATGATGAATGGGAAAGATTTTTGGGTGCAACAACTCAATGGGATTTAGATACTTATTTAGATTGTTTACCATAATAAATACAGAGAGAGAAAATATATGTGCGGAATAGCGGGATTAATTCATAGGGGAAAATCATCAAACGTTGGTCATGAACTTCAAGGAATGTTGCAAGCCTTAAAACATCGAGGAGAAGACTCTACTGGTTATGCGTTGTATGGTGATACAGATGGCAAAAATTTCATCATGAGATTTAAAGTTGGTGAAAACGTTGGTGAGGGTAGTACGTCAGTTGCTGAGGATGTGTCTGTATACGATGAAAGAAAGAAAGTTGTTGATAGTTATCTTGCAGAAATGGGTGCAAAAATAATTAAAGAGGAAAGAATACTCCCTTACTCATTAAGATATGAAATTGAATACAATAAAAAAGATTTATTAGAGTTTTCACAAAAAATAGAGAGTATTCCTGGTGTTGAAATTTTATCCATGGGTAAATCATTAGAAGTAATCAAAGATCTAGGGAATGCAAAAATGGTTTGTGATAGATATAACTTAGATAAACTTGTGGGTACTCATGCAATTGGACATGCAAGAATGGCTACTGAGTCTGGTGTGGATATTAAATCTGCCCACCCTTTTTGGGGATATCCTTTTAGTGATGTGTCCGTTGTTCACAATGGTCAACTAACGAATTATTGGAATAATAGAAGGGCTTTAGAAAATAAGGGAATGAGATTTATGTCAGAATGTGATTCTGAATTAATTGCAGTTTACCTCGCTGAAAAAATGAGAGATGGGGCTTCATTAGAAGAAGGTATGAAAGAGTCATTAACAGGTCTCGATGGTGTATTTACTTATTTTGTTGCTACAAAAGACTCTTTGGGAATGGCTAAAGATACAATGGCCGCAAAACCTTTAGTTTTATATGAATCTGATGATTTGGTAGCAATGGGTTCAGAAGAAATAGCTATAAGATCAATTTTGCCACAAGAAATTGATACTTATGATCCATTCGATGGAGAGGTTAAAGTATGGCAAATTTAAAAAACGTGACTAAAAAAACAAAAGCCCAGGCAATGGGAATGCACTCGGAAGTTTTAACAGGAAGAACTCAACAAAAATTTTTTAATCCGGATGAAGCAGAAAATTTTTATTACTTTGGAACTTATGATGTCGATTTTAATAAAAGAACAGATCTTGATGTAAAAAATATGACAGCTGCAGAAGCTAATAAAGAATTGGATAATTTAATGAGCCAAGGCTATGGAACAATAGTAATTAAAAATCCTCAAGGAAAACATAGTTTGGGTGTTGGAATTTTAAATAAATTAAATTTAATTTTTGAAGGAAGTTTAGGATACTTTGGTATGGGTTCTAGTGATGGCCCGATTGTAAGAATCAATGGAAGAGTTGGCTGGTCATGTGCAGAGAATCTAATGGCTGGAAAAGTTGTAATTGAAAAAAATGCAGGTTCTTGTTTTGGAGCTGCTATCAGAGGTGGTGATTTAATTTGCAAAGGTAGCGTAGGTGCAAGAACTGGTATCGATATGAAAGGTGGAACTATCATTATTGGTGGCGACGCTGGTGCATTTACTGGGTTTATGATGCAAAGAGGAAGAATAATCATATTGGGAGATGTTGGTATAAATTTAGGTGATTCGATGTATGATGGGACAATTTTCGTAGGTGGAGAAATCGGGTCATATGGTAGTGATGCAGTAGATTCAGAGTTGACACAAAGCGATCAAGATTGGTTAAGAAGAAAACTTAGGGTTGCTGAAATTGGTGAAAATTTTGATGTAAGCAAGATGAAAAAAATTGTAGCTGGTAAAAAACTTTGGAATTACGATAACTTGGAACCTGCTGAGAAAAAAGGAGCAATTTAATGGCTAAGAAAAGAAAGAAAAAAAATAGTAAGTCAAATGGTAATGTTGGTGGAAAAGCCGATGTTCATGTAAGCAGCAACGGATCAAGAAACAAAAGTTTACTTGGTCACAACGCTATATTTACCCCAGAGGTAATTGATGACATCCATATTAAATCGCAATTAGGAAGATACAGAATGCGTGGAATGGCATTAATGAAAAAAATTCCTACATTTGATGATTTAGTTTTCTTACCAGGAACTTTAACTAGATTTGTAATCGAGGGTTATAGAGAAAAGTGTGAAACTAAAACTGTAATTGGTCCAAGATGTGAAAACCCTATTGAATTAGATATACCAGTTTATATCACTGGTATGAGTTTTGGCGCTTTATCTTATGAGGCTAAAACAGCACTTGCTCGAGGAGCAACAATGGCAGGAAGTGCTACTTGTTCTGGTGAAGGTGGAATGATACCTGATGAAAGAAGATATTCTGAAAAATGGTTTTATCAATGTATTCAATCTAGATATGGATTTAACCCTCATCATGCGCAACTTGCAGATGGAATTGAAGTATTTATTGGACAAGGTCAAAAAGTTGGTATGGGAGGACACTTGATGGGTCAGAAAGTTACTGATCAAGTTGCAGAAATGAGATCATTACCATCTGGAATTGATCAAAGATCTCCTGCAAGACACCCAGATTGGTTAGGTCCAGATGACTTAGCGTTAAAAGTTGAAGAATTAAGACAACTAACAAAAAATAAAGTGCCAATTCAATTAAAATTAGGTGCATCAAAAGTTTATGATGATGTTCGAATGGCTGCAAAATGTGATCCAGACTCTATTTACTTAGATGGTATGGAGGGATCAACAGGTGCAGGTCCACACATTGCTGCTGCCAATACAGGTATTCCTGGTATCGCAGCTATAAGAGAGGCAAGAAGAGCATTAGACGATGTAGGTAAAACTGGAAAAGTTACATTAATTTATGCTGGTGGTGTAAGAGATGGTGCTGATATGGCAAAAGCTTTAGCACTAGGTGCTGATGCAATTGCAATTGGTACTGGTTCAATGATCGCATTAAATTGTAATAAAGATATACCAGAGGCTGATTTTGAAAAGGAAATGGGTGTTAAAGCAGGTGAATGTTATCACTGCCATACAGGAAGATGTCCTGTGGGTGTTGCCACTCAGGATCCAAAATTAAGAGCGAGATTAAATCCTGATGATGCTGCATTAAGAGTTTATAATTATCTTCATTCAATGACACTTGAAGCTCAATTGTTAGCTAGAGCATGCGGTAAAACAAATATACATTCTCTAGAACCTGAGGATTTAGCAGCGTTAACATCTGAAGCTTCTGCACTGGCTAAAGTTCCATTAGCTGGAACGAACTATACAGTGGGTGTCGATAACTTCCATAAAATCTAGATTTCAATATGGCAAAGAAAAAAAATAAAAAAAAGGAAGCCTCTAGTCAGTTAGGTAAAAAAAAAGAAACTGCAAGAGAAAAAATGATTGGTCAGTCGATTGGTTATCGATATGACGTAAATCTTTTACCAGATTATAAAAAGATCACTCCTTTTTTGAAAAAATATATTGAAGCAATGGGATGGGATGATCTTAACTGGTTAGAAGATGTACATATGGGTTATGAAGAAGGTAAACCAGCTGTATTTTGTAGAAATGCTAATGGATGGGTAACAATTCCAAAGTCAATCAAATTACCAAACAACCAACAAGACAGAGACATGATTGCAAGAGAGTTATTAGTCAAATTTCAAATGTCACCAAAACATCCTCTTGTTGATTTGAAAAAAGCTTATCTAAAATTTTAAGTTCTCAATCAAAAGTTGATTTTTTTTTTAAACCTGACGTCCCTGTTAGGTTTTTAAGCTTTGTTTCATTTGTCTCTCATGTAAAAATTTTATAGGCTTTTAAAAACTAATATGGAGAGACAAAATGACTGATCAGTTGGCTGCTCTTACTACTATATTTACAGAATTTTACTACTGGATAACAGTGGTACTGATGTTCTTAATTCACGTCGGTTTCTGTATGTATGAGGTTGGAGCATCTCGATACAAACACCATCAACATACTCTAATGAAAAATACAATGCTGATACCTCTCGTAACAGTAACTTGGTTTTTATTTGGTTGGTGGATTTACTGGGCTTTCCCAACAGGACCGGGATTAGCACCATCAATAATGAATGAAAGCAGTGCATTGATTACCGATGACTCAGCTTTTAGTTCTAAATTTTATGTAGCAACAAGTCAATTAATGGCTGTCAACTTAGGAGACCATATTTCTGGTGTTTTCTGGGCTGCGTTTTTATTATTTTCTTGGACTGCTGCGTCTATCGTTTCAGGGGCAATCATTGAAAGAATTACAACTTTTGCATTTGGTATTTTAGCAATTGCAATTGGTTCTGTGTTCTGGGTTATAGATGCCGCTTGGGGATGGCACTTTGATGGATGGATGTTAAAACTTTTAGGATACCATGATGCATATGCATCAGGAGTAATTCATGCGATTGCGGGTGGATTTGCTTTGGGAGTTCTAATGGTTTTAGGACCGAGAATTGGAAAATTCTCATCAAGTGGTGAACCAAGAAATATTGGACCAAGAAATCCTTGGCTAGTAACAATTGGATTATTTCTAATTTA
This sequence comes from uncultured Pelagibacteraceae bacterium, assembly GCA_902528545.1. Classification (GTDB taxonomy): domain Bacteria; phylum Pseudomonadota; class Alphaproteobacteria; order Pelagibacterales; family Pelagibacteraceae; genus Pelagibacter. The sequence continues at coordinate 59,207 of CABZTB010000002.1, read as the reverse complement.
TACTGGTTTCTGGGGATTCTATGCGGCATGTAATATACCGATATTTGATCTTGGACCTGAATACGGTATGGAAGGTATATCATATTGGACAGCTACAAACATATATGTAACTCCGACTACACTAAGTGGTATTACTTTTAACTTCTTGATGTCATTATCAGGAGGTTTATTAGCTGGATATTGGATTGCTAAAGGTGATCCTTTCTGGACCTACTCTAGTGGACTAGCAGGTATCATCTGTGCTTCGGCTGGAAATGATTTATATCATCCAATACAATCAATGATCATAGGTATGATCGGTGTTGTTATTTCGTACAAGCTACATTACTGGGTTGAACGTAAGTTCAAAATTGATGATGCAGTAGGTGCAGTAGCAGTTCATGGTTATGCAGGGTTTATTGGTTTAGTTATATGTGGTTTTGTTCTAAATGGTTATCCATCATCTGGTTATAGTGTTGGAGCTATGTGGGACGGAACAACGTATGCAGCTATAAATCCACTAGGAATGTTCATTGGAGCAATAATTATGTTTGTTGTTCTTGGACTAATCCCAGGCTACATCATAGCTAAAGTTTTACACGGAATGGGTAAACTTAGAATTCCGCGTGAAGTCGAAATAGCTGGATTAGACTATGAAATAATGGAGACTGCTAAATCAGATGAAAAAGCAGTCGCGTCCGCAACCAGGTAAAGGAGGAAAATATGGCAACAGTTACAAACTGGATTGATCACCTAAATAAACCTGCAGATCAAGTTGCAGGTGCTATTTATCCTGGTGCTGGATCTAGTGAAGGCTTATTGGTAATACTTGCTATTATCGTATGGGTTGGTTGGCACGTCTTAACTTCAAAATCTGAAAGTGAAGAACTGGAAAGATTAGCGAGAAAAAGACATGGTGCAAACGACCACAAAAGCAATATTACTGATTGGTAATATAAAGTAAAATTTGGGCGCTACATTTATTTGTAGCGCCCTTTTTAATCTAAAAAATCATAATGTCTGACGAAAATAACAATGAAGAACTGAGACCAAGAAAAATGCGTGGTGTAGCTTTTCCAAAAGCTAAATACGGGGTTATACTTGCAATTATAATTATTATAGTTGTAAATCTTGTTTATTATAAAGAAACAATTTTTTCTTTTTTTAAATAACTATGCTACCCTAATCTATGGCAAAAAATTTATTCAAAATTGCTAAACAAAAAAAAATAAAATATTTTTTAATAAGTTTTGTAGATCTTTTTGGAGTTTTAAGATCAAAATTAGTTCCAGCTAATGCAATAAAAGAAATGCAAACAGCAGGTGCGGGTTTTGCTGGTTTTGCAGCTTGGTTAGATATGACCCCAGCAGATTCTGATATGTTTGGTATTCCTGACCCAGATAGTTTAATTCAATTACCTTGGAATAAAGAAGTTGGTTGGTTAGCATCAGATCTTTGGATGAATGGACAACCTGTTGAGGCTTCACCCAGAGTAATGCTCAAGAAACAAATTAAAGAACTTGCAAAACGAGGTTTAACGATGAAATCTGGTGTAGAGTGTGAATATTTTCTAATTTCAGAAGACGGAAAATCCATTGCGGATCTAAGAGATACACAATCAAAACCTTGTTATGACCAATCTGCATTAATGAGAAGATATGAGCTTATAAAAGAAATTTGTGATTGCATGATAGAAATGGGATGGGGTCCTTATCAAAACGATCATGAGGATGCTAATGGTCAATTTGAAATGAATTGGAATTATTCAGATTGTTTAACAACAGCTGATAGACATACTTTCTTTAAGTATATGGTAAAAACAATTGCTGAAAAACACGGACTAAGAGCAACATTTATGCCTAAACCTTTTCAAAATTTAACGGGCAATGGTTGTCATGCGCATATTTCTGTTTGGCAGGGTAAGAAAAATAAATTTTTAGATCCAAAAGATAAACTTGGTTTAAGTAAAATGGCATATTATTTTTTAGGAGGAGTAATCAAGAATGCCTCATCGTTATCAGCTTTCTTTAATCCAACAATTAATAGCTATAGAAGAATAAATGCCCCACCAACAAAATCAGGAGCGTCATGGTCTCCAAGTAGTATTTCTTACACGGGAAATAATAGAACCCACATGATAAGAATTCCTGATCCTGGTAGATTTGAATTAAGATTAATGGATGGGTCTGCTAATCCATATTTATTACAAGCTGGAGTTTTAGCTGCTGGATTACATGGTTTAAAAAATAAGATTAATCCAGGAAAACCTTTGCATTGTAATATGTACACGGACTATAAAAAATATCCTAATCTTCCAAAGCTTCCAAATGAATTAAAACAATCACTATCACAATTAAAAAATAACAAAGAAATGAATAAAAGTTTTGGTAAAGATACTATTAATAGCTTTGTTAAACTAAGAAGTTCAGAGATTAAAGAATTTAATAGGAAAGAAAAATTTAATAAGTCAAAGCCCGTTACTAAATGGGAAAGTCAAAATACTTTAGATTGCTAAAGTGAATTGGAAGCTAACGAAATTTTTAATCAACGATAATTTTAATTTCAAAAGGAATTATGTCCTTAAGTATTTACCTTCAACTATGCTTTCCAATGCTTTTAATTCAATTTCTAGCTGGAGAAACTATAGAGCTACTCCTCTTTTAAGACTTAATAAACTTCAAAAAAATTTAGAACTCAACAATATTTTTTACAAAGATGAGTCTAAAAGGTTTCATTTAAAGTCCTTCAAAGCCCTTGGTGGCGCTTATGCAGTAGAAAAAATATCTAACGGAAAAAAAAATATTACAATTTCCTCTGCAACTGCAGGTAATCATGGTAGATCGGTTGCATGGGGAGCACAAAGATTAAAATTAAAATGTAAAATATTTGTAAGCCAATATGTGAGTGAAACCAGAGTAAATGAAATTAAAAAATTTGGTGCTGAAGTTATAAGGGTTAAGGGAGATTATGAAAACTCCCTTAAAGAATGTCAAAAACAATCAAAAAAAAATAATTGGAAAATTGTCCAAGATGTATCAACAAAAAATTATAAGTATGTTCCTCAACTTACTATGGCTGGATATTCAATCATGATTAAAGAAATCTCCAAACAAACTAATCAGTATATAACTCATATATTTCTGCAAGCAGGTGTTGGAGGATTAGCTGCAGGTGTAGTAGCTGGTGTTGCAAAATATTTTAAAAGAATACCTAAAATTATAATTGTCGAACCTGATCAAGCTGATTGTGTACTTCAAAGTATTAAAAGCAATAAACTTAAAAAGATTAAGATTAAAAAAGAGAGCATTATGGGTGGAATGTCGTGTAATGAGATGTCTTTGGTGCCATGGCAAATATTAAAAAGTGCTAGCGATTGTTGTGTATCGATCTCAGATAAAAATATTGCAAAAACTATAGCTGACCTAAAAGATAAAAAGTTTAGTAAGATTTCTATTACAGGTGGTGAATGCGCAGCTCCAGGCATTATCGCTTTGATAGGAATATGTAATAATATTAGAGCTAAAAAATTCCTTAATCTTAATAAAAGCTCAAATATTCTAGTCATAGGATGCGAAGGAAATGCAGATGTAAAACTTTACAAACAACTGCTATCTAAAGGTAGAAAATAAAATTTCTATGACAAAAAACGCCATCACATGGATCAGAGAAGATTTTAGAATTGAGCATAACCCTGCTCTTGCTTATGCTACGCAAAATCATGAAAATGTAGCTGCCCTATATATCTACAACAAAGCTGACTTTGATAACAAAAGAGAAGCACAAAAATGGTGGCTTTCAAAATCTTTGGAAGTATTCAAGTCAGAACTATTGAAATATAAAATCAATCTTCAGATATTAGAAGGTGATGAATTAGAGGTTTTTTCTAAAATAAAAAAAAAAGACGATGTTTCAATATATTGGAATAAAATTTATGAGCCTGATGTAATTGCTAAAGGAAAAAAAATCAGAGATGTTTTTATTAAAAATGAAATTGAATTTAAGTATTTTAAAGGAAATATATTAAATGAATTTCAAGAAGTAACTAAAAATGATGGAACTCCTTTTAAAGTTTTTACCCCATTTTGGAGAAATGCTGAGCAAAAATTTTTAGGCTTACCTCCAAGTAAAAATTATGTTGTTAAGAAAAAATCGAAAATTTATTCTTTATTTAAAAATTCTATTGAACCCACTAAAATTCTACCAAAAAAAAACTGGTATAAGAAATTTGAAAATTATTGGAATATATCTGAAAATGAATCGAAAAAGATCTTAAATAACCTAATTGCAAATAAAATAAAAGATTATGGAACTGCTAGAGATTATCCATCAATAGAAGGTACATCCAAGTTATCTCCTTATATTAAACATGGACAAATCCATGTAAATACAATTTGGAAAAAATGCAGTGAAATGAAGTCTAAAGGAATTGGGTATAGAAAATATGTTAATGAGTTAGGTTGGCGGGAATTTTCACATAGCTTAATAAATTATTTTCCAGAGTTTTTAAAAGGAAATTATAGAAAAGAATTTGATAAATTTCCTTGGATTAAAAATGAAAAGTTTTTGAAGGCTTGGAAATCTGGAATGACAGGTTATCCAATTGTTGACGCTGGTATGAGAGAACTTTATGAAACAGGATGGATGCATAATAGAATTAGAATGGTAGTTGGATCCTTTTTAGTAAAGCATTTAAGGATAAATTGGACTGAGGGAGAAAAACATTTTCGAAACTGCTTACTTGATTTTAATAAAGCTAATAATGTTGCACAATGGCAATGGGTAGCAGGTTGTGGTGCAGATGCTGCACCTTATTTTAGAATATTCAATCCAATTCTTCAGGGAGAAAAATTTGATAAAGATGGTGTATATGTAAAAAAATGGATACCAGAATTAAGTAAAGTCCCAAAAAAATTTATTCATAAACCTTGGGAAATGGAAACTAAATATCAAGAAGCTATCAAAACAATAATTGGAAAAAATTATCCAAAACCCATTGTTGTTCATGAAGAAGCACGTGCTGCTGCTCTTAAAGCTTTCCAAAGCTTAAAAAATTAAGCTTCACCAAAAAAATGATGAATTATAGTTCTTGTTTGTGGACTCAATCTATGTTCAAAAAGATATATTCCTTGCCAAGTGCCTAGTAATAGTTCTTTATTTTTGACACTTAATGAAATTTGATTATTGGTAAGAGCAGATTTGATATGTGCCGGCATATCGTCTTTCCCTTCAGTGGTGTGAATATATAATTTATTATTCATCGGCACCAATTTATCAAAATAATTAATTAAATCAGTCTGCACATCTGGGTCAGCATTTTCTTGAACAATAATGGAGGCGCTCGTATGCTGAATACTTAAATTTAAAATTCCGTTTTTAAAATCGTTTTTTTTAATCCAATTTAATGTTTGATCAGTAAATTCATATAATCGTTGACCATTGGTATCTATTTTAAGATTATAAAATTCTTGTTTCATATTAATAATTTTTTGATGTTAACTCAAATAAACGACTAATTGTACGTTTAAATGGTTTTTCTAAAGACTTAGAGCTCGACAATTTTTCTAAACTTTGCTCAGCCGTTACTGCTATTGCTATATCTTTATCGTAAATTACATCAACAAGGGTTATGAACCTTTGTTGTTGATTTGAGTTAATATCATTAAATTCTGGTATATTTTCAATTATTATAAATTCAGAGCTTTCAGCAATTTTTAAATAATCTTCACCACCTAGGTTTTGATTACACAATTCATCAAAATGAAACTTTGAAATACCCTCATAAAAATTTTTTATTTCAAAATTTCTACCTTTGATATTCAAAACTTTACAAGATAATTTTTTATTTTTAGTAATTATTCTAGAAAACTTATTTATCTTAAAATTAGTTTCTTGGTTTAAAGGATAGAAATATCTTTGTTTTTCGTTTTCTTTGCTTTTTCTATAATCATCATCAATTATCAACTCATATTCTATTGATTTCTCCTGCATTATTTGGATAAAAGGTTTAAATTGGTCTCTTTGTAACCCATCTTTATATAGTTCTGATATCTTTGTGTTTGAGGTAACAATAATCTTAATATTCTGGTTAAATATTTCCTGAAATAGTTTGCCTAATATCATAGCATCGACAATGTTAGTAACTTGAAATTCATCAAAAAAGATGAGTGAAAATTTTGATTTTAAATCTTTTACAAATACAGCAATAACATTCTCTTCATTGTTATCCTTATTTTGGTGAACAAAATCATGAAAGTTTAGCATAAATTCGTTAAAGTGAAGACGTTTTTTTTTTTGATTAACTAGATTGAAAAAAAAATCTAAAATCATAGTTTTTCCAACACCAACACCACCATGAAGATAAAAACCTTTTTTTGAGGATTGTTTGGAAAAAAAATTTAACAAGGTGCTCTTAAAATTTTCTTTATAAAAACTATCTAATTGCTTTACTAAAATTATTTGATTTGGATTTAACTCTAGATTTTTTGTATTACAATGAGTTTTAAATTTTTCCTCAAGATTTAAAGGCATTAATTTTTTTTACTTTTAAAATCAATTCCGTATTCAGATCTTGGTCCTTTCCTTAGTCCAAACGGACCAGATATAAATAATGTTAAAGGCTTAGTCCCAGGTTTTAAGTCTACTCTATGTAAATTGTTTGCAGATCTGAAACCTATATAACCAGGCGGTCGCCAGAATTTTCCTGTGCTTAATGTCTCCCAATATCCTCCTCTTAATATAACGGTAATATATGGAAATGTATGATTGTGAACACCTTCGCCATGATCATCCGCTAACATTTCATGAATTAGAATATTAAATGGAAACCACTTTGGTCTATGTCTAAAGATAAGATAATATCTATTCATCCATGGTTTAGCTTCATGATACTTGGGGTGTGAGGGACCTCTATCTAAGACAACTTTTTTTCTTCCTATTTTATCTAAAAATTTTAAAAACATAACTAATCATACTGGGTTATTGAGCCATTTTTAACAATAAATAAATTTTCATTATATATTATAGGTTTAGATATTAAATCTCTGGCAACTTTTTCAATTTTTAACACATTTCCAGCACTTAAGTTAATAACAATTAGATTTCCATCAGAATTGGTTAAATAAAGATTGTTATTGCCTATTGTAAAACCCGTAGGTTTAATTTTTTTTCTTTTTTTTAAATTAAAATTTTTATAAACGTCATTAATTCTGACAACGTTTCCCTCATTTTTTTGAATTGTAAAAAGATATCCGTCTTCAGATACTGTAAAAATCAGGTTCCCAACTATAATTGGCGTTAGAATAGAATTAATTTCAGTCATCCAATTTGTTGTACCTGATGTTAAATCTACGGAATAAAATTGGTTTTTATTATTGGAAAAATATATTGCTTTTCCATCACTAACTAGTTTTGAGAAATTAAAACCATATGTTTCGTTTATAATACTAGTTTTTTGTGTTGGGAGTTGCCATTCAATTAGACCTGATAAGATATCAATCGCTGTTATGTCGCCTAAAGAATTATTATATATTACCAAATTATCTCTAACTAATATTGAAAATTTTGAATTCGAAACAGTAAAAGACTCCTCAGTTTTTATATTCCAGCACTCTGAACCATCTTTTAAATAAAAACATCTCAAAGTATTTTTAAAATCAACAACAAAAAATTTATCCTTATAAATTTTAATTTCTGAATTAAACGGATATTCACTTTTTTTTGACCAAATTAAATCTCCAGTTTGTAAATTTATACTTGAAATTTTTGCTATACTATCTGCAACTAACAAGTTTTTATCTAATATAGCAAATGATAAGGAAGGATGAATTTTCTTTTCGGTTTTTGAATAAAAGTTTTTTTTCCAAATAATTTTTTTATTATCATTAAACCTAATGATAGTTCCTTTTTTTTCAAAAACTATTACTCCATCACTCAAAATTAATGGTTCAAAATTGAATTGGTTAAAATTTTCTAGCTTTGAAAATTTATAACTATTAATTTTGTTTATTTGCCCATTATATTTAGAGGACCCAAAGTTATTAAGTTGATCAAAAATTTTATTATTTGGCTCATTTTTTGATAAGTCTAATTTTAATAATGGATTAAATTCTGTTGAAATTATTTTTTTTTCAGCAAGAATTTTTTTTGAAACTTTTTTCTCATCCTCAATTTTTTCTTTTTTATTCCATATTTTTGAATTTTCATTTAATGAACAATTTGATAAAAAAATTGAAATAACAAATATTACAAATACTTTATTCACTCAAATCTCTGTTAAGTCTTTTTCGTGTTTCCTTGAGTATATCCAAATTAGCGTTTTCTAGAGTTATTATTTGACTAAAAAATTCTTTAGATTTTTGATTTTCTCCCTTAGAGTAAAAATACTCTGCTATTAAATATAAAGCGTGAGACTTCCAAACACTTTTTGAATTTATTACTGGATTTAGAATTTCTAATATTTGTCCCTCGTTTATTGTGTCGGCATTGTAAAGAGCTTTCTTGTAAATAACTAAATTCTTGATTTCATTATCTAATGAGGTTTTTTTTATCAATATGTCAAACAAACTATTTATTTTAGACTTATCATTTATTAATTCATTATCTATTAAATAGTACAAAGCCAATGGAGAATAGGTTGGATCTTTATTTTCGACTATTTCTTGCATTGCTAATATTATTCCAGAGTTATCTCCATTTTTATGTTTAATGATTGCGCTATTATATTTGTCTGAAATTTCAATTTTATTCTTATCTTGATAAATTTGATATGAATAAAAACTAAATAGAATTAATATTAAAAAAATTAAAACAGATATGAGTAATCTTTTATTTTTTGAAAAAAAATCTTTAATTCTCTGATTTCTGGTATTGCTATTAATGATTGCTATATCTTCATCCATAATTAAATCATATTTCGAAGAACGTATTGTAATATGCCTCCATTTTTATAATACTCTAGCTCATTTTTAGTATCTATTCTACAAAGTGCTTGGATTGTTTTAATCTCACCTGAAGCATACTTAATTTCTACTTTAACTTTATCAGAAGGATTAATTCCATTCTCAAGATTGATTATACTAATCAATTCTGATCCAATTAATCTTAAATTTTTCCTATCAATATTATCAATAAATTGTAATGGCAAAATACCCATCCCAATTAAGTTGGATCTATGAATTCTTTCAAAACTTTCAGCAATTACAGTCTTTACTCCTAAAAGTTTAGTTCCTTTCGCTGCCCAATCTCTTGACGAGCCTGTTCCATATTCTTTGCCACCTATAACAACTAAATCTGTCCCTCTTTTTTTATATTCAACTACTGCATCATAAATTGGCATCACTTTTTTTTCTGGATAAAGCGTTGTAAATCCACCTTCTGTGCCAGGTGCCATCTCATTTCTTATTCTAATATTAGCAAATGTTCCTCTCATCATTACTTCATGATTTCCTCTTCTGGCACCATAAGAATTATAATCTTTAGGTAAAATTTGATGTTTCATAAAATATTCTCCTGTCGGGCTTTCTTTTTGAATGTTACCTGCAGGAGAGATATGATCTGTAGTTACCATATCGCCCAAAATTAATAATGGACGAGCATCATGAATTTTTTTAAAACCTTCTGGTTGATCTGGAAGATTTTCAAAAAAAGGTGGTTTTTTTACATATGTAGAATTTTCTTCCCAATTATAAATGCTACTTTTTTCTGTTTTAATTTGTTGCCATTGTTTTGGTCCCTCTGAGACATTTGAATACCTCTTCACAAACATTTCGGGATTTAAAGATGATTTTAACACATCTTCAATTTCTTTATTTGATGGCCAAATATCCTTCATAAAAATATCTTTGCCATTTTTATCTTTACCAAAACTATCTTTATACAAATCGAAATTCATATGACCGGCAAGAGCATAAGCAACGACTAATGGAGGAGACGCGAGATAATTTGCTTTTATATGTGGTGAAATTCTTCCCTCGAAATTTCTATTACCGGATAATACTGAAACAGCATAGATATTTTCTTTTTGGATAGACTTAACAATCTCATCGGCTAATGGACCTGAATTTCCAATACATGTAGTGCAGCCATAACCAACTAAATGAAAACCAAGTTTATCTAAGTAAGTGTTTAATCCTGCTTTCTCCAGGTAATCTGTGACAACTTGTGAGCCGGGTGCTAATGAAGTTTTAACCCATGGTTTTACCTCTAATCCTAATTCCACTGCCTTCTTAGCTAAAAGTCCCGCTCCTATTAAAACATTTGGATTAGAAGTATTTGTACAAGATGTAATTGCTGCAATTAAAATAGATCCATCTTTAATTGAATATTCTTTATCTTTAACTTTTGAGACTGAAAAATCTTTTTTACCAGTTACTTCAGAAAAACTTTTCTTAAAACTAGTTGAGGCATCAGTTAATAAAACCTTATCTTGTGGTCTTTTCGGCCCTGAGATAGTAGGAACAATAGTTGTCATATCTAAAGTTAAAGTATCAGTAAAATCCATATCTTCACTCGACCACAAACCCTGAGCTTTCGCATATTCCTCAACTATTTTTACTGTCATTTCATCTCTACCGGAAAATTTTAAATACTTTAAAGTTTCTTCATCTATTGGAAAAAAACCACAAGTTGCTCCATACTCTGGAGCCATATTTGCAATTGTCGCACGATCAGCTAAAGTTAAATTCTTTAAACCATCACCATAAAATTCTACAAACTTTCCAACTACACCCTTGTCTCTTAACATTTTAACAACTGTTAAAACTAAGTCTGTTGCAGTAGTGCCTTCTGGCATTTTGTTTTTTACTTCAAAACCTATTACTTCAGGAATTAGCATTGAAATGGGCTGACCCAACATACCCGCCTCAGCTTCAATACCACCTACTCCCCATCCTAAAACTGAAAGTCCGTTAACCATAGTAGTATGACTATCAGTTCCCACTAATGTATCTGGAAAAAGATAATTTTGTCCCTCAAATTCTTCACTCCATACTACTTTGGATAGGTATTCTAAATTTACCTGATGACAAATTCCAGTTCCAGGAGGAACTATTCTAAAGTTGTTGAATGCTTGCTGACCCCATTTTAAAAAAGAATATCTCTCACCATTTCTATTAAATTCAATTTCAACATTTTTATCGAACGAATCTGCTTTAGCAGACTGATCGACTTGGACTGAATGGTCAATAACAAGATCTACTGCAGAAAGTGGGTTAATTGTATTAGGATCTTTATTTTTTTCTTTCACAGCTTCTCTCATAGCTGCCAAGTCAGCCACTGCCGGAATTCCAGTATAATCTTGAAGTAGCACTCTAGCAGGTCGATAAGCAATTTCTGTTTTAGATTTTTTTGTTTTTAGCCAATTTTTAATTGACTCAATTTGATATTTTGTGACTGATACATCATCCTCATATCTTAACAAATTTTCTAACAAAACTTTAAGGGATTTTGGTAATTTAGAAATACCCTCCAAACCATTTTCTTCTGCTTTCTTTAATGAATAAAATTTAAATTTTTTATTATTTATTTCTAAATCAGAAAGAGTTTTATAAGAGTTAATTTTACCTGGTTTCATATTTTTATATATAAAATGTAATTATGCTTAATAAAAGAAGCCCTGACATAACATAATTAAAGTACTTAATAAATTTATCATTTGTCGCAAATTTCCTCAAAAATTTACCTACAAACGTCCACAAAGTAATACTTGAGACAGAAAATAGAAAAGCAAGGACGACTATTTGAGTCGCATAACTTATATAATTAACTCCTAATTCAACATATGTAGAGACAACAATAATTGCAACAGTAACACCTTTAGGATTTAAATATTGAAATAAAAAGGTTTCAATAAATTTTACAGGGTTTTCTTTTTGGGTTTCATTTGAAGAGGTTGAAAACGCAATCTTATAAGCCAGATATATTAAAAATAAAGTCCCAAGATATCTAATGACTATTTGAATGATGGGAAATAATTTAAAAACATTAATTAAACCTATTGATAAAAATAAAACTAATGAAGTAAATCCTAAAGTCACACCAAGAATATGAGGGATTGTTTTTTTTATCCCAAAATTAAATCCAGAGTAAGATGCGACTACATTATTTGGACCCGGCGTGTACGCTGTAACAAACCAAAATAAAGAAATTGATAATATTTCAGGATGCATACTTAGGCTATTGGGAGACCATTTTCTGATTGTTGAGATGGATGGACGAGAATCACTTTGCCTTCCTTATCAATCGAACCCAAAATCAAAACTTGAGACACCACTCCAGCAATATTTTTTTCAGGAAAATTACAAACTCCGATTACTTGTTTACCTTTTAAATTATCCTCATTGTAATAATGAGTAATTTGTGCTGAAGATTGTTTAATTCCTATCTCTTTTCCAAAATCCACCTCAACTACTAAAGATGGTTTTCTAGCTTTCTCATTTTTTTTTACAGAAATTATTGTCCCTACTCGTATGTCAACTTTATCAAATATATCGTATGTTATTTGTTCTTTCATAAATCCAGTATATATATTAGTTATTATTCATGAGTACAGAAATTAATATTGAAAAATTATATAAAAATTGCATCAAAATTTTGACTGATTTAATCGGTTTCAAAACAATTTCTGGAGATGATAATAGTAATTTAATTAATTATTGTGAAGAGTACCTTCAAAAGTTAGGTGCAACCTCATTTAAAACTTTTGATCAGGAAAAGAAAAGAGTTAATCTTTTTGCTACATTTAAAGCAAAAAAAACAAATGGAATAAAACCAATTATCTTATCTGGTCACACTGATACTGTTCCAGTTTCAAAAAGTTGGAGCACTGATCCTTTTAAAGCTACAATCAAAGATGATAAACTTTATGGCAGAGGCGCATGTGATATGAAAGGTTTTATTGCGTGTGTTTTAGCTTATGCACCAATTTACTCAAAAGCGGAATTAAATAGAGATATTCATTTTTCATTCACATTTGATGAAGAGACTGCTTGTCTTGGTGCACCTATCTTGATTGAGGAGTTAAAAAAAAGAAAAATTCAAGACGGCATATGCATAATTGGTGAACCAACTAAAATGAAAATTATAGATGCTCACAAAGGTTGTTATGAGTATACAACTTATTTTGAAGGTCTAGCTGGTCATAGCTCAATGCCACATAAAGGGGTTAGTGCGGTTGAGTTTGCTTCACGTTACGCAAACAAACTCATAGAATTAAGAAAGGACTTAAAAAAAAGAGCTCCTAAGGACTCGATATTTGACCCGCCCTTTTCAACTTTACAAGTAGGAGGAATATTTGGTGGCATCGCACACAATGTTATAGCTGATAAATGTTATATTGAATGGGAGACTAGACCAGTAGTGAAAGAAGATGGAGTTTTTTTAAATCAAGAAATAGACAAATATGCTAATGAAATTTTATTACCAGAAATGAAAAAAGTATTTCCAAATTCAAAAATAATTAAAAAAATAATTGGTGAAGTAACTGGTTTTGATCGTGTAAAAAACTCAGAGGCATGTGAGTTAGTTTCAAGTTTAACTGGAGACAATTCTAGAGAGGTTGTTTCTTTTGGAACAGAGGCTGGCTTGTTTCAAGAAATTGGGATGAGTACTGTTGTTTGTGGTCCTGGTTCTATCGAGCAGGCTCACAAAGTTGATGAATTTATTGAATTAAATGAAATTAAAAAATGTTTAAAATTTTTAGATGGTCTTAAAAAAAGATCTATTTTAAATTAATTCCAGCCACCAACAGCTTTTACTTCTAAAAATTCTTCAAGACCATGTTCGCCGGCTTCTCTACCAATTCCAGAATGTTTAAAACCTCCAAAGGGTGCATCTACAGCAATACCAGCTCCATTTACGTCTACCATTCCCGATCTTAATTTTCTGGCAACTCTTTTAACTTTTTCTCTGTCTTGGGTTTGAATGTAATTAGTCAATCCGTAAGGAGTATCATTAGCAATTTTAATTGCTTCCTCCTCATTTTCAAAAGGCATCACTGATAACACTGGACCAAAAATTTCTGTTCTTGCAACTTCCATATCATTTTTAACATCAACAAAAACTGTTGGTTTGACATAGTATCCTTTTTCAAATCCTTCTGGTTTACCAGCGCCTCCTGCAACTAATTTTGCACCCTCATCTATACCTTTTTTAATTAAAGTTTGAATCTTGTTATATTGGTTTTCAGAAATAACAGGACCAATATGCTCACCTTCCTTCTCTGGATCACCAACTTCGAAATTTTCAGTATATTTTTTTAATCTTTCTACAGCTTCATTATACATTGATTTTTCAACAAGCATTCTAGTTGGAGCATTACACGACTGACCAGAATTCCGGAAACATCTTAAAGCTCCTCTCTCAATAGCATCTGGATCAGCATCTTGAAAAATTATATTTGCTCCCTTTCCTCCTAACTCTAAACTTACTCTTTTAAAATCTTTGGCAGCATTTTGTGAAATTAATGCCCCAGCTCGAGTAGAGCCAGTAAATGAAATCATATTGACATCAGGATGACTTGTAAGTGCATTACCAGTAGTTTCACCATCTCCATTTACTAAATTGAATACTCCAGCAGGAAATTTTGTTTCATCAATTAATTCTGCTAGAATCATTGAAGATAAAGGAGCAAGTTCAGATGGTTTTAAAATCATAGTACAGCCAGAAGCTAAAGCTGGTGCAACTTTAAGACAAACTTGGTTCATTGGCCAGTTCCATGGTGTAATCAAAGCACACACACCTTTTGGCTCATAAATTAATCTTTGATTTGGAGCATGCTCACCTAAAGGTTTTTCAAATTCAAAATTTTTAAGATATCTAATAAATGATTTTAGATGTGCCGCACCTGTACCTGCCTGTAGTTTTGTTGCAAAGTCTTTGGGGGCTCCCATTTCTGTGGTAATAGCTGCAGCAATATCTGCCCATCTTTTCTTATAATTTTCGTACAATTTTTCTAATAACCTTATTCTTTCTTCTTTAGGAGAAAATGCCCAAGTGCTATAGGCTTTTTTAGCTGAGCTTACCGCATAGTTAACATCTTCTTTATCACCCAATGAAATAACTGCACAGTTTTCTTCAGTTGCAGGATTAATTACTTTTATTTCTTGTTTACTCTTTGGAGCAACCCATTTTCCATCGATGTAAAAATTTTTTTTATTTTCCATACCAGACTCCTAACCTTTCCTTATTTTTTTGCAAACAAATTAGTAAGTTCATAAACAATTGTTGCGGCAGCTAAAGATGTTACCTCCGCATGATCGTATGCTGGAGACACTTCAACTACATCTGCTGAGATTAAATTCATTCCTGACAAACCCCGAATTACATTAACCATTTCTCTTGAGGTCATTCCTGCAATTTCTGGTGTACCTGTTCCTGGGGCAAAAGCTGGGTCTAGGACATCTATATCAATCGATAAGTATAATGGATTATCTCCAACTCTTTTTTTAATTCTTTCAGCTATTTTATCGGTTCCCTCTGTTTGAAATTCATCACAATGAATTATTTTAAACCCAAAACTTTCATCATTTTTAATATCATCTCTACTATACAAAGGTCCTCTTATACCTACATGCATAGAAGCATCGTCTAAAAATAAATTCTCTTCTCTTGCACGTCTAAATGGAGTTCCGTGCGTATAAGGTGCCCCAAAATAAGTATCCCATGTATCTAAATGAGCATCAAAATGAACTAAAGCAACTGGGCCTTTATTAATTTTGTTAACTGCTTTTAATAAAGGAAATGCAATTGTATGGTCACCACCTAAACTAATTATGCCTCCAGTTTTTTTTAGTAAATCCACAGCACCTTCTTCAATTTGTTTGATCGCTTCATCAATATTAAAAGGATTACACGTAATATCTCCAGCATCAGCAACTTGTTGTACTTTAAATGGTTCTACATCATAACTTGGATGATAATTTGTTCTTAAGTGTCTTGAAGCTTGTCTAATGCTTTGAGGACCAAACCTTGCCCCTGGTCTATAACTTGTGCCTGCATCAAAAGGAATACCAACTATTGCAACATCACAGTATTCAACATCTCTCAATTCTGGTAATCGTGCAAAAGTCGAGGGTCCAGCAAA
Source organism: uncultured Pelagibacteraceae bacterium (assembly GCA_902528545.1). Lineage (GTDB taxonomy): Bacteria > Pseudomonadota > Alphaproteobacteria > Pelagibacterales > Pelagibacteraceae > Pelagibacter. Next base: position 43,150 of record CABZTB010000002.1, on the reverse strand, counting down.
TCGTGGTACTTTGGTTCCACTTACTGGTTGGATTGGTTCCTTGGTACTTTTTTTTTTCATCATAAAACTCTATCACATTCTTACAATTTGGAATATCTTCAATAATACCTATTATGAAATTATTTAAGTTCATTTTATTATATTTATTTTTAATTTCTTCTGTGCAAGCAGATACGATTTATCAATTGATTAAAATTCCAAATCTTGAAATTTATAATATTAAAACTACTAATAGCCTGAGATATCTTTACGCTAAACAACCTTTTACAATTGGGGTAGATAATAATATTAATTGTTTTAAATCATCAAAACAAGATTTAGACCAGAAGTATCAAATTATAGAAAAAAATTTAAAAAGATATTCTCAAAGTTTTTTAAAAAAAATAAATTTAAAATATATTGTTCTTTGTGAAGATTTATCAATTTCAGGAATAAATACTGCTGGAATACCTGACAATGTAATGAAAACTCTTATTGTTGATATTAAATTTGATAATAAATATTTTGAAAGAGTATTACATCATGAAGTCTTTCATATAATTAATGATAGTTTTAAAGAAATTTTTAATGAAAAAACTTGGTCAAGTTTCAATTCAGATAGCTTTAATTATGCAAAATGTTCTACTTGCACAAAAAAAATAGGTCTTGATACTTATTCTAAAACTGATGGTTTTATTACTGAATATTCAAAATCAACCGCTTCTGAAGATATGGCAGAAGTTTTTTCTCATTTAATGCATGGTAACTTACCAAAACAAATTGATCCTATTCTTCAAAAAAAGATAGATTTTATCAAATCAGGTTTGCTTAAAATTGATCAAAGTTTCAATTTATGATTAAAAAAATTAAAGCTTCAAGATCAGAAAAGATAATCTTTTTTTTCTTAATATCTTTAGCTATTTTTTCTCTAAGTTCTTTTTTTTTGATAAAGAATAAATGCTTATTTGTTAAAAATTATAATCCGGAAAAACTTTCTTTTGATAAGCCAAATAATATTGCGATTTTGAATGTTGAATGTGGAAATGTAATTATTGAATTATATCCAAATGTTTCTCCAAATGCGGTTGAAAGATTTAAAACATTGGTAAGGTCTAAAGCTTACGACGATGTTGCATTTCATAGAGTAATTAAAGACAGTCTTGTACAAGCAGGTGATTTGGAATTTGGTAAAAAAGGCAATATTGATTATGGAAAAATCGGAACAGGACAATCAGGACTAGGAACCATAAACTCAGAAATAGATGCACCATTTAACTATGAAAGAGGAAGTGTAGGTCTTGCAAGAACAAAAAAATACAATACTGAAGATAGTCAATTTTTCATCACACTTAAAGATGAGCCATTATATGAGAGTGAATATACACCGATTGGAAAAGTGATTTATGGAATAGAAGCACTAGAAAAAATAAAATATCTAAATAAATCTGAGTATGTTCTGAGGCCTGACTTTATAAATTCTATTAAAATGTTAATTGACTAAAGGTTTACCGGTAGCAAGAGTATGTTTAATTCTGTCTTGAGTATTTTTAGTTTCAATTAATTTCATAAAAGCATCTAATTCTAATTTGAATAAATCATCTTCTGTTAACACTTTGTCCATAGTTGTGTCTCCACCACTTAAGACGAAAGCTAATTCTTTTGCAACTTCTACCCCATGATCTAAGATTATTTTATCATTATAGAGTTTTTCTAAAATTTTATGCATTTCTCCAATAACCGCTTTCCCAGGCAAGTTAAACTGAAGTTCGCTAGGTGCTTTAAAATCTTTGTTTTCATATAAGATTTTTTTTGAAACCTCTAATAAACTATTTCTATTCATAATCTTTTTATTTTCAGGCAGTAAGTATTTGAATGGCTCAGCTTCAACAGGTGATGTTGCTGTTTTTCCATAGCCAATGATATCAAAAACTTTTAATGGTGCATAATTTGGATCTTTTTTTGCCTCTTCTGTATCTAACCATCTAGCTAACATTTCTTTACAACCTCCGCCAGCTGGAATTAATCCTACGATAGTTTCTACCAGGCCAATTACAATATTTGTATGAGAGGCAACAAAATTACTTTGTACTAAAACTTCAAATCCACCTCCTAAAGTAAGTCCTGATGGTGCGGATATAACTGGGTGTTTAGAGTACTTAAGATGTTTACATGTTTGTTGGAAATATTTAATAAATTTCTCAATTGATTTAAAATCATTTTTGTCAGCGAATTCCATTGTATAGGTTAAATTTACGCCTGCAGAAAATTGCATACTTTCATTAATTATAATCAAAGGCTTATCAGTTGCTTTCTTTAAAGCATCCATTGAGTCGTAATCTAATGCATTAGCTTTGGTAGTAAACTCAACTATATTATAATCATTGAATCTATAAATGGATGCTGAACTATTTCCATCAACACTCGTTGCTGTTTTCTTAACCTTACCCAGAGTTTCTATTGATGTATATTTTTGCCTCTCACCATAAAAGTTTTCATTTTTTGTTTTGCTTAAATTTTCTAAAAAATTATTACCTTTAAAATTTTCAACTTTTTCGAAAAAATTTTTAACACCAATTTCCTCTAGCATTTCAAAGGGTCCTTTAGCCCAGTTAAACCCTAATCTCATAGCCTCATCAATATCATTAAATTCTTTTGTTATCTCAGGAACTAATGATGAAGCATATTTAATAATCTTTTCTAATACTGACCAAGCATATTCTCCATATTTATCATTCCTATTAATTAGACCTTTAAGGTCAACTTTGTCAGATTTTATGTCAATTTTTTTACTTACAGAATAATCGCCAGTTTCCAAATTGATAGCCTCCATTACTTTGCCACTATCAGTTTTCTTCATTCTATAGAAACCACCTTTGCCCTTTCTACCAGTATATCCAGTTTCAATTAATTTTTTTACTAAAGGAATTTCTTTTGCCACCTCATGAAATTCATCGGTTTCAGGTAACTCTTTGATAAAACTTTTTAAAACATCAGCCATAAGATCAATGCCAATTAAATCATAAAGCCCAAAAACACCTGTTTTTGGAATACCCATTGGTCTCCCAAATATTGCATCCGCTTCCTCTACAGAAAGTTTCATTTTAAATGCTTCAGTCATTGCAATTTGCATAGCGTAAACACCGACTCTGTTGCCTAAAAAACCTGGAGTGTCATTACAAACAATGGCTCCTTTTCCAAGCTCAAGTTCACAAAATTCTTTTAATTGATTTATTTTATTTAGGTCATTGTCCTCATTTTTAACAATTTCCAAAAGACCCATATATCTGACAGGATTAAAAAAATGAGTTATACAAAAATCTTTTTTTTGTTCTTTATTTAAATTTTGAGATAAAACTTTAATAGGTATTGAAGAGGTGTTGGAGGAAACAATCGCACCATCTTTTCTACTTTTAAAAATTTTTTCATAAATTTGATGTTTAATATCAATTCTCTCCACAACTGCCTCAACAACCCAATCGGCTTGTTCAACTACTGAGAAGTCATCTTCAATATTACCAACTTTAATATTTTTTATTTTAGATTTATCAATTAATAAAGGTGGTCTAGATTTGTGAATTCTTTCTCTGGCATTTTCACTTATTTCAGTTTTTAAATCTAAAAGAGTTACGGGTACATTTGCATTACACAAATGAGCTGCTATTCCACTGCCCATTGTTCCAGACCCTATCACTACTACATTCTTTATCTTCATGAAATTATTTTTCTAACGATTAATACCTCTGAGTCTTTCAGATCTTCTTCGTAAAAGCTCAGCAGTCACTAATATTAATGTTGATAATATAATTAGACAAGTCGCAACAGCTAATATTGTTGGACTTAATTGCTCTCTCAAACCAGTCCACATTTGAATAGGGATTGTCGTATTTTCTAATCCTGCTAAAAATAAAACAACCACAACTTCATCAAACGAAGTTACAAATGCAAATAGCCCACCTGAAATTACTCCAGGTAAAATTAATGGCAAGGTAATTTTCATAAAAGTATTCACTGGATCGCTGCCCAAACTTGCAGCTGCTCTAGTTACACTATGATCAAACCCTGAAAGAGTAGCAGTGACTGTAATTACCACAAAAGGTGTTCCTAATATAATATGAGCTAATACTATTCCTGTATGAGTTGCTGCTAAACCCGCTTTTGCCATAAAGAAAAATATTGCAACACCAGAAATAATTAATGGAACAATCATTGGTGAAATTAACACAGCCATTATTAATCCTTTATAAGGCATATGTCTGCTGCTTAATCCTAAAGCTGCAACCGTTCCAAGTATCACTGATCCTATTGTTGCAAAAATTGCAATGACAAAACTATTCTTGGCAGCTAGTCCCCATGGATTTTTTGTTCCATAAATCATGTCCTTATACCATCTTAAAGAAAATGCATCTGGATCTAAACGTTTCATTCCATCAGAAAAACTCAAAAATTCTTCTGCGTTAAATGATAATGGGAATATTACAAATAAAGGTGCAATTAGAAAAAAGAAAACAGCCCCACAGATTGTGAGGTAAATATAATGCCAAATTCTATAATGCGGTTCAGTATATTTTGGTAAAGCCATCGTGATTATCCTAATTTAATATTATCAATTCCAACTAGTTTGTTATAAAGCCAATAAATTACCAATACTCCACTTAACAACATTAATCCCATGGCTGATGCAAAGCTCCAATCAAGAGTGCTTTTCATGTGGAAAGCAATTTGATTACTTATCAAAGTTCCAGATGCACCCCCAACTAAGGCTGGGGTGATGTAATAGCCTATCGCTAAGATAAACACTAATAAACAACCCGCACCTATTCCTGGGATTGTTAATGGAAAATAAACTTTCCAAAATGCCACAAATGGCGTTCCACCTAATGATTTTCCTGCCCTCATTAAGCTAGGTGAAATAGTTTTCATGACACTGTATAGCGGAAGCACCATGAATGGCAGCAAGATTTGTGTCATTGCGACGTAACTTCCTGTTTTGTTGTACATCATCTCAGGTCTATTATCATCAGCTACCAATCCTATTCCGACAAAGAAATCATTTACTATTCCTTGTTGCTGCAACAAAATCATCCAGCTTGCAGTTCTCACAAGTAATGAAGTCCAGAACGGCAGCAGTACACAGATCATTAATAAGTTACTATACTTCATAGGTAAAGTAGCTAATAGATGGGCTATTGGATAAGCCATTAAGAAACAAAAAACTGTTACAAAAAATGCAATTTCAAGAGTTCTTAACCATAATACTCTATGAATTCTTCTGTCTTCCTCTACACTTACTATTTTTCCTTCTTCATTTACATACATGTCCATACCTTTTAAATATTTTTGACCTGTAAATTCAGGGGCTCTTCTTTGGATTGCTCTCCAGTACTCAACATCAGCCCATCTTTTGTGTACTGCCATTATTTGTTCTTTATAGTTTCCCTCTTCAAATGATTTAGATTTTCTTCTTAATTTTTTAATAATACTTTTAAATCCATTTTTGGTGTAATTTAATTGAGTAGATAGTTTACCTTCTCGTTTATCTTCAACTAGTTTTATAAAGTCCTCATGAAATGCTGCAAAAACTTCCTCATCTGGCAACTCTTGACCATCCCAGTTTTCCATTGCTTTAAATGTTTTGGGTAACATTTGTGTTACCATTTTATCATCAACACTTCGAAACAACATATCACCTATTGGAAAGACATAAGTAATTATTAAAAATAATAATAAGGGTGCAACAAGTAAAAAGGCTTTAATCTTATTCTTTCTCTCTGCCTTTTTAAGACTTACCTCTAATGGTATCCCATCTGTTGTTAGAATTTGTTTTGTTTCTGAGCTCATAAATAAAAAGGGCGGTTATGAATAACCGCCCTTAAATTATAATATATAATTTAGTTCTTTAAAACTTAAATTATAGACCAGCTTTCATAGCTTCCCATTTTTCACCAAGCTCTGTTCCGTTATCAGCCCAGAAAATTGGATCTACTAGGAAGTAGTTTTTAGTGTTAGCCGGTGCAGTTGGCATTTGTGGTACCATGTTAGTCTTACCATCTTTATACCAAGGCTCACCTTTTTCCATAATACCAATTGAAGATTTTCTCCAAGGAGCATATGCAATGTATTTAGCACTTCCTGCTAACATTTCAGAACTAGTCATCATAGCTAAAGCTTTTTTAGCCATACCATTAGAATCGTTTGGTCCACCTTTGACTTGTACGAAATATTCGTAATCAAGACCTTGGCCGTCCCAAACTTGTTTGATTGGTGCACCTTCTCCAATTTCTGCATTGAAGAATCTACCATTCCAACCAGTAGCCATTACTACTTCACCTGATACTAACAGTTCTGGTGGTTGAGCACCTGCAGACCAAAATACACATCCACCTTTAGGGTCTGTACATAATTTTTTGATCTTATTCATTGCTCTTTCAACACCTTTTTCTGTTTCTAAAGCTTTGTAGATTTTTGCTCCGCCTTTACCTGGCTTAATACCATCTGCAGCTAAAGCGATCTCTAAATTAGTTAAAGCGCTTTTGTAGATAGCTCTTTTTCCAGGGAATTTCTTTGTGTTAAAGAAATCTTTGATAGTCTTTGGAGTACCTTTAACGTTTTCAGTGTTATAAGCGTAGTTCCAAGAATATAAAATATTTCCTACAGCACATTTACTTGGCATTGCAGTAAAGAAATCTTTACTTGCTGGAGTTCCATCTGGAGCTGGTGGGAAGTCTTTGTCAAAATCAAATTCAACAAATAATCCTTCATCACATCCAGTAATAGTATCCATCGCGAACACGTCCATTATATCCCACGTGATTTTACCAGCTTCTTTTTGTGCTTTAATCTCAGATAATCCACCAGAATAGTCAACCCAGGCAATATTTATGCCAAGTTTTTTAGCTGTAGGATCACCATAACCTAACTTTTGAGACTCAGTATAAGCCCCACCCCATGACACTGCAGTTACTGTTGTTGCAAATGCTGAAGTAGTTAGTGAAAGTACAAAAGAAATAGCTAGTAATACTTTACTTAGTTTTTTCATTTTTCCTCCGTTTAAACGTTTTTTTAAAAATCAATTACAACAAGATCGATAATGAGAGTCAACAGCCCATTTTAGTTAATTTAGCAATATATTCGTGGTCTAAGAGGGATCTAACGCTCTAGCATCTTCACTGTTCCAACCTATCTTGATATCTTTGCCAAGCTTGATATCCAAATTGGCTGAACTATTAGGAACTTTTAAGATAAATTGATTGTTTCCTAAAAGATTTATTCTAACTCTTGTGTGATCTCCGTGATATATTACTTCTTCAATCTTTCCAGAATGGATATTATCCATTTGATCACTTGGATTAATTAAAGCTCTTTCAGGTCTTAAAGAAATTTTAGTTTTTTCACCTTTGCCTTTTACAGAAATAGGGTTTGCAAGTATGTCTGTATTTGCTATTTTAACTTTACACTTACCACCTGAAATATCAGAAACCTCACCCACAAAAGTATTATTTTCTCCAATGAACTCGGCGACAAAAGAATTCACAGGTTTTTCATATAGCTCATCCGGACTTGAAAGCTGCTGAACTTTTCCATCATTAAAAACAGCAATACGATTAGACATGGTTAATGCTTCACTTTGATCATGAGTTACATAAACAACAGTTACTCCAATGTTTTCATGTATGTGTTTGATTTCATATTGCATACTCTCCCTTAAATTTTTATCTAAAGCTCCAAGAGGTTCATCCATTAAAACTAGCTGAGGGTCAAATACCAATGACCTTGCGACAGCTACCCTTTGTTGTTGACCGCCTGATAATTGCCCTGGCATTCTTGATGCAAAACCTTGAAGTGAAACCATTGATAACGCCTTATCAATTTTTTTATCTGCCTCATCTTTTGGAATTTTTCTAACTCTTAATGGAAAAGCAAGGTTCTCATAAACTGTCATATGAGGAAATAGCGCATAATTTTGGAATACCATCCCAATACCTCTTTTATGTGGAGGTATACTTGAGATAGCCTTACCATCTAAATATATTTCACCATTTGTTGGTGTTTCAAATCCTGCCAGCATCATTAAGCAAGTTGTTTTTCCAGAACCAGAAGGTCCTAACATAGTTACAAACTCACCTTCTTCAATATCTAATTGAAGATCCTTAACGACTAAAACTTTGCCGTCATAGCTTTTATCTACTTTATCGAATTTGACGAAATCTTTTTTAAGAGCCATAATTTTAATCAACTTTTAAACATTTGTAAGAATAAATTTCAACCTTTAATAACTAGCTTTTAACGTGAAGTTCTTTAGACATATTACAAAATAATTCTGCTCCTTGATCTGTAACTCTTATTGCTTCTGATGCCTCAACACCCCATTCACCAAATTGCATAACTGCTATCATGTGAAAACAAATATTAGGTTCCAAAATTGTCATGTCACCTTTATAAATATTTAATGTATGTTCTCCCCAATCTGGTGGATAACCAATCCCAATCGAATAACCGGTCCTAGATTTTTTTTCTATTCCATATTTATCTAATATTTTCCAAAATGCTTGGGCAACGTGATCTACAGTATTTCCGGGTTTGGTTGCATCAATTCCAGCTTGAAGCGCCTCAATTGTTTTTTTCATCGTATCAATTTTAAGTTGATCAGATTTTCCAAGCAAAATAGTTCTGGCCATCGGTGCATGATAACGTTTATACACTCCAGAAAGTTCAATAATTGTAGCCTCACCATCAATAAATTTATCTTGTGTTGCAGTTAGATGTGAAGCAGATGTTCCCTTTCCGGTAGGAAGCAATGTTGCAATACTGGCGTATTCTCCGCCAAATTCAGGTGTTCCATAAAACAAAGCTTTTTGAATTTCTCCAACAGCATCACATTGTCTAACCCCGGGGCTTATTACTTCGTAAGCTTTTTTCATCCCCACTTCTGAAATTTTTGCGGCAGACTTCATGAAATTTATTTCAGTGCTCGATTTTACTAAACGAGCCCAATTTACTAATCTTTCAGAGTCTTTGATCTTGGCATCGGGTAAACCATCCCTAATTTTCTGATAACAGAATGCCGTAAAATAATGAGCATCCATCTCTAAACCAATAGAAAGCTTATCCCATTTTTTATTCTTAATTATCTCAACTAAATAATCATAAGGATGTTTAGGCCAAGTATGAATGTAGTGTTCATCATATATGATTATATTCTCCTTCTTTAAATATGTTTTTAGATAAGCTCCTCCTGCATCTTGATCTCTAACAAAACATAAAGGTTCATCAGCATTGACATGAACTATTGCACATTGAGCATAATAAAAAGACCAAGCATCATAACCTGTTAAGTAATTTATGTTATTAGTATCATGAGAAATTAACAATTCGATGCCTTTATCTTGCATCATTTTTTGAACTTTTTTTAATCTATTGCTATATTCTTCTTTTGTAAAAAGACTCATTGATCTAAATTAAATAATTTTCCAAAACCTAGAATATTTTTGTTCATTCCAATACTTTCTAAAGTATCCCAGATTAATGATTGATTACTTGAAATGACAGGCTTTCCTAATTCTTTCTCCAATCTTTCAATTAAATTTAATACTGGTAAAGCTGTACATGAAATAAATAGGGCATCAGCATTTTCAATTTGTATCTGTGATAAAGTTTCAAATAGAAAACTTTGGTCTACTTTTCCAATGTCATAGTCAGCTGCGATATCTAGATAAGTATTTGTAACAATATCAAAACCCTCACTTGAAAAATAATCTATAATCTCATCATTCAATTTTTTACTATACGGAGTAAATATTGCTATTCTTTTAATATTAAACTTTTTTAATGCTTTAATGGCTGCGGTGCTGGGCGTTGTAATTTTTGCTTTTGGTTTTGCTTCTTTAACTTTTCTTTCTATAGTATCATGTCCAACAGCTATAGTTCCAGAAGTACATCCGTAGACAACGCAATCTATGTTTTCATCTGGTAAAATATTTCTTGTAACATCCGTAACTTTTTCAGACATCTTAATTAAATTTTCTTTTGATAAAGGATTATAACATTCAATTCTATTTACAAAAAAATCTATATCTTTATCTTTAATTATTTTGATAAAGTCTTTTTCAATTATGAAATCTGTAGCTAAAGCAATTAATCCTATTCTAGGATTATATTTTTTTATAAATTGTGGTTGAATTTTATTAGACTTCATTAAAATCGTGTAAAATCTTTAATAATCAGTCTAGTTTAAATAAAGACATTATAAAATAAGATAATTTGGCAGTTGAAAATCTATATAAATAGGATTTAATTTAGCCTTTATAAATTGTTAACAAATAGAGGAATATAATGAGAAAATTAATTATTGCTGCATTTATATTTGTATCAAGTTTTACAACAAATGTTTTTGCAGAAGTAAAAATGGGAATAATTTTAGGATTCACTGGTCCTATAGAATCTCTTACACCTGCTATGGCTGCATCTGCAGAACTTGCTTTTAAAGAAGCATCTGACTCAGGTTCACTTTTAGGTGGAGAAAAAATTTCAGTAGTAAGAGCAGACTCAACTTGTGTTGACTCAGCAGCAGCGACAGCGGCAGCTGAAGGTGTTATTGCACAAGGTGTTGCTGCAATCATGGGCGCTGATTGTTCAGGTGTAACAGGTGCTATTGCATCAAATGTTGCTGTGCCAAATGGTGTAGTAATGATTTCACCTTCTGCAACATCTCCAGGATTAACAACTCTAGATGATAAAGGGTATTTCTTCAGAACTGCTCCATCAGATGCTAGAGGTGGACAAATTCTTGCAGATATTACTAAAGATAGAAAAGTAAAAAGTGTAGCTATTACTTATACAAACAACGATTATGGTAAAGGTTTAGCTGATGTTTATAAAGCAGCAGTAGAAGCTCACGGAATAAAAGTAACTACAGTAAATGCTCATGAAGATGGAAAAGCAGATTATTCTTCTGAGGTTGCAACACTAGCTTCAGCAGGTGGTGATGCAGTAGCTGTTATTGGATATCTTGACCAAGGTGGAAAAGGTATTATTCAAGCTTCTTTAGACTCTGGTGCATTTGACAGATTTATTTTGTCAGATGGTATGATTGGTCAATCATTAGTTGATGCATTTGGAAAAGATTTAAGAAAATCTTTTGGTTCAATGCCCGGATCAACTGGAAAAGGTGCTGGTGTTTTTGCTGGTGTAGCAAAAGCTGCTGGTATTGATAGTTCCGGTCCATACACTGGTGAGTCATACGATGCAGCTGCTTTAATTGTTTTAGCAATGCAAGCAGGAAATTCAGCTGACAGGGCGTCTATTGCAAAAAATGTAATGGATGTTGCTAACGGCCCTGGAACAAAAATTTATCCAGGTGAACTTAAAAAAGGTTTAGATTTATTAGCTAAAGGTAAAAAAGTTGACTACGAAGGTGCAACAGGTGTTACTTTTACTAGTGTTGGTGAAGCCGAAGGTTCTTTCTTAGAGCAAGAAGTTAAAGGCGGAAAATTCAAAACTAAAAAACAAAGATAATTTATCTTTAAATTAAAACCCCTGACATTTTCATGTTGGGGGTTTTTTTTTAAAAAAATAAATATTTATCAGCCATATATAAAGCCCAAGCAAAAGCTGCACCTAAAATTATATATTTCATTTTTTTATTTTATTTCTATTTTTTCTGGAAGTATACCTTTTGGTCTATATCTCATTATCAATAACAGGCCTATTCCCATCATTAAAAATCTAAAATATGGGACACTTTCAATTAAATGAACTTTTAAAAAGTGAGTGTCAGCTAAACCAGCTGTTGTTAAATTAACTAAATATAATCCAATAGGTGCTGACTCAATCCATAAAAACCACACCACAAAACCTCCCAGAATTGCACCAAAATTATTTCCACTGCCACCTACTATGACCATCACCCAAATTAAAAAAGTATATCGCATAGGTCTATAGCTGCCTGGAGTAAATAATCCATCTTGAGTTACTAACATCGCGCCAGCAATTCCCACTATAGCTGAACCCAAAACAAAAATTAGCAAATGTTGTTTCACCACATTTTTACCCATTGCATTCGCTGCTTCTTCATTATCTCTAATAGCTCTCATCATTCTACCCCACGGAGAATACAGAGCTTTTTGAGTTAAAATTAATAGAATGATAACAACAATTAAAAACAATCCAGAATAACAAAGTTTTACAAAAATTGATGATCCTTCAATTACAAATTGATTGAGAGCAGCTTGTCTTTCAGTTAAATCTGTAATTAAATTCAATTTACTTGAATTAAATTTTTCTACTAAATTTATAAACCAATCTGTTTGTTGTAAGTTAACCTCATAAGGCGCAGGGCGTTTCAATCCAATAACATTTTTTACACCTCTGGTGAGCCAATCTTCATGTTTAATTATTGCAATAACAATTTCTGATATTAATAAAGTGGCTATTGCCAAATAATCTGCCCTTAAACCCAAGGCAACTTTACCAATTACAAATGCTAACCCACCTGCAAATAGAGCACCAACGATCCAAGAAAAAATAATTGGAAGACCAAATCCGCCGAGAAATCCTGTTTTTGCTGGATCTACTTCCTCTATTGCCTCAATCCCAGGCTCAGATACAAATCTAATGATTATTATTCCTGCAATTATAATAGTTGCAATAATATAGTTTCTAACTTTTGATTTTTCATATTTTTTTAGTACGTATCTAACGGCTAATACCATTCCTATTATTAGTAAAAGACTTAATAGAATATTAGATCCACCTGCGCTCCATGCTTCTTGAACGGGATCAACAGAGATTAAAACTGCAGCTAAACCACCAAGGGCAGTATAGCCCATTATACCAAAGTTAATAAGACCAGCATAACCCCATTGAATATTAGCTCCCATTGTCATGACCGCTGAAATCAAACAAAGGTTAAAAATTGATAAAGCTATATTCCATGATTGAAAAATTCCAACAAGAATAATTAATCCCATCATTATAGAATAAGCTGCAATTACATTTAAATTCTTTCTCATAATATTTTCCCTTTGAAAATCCCAGATGGTCGGTAAAGCAATACAATGACAAGAATTGAAAATGATACTGCAAATTTATAATCTGTTGATAGTAATTGTACTAAAGTATTTGGCTCTAAACTTTCTGGTAATAGATACATGAAAAATTTTTTATACGCATAAGTTAAAAGAATTTCGGAAAACGCAATTACATATCCACCTAAAAATGCACCAAAAGGATTTCCTATACCACCAACAATAGCTGCAGCAAAAATTGGAAGCATATTATTGAAATAAGTAAATGGTTTAAAACTTTTATCTAAACCATATAATGCTCCACCAATGGTTGCCAATACCCCTGCTATTATCCAAGTAATCATAACAATCTTTTTTGGATCAATTCCAGACAACAAAGCAAGATCTTCATTATCAGAATAAGCTCTCATGCTTTTTCCTGTTTTTGTTTTATTCAAAAACCAAAAAAGAGCTGAAACTAAAATTAACGTTATAACAATTGTAATTACTTGAGTGGATTTAATTGCAAGGCCTTCATTCAGACCAGTCATCTCTTTAAACTCACCAGCTTTAATCAAAAATTTTTCACCATCAAAAAATCTTCTATCAGATGGACCAATGATTATTCGAACAACTGCTTGGGTGACAAACATTACTCCAATACTCACCATTGCTAATTGAACAGGGGGGCTTTTACTTACTCTATAATATTTGAAAACAAATTTATCTATCAAAAGCATATAACCAACCATAAATATGATAGCAAAAGGGATTGCGATAAGAGCAGTAGGTAAAATGCCCAAACTTATTCCTAAAGATTGAAAATACCATGTGAACAAAATTGTGACCATGGTTCCAAAAGACATCATATCTCCTGTAGCAAAGTTTGCGAACCTTAAGATCCCATATATCAACGTTACAAAAATTGCACCTAAAGCTAATTGAGATCCATAAGCTAATGCTGGTACAAAAATATAATTTAATAAAAGTACAATCGCGTTTATATAATCCATATCAACCGCCTAAAAATGAACTTCTTACTCTTGGATCATTTAGTAATTCTTTTCCTGATCCTGAATAACGATTTTCTCCAGTAACTAATACATAACCTCTATCTGAAATACTTAGTGCTTGTTTGGCATTTTGTTCCACCATAAGTATTGCAACATTTGTACGTTTAACTTTTACAATATGATCAAACAATTCATCCATTACAATTGGTGAAACTCCTGCGGTTGGTTCATCTAACATTAAAACTGATGGTTTGATCATTAGTGCCCTACCAAGTGCAACTTGTTGTCTTTGCCCTCCTGATAATTCACCAACTAATTGATTTCTTTTTTCACTTAATATTGGAAACAACTCATAGATCTCATTGATTACTGAATTATAACTTTCATTAATTAAGAACGCTCCCATTTCTAAATTTTCCTCAACAGTCATTCCTGCAAAAACATTTTTTGTTTGAGGAACGAATGAAATTCCTGACTTGACTCTATCTTGTGGAGATAGTTGTGTAATATCTTTACCATCAATTATTACTGAGCCAGATTTTAAATTTAGTAAACCTAGCATTGCCTTCATTGCTGTTGATTTTCCCGCACCATTAGGACCTAGGATTGAAACAATTTCACCTTTGTTGACATTCACTGAGCACGAATTAATAATATCTGGACCATTTCCATATCCACCGGTCATCTTATTTCCCTCAAAAAATGCCATTATCAATTATCCTTAATTTTTGATCCCCTGCCTAAATAACTTTCAATTACTTTTTCGTCTTTTTTTGCATCTTCTACTGAACCTTCAAATAATACTGATCCTTCTGCCATTACAATCACAGGATCACATAATCTTCCTATGAAATCCATATCATGTTCAATCATACAAAATGTATATCCCTTTTCTTTATTTAGTTTTTCAATCGCTGTACCAAGATCTTTGAGTAGTGTTCTATTCACACCTGCGCCTACCTCATCTAACAAAACTAACTTTGCATCTACCATCATTGTTCGACCAAGCTCCAATAACTTTTTTTGGCCACCAGATAAATTTCCTGCTAGCTCATTTCTTAAATGCCCTAAATTTAAAAACTCTATAACTTCAATTGCTTTTTGCTTAATAATATTTTCTTCTTTCATGATTAATGAGGGTTTAAATATAGCGTTTATCAGTTGTTCACCTGACTGGTTACCAGGAACCATCATTAAATTTTCTAAAACTGATAAATTTGTAAATTCATGTGCAATTTGAAAAGTTCTAAGTAAACCTTTTGAAAATAATTCATACGCCGGTACATCAGTTATATTTTCATTGTTGAACATAACACTACCAGCTGAACATTTTAGATTTCCAGCAATTAAATTAAATAAGGTAGTTTTTCCTGATCCATTAGGACCAATTATTCCAGTTATAGTTCCCTTCTTAACTTTGAGTGAACAATCTGATACCGCTGCTAATCCACCAAAATACTTTGATAGATTATTTATTTCTAAAATATTTTCTGACATCAATTATTTGTTAAGTCTTTTGTAAATTTTATTTAGTGCATTTACTACAGATTTATAAGCCCCTCTTTTACTCATTTCTCTTAAACCTTGTTCGTTTAAACCTTTCGGAGTTTGAGACTCTTTTACTAAATATCTTAAATCTTTTTTTGAATTTACAACTGCATCTTCAGATAAGGCCAAAAATAAAGTTGTTATATATCTCTGTGCATCAGATCTTTTAATACCTTTTTTTATCAACCAAGTACTCATCACATTTAATATTTCATAATAAGATGCCATCATCCCTGACGTTGACCAAAAATTAATTGATAATTTTTCATTTTTAATTTCAATAGTAGATCCAATTTTATTAAAAAAATTTTTAACCTTTCTATTTGGTGGGCAGATAGGCACTGGTCCTTTTTTAAGAGAAATTGGTGGAAGTGGAATAGCTCTTACTAAGTCAGCTTTTACTTTTATCATTTTTCGAAGTTCTGAAAGATTGATAGTTGAGATAAAACTTATTATTGTTTGACTAGATCTAAATCTTAAATTTTTGATAATTTTTTCACCAACAGTTGGTGTGACTGCTAAAAAAATCCAGTCACAATTATCAACGATTTTTTGATTATCCTTTTCAATCAATATTTTTTTAAACTTTTTTTTTAATCCTTTTGCAATAAGATTATTTCGTGATGAAATAAATATCTTTTTATAATTAATCTTTGAAGAACATATTCCAGATATAACTGAAGATGTTATTTTTCCAGTTCCTATAAAACCTAATTTCATAAATATCTTATAGTGATTAATTTATATTAATTAATAAAAAAAGAACCTCTAATTCGTAATAACTCTCTACTTAAATCTTTGTGTTCTTTAAAGGCTTTTCTGCCATGAAGCCAAAAATAATTATTTGCTACTACAGATGATCCCACCGGAAGTTTAGTTATAATCTTCTTATTACTTTCCTCTAAACTATCAGATAATTTTTGTAAAAAAGTACCTTGTTTCATATTTTTAGGTTCAGGAAATTGATCGATATATGAAATTTGAGCTCTTCCATCTTTATCAGATGAAAACACTGGATGTTCAACTTTATAATCAATATTTTTACTTTTCGGAGAACCCCAAAGAAAATCTTCTTTTCCAACAGGATCATTAAATAATTCATCACAATGTTCCCAATCATCGAGATGAAGCATGGCAGTTTCTCCACCCTCAACATTTTTTTCCTCTATTTTTGACATTAACAACCAGTCAGTTTTTTCTTTGACATAGGTTCCATCAGTATGTAGATCCATATTTTTATAAGCCTTTCTTAAATAAGAATCACTTCTATCCTCATGCTTAACATGAAATCTAGCATAGTATTTACCAGCCATTGCATCATGATTAGGGTTTCCAATAAGATGTGCAACAGCAGTTGAAAGCTTTACTAAAAAACTATCATCAATTTTAGAAATTAAATTTTTAGGTTTAATAATAAAACAACCAGTATTTCGATCTCTAATAATTTTATTAATTAATTTAGATAATTTATTATTACTTAAATCATCTAAACTTTTTGCGATAGTAAATCTGGTAAACGGTTTATATTCTAATGCAGTAATATCAAACTTATTAAAAGGAAAAATAAGTTTATTTAAAATTTCATCTCCTATATCTATGTTAATTATCCTTGGAGATTGCTTATTTTCATAAATTTCAAATCCGTCAATTTTTTCAATCATAAATAACTGCTAAAAAGTGTAAGTATGATAGCAGAGAAAATTGTTGGGTAAACTAAATTTTTTTTAGTGATAAAAAAAAGCCCAATTGATAAAATTATTACAATTAGTCTTACTAAGTAATCTATTTCAGATAATAATCCTGATGGAAAAATTACAATTCTAGCTATTAATGCTGCCAACGTCGAGTATGCCAAACAATTAAACCATCTAAATATTTTAGAAGTTTCTTTAATATTTTCTGAACTTACAACACCTAAAAATCTAGACAAAAATGTCGCTAATGAAGTTATTAAGATTACTAAAAAAATATTACCTGTCATTAATTTCTCCAATAAAAAATGCAATTGTGCCAGCCACAAAACCACCAAATAAAATACACCACTCCGGAGAGATAAAATAAAATGCTGGACCTAAAATTGCACCCAGGATGATTGATAAACTAATTTTAATAGTTTTCATCGCCCCCACCATCATACAAGTGAAATAAATTGGATTAATTATTGCTAACCCAATTAACATATCTCTATTTAAAAAGTCTGATGCAATGTAGCCGATAAATGTAGAGAAAATTGCTACCGACCAGGTTGCTGTACCAATACCAATCCAAAAATCTATTCTTGCTTCTTTTTTTATTTGTTCATAATTATCTTTCATTATTAGCCACGATGAAACCGCAATAAAGTGACATGATAAATAATATTTCCATTTAGGTTGTGTTTGGTGCATCAACAAAGGCATTAATGAAACTGTCATTGGATACAATCTTGCATTTACTAACCAAACAGCAATGAAGATATTTATTAATGATGACCCGATTATAAGTGACTCTGCCATCACTAATGAACCAGGTAATGCGTAAGTTAAAAAAGTTGAAAAAAGACTTTCTTGAATTGTAAAACCAATATTTTTTAAAAGAGCCCCAATTGCTATAAAGCTAGCCCCCAAGGCTATAGCTGGACTTCCAACACCTTTGATAGATGCGAAACCTTTCAAAAAATATTTTGAGTCAATCATTAACCGCCTAGAAATAGGCGTCCAACATCAGGATTATTTAAGAGTTCATCTCCTTTACCTGCTATTGCAGTTTGTCCTGATACTAAAACATAACCGATGTCAGCAAACTCTAAACCTTTCTTTGCATTTTGCTCAACAAGGATAATTGTTTTTTTTTCGTTTTGCTGAAGGTCTCTTAAAATTTCGAATACCATTTCAATATATCTTGGCTCTAGTCCTATTGACGGTTCATCAACTAATAAAACTGATGGTTTCATAACAAGCGCTCTTGAAATTTCCAATAATCTTCTTTCACCACCAGACAAAACTTTTGCAGGTTGATTTCTTCTATTTCTTAATCTTTCATACTTCTCAAGAATTCTTTCAGCTTCTTGAAATGACTCCTCTGTTTTATCTTTGATAAATCCACCCATTAAAAGGTTTTCTTCAACTGTCATATCTGGGAAAACAGAATTATCTTGTAAAATATATGCAATACCAACTGATTTTAATTTTTCAGCTGGTGATAAATTGGTTATCTCTTTTCCATCAATTTCTATTTTCCCAGAAAATATATTTGTAAATCCATAAATTGAGTGAAGAATAGTTGATTTACCAGCACCATTTGGACCTATTAAACAAAGTGATTGAGCCTTGCTAACATAAAGATCAAAGTTATGTAAAATTTCCATTTTCCCATAGCCAGCATTCATATTTTTAATTGTAAGATGAATGTCATTAGGTGAAAGTTTTTTTAAATCATCTGCTTGAGGAGCTTTTCCTAATACTTCGTATTGATTAGACATTATTGTGCCCCCAGGTATGCATCGATTACTCTTTTATCATTTTTAATCTCATCTGGTGTTCCATTCGCAAGCATTTTGCCATGAGCTAAACAATAAATACTTTCTGCTAATTGCATAATAACCCTCATATTATGTTCGATAACTAAAAGAGTTATTCCAAAATCCTGGTTTACTTTAATTAACCTGTCTATTATTCCATTAATTAAAGTTGGATTTATACCTGCGGTTGGCTCATCTAATAAAAGCATTTCCGGTTCATTCATCAAAGCCATTGCTAACTCAAGTAATTTTTGCTGACCAAAAGATAAGTCGCCAGCTCTTAATTTTCTTTTTTGATAAAGTCCTACAAAATTTAAAAGATTTTCTGCCTTCTCGGTTAAATTTTGAGGAATTTTTGAGAATATTTTTAATATACTTTCATCACTACCTTTGTGACTGATTAACATATTATCTACACAATTTAATTTTCCATAAATTCTTGTTTGTTGAAAAGTTCTTAATAAACCAAGTTTAGCAATTACAGGAACAGGTAATTCAGATACTTCTTTACCATTAAATTTAATTGACCCCTGGTCTATTGGATAAGTACCAACAATCGAGTTAAATAAAGTTGTTTTTCCTGAACCATTTGGACCAATTAGTCCAAATATTTTTCCCTTTTCTACTGACATTGAAATGTCAACATTAGCCTTAACACCGCCAAAAGATTTACTTACATTATTTACTTCTAAAATACTCATTTCAGTTCTACCTGTGCTTTGCGATCTGCCTCATCAACAACTTCGCCAAATCGTTCAGGATATTTTTCTCTCAACCATCCCATAATTCCCTCTGGGAAATAAATGACAATAACAACTATCAAAACTCCTAAAGCAACATATTGCCAACCTAAAAAGAATGTCCAAAATCCTTCTTTGAAAATATGAAACACAGTTGCTCCAATCACAGGACCCCATAAAGTTCCCTTACCACCAAGGATCGCCATCAAGACCATAAATACTCCCATCTCTCTTCCATCAAATGCAACATCTGTTGAATCTATGTAGCCAACAAGTCCACCCATGATACCTCCTGCTAAACCGCAGAAAAATGCTGATACCATCCAACCAATTATTTTATATTTCATCGTTTCAATTCCCATCGCCTCAGCTTTGTCTTCATTATCCCTGATCGCATTAAGAATTAATCTAAATCTTGTTGAGTAAATCGCTCTTACTGCTATGAATGTAAGTACGAGCGCACCGAAACTTAAAAAGTAAAAAAACTCTCCTCTTGCCTCTAATCCACCAACATTTGGAAAAGGTGGTGTGGTAAAACCTTGTCCTGCTCCAATAATCTCTATGCCACCAGAAATTTCTCCTGCAGCAACTCCTAAACCTAAAGTACAAATTGCAAAATAATGTCCTCTAAGTCCTAGGATCGCATAACCAATTAATCCTGCAACAATAGTTGGAACAACGGCAGCAACTACAAGCCCGACTGCCATTCCTTGGAAGAACTGTGTAGGCGTATGTACAAAAGTTTTTTCTCCTCCACTTTCTGTCCACTCTGCTAAAGGGAAAAACATGCCAACTTGCACTGAAGCACATAGGTACATTCCCAAACCATAGAATAAAATGTTCCCAAACGTATTGTATCCCATTTCCCCACCCTGAATATTCCAAGTGGTAGCTAAAACAATCAATACACACAAAATAGATAATTGAACCTTAAATGCTGGAAATACAAAAGGCGCAGCGAGCCCAAATATTAAAATTGCAGCATATAATAAGACATTTTTATTCATTATTTTAGATACTCTCTTTTTCTTGAAAGTTTAAATCTTCTATAAACAAGAATTAAAACTAATAATAAAAACACTGAACCTATTCTAAATTCTGTTCCTAATATATAATCAGCAAACTCTTCAAATACACCAAGACCCATCCCTGACATTGCAACACCAGGTAAATTGCCAAGTCCAGCTACAATAACAATCATGAATGATCTAATTGTATACGGTAATCCCATATAAGGATGTATTGTAAAAGTTATTGAAATTAGCGCTCCAGCAACACCACAAAGAGCAGCATTTAATCCAAAAGTTGCTGCATAAACTTTTTCTGTATCTACACCTAAAATCTTTGCAGCCCTTGCGTTTTGAGCTGTTGCTCTGATCGCTCGACCAAGTTTTGATTTTTTCATATAAATTACTAAACCAATAGCAAAAACAATACTAACGAATGCCGAAAATATTTTTGAGTTGGGCAAAACTACTGCACTATCAAACAAAAATGTTGTGCCATAACCAGAGTTGGCTAAGACGACATCTGCACCAAATGCAAAGTTCATTAGCTGCATAAACAGAATACTTATACCGAAGGTTGCAAGAATTGAGATAAATAAATCTCTATCAACGACTTTATTTATAACTAATTTATAAATTCCCACACCAACAAAATACATTATGATCGGTGAAACTATTACTCCCCAGGCTGGATGAATTCCGTAAAGGTACATAAAGTATGCAATGTATCCACCAAGAATAACCAAATCACCTTGTGCAATGTTTATTATATTCATGACGCCCCATTGCAAAGCCATGCCATAAGCAATTAACGCAAATAAAATTCCAAGCAGTATCCCATCCAAGCAAGCTTGAACGGTTATCATCGGATACTGAAAAACCATGAAATCCATAATTTGCCTCTAAAAAAAATACCCCCTAGAATTTAGGGGGTATTTAAAGATTTGTTATTATCTGTCAGACCACTTAGGAATTGGGTGAATCAATTTAGCTGATGCCCACTTCAGTGGAGCTACAACTTTATTTTCACATTTCCCAGCGCCATCACACATTACTTGGAAAAGTACCATCGGCTTGTCAACATTTTGACCAC
Organism: uncultured Pelagibacteraceae bacterium; assembly: GCA_902528545.1. Taxonomy (GTDB): domain Bacteria; phylum Pseudomonadota; class Alphaproteobacteria; order Pelagibacterales; family Pelagibacteraceae; genus Pelagibacter. The sequence goes on along the minus strand of CABZTB010000002.1, from coordinate 21,270 downwards.
CCGGTGCGAACTTAATATTTCCATAGAATGTTTGCATGTTCGTAGCTGCAAGAGCATCTCTTACTTTCTTTTGATCGAAAGAATTCGCTCTTTCAAAAGCATCCTTGAACACTAACAATGCTGCAGATGACTCTGCTGATTGATATGGTGGATCATATCCAAACTCTTTTTGGAAGTCTGCCGCATACGTCATACCATCTTTAAAGAAGTTATCTTTATAAGTTAGTGTTTTATGCCATTGAGAAGCACATAATGCATACTGAGAGTTTTTACCATGTTGTTTTGATAATTTCGCAGCATCACAATGTGTCATTGCTAGCATTGGAACATCAACCTTCATTTCAGCAATTTGTCTAATTGCAGTCAATGCACCTTTTGTGTGTCCTGATACTACAAGAACATCTGGCTTCATTTGTTTTACTTTAACTAATGTAGCAGCCATATCATTAAGCTCTTTTGGCAGCTTATCGTCGATTATAATTTCAGATCCAGTTTCTTTCGCTGCATCTAAAATACCTAATCTTACGTCTTGTGAAAAAGCATCTTGTTCAAATGCTTGTGCGATTCTTACACCTTTTCCACCATTTAACTCAACTGCTGTTCTAATAGCTACATCAAGATATAAGTTAGCTGGAGCTAATACTGCAAATAGATATTTGTAACCTTTAGTAAACAAAGATCTAGACGCACCATTTGCTTCCACCATTGGTACACCATATTTTTCTGTAACAGGTGCAATTGCTTTTGTTAAACCTGAACTGTAAGGCCCAAGCATAAACTCAACACCATCTTGTGAGATTAATCTTTCTGCTAATTGAGCCGCTCTTTTTGGGTTTGATTCATCATCATAATAAATGATTTCAAACTTATAAGTTTTTCCACCAACTTTAACACCACCCATGCTATTAATTCTATCAACAGCCATGTTATAACCGTTTTGTGTATGAACACCATTAGATGAATATTTTCCAGTCAATGAAATAGCAGCACCCAAAACAATTTTATCACCAACTACTTTTGCAAATGAAACAACTGAAGTTGAAAGTAAAATTGCTACTGCAGAAATAAAACTCAAGATTATCTTGTTTATTTTCATTTTATTTCCTTCTGTTATTAATTAATTAATTCTTAATTAAATAAATAATTTTCCTTTATTGCAAGAGGCAAAAACAACTTTGGATATTTTTTAATATTGTTGTGTAACAATAATTATTAAAGCAATGATTACTAAAACACTCGCTGAGATTGTATTAATTGTTTTTGGATTTGCTTTGATCCATGCAATTAATTTTTGTGCTAGCAAAGCATAACCAATCAAAGAAACAAAATCTAAAACAACATAAGTTGTTATTAAAATAAAGAATTGAACAATATAATTGGTATTAAAATCAATAAACTGGGGAAATATTAAAGGAAAAAACAACCAAGCTTTAGGACTTGTCCCTGCAACTAAAAAACCATCTTTGTAAAAAGAAAAAACGCTTTTGGTGCTAATTATTTTTGAATTTACATCTTTTGGTGAAGATTTGTAAACATCATAAGCTAAATACATCAAATAAATAACTCCAACCCACTTAAAAAAGTTTAAAAAGTTTGGATTATCCGACAAAAAAGTTCCTATAACAAAAATTACTAAGGTTGCTTGAAATAAATTCGCTGAAACATCACCCAGAGCTGTCCAAATACAATTTTTAACACCATAATTCATCGAATAAGAAATAATTACTATCCGAGGGGTTCCAGGTGTGATGAATAGAAAAATTATGATCTGTAAAAAAAGGATAAAATCTAAGGGGAGCATAAAAAAAGATAGTCCTAAAAAACCGGGAGCTAAAGATGGCTAAGTAGGACTATCAAATCACAATATAACAGATCCTAAAAAAAATGCATTATTGATTTTTTTCAAATATAAAGGATTTATGAAAAAAAAAGGTCACAGGCCAGTTACCCGAGTCAAAAATCCAGAGCCAAATCATGAAGATCCAGATTGGGTCATCTGGGCAGCCTGGGCCGATAGGATCACTTTTGAAGATATCGAAAAAAAAACTGGTTACCGAGAATCGGATGTCATTAAGATAATGAGAAAATCTCTCAAACCATCCTCATTTAGATTGTGGAGAAAAAGAGTTCATCAAAAAAGTATCAAACACAGAAAAAAATTTGAATATTCAAGAAAACAAATTACTAGTAAAATAAAAAAAGGTGATTATCTATAACTTATGAAAAAAATTACAATTTATACAGGTCCCATGTGTAATTATTGTGAAGCTGCTAAAAGATTGCTTACAAGAAACAATGCAACTTATGAAGAAATTGATGTTGCCAAAGTTGACGGGGCAAAAGATGAAATGATTCAAAAAGCAAATGGTAGAAGAACTATTCCTCAAATATTTTTTGGTGACCAACACATTGGTGGTTATGATGAGGTTAGAGCGCTAGAGAAAGAAAATAAACTTCAAGAACTTTTAAAATAATATTTTTAAAAAACCTTCCTCAAATTTAAGGCGATTTCATCAAAAGTTTCAGGCCTCATTGCATTATTATTTAATAAATAAAAATCAATATCCAAACCATTGACATTTTTAGTATAAATATATTTTGATTTTAAAATATCATCTCCTTCAATTTTAAAAGCAAAATTAGTATTTTTTTGCGGTAGATAACCTATTGCCAGATGAATTTTATTCGTATAACCAACTCTATGTTTATAATTGTGTTCAACAATAAAAAATAAACTAAAGTTGTTATCATAAATAATATCAACACCTAATTCACCATTAATATTATGTAATGCTCCAGAATTTAATTCGGTATCATATTTAGTTGAGCTATCACTAATGTAGGAATACTTGATGTTTGATGATCGATGTAAGTTGGCTTGATATTCAATCTTACCATGTCTTTTCATTTTATATTTTTTATTATTTAATGTTTCAACTGAAGCTAGAGATAATCTTAAATTTCTTGACTGAATGCTTTGTTTATCAAATCTCATTGCAGTTTTTCCACTTTCAGAATAACTACTTAATAATGTATAACCCAAATCAATTTGAGCAGCAGGGATTAAGGTGAGCTCATCTTTTTTAATCTCCTCTTTCAATTTTAAAGTTCCATAAATTTGTTTACCATTTCTATTTCCATTTAATTTATTTCCATCTAAAACACTTGAGATATCTGAATAAAGTGCACCAATACCAACAACCGCATCTAAAAATCTATTGTCATCTTTTACTGGAGTGGTTGAATAATAGGTTAAATTGTAAGTATCTGTATCTAGCCTACTTCCATCAATACCAACTTTCACGTCATTTTCACTAAATCTAAACGCTAGCCCCTTAATCTCTCCATCATCAGTAAACTTGTCAGCACCAATGGTGATACCATCGGTATAGATTTTTTTCTTAGATGAAGTATCGGTTTCTCGAACTTTACCAAAAGCTAAACTTCCCTCAGCCCAATAAAAGATATCTCTATTTTTACTTTTTTCTTTAGGTGTTGTTGAAACTTGAATAGCCTCAGCTAGAGAAGCTAACATTTGATTAGAGAAATTAAGTTTAATATTTCTAAAGCTTAAATCTTGAAGATCTTTATTTCGTCTAATCCATTTTAAACGATTGAGCGCTGTGTCTGTTGAGTGTTCAATTGTTCTGTTTGCAATATTAACTTGAGCTTCAGCCACTCCTCTTCTATCTCCTTCAGTGATCTCTGTACATTTTCCAGCAAAAAGATTGAACGGACAAGGTAAGTGATACTCTTTAACTAAATCATCAATTCCTGCAACATACATTCTTAACCCGGAGGGACTAAAGTCTATACTACTGGCGTCAGTCTCGGTATCCCTTGCACCACCATCAAAAGAAGCTGTCGCAATATTAAAACCCTCAGATAAAGTATATTGATTAACAGCATTTACTTGTGAGTCTACCATAAACAATCTTGTACCACTTTGATTGAACACTATACCATTATGTGTAGATCCATTCAAAAGTGTTGTCACTGCAGCAGATCTTATAAAATTAGCTCCACCCGAAAGATCAAAACTTTTGTTTAATGAATATTGATGCAAGCCAAACGCTTGCTCAGTAATAATCATAATTTTGCCATCAGGACTAAAAGTTAGACCATTTAAAAAGCTAGTAAGTTGCGGTGAAACATCAATAAAATTTCCAGTATACGTTACTGATGCCGATGATATATCGAAATTTGTAGAGAGCGAGTATTCAAATACTTTTCTTTCTCCTCTTCCAGCAATAAACATTTTTGATCCATCATTGTTAAACTTAACTTTAAAAGGTTTACTAGATTGACCACTAACTGATAGGCTTTGGACAAAAGAAGCTGTCGATATGTTGTAAGGTGTTGATAAAATATATTCAAATACACTTCTTGTTTGTTGTTCAACCGTAAACATTTTTTTTCCATCATTACTAAATGTAATATCTCTAGGGTCGGTTGTTTGAGCTGAAGTATCGAATCTTCGTATTTCATAGTTGGAAGTAGAAAGTGTGTCACCACTTGCTATAAAATTCGCATACGCGTTTTGAGAAAAAAAATAAGTTATTAGAGTCAAAAAATTAAATAAAAATATGTAGATTTTATTTTTTTTCATATACACTTTATAAAAAAAATATTTGAAATTTGGAAATATTAAAAGATGCCAGAAATTTCTAAATTTGCACCATAATCGGGGATTTTACTAAATAAACTATAGTTAGAATTTAATTTAAGATTAAAATTACCAAAGTTTTTTAAATAACTAATCTCAGTATTATTATTATTTGTAGGATCATAAATCACATCAAAATTAGCTTGATTAACTTGTTTTTTTCCTAATTTAAATAATAAACTATCTGAGTAAGCACTATTACTAAGACTTTGGAATCTTTCATAATTGATTGCCAACGTATAACCATTCATATCTACATACTCAAAGCCAATATTTCCCCTAATATTATGCAAAGAATGTTTTTTTAAAGTTTTTCTTACTGTTGTATTATCAATGTGATTTTTATAAAAATGATCAATATCTGGAGTTAAATCAAAAATATATTCTACAAAACCGTTTCTGTTAAGAGTTTTATTATCTAGATATAAAGTGTCGTCAAACTTAAAACCCCCCGAAACATTTCCAGTCTTAAAAGTAAGTCTTTCGTGAACATCTACGCTGTTAGTGGCAGAAGTTCCAAAATCCGTATACTCTGAAAGTTGGGTAATACCTATCTCAAATTTACCAAACGGAGTTAAATTATGTTTAGTATATTCGTTTTCATTTTCATAAACTATTGAAGTAAAAATTTGTCTGCCGTATCTTTCTCCTGTAACAGTATTTTTGACTAATTGATCAATGCTTAAAAAGCTTGCACCAATTAGAGTATTAAGATTTGATTTTCCATCTAAAGGTAAACTTCCATACATATTTAAAGTATATGCTTGGGCGTCTAATTTACTTCCTAGACCAGTATCAATTTTAACATCATCATTGCCATATCGAAAAGCTAGCCCAAAAATTTTATTATCAATTAATTTATCGGCTCCAAACATAATACCTCTTGTTCTTATGTCTGTTGGTTTAATGAAACCTTTTTCTCCTACTCTGCCAAATGAAATATCTCCATGAGACCAATGAGACCAATTTCTCATATTCTTGAAAGGATTTTTATCTTTTAAGGATGCATGAATATATTGATTATTATTCAGTGAGTTCTCTAAATTATGTTTTAAAGAATTCTCTAAATTATGCTTAAATGAAGCTAAAATTGGATTATTGATATCTAGTTTAATATTATGACTGTTTAAATTTCTTTTTTCCTCATTTCTACGTAACCAATCAAATCTTTTGAAAATTGTATTTGAATTTTGATAAATTACATTTTTAGCAATATTAACTGATGCACTAGTACTGGTAGCTGTTTCATTTTCACAAAGCACAATCCCATAAGGACAAATTAAATCGTATTCATGTACTCTATCACGAGCACCAATTGCCTTATCTTGGTAAGTAACTTGGTAAAGTTTCATTCCATCTTCGGAGAAACCCATACCGAGAGGAGTTCCATTAGTTCCATCACTTCCTAAACTCTCAAATACTTGTTGGACTTTTCCTGCAAACGTTGCTGAAGTTATATCAAAGCCTGTTGATAGTTTATAAACATAGATGAATGTCGCAATTGGATTTATACGACTTTCAATTACATACATTCTTGTACCATCATCATCAAATGAAAAATCTTGAAGTACTGCTGCTGCAACTGTACCACTAATTGCAAAACTATTTCCTTCGGTAACTGTGCTCGTGTCATAAGGAGTAGATAAATTAAATTCAATTATTCTTTTACCACCAGTAACAGTGGTAACATCAATTAGAAACATTTTTGTTCCATCATTATTAAATTTAACAGCTCTGTTGTTATTTATATTTGGATCTGGACCTGTTTTAAAATGGAAACCATCATCAGCAACACGGGTGGCACTTGAAAAATCATAGGGAGTTGAAAGCAAATTGGCATTGAAACCACCTCCATCATTAATAGCAAAAACTTTTGTTCCATCGTTATTAAATTCAAAACCTTGTGGTTGTTGTATGTTGTCAACACCTCCATTAGTAGCTAATTCAACTTTACTATTAAAATCGATTGTAGAAATATTAAAAGGGGTATCAACATCGAATTGTAATAAAACATTTGCTCCAGAATGATAATCAGAAAAAAAAATTCTAGTTCCTGCAGGATTAAATCTCACATCTGATGGAGATTTTACAATATTAGTCAAACTAACTGTTCTTAACAAAGTAGGTTTAACCTCAGCATATGAATTAGAAATAAACGATAAACAAATAATCAAATAAATGATTATTTTTACTGGTAAAAAAAAATTCATTATGAAATTTTATTAACTTCAAAAATCAATGTCAAAAATAAAATTAGAAAAAACTAAGAATTATCGAAGAATACTAAGGGGATCATAATAGCAACCTATTTCCTCTATCGTTTCAAAAAAGATTGCATTTAATTCTGATGAATGAATAGTTGGACAAATTCTTTCTGCTTGTAAATTATTTGTATATTCTTTTTTGACTTCATTAATTGCTAATGAACTTGATAAAGAAGTGGAAGCTTGGGCTAAACTTCCTGTATGAGCTAGAGTAAAAGCAGGACTTATCATGGCAGAATATTGAGTACAATTACTCAAGATGGGTAGCAAAAATAGTAATAGAAAGATTCGTTTCACAAATGCAATTTACATAAAATTGAAAGATTTTAAATAATCAATTTATTCAATTTGGGTTTCAAATTATTTCTTCTTTATAAGCTCAGTATTATTAATGTTAATTGCCATACAAGTGATGTCATCCCTTAACTTTTCTGCACCCCAGTTAAGCTCTTTTTCGATAGCTTCAACGATGGACTTTGGTGTGACCTGTGACATTTCGTTTATAATTTTTTGCACACCTTCGGCTCCTAACTCTTCACCATTTTTCATATAACCCTCAGTTACGCCATCAGTGTAAACCACAAAAGTTTTGTTTTTAAGGTTGATTGTATTTGATTTGACCATTGACTCGGTAAAATATTTAACGATACCAATTGGTGGCATTTCAGATTTGATATATTCATAATTTTTATTTTCATCAAAAGTAAGAATACTTTCATGGCCCGCATTAATAAATACAAGCTCTCCAGTTTTAATATTTAACTTACCAAAAACAGCAGTAACGAACATTCCTTTAAATTTTGCCTCTACTAGTTCATTATTCACACCAAAGACAACTTTTTCCAAAGGAAATTTTAAATTAGTTAAAGTTCTAAAGATTGAGGATGCTTTTGCCATATACATTCCAGCCTTAACACCTTTTCCAGATACATCAGCTAAAGTAAAAAAATATTCTTCAGGTGTTGATCTGACGACATCAAAATAATCTCCAGAAACGTCTCTTGCTGGAACGTTTTTGGCAAAAATAAAATTTTCAAATTTCGTAATATCTGGAAATAAGCTTTTTTGAACTCCCGCAGCAAGTTCTCGTTCTTTTAAAAGTTTAGCTTCTTTTTGTAAATTAGCTAAGGCCATTTTATTTTCCTCAATAAATCTAAAATAAAGACCAGTAAGAAATGTTATAGTTACTATGAAAATTGGATAACTAAAATCTACTAACTCTGACCTAAATTTATAAATAGAAAAACCGATGACAATAATGGCTAAAATATTTCCGAAAAAGATCGATAAACTATATTTCGGTTTAATTTTTTGTGATAAAACAAAAGTGAGTAAGGCAACAATTATAGAAAATATAAGTTCAAAAATATAAGTGTTAGGATTTCTTATTAGATAAGACTTGTCTAAAATATTTTCAATAACATTAGCATGAACTTCTACTCCAGGAATAGTTATACCCAGTGGGGTTTTTACTAAATCGAATAAACCTTGAGCTGAAGCTCCAATTAAAACATATTTATTTTCAAAAAAACTTTTTTCAAAATTACCATCATAAACATCACCTGCGGAAATATATTGTTTTTTTTGCGATTTTTTATATTTGATCCAAATAATACCATTAGGATCGGACTCTACTTTATAAGGTCTGGCGCTAATTCTAGTTATACCTACCTCATTTAATTCTACATAAATATTTTTTTGTTTTGATCCAACTCGTACCATTTCTAAACCCATTGTTGGATATATCTTTTTATTAAACTGAACAATTAATGGTAAAGATCTTATTATTCCATCGAGTTGATCTAAAAAAGAAATAGAACCAAGACCCCGAACATTGTTCTCTAATTTTTCTAATGAGCCTATAGAAAATGGATAAGAATATGTAAATTGTTTTGGTTCACCCCCTTTAGAAAGAAATCTTGCTTTTGCTTTTCGGTCATAATTTGAATGTGATGGGACATTGCTACCCAAAACTGCAATAACTGATTTTGACTCTTTTAATTTTTCAGCAAATAAATCATCTGGACCTTTAAGATTTTGCAACTCAGAAACATCTGATGGAATTAAATTATATGATTTTATTATTTCATCAGGAGATTGTTTATCTTTTTCAGTGAAAAATATATCGAAACCGATTGCTTTTGGATTTGAGGTATTTAATTGATCTAAAATTTTTGCAAAAACTGTTCTATTCCAAGGAAATTGTCCAAACTTACCTAAACTTTGTTCATCAATATCAATAATAACTACTTCGCTGTCTTTTTCTTGAGCAAATATTTTTTGATACAAATCAAAACTTAAATAAGAAACTGACTTAATAAATGCTGGATTTAAAATTTTTAGAAAAATTAATAAGGTTAGTACAATTAAGAAAACAAAATAATTTAAATTTTTTTGTACAAAAGCTTCCACACAGTGAAATTTATATCTAATTTAGGCAATGTAAATGAAACTTATTGAGAACTAGCTAATAATTACTTCTTTTTTCTTCTTTTCTTTTTAGCTTTTTTCTTTTTCTGAGCTCTTTTCTTTTTAACAATCTTTCTCTTCTTAGCTACTTTTTTCTTGATCTTCTTTTTAGGTTTTTTCTTAACTACTTTCTTTTTCTTCTTAACTACTTTTTTCTTCTTAACAGCTTTTTTCTTAACTGCTTTTTTCTTTTTAGCTGGTTTTTTCTTAACTGCTTTTTTCTTAGTTTCTTTTTTCTTAACTACTTTTTTCTTCTTAGAACCTTTTTTAGTAGCTTTTTTCTTTTTACCTTTTTTCTTATTTACTTTTTTAGCTTTTTTCTTTTTATTCTTTTTATTTTCTGCTTTAGCTTTTTTCTTTTTAGCTTTTTTCTTTTCTGCTCTTTCTTTTTTTATAGCGACTTTCTTCTCTTTATCTTTTTGAATATTTTCTCTTATAATTGATTTAATTTGTTCTTTTTCAAAACCCATAGACTTAAGCTCTTTCTTAAGTTGTTTTTTCATTTCTTTTCTCTTACCTTTTTTTTCTTCTGGTGAGAGCTTAGCAACTCTTAAAGCCTTCATCTTTTTATTAAATTTCTTTAATTGATTTTTAGTGATTTTTTTTGCTTGCCCAGGTGCCTTACCTTTTGTCATTGATGCCATGCTATAAGGGTTGTCAAGCAAAGTTGAACCTAAATTATTTCCAATTAGCACAGCTCCAGGTCTCATTCCTAAAGTATTATTTTTTCCTGGACCGATTAATAAAGTATCCGTTCTACCTTTTGATACGATTGTTTGAAATTCTGTTCCTCTAGAACCTAGTGTTCCTTCTGGTACTTCCACAGTTAAACTATCAGGATCTTTTTTACTTATTAACCCTGAGATAACTTTTAAGCTTCCTTGTTTAACACTTGCAACAATTTTTCCATCATTCGTCGCTGGATCAAAAATAAATGTATCCATCACAACTTCAGAGTCTTCACCAATAGTAAAAGTTGATTGGTCTAAAAGTAAAATTTGTGTACCAGATCCGGCCCCAGCAACAATTGTTTCATTTAAATAAATCTTATCACCAGCTTTTAATTGTCTTGTTTCAGTTTTTACAGTTCCAGAAATTGCTCCCACAATACCCACTAACTGCTTTTCTATTTTTAATTCCTGAGCATTTATATTTGTGCTGATCATTAAGATCAGACCTACAAAAGCTGATAAAATTTTTTTCATAAGATAAAAATAACAAAAAACTCAAAAAAATAAACTTTAAAAACTCATATTGAACGATAAAAAAAGCCCGTATTAGGGGAAATTTTAAAAAATTAATTAATTTAGCTTTAAAGCTTTTGAGAAACTCAAAGCAAAGGAATCGGCTAAATAGTCATAATTCATAATATTTGCCTCTGAGAAAGTTTTTTCATACGACAAGTTTATAAACAATGTTCTGTTAGGATCAATGAATGGAAAAATATCTCCTATTGCTTTTGTAATCATCAAGTCTGTTGTCGTTGCGTGGTCAGATCTTAACTTTGTGGAGTCTACAGTTGTATCGGCAACTTTATAATCATTAAAACTTGTGGACGCACTCCATGCAATATAAGCCCATGGAAATGCAAAGTTTAATCCAATACCAAATTCATATGTTTCATAATCATTTCCAGCGTCAACTTTTGCATCACTATCACTGTAACCTAAACTAAGTGAACTAGAAATTATTGGAGTTAATATTAAATCATAACCAAAAGTGTAACCATGTCCAATTGCATTCGTTTCATCTGCGGTGGTATCAGATAAATTATGATTTGCTTTAGAATCTGAGTAAGAATAACCATAACTAAAAGAATGTCTTTCTCCTACTGTAAAAAAACCCCCTATTCCTAACATCAATGAAAAACTATCTGCATCATGTTGTGCATCAGTTTTACTCATAATCACATAAGGACTTAAACTTTGATTACCTAAAGTAGTATCTAAACCAATCGTTAAACCATAACTTTGAAAATCGTCATCAGCTTCTTGATATTGATTAGATGTTGTGTGTCCAAAATTTAATAATAATGACGACTCTTCACCAACTGGTCTTGTTGCAGTTATACCTAATGATGCACTTTCAGTTCTATCATGTTTAGGAGAAGTAAAGGCTGAAATTGATCCAGCATCATATTTTAGTCTTGTTTTTGAAACGCTATTAACATTATTAGAAAATGTTGCACCGACACCCACATCAGCAGTTAGATTCCACAAACTTGGTTCACGGTCTTTTAATTCTTCTTCAATTTCTTGTAAAGTTTCCAAATCCTCTGCAGAAAGGTCTCTTCTTAGTTTCATGTCTTCTATAATCGTGTTAGCTTTTTCTGGAGAGTCGACTTGGACTAAAACAGATAATAAATATAATTTGATTTCAACATTATCTGGATAAAGCATATTTAATCTTTCTAGTGTTGAAATTGTTTGTTTAAAGTTTCCAACTTTTCCCTGTTGTTGAGCATATTTTAAATTTAAATCTAAGTTATTAGGATCTTGCAAAATTTGCATGTATGTAATGTTTTTTTCTGATGAAAAAGCAGACGTCGTAATCAACAGAATTATTGACATCAAAAATAATTTAAACCTTACGAAATACAAAAACATAAAAATGAAAAGATATTAAGTATATTGTTTTTTTCAATTAATTAATTTTAGAAATAAGTCTTATTTTCCAATACTTATTAAAGTTAGATCATCAGAAAGCTTTTGATTTTGGCCAGAACTAATTACTGTTTTCGTAATACTGTCTAATTGTTTAATAGTATCCTTGTTATAATTTTGTTCGATTATGTTGATTGAGCCATCAATTCCTATCTCTTCTCCACTATCATTTAAACTTTCTGATAAACCATCAGTAAAAGCGTAAAACCTTGAACCATTTAATTTTGTTTTTTGAATATTATAAACACTTTTATCTTTTTGTTTAATCACTCCCAGAGGTGGAGCTGAACTTTCAAACTGACTATATTGACCTTGCCCGTTTCTTAAAATTGCAGGTTGATGACCTGCATTAACCCATCTAATTTCATCTGTGATTAAACTATATTCTCCGACAATTGAAGTTACAAACATTCCAGCAGTTTTAGTATTATTTAAATCGTTGTTCATGTGAAAAACCATTTCATCTGGATCAACTTTTGATTGGGCTAAAACTTCAAATAGAGTTGATGCTTTTGCCATAACCATACCAGCATGAATTCCTTTGCCAGCTACATCAGCAATTATAAAATAAATACTATCATTGTGAGGATAAAAACTAAAAAAATCTCCAGAAACCTCCCTTGCCGCAATATTAATTCCATGTACTGGATAGTTTTTTAAATTTCTTTTTGGTAAAAAATTTTCTTGAACTTTGACAGCAAGTTTTACCTCTTTTGAAATTCTTTCCCGCCACTTATTTTTTTCATCTTCGCTTGTCTCAAGTTTGCTCATAAGCTTGTTATAATAAAGACCAATCACACCCCCAGCAGTAAACGGATCTTGTGGTCCTCTTATTTTGAGATCGCCAGACTCTGATTGTTTATCTAAAATAGTAATTAAATCATGCTCAATGGATACTGCATTATGTTCAGCGATATTTAATCCTAATTCCTCTTGAACTGGACTTACTCTCAGTGGATAAAATTTATTGAAAAGACTTAAGATTATAAATGAAGAAATAAATGTAAATGAACCAATAGCAATTACTCCAATTAATTGAATTTTAATTTGAGAAAATCTATCTAGCCCTGTATCCAAAATACTTAGATCACTAAAAAATCCAACTGCTAAAGTTCCCCAAACACCCGCCGCTAAATGAACTGGTACCGCTCCAACAACATCGTCAATTTCAAATCTATTTAATAATTCATTTACAGTAATGGCAATTATAGCTCCAATAATTCCAACAAAAATAGATGTGACTGATGTCATAGAATTACAACCAGCAGTAATTGCGACTAATCCAGCCAAAGGACCCAAGATAATATAAAAAGGATCGGGTTTTTTAAATCTTAAATAAGAAACACTTAATCCAGTTAATAAACCAAACGCCGCCGCTAAAAAAGTGTTAATCAAAATCAATGGTACTGTTTCATCCATAGCGCCATTACTTCCTCCATTAAAACCAAACCAACCAAACCATAAAATAAGTGTGCCTAAGACTGCTAAAGGAAAACTAGACCCAGTAAATTTTCCTTTATTGGCCTCAGAATATTTTCCAATTCTTGGTCCTAAAATAATCACTGCTGCTAATGCAATCCATCCACCAACGGAGTGAACAATGGTGCTGCCAGCAAAATCAACAAAACCTAAATCTGATAACCAACCAGTAGTTTTAACAGTTCCTGTTATTGCTAAAAGCTGATCCACCGCTTCATATTTAGATAGATAACTTGAAGACCAGGCCCAGTGTCCAACGATTGGATAAATTATTCCAGTAGCTAAAACTGTCATAATAAGATAGCCATTAAATTTCATTCTTTCAGCAACTGCACCCGAAATAATTGTTGCAGCTGTTGCGACAAACATTGCTTGAAAGACAAAGTATGTCATGTACTCAGCTTTATCTGTCTTAAAGAAAAATAAATCAGTGCCAAAAAAACCATTATAGGAAGTACCAAACATCAAGCCAAAGCCAAATATCCAAAAGATAACAACAGAGACACCAAAGTCTGCTGCATTTTTTAAAGCAACGTTAATACTATTTTTATGCCTTGATAAACCGGTTTCCATACACATAAAACCTGCCTGCATGATGAAAACTAATATTGCACAATCAATGACCCATAAGGTATCAATATTACTTGTTAATATACCTATTACTTCTTGAGCCATATCTTTATCCATAATTTTAATTATCTAACAAACAAAGATCAACAATCAATTGCTTTTGTGATCGATTTGATTTTAAATCTTTTTTTTAACAGTCAGAAGACTTAGAGAAGTTTCCATCTCTGCTTAATGTTAAAATGCAAGTAGACCCTGTCTCTTTTGCATTGATATTGTAGTCGGATGTTCCTGTTTTCGCTATACACATTTCATAACCTACTTCTCTCCCAGTTTGGCTTTCACTATTTTCAATTGTGTAATCTTTCCTACCTAATAAGTTAACCTCAATATCTTTAGTCTTTGCCGCGCTTTGTGTGCATGTATCTGTCTCAACAGGAGTATGAAAATAGTAATTACCACTATTAGAGAGCTCTTCTGTCTGTGCTAATGAAACTTGTTGCATCATATTCTTGATAGACTTTTCTTTTGTCCCTGAAACATATCCATTATAAGTTAACACACCTATAGAGGATATAATTCCTATGATTGCAACTACAACTAAAAGCTCAACTAGGGAAAACCCTAGAGAGCTTTTAATTTTTATTTTAAAGTTTTTTTTCAATAGATGAGCTAGTCAAGGGAAACTTCATTTTCAACCTCGCCACCATCATATGCTGTTTTAAGAGTAAGCTTGTCATTAGCTTCATCAACAGTAATGATTGTATATCCCTCTCCCGTATTAGCACAAGCTGGTACAGGTGGTGTAGCTGAATCATTTGCTGCCTGTGCCGTTGTTGTTGATAGGATTACAGCTTTACAAGCATTAGCCATAGGATTTTTAAAATCTGCTAATGCGGCTACTGCTGCTGTTGCAGCTGATCCTGCATTACTTGCTGCAGTATTCAATGCAGAACATGTTAGATTATCGTCCATAGCAGTTGTCTCAGCCATGTTACATTTCTGTAATTCAGCAGCGATATATTTTACTGCTGCAGCTTGATTAGATTTCGCAGCATTAATTTTTGCATTTTTAGTGTAACCATTGTAAGCAACCACTCCAACAGCGGCTAGAATACCAATAATTGCAACTACAACTAATAATTCAATTAATGTAAAACCTTTGTTATTTTTCATTTTTTCCTCTTTATTAATTAATTAATTTTAAAAACTTATAATAAATTTTGTTGATGTAAACTGCAAATATTGCGCTTAATATCAATAAAATCAAACATCAAGGTCAAATTGGGTTTAATTTTAAGATGTTTTTTGTTATTAGCTTATTTAATATAGTGAATTATGAAATTTAAAGTCACAGATAGTGAAAATATCAGCACAGTTTTTTTAAATGGTGAAATAGACATGGATATTGCAGATGATGTTCGGGAGGTTATTTTTCCTTTAATTGACTCTGGTAAAGAAGTGCATTTAAATCTTAAAGATGTTCAATACATGGATTCCTCTGGAATATCCGTAATTGTGGAAAGTAGTAAAAGAGCAAAAGATAAAAATACAAAGGTTGAGTTGAAAGAGGTAAGTCAACCTGTTGAAAAAGTTTTAGCAATGGCAAGGAAATTTTTATGACCTATAAAGTTACAGATGAAGGTGACACGAGTACAGTTTTTTTAGATGGTGAAATAGATATGGATAAAACAGAGGGTGCGAAAGAAGTTATTTTTCCTCTAATTGATGCTGGTAAAAATGTTAACTTAAATTTAAGTAATGTTCAGTATATGGACTCATCAGGTATTTCGGTTTTAATTGAAAGTCATCAAAAAGCATTAGAGAAGGGAACTAAGCTTATAGTTAAGGATGTAAGTAAATCAGTTTTAAAAGTTATAATGATGGCAAAGTTAGAGCAAATTTTAAATTTGGAGTAATTCAACAAAATGAATACTGAAGTCGCGGATCCAACAAATTTATCTGAAAAAAAAGATTTCCTAGTAAGGTCATCAAGTCTTAAGGATGTAAGAAGTTTCTCTAGAGAAGTTTTCGAAAAATTTAAAATAGATGAAGATTTAAGAGAAGAATTAGTTTTGGCGATTGCCGAAGCTGCACAAAACATTGTCAAACATGCTTACAAAGATTTTCCTGACACTCAAGACAGGATGGCAGTAAGAATTTCTTGTACTGGTAAAGAACTTGAAATTGCTTTTTTTGATAAAGGAAAACCAGTTGAGGAAAGTAAAGTTAAACATAGAGCAATCGATGATGTCAAACCAGGTGGGCTTGGTACTTTTTTTATTCAAGAAATAATGGATTCGATAAAATTTAAAGAAGGTGATAAACCCTGGATCAACAATTTAGTTCTTACTAAAAAATTATAAGTTTTTTATGAAACAAAAAGGGTTCACACTAATAGAACTTCTTGTTGTCGTAGCTATCATTGGTATTCTTGCAGCAGTAGGAGTGGTTGCTTATAACGGATATACAGCTTCAGCTAAAATAGCAACTGCCAAATCAAATTTTACTAGTGCTTCTAAATATATTTCAAATGAACTTATGATGTGCAATGTCGATCCAAACAGAAATTTATTTGATCAAAATAATGTCAAATGTTCTGATGTAAAAGCACAAACTATAGCTCAATACGTTGATGAAGCTTTTAGAGATTATAGTTTTAAAAATCCTTTTGGTGAAGTGGATGGCTCAACATCTAAAGCTGTTAGAAGTGGTGGGGCTGCTTATGAAGATAAACAACTTGGATACATAATTATTAATACTCAAGGTAATAAAAACGCCACGGTAGAAATGTGCTTCAAGAAGCCCTGTAATACAAAGGATGGTGATGGTAATTACACAAATATTCTAAGTATGAGTGTGGCATTACAATAATTCTTAATTTTTTTAAAGAAATGACAAAAAAAATATTTTTATTTTTGACACTTTTCTTAATCTTATTTAGTTCACATTCATTTGGTGAATTATCATTTGTTCAGACAAAAGATGTTACAAGCGATACTCCTGGTGTTAGAGGAATAAACTTTAAACCTGATGGTAAGATAATGTATATCACAAGTCGTCTTGGAAACGAAAACGCATTTGTAGTTCAATATTCTCTTAGTACACCCTTTGATATAAGTACTGCAACAAGATCTTTTAGTGATGGAGATGGAACGCAACTAACATGTAGTACTAATATGAAATTACCACATGCAATAGAATTTAAGCCCGATGGTACGAAAATGTTTGTAGCTACCAATAAAGATTTCAATGGAAATCCAGGTGTTGCTATTTTTCAATTTAAACTAACCACAGCATGGGACTCATCAACATTAGTGTGTGAGAAAATATATGAAGTAACAGAAACTGGAGTATATGTAGAGAATCAACTTAGAACTTTGGCTTTCAAACCTGATGGCACAAGGATGTTTGTGGGTGGAAAGACGACAGATAAAATAAGGCAATTTGATTTATCAAACGCTTGGGATCTAAGATCTGGAGTAACACCAGGAGAAATTTCTGACTCATTAGCGAGTGCAGATGGTACTATGAGAAATATTCAATTTAATTCAGATGGAACTGCGCTTTATATAGCTGGAGATGGTAATGCCAGAATGAATAAATATACCTTGAGCACTGCTTATGATATCACAACTCTATCCTCAACTTTTTCTTCATTTGATTTAGGTAGCAGAGTTGATGATATGCGAGGTTTTATTTTTGCTGCAAACTTTACAAAATTATTTGTTACAAGTGACAAAGAAACTGCAGCCACCACAGATAAGATTCATGAATACGACCTACAATGTGCTGGGACCATTGCCTGCACTGATCCATCTGCTAATGCGGATGTAAAAGCTATTATCGAGGCTAACGTAGAGATGTCAAAACGTGTAATAAGAAACAACACGCTTCCGATTTTTCATAGAATTGAGTGGCTTAGAAGACACAAAAATAAAGACAATCTCTCAAACTTAAATGCCAGTATTGACTTTAAAAATCAAAAAGTTGCAAAACTAGTAAGCACGTTTGACGCTTTTAAGAAAGAAAGAGATAAAACTTATAGAAGTAATGATTGGTTTGACTGGAGTGAGGGAAGATTTGTTATAGGAGAAAAAAATGTAAGCAATACATCCTCAAGAGATATTCAAAATTATGGAATATCTTTTGGTACTGACAGAATTGATGAAGACGATAGAGATTTAATGTACGGATATGTTTTTCAATTCGGAAAGGACGATGTAGATATTGGAAGCAATGGTTCTAATTTAAATACAAACACTTATAGTTTGGCTGCTTATCGCACAAAGATTAGAGATAATGATTATTTTACTGACAGTATTATTGGACTTAGCTTACTGGAAATTGATCATCGAAGAGTTATTAATGGCAATAAATTAGAGGGTAATAGAAATGGGCACCAAATATTTGGATCAATGAATTTTGGGAAACGACTACATAATAATGATATAAACTTAAATCCAGGTATTAAGTTAGAAATTGGATATACTAAGCTTAAACCATTTGATGAAAAAACAATTTTAGGTAGTAGTTTAGCTGATGCATTACATTATAAAGATCAAAATATTAAAACTGCGATAGCCACTATTGGAGTACTCTTTGATACAACAGATAAAGGAGAAAAAGATAAGGAAATCATTAATCACCATGGAAGATTAGAATTTATTGGAGACTTAAGTCCATCATCTAATGCAGAATTTTATTATTTGAATAATCAAAGTACCATCTATGAATATGAATCTAATAATAGATCCAAATATAATTATAGAATTGGTTATGGTATTGATAGAACATCGATAACAGGTTGGTCGACAGTTATTAACATTGAGAGATTTGGTACGCGGGGAGGTTATTACGATGAGTTTTATTTATCACTAGGATATGTTCCAATAGATGAGATGAAATTTTCATTTGATTTGGATGAAACTATTAATACTAGTTTAAAATTTTCTAAAAAAATTGACATTTTTGATTTTAAAATTTCTACTGACTATAACTTTTTTGTTGATAAACCAAATTACAGCACAGATCTATTATTAAGTAATAGTTTTTAGAATATAAAAATAATCAATCTAATTAATTAAAGCACCAACGTTAAATATTGGTGAGTACATTGCAATCATTAGTCCACCAATCATCACCCCCATAAAAACAATCATGATCGGTTCTATTAGACTAGACATATTATCAACTGTAGTATCAAATTCTTCCTCATAATAAGTAGCTACTGAATTAAACATTTCATCTAATTGACCGGTTTGTTCTCCTACAGAGATTAATTGGCTAAATGTTGGGGGGAACAATGGCTCTTTTAAAAAAAGTTTTGTTAATGTGTCTCCAGAAAAAACTCCTTTTTTAACATTCTCTAGAGCATCCGTAATAACATCATTGTTACTGACAGATTTTGCAATCTCCAAGCTCTCTAATAAGTTTACACCCGCTGCACTTAAATTTCCCATAATCAATGAAATTCTAGCTAACATAGATTTTAAAATCATATCCCCAAACAATGGTAGTTTTAAAACTTGTTTATGCCATTTAAAACGAATTGCAGCGTTTCTTTTTGTAATAAACCTAAATCCAAAAAAACCTATTATACTTCCAAAAAGGATAACTTTTCCACCTGTTCCTCTTAAAAAATCACTCATAGCCATGATGGTTGCTGTAGCTGCTGGCAACTCTAAACCCATACCATCATACATTTTTGCAAATACAGGTACTACTTTAACAAGCATGAACGCACTTACAGTTATTGCTACTGTAAACATTATTGCTGGGTACATTAATGCAGATTTAATTTTCTTCTTAATTTTTTCTTTTTTTTCAAGCGAGTCTACTATTTTAAGTAAGAATACATCTAATTTACCACTAGCTTCTCCTGCCTTGATTAAGTTGACATACACATTGTCAAAATGTTGAGGATATTTTTCAAAACATTTTGATAAGTTTACTCCACCTTCTAAACTCTTTCTTATATCCTCAATTATATCCTTAATTCCTTGGCTCTCCATTTGATCTCTAAGCATTGCTAAAACTTGTAAGATTGGCAAACCTGCTTTTACCATAGTTGCAAATTGCTTTGAAAATATAAGAATATCCTCTACTTTTACTTTTTTGCTTTTACCAAAAAGTGAGGATCCACTTTTTTTCTTCTTTTCACCTGCCTTCTTTTTAGACTTAATAATATTTGTGATTATTATTTTCTTCTCTTTTAAGAGGTGTGAGGCTTCATCAAGGTTTATAGCTTCTATATCACCCTCGACGTATTTTCCGTCAGAAATTCCTTTATATGTAAAAGCTTCCATTTTTACTCACCTGAAAGAACTCTTTCGTACTCTCTAAAATTAAGCTCCCCAGATGCAATCAGTCTTCGGCCCATATCTTTCATAGTTTGAAAACCCTCTTTAATTCCAATTTCCCTTAATTCTGGTGTAGTGGCTTGTCGCAAGATTGCTTCTTTAAGTGGTTTTGATACAACTAAAATTTCATAAATACCTTGTCGACCTTTGTAACCAGTATTGCTACATTTGGTACAACCTTTACCCTTAATAGCTTTAACTCTCGATGCTTGCTCGGCACTAAATCCTAAATCTTGTAAAACTTTTGGATTAACATCATCGTCAGGCACTCTACAATCTTTACAATTTTTTCTTGCCAATCTTTGTGCAACAACCAATTGAGTTGCAGCACTGATTAAATAATCGGGTGTACCCATATTTTGTAATCTAGTAATTGTACTTGGTGCATCATTAGTGTGAAGTGTACTAAATACCAAGTGACCCGTTAATGCTGCTTTTAATCCAATATCAACAGTTTCTTTATCTCGCATCTCTCCAACAAGAATAATTTCTGGGTCTTGCCTTAGAAAAGATCTTAAAGCTGATGCAAATGTTAACCCAATATGATCTTTAATTTGAACTTGCCCTACGCCATCCAATTCATATTCAACAGGATCCTCAGCTGTTAAAATATTTAAATGAGGTTTACTGACTTCTTTTAAAATACTATATAAAGTAGTTGATTTACCAGATCCCGTTGGACCAGTTACAAGTATTAATCCTTGAGTACTATGAATTGCTTTTCTCAAATTTTTTAAATCTTGTTCTTCAAAATTCAATTGTTCTAATTTTATATCACCCGCGTCTTTGTTAAGAATACG